>JAZBOX010000069.1:0-61019 GCA_036351355.1 Halieaceae bacterium
GAACCGCGCGTAGTGGGCGTAGGTGTCGTACAGCGTGTGGTAGCTGCCGCTCGGGCCTTCGCCGGAAAAACTGCTGTTGAGCGATGCAATCCCCAGATGCTGCAGGAACGGCGAGTAATCCGAGCCCGAGCCTAGGGAGGCAATCGGTAACTCCGGGGCGTCGGCCATCTTGCTCTCGTCGGCATCGCCGCTCGTGCGCATGCGGGCGCGCAGGCGATCGCTCACCGATGCCTCGACGAGCGGATCGAGCGTGTCCTCGGCCACCTCATTCATCAGACGCTGCAGGCTGTGACTGCCGCCGATGCTCACGAAGCCGCGGCTGTTTCCGTCCGTGTTCAAATAGGCGACGAGGTGCTCACGCAGGGCGGAGGCGTTGTCCTCAACCCATTCCGTGGAGCCGATCAGGCCCGGTTCTTCCGCATCCCAGGCCGCGTAGATCACGGTCCGGTCGAGACGATGACCCTCGGCCGCGAGCTCGCCCAGGGCCTTGGCTTCCGCCATCAGGGCAACAAGGCCGGAGATGGGGTCCGCGGCGCCGTGGTTCCAGCCGTCGTGGTGGTTGCCTCGCATGATCCACTGGTCGGGGAGTCGCGCGCCCGGGAGTCGGGCGATCACGTTGTAAGCCGGCACGATCTCATAGCGAAAATCGAGCGCGAGGCGCACCCGCGCCGGCCCCGGGCCGATGTGATAAGCAAAGGGCAGCTGGCCGAACCAGTCCCGCGGCGCCACGGGTCCTCCAAGTGCTTGCAGCAGCGGCGCGGCGTCAGCGTAGGACAGGGGCAGCACGGGGATCGGCGTGAGCGTTTCGACTTCCTCCATAGGAATGCGCTCGACCCCAGCTTTCGCGCCGACGTAAGGGGTGCGGATGTCTCCCGGGCGCTTGGGCAAATCCATCACCGAGCCGCGCTGGGCGCCCGTGGCGTTCTTGAAGGGCCCGTCGGGGTAGGTGTCGCCCTGACCGTAGCCGTCGTCGGCCGGGTCCGAATAAATGAGTGCGCCGATGGCGCCGTGCTCTGCCGCAAGCTTGGGCTTGATGCCCCGCCAGGAGCGGCCGTACTTGGCGATAACGATCTTGCCTTTGACATCGATGCCGCGGCGGGCGAGAACGTCGTAGTCTTCCTGCAGGCCGTAGTTGACGAATACCAGCTCCGCCTCCACATCTCCGGCCGTCGCAAAGGCGTGGTAGGGCGGCAGGAGGTCCACGGGATCCTGCGTGCTGGGGTCGCTCGCCACCGGCGCCTCGTCAAGGCTCGCGGTGAACGGCTCGGGGGCCGTCAGCTCGACGGAGCGCAAGGTGGGAAAGGGAATGCTGACGTCGTACTGCACGATCTCCGCGTCATACCCCCAGCTGTCGAACTTGGCCTTGATCCACCGCGCATACTCGGCGCCTGCCGCGGAGCCCACGTGGTGCGGCTGCTCCGTGAGCACCTGCATCCATTCATCCTGATCGGCGGGATTCAGCTTCGCCTTGAAGCGCGCTTCGAGTTCTAGCTGCTCTTCGCTGCTGGCCGCTCCGAAGCCCAGAAGCGTGTCTTTGCTGTACGCGAGGGGGCTGGCGAGCAGAACGGCAAGGCCCAGAGCCAGGCGGCCGGGGAGTGTCTGTGGCGTCATCCGATGCTTCCTTTGTGAGGCTGGCGGGGTCGTCGCCTCGAGAGTGTGCCGCATGTCAGAGGAGAACCAAAGCGTGGGTGACTCGATTCGGGCGCAGCGACGGTTAATGTCGGCGTATGAACAGCAGGGGCGATTGCGAGCACTCCTTGTCACGCAGTTAGCCGCGAGCTGAGGCTCGCCGAGAAATATGCTTGCAATATCCGTGAGCGATCACGTATATTGCACCAATGAATGATCAGCTGACAAAATCCGAAAGCGTCGTGATGCAGATCCTGGCCACGGCAGCGACACTCGAGCGCGGTCTGGACAGTGCGCTGTCGCACAGTCGTGGCGTGACTTTCAGTGAATACCGGTTGCTACGGACCCTGCAGGCCGCCGAGCACGGTTTGACCCGCGTAGCCCTGGCGAGGACGCTGTCCGTATCGCCATCGGGCGTTACTCGCGCGCTGAAGCCGCTGGAAAAACTGGGTTATGTGGTGACGGAAAAAAACAGTCGCGATGCTCGCCAAAGTCTGGCAAAGCTGACGCGTGGCGGCCGGGATCTGCTGTCAGATGCGAAGCTGGTCCTTGCCGACTTCCTGCGCGAGTTGAAGATCGAGAACGTGAATACGCAGGTGGTCGCTTCTGCAGAGCACCTGCTGATCGAACTTCAGCAGCGCCGAGCGTCGAGGCAGTAAGTTGAGCCAGTAACTCGAGCCAGTAAACAGGCAGCGCGGCCGGCTCGCCGCAGGTCTCAGCCTTAAGCGCGCCCGCTCGAAGCGCTTTGCCGGCACCAATGATCCGGCTAACGTGTGACACAGTGATAGGATCCGCCGCAGTTGTCTGAACGCAAGCGCTCCTCGATTCCGGTCCTGATGAGGCGAGTTTGAGGACGCGCACGTCGAATCCGGCGCGGACGAGGAAGCGAGGCATGAAGCGAGGCAGGTGGTCACGTCTTCTATGGTCAATGCGGACATGGTCAATGCAGACATGGTCAATGCAGACATGGTCATTGCAGACATGGTCAATGCATCTGGCCAATGCGCTGATCGTCGCAGTCCCCATGTCCATGCTTCTGCGCTGCTGCGCGCAGCTCCGGCTACCAGCTTTCGCTGCGCCCACGCCGACAGCGCCTGCGTTTTCTTCAACAGCCGGCACCGTGCCGATGCGATCGCGTCGGCGCAGGACGTCGGCGAGCCTCGTGCGCATCGCCGCTTTTACCGTTGCGTGTTCGAGCGCGTACGGACCTCGGGCGCTCGCGTTTTTCGCTGAAGGTGTGGGCGATCGCGATATCGTCGCGGGTCGCGATACCTTCCTCGAGCTGCGTGCAGCCGCGCGCGCGGGCGACTGGTCGCGCTTCGATCGTGAGCGCGAGCGCCTCGGGACGTATCCGCTGGCTTCCTATGCGGACTATGATCGGCTCATGACGCGCCTGCGGCACACGCCGGGCGACGAGGCCCGCGCGTTTGTGGATGCGCATCGCGACAGCCCGCTCGGCGTACGCTATCTCGGTCATTACCTCGCGAGAGCAGGGCGCGATCGACGCTGGGGAGACTTTCTGCAGGCGGCGACGCAGGAGCCGCGGAGCGAGAAGCTGCGATGCTACTACGCTCGCGCGAAGCGCGGCCGAGGGCAGGAAACCGAGGCCTGGGACCTCGCCGCCCGACTGTTCCTGGCAAGCAGCTCCGTGGATGAGGCCTGCGACCCACTGTTCCGCCTGTGGAAAGAGGCCGGCGGTCCCGACGACAGCCTGATCTGGAGGCGCGCGACGCTTGCCTTCGCCGCGCGCGAGGCAGGTCTGCTTCGCTACGTGGCTTCCCTCGGTGGTCCGCGCGAAGCGCTCGATGTGCTGCTGCGCGTATACCGCGAACCGCAGCGTACGCTGCGCCTGAGCGAGTCCGTCGAATCACCGTACCGCGAAGAAATCATCACGCTCGGCCTCGAACGCTATTCGCGCTACGACCCGGCCCGCGCCCTGAAGCAACTGCTTGCGCTCGATCTGGCAGTGCTCGACTCCAAGCAGCGCCGGCGCGTCGAGGAGGCCATCGCCCTGCGCGGATTGATCGAGCACGATGGGGCGGTGCGCGCCTGGGCAGACGGCGAACTCGAGCGCTGGGGCGATGATCGACTCACGGCCATCCGCCTGCGCTGGGCGATTGCCGAGCAGGACTGGAGCAGTATCCATCGTCATCTCGGCGCGCTGGGCGAGCAGGCCGCAAATGAGGACGTCTGGCGCTACTGGCGCGGACGGAGTCTCGAGGCGCTCGGCAAGCGCGAGGCCGCTGAGGAGACTCTTCGATCGCTGGCGCGCGAGCGAAGCTACTACGGCTTTCTCGCCGCCGATCACATCGACCAGGAGTACGCATTCCAGGCGGCATCGCCGCGGCCGCTGCGTCCCGAGCTCACCGATTCGCTACCGCCCGTATCGCGTGAGGCCGCCTGGCGCGTACACGAACTGAACGCCATCGAGGAGTCGCGGCTGGCCCACGCCGAGTGGACGCATCTGCTGCCGCGGGTCGACACGAACTCGCGGCTGCTGCTCGCACAGGTTGCAGAACAGCAGGGCTGGTACCGCCTGGCCATCGATGCAGCCAATGCGGGTAATGCCTGGGATCACCTCGAACTGCGCTTTCCCCTGGCCTACACATCCGCCTTCGAGACCCGTGCATCGGTGCGCGGCGTGCGCACCAGCGAACTGATGGCCATTGCGCGGCGAGAGTCTGCCTTCTTTCCCACGGCGCGTTCGCCCGTGGGCGCGCGCGGGCTGATGCAGCTCATGCCTTCGACCGGTATCGCCGTTGCCCGCGATGTCGGCCTCAAGCTGGACGTGAGCCAGCTGTACGAAGTCGACCACAACCTCGACCTCGGTAGCGCCTACTACCGTCAGTTGCTCGACCGCTTTGACGGCAATCGCGCCGTTGCCCTCGCTGCTTACAACGCGGGCCCGAACCGCGTGCAGCATTGGGTCGATAGCGGGCTGCCCGTCGATGCCTGGATCGAGTCGATTCCCTATCGCGAAACCCGCGACTACGTAAAAGCCGTGCTGGCCTACAGCGTGGTCTTCGATCACCGTATGGGTCGTGACGCGAGGCTGTTCACGCCCGGCGAGCGCCGTGGCCAGTACTGAGCCTTCCCCGCGCCTGAGTCTGGTTCTTCCCGTGCTCAACGAAGAAGCGCGCCTGTCCGCGCTGCTGCGGCAACTCCGCGATCGCTTTCCCTCAGCCGAGATCGTGGTGGTCGATGGTGGCAGTGAGGATCGCAGCGCGGCCGTCGCGCTGCGCGAGGCCTCCGTTGTGCTGCTCGGTGATCGCGGGCGTGCGGCGCAGATGAATCTCGGTGGTCAGGCTGCGCGTGGAGATTGGCTGTTTTTTCTGCACGCTGATTCCGATCCGGAGTTCACCGAGGCGGAGTGCCTCGCGTCTCTTGAAGGGCTCGCGGCGTCGTCGGCCGCCTGGGGTTTCTGCCGCGTCCGCCTCGTCGGCCGATCGCGAGCGCTGCCGCTGATCGGCTGGTTCATGAACCGGCGCTCGTGTCTCACTTCAGTGGCAACGGGGGATCAGGGATTGTTTATATCGCGTGAGCTGTTCGACCGCGTGCGCGGCTTTGCGCCGATTCCGCTGATGGAAGATGTGGAAATCTGCAAGCGCCTGCGCCGCCGCGCGCGACCTGCCTGCCTCGCGCTGCGCGTGCGCAGCAGCGGCCGACGCTGGGACGAAAAGGGCGTGCTGGCTACGATCCTGCGTATGTGGGCGCTGCGTCTGGCTTACTGTCTGGGCGTGTCGCCGCAGCGTCTCTGGCATCACTACTACGGGCGACACGCGCTGGTCGCTGACAGCCGGGGGCGTGCCGGGGCCGCGTGACTGATGATGCCCGCGCTCCGCGCCTGTTGCAGCAGTTTGCGCGTTATCCGCGCCAAGGGCGTGTCAAGACGCGTCTCGCCCGATCCCTTGGAGTGAAGGAAGCCTGTCGCGTTCACGAGACCCTGCTCGAGCGTAGCGCACGAACGCTGCTCGGCGCTCGCCTCGGCGCCGTGGAACTGTGGCTGGACGAGGTCTCAGCGCATCCGCTGATCGATGATCTCGTCGCGGCTGGCATGCAGGGGCCGCGTCAGCAGGCGGGGGCAGATCTCGGTGACCGGATGGCGCATGCGCTTGCCTCGGGTCTTCGCCGTGCGCAGCGGGTGGTACTCGTCGGCAGTGACTGTCCGGGGCTGAACGCGCGCTACCTGCGCGATGCTTTCGCGGCGCTCGAGTCTTCCGATCTCGTATTCGGTCCCGCCGAGGATGGAGGCTATGTGCTGGTCGGGTGCCGGAGTATCGACGCGCGACTGTTCTCGGGCATTCGCTGGGGAAGCGCGCAGGTGTTGGAGCAGTCAATGGCTCAAGCGAAGGCGCTCGGCAGGAAAGTGGACCTGCTGGAGGCGCTCTACGACGTGGACGAGTCAGAGGACCTCGAGCGCTGGCGCAACGAGGTCGGACTTTAGCGGGTCGGGCGGGCGAGCAAACGCTCAGGCGTGCGCGACGGCCGCGAGGGGCGCCATCGCCGGAGCGATGCTCTGCCAGTCGTCCTGCTCGCGCTGCCGCAGCTTCATCATCCACGCGATCGCGACGCAATAGCTGAGATTGGTCTGCAGCTCAAGGTCCGGGTCTGAAAGGAAAGCGCGCTGACTGGCCAGGCCGCGCACGCGGCTGGCCAGGTCAGGGCGGAAGGCCAGGAAGCGATCCCACAGATCGCGGTGCTCCACCGAACTGATCCCGAAGAGGCCGAGGCCATCGCGGGACCGTTGCGTGCCTCGAAGCTCGCAGCTTCGAAGCGCATCGGTGAGGAGCTGGCGCTCCGCCTCGGACGACCACTCACCGAGGTATTTCAGCGTCGGACGAATGACCTGCTCGCGCAGGTGTTCGGCTGTGATGTACATAGCAGGCTCCTCGCAGGAAATGAGATCCGGCTGCTCTTTGTCAGCTGCGGACCGGTTCAGCTTGCTAGCGAACGGGCCGTTCTGGACCGTTATGCATGTTGTAGCACACGGGCATCCATCTGCAAGAAGAAATCAAAGACTTAGCGAGGTTTTTTGACTGAAAGATCAGGGAATCGCAATTTTTATGGTCATATATGGCCAAATAGGCTGATTCAGCGATCAAATATTGATCAATGAGGCTAAAAAATAACCAGTCGATCGCGTGTGCTAGCCACCGGCCAATTTCACCCGATACCCCTCTTTCTCGAGGTAGGCGCGGATCGTCTCGCGCTGCTCGCCCTGGATTTCAATGTTCCCCTCCTTGACTGCGCCGCCCACCCCGCAGCGCTGTTTGAGGGTCTTCGCCATGGCCTTGAGTTCTGTATCCGCCAGGGCCAGGCCGGTGACTATCGTTACGGCCTTGCCTCCACGGCCCTTGGTTTCCCGACGGATCCGTACAACGCCGTCGTCGCTCCCCGGCGTCTGCGCCTTGACCAGTCGACATCGGCAGTCGGCCTTGACCGCGCCGCAGTCCGGACACAGACGGCCCCTGTCCGTGCTGTACACGGTGCGCCCCATGCCAGCCTTCCTCCCCGCCATTATCATTGCCCCTCCGAGTGGCCCCGGTGTAGGGTACGGCGCTCGCTGCGGCGGGAAAAGGTGGTCGCCGGGTGGTTCCCAGGATTCGTAGAGGACTTGAGCTTGACGGAGCATGACGACGACGCAGCGGGGCAGCACGCCCGGCGGATCGCCGATCTCGAAGCAGAGCTGGCTTTTCAGGGTGACTCGATCAACGGCCTGAGCGACGCCCTTGCCCTGCAGCAGTCCGACCTGCTCGCGATGCAGCAACAACTGCGTCATCTGTCCGAACAGCTCCGTTCACTGACCGTAGCGCTCGCCGATGCGAACGCGCCGGGTGCTGCCGCTGATGAGCGCCCTCCGCACTATTGATCGCGCCTTGATTGGTTCCGCTCCAGCGCCGCATCGTTGGCGCGCCGCTTCCGGTGATCGGGAAACGCCATGCGCCTGAGCGCCTTCGGCGACAAGTTCGCGGCCAGCAGCGGCATCAGTGCGCTGATGGACGATCTCGGTGCAGCGCTCGAGGAGAACCCGTCACTGCTGTTCATGGGGGGTGGCAATCCCGGGCGCGTAGCGGGAGCGGAGGCCTTTTTCAGCGAGCGTATCCAGGAGATCCTGGCCGACGATCGGCGTCGTCATCAGCTTTTCGGTGTCTATCAGTCCCCCCTTGGCGATCGCGCGTTCCGCGAGGAGCTCGCCTCCTATCTGTCGCGGCGTACGGGCTGGTCCATCGGTCGGGACAATATCGCGGTCGCCAACGGCAGTCAGACAGCATTTTTCGTCCTCGCGAATCTCTTTGCCGGGGCTGCGAGCGCTGGCGCCGCGCGCCGGATTCATCTGCCCTTGAGCCCCGAATACGTCGGCTATGCCGACATCGGTCTTGGCGAGAACTTTTTCACGGCGACGCGTCCGCGTGTAGAGCGTCTTGCCGGCGGCCGCTTCCGCTACCACGTCGATTTCGACGCGCTCGCGATTGACGACAGCGCTGCGGCGCTGTGCCTGTCGCGCCCATCGAATCCAACGGGGAACGTAGTGAGCGTTGAAACGCTTGAGCGCCTCGCCGGCCATGCCGGCGCACAGGATATCCCCTTCATCATCGACGCGGCCTACGGGCAGCCGTTTCCAGGCCTGATGTACGCCGATAGCGGTTCCTACTGGGACGAAAACTGCGTGCTCATGCTGAGCCTGTCCAAGCTCGGTCTGCCGGGGGTGCGTACAGGTATCGTCATCGCGTCGGAAGAGATCACCGGCGCCTTTGCGCGCGCAAACACCGTGATCAGCCTTGCCAGCGCCAGCGTCGGTCCCCAGCTGTTGCGCGGAACGCTGGCGGATGGTCGTCTCGATACCTTGTGCCGCGAATCGCTCGGACCTTTCTACGCTCGGCGTCGTGAGCTCGCGTTGCGCTGTATCGACAGCCGTCGCGGCGAGCTTCCGGTCCGGGTGCATGCGGCGGACGGCGCTTTCTTCCTCTGGCTCTGGTGCGAGGGTTTGCCGATCGACAGTCGGGAGCTGTACGAGCGCCTGAAGTCGCGCGGTGTGATCGTGCTGCCGGGTAACGACTTCTTTATCGGCACGGGTGACGACTGGACGCACCGTCGGGAATGCCTGCGTCTTTCCTATGCGGGCGACGAGGCGACGATTGAGCGGGGACTGTCGATCCTGATGGACGAACTTGGCCGTGTGTACGGCGGCAACTGAACAACATCGAATCACTGATAAGGCAAAGTGAGGGCGTAAAGCATGCGATCAACAATCCACCGAAAACTTGCTGTGACGCTGCTGGTGGCCGCGATTCCCGTCGCTGGCGCGCTGGCGCAGAAGCCGGCGCATATCGCCTATCTCGAGGACAGCTACGAGCAGACGGCGACCACGGCGCGTCTGCTCTGGGAGTATGCCGAGGTCGGCTACCAGGAGACGCGCAGCAGCGCGCTGCTTCAGGAGCAACTGGCCGCAGCCGGCTTCGAGGTTGAAGCGGGCGTTGCCGATATTCCCACGGCCTTTGTGGCCAGCTATGGCAGCGGTGAGCCGGTGATCGCTATCCTCGGCGAGTTCGACGCGCTTCCCGGCATCACGCAGGATTCAGTCCCCAGGCGCTCGCTCATCGAAGACAAGGCTGCGGGTCACGCCTGCGGCCACAACCTGTTTGGTGCCGGTTCCTCGGCCGCCGCTATGGCTGTTGCAGCCTGGCTTGATGCCACGGGGCAGGAAGGCACCGTACGCTTCTACGGTACGCCGGCAGAGGAGGGCGGCAGTGGCAAGGTCTACATGGTGCGTGCCGGACTTTTCGACGATGTCGATTTTGCCCTGCACTGGCACCCCGGAGACCGCAACTCGGCGGGAGCGCGAACCACGCTGGCGAATCGCTCGGCCAAGTTCCGTTTTACCGGTGTGTCCGCCCACGCGGCGGGTAATCCCGATCGCGGACGCTCGGCGCTCGACGGCGTCGAGGCGATGAACCACATGGTCAACCTGATGCGCGAGCACGTGCCGCAGGAAACGCGGATTCACTACGTGATCACCGCTGGCGGCAATGCCCCCAACGTGGTGCCGGACTACGCCGAGGTCTTTTATTACCTGCGGCATCCCGACGCCAAGACGGTGCGAAGCCTGTGGGAGCGTCTCGAAGAGGCGGCCCGCGGCGCGGCCATCGGCACGGGTACCACGGTGGAGAGCGAAATCATCCATGGCAATCACTCGTTGCTGGTCAATGAGACGCTGGCGCGGATGATGGACGAGACGTTGCGTGAAATGGGCGGCATCGAATACAACGCGGAGGAGGCCCGTTTCGCGCGCGAGATCTACGAAACCTTCGACCAGCCCGGTCTGCCCCTCGGCAGCGAAAAGGAAGTGCAGCCCTTCAGCGTCGGACTGGGCTACGGGTCGACGGACGTGGGCGACGTCTCGATCGCCGTTCCCACCGTGGGCCTGAGCACGGCCACCTTCGTACCCGGCACGGCGGGTCACAGCTGGCAGGCGATTGCCGCCGGCGGTACGTCGATCGGCTTCAAGGGCGCCGACCTGGCGGCGCGCACGCTCAGCTCGGCGGCGATCCGCCTGTTCACCGATGAGGCCCTTCGCGATGCCGCCGAGGCCGAATTCCGCCAGCGCCGGGGCGATGATTTCGTCTATGAAGCGTTGCTTGGCGATCGCGCGCCGCCGCTGGACTACCGAAACTGATCCACGTTTGAGAACGTCCCGCAGTTCGCTGCAGACCGAAGGGGAGCAGGACAAGCCATGAACGATCGCGCTGCCGGCAGGGAACGCCGGGACAGTCCCGAACAGGCAGAGTTTCGCAGTCACTGCCGCGAGTGGCTGGCGAGCAATCACCCGGGCGAGCCGCCCGTACGCCTTCCGACATCGCCGCTGGAGATCATGACCGCTGCGCAGATGGATTATCTGCAGGCCTGGCAGAAAGCCGCCTACGACGCGGGACTCGTGGGTTGCGACTACCCCGAGGCCGTCGGCGGTGGCGGCAGGAGCGACTGTCAGCGCATCGCCAACGAGGAAATGCTCGCCGCACGGACCCCCTATTTCCCGAACGTAATCGGCCTGGGGATGGCGGCGCCGACGGTGCTCAACCACGGCAGCGATGAGCTCAAGGCGCGCCTGCTGCCGCGCCTGTTTTCCGGTGAGGACATCTGGTGCCAGGGCTTCAGCGAGCCCGGTGCCGGCTCCGATCTCGCCAACGTGCAGACCTTCGCTGAGCGTCGCGGTGACAAGTGGGTGATCAACGGGCACAAGGTCTGGACCAGCCTCGCGCATTTCGCCGAGTGGATGATCCTGCTGCTGCGCACGGACAAGGGGCACAAGTACGAAGGCCTTTCCTACTTCGTCGTGCCCATTGCCTCGGCGCTTGGCAAGGGTGTCAGCGTTCGCCCGCTGATCAAGATGACCGGCGAGACCGGCTTCAACGAAGTCTTCTTCGAAGACCTCGAAATCGACGATGCCTATCGCCTCGATGAGCTCGGCAAAGGCTGGCAGGTGGCGATGACCACGCTGCTCTTCGAGCGCGGGGCAGGTAACCTCGTGACCCCTCGCGCCGGCGGGCTCAAGAGTCGCAGCGCGCACAATACCAGTGCCCGGGCCGTCATCGACCTGGCCCGCAATACAGCGCGCGGGGAGGGCAGTGCGGCGGACGACCCGCTGCTGCGCGATCGCATGGTGAGGCAGGCGATCCGCGAAGAGGCGCTGAAGGAGCACCAGCGGCGCGCGCGCGTTCCGGGTCTGATTGATCATCCCATGCGTCTTCCGCTGCAGAACAAGCTGCTGGCCTCGGAGCTCGCACAGGATACGGCCGAGCTCGCCCTCGACGTTGCCGGTCCCGCTGCCGGACTGTATCTCGGTGCCGGGCAGGCACCGGGTGGGGGCCAGTGGCCGCTGGCGTACATGAACTCCTACGGCATCACCATCGCGGCCGGGACCAGCGAGATCCAGCGAAACATACTCGGCGAGCGTGTCCTCGGGCTGGCGAAGTCGAAATAGCGCGAGCCCCGGATGCGAAGGCGCGATGCGATCCGCCGGCGCGAATTGGCGGCGCAAGTTGGCGGCGCGTAGGCGACGCGCGAGTCAGCAAGCAATAAAGCTATCGGGAAAAATCAGGACCAGCAGACCATGGCACAACCCCGCAACTACGGCTTCGAAGAGGAAGCCGGCATGCTCAAGGATTCAGCGCGACGCCTGTTCGCCGAGCGGCTCCCGAGTGATCGCCTGCACGCGCTTGTGGCTGCGGAATATGACCCGGATCGCGCGCCCGCCGTGTGCTGGGACGAGGCGCTGTGGCAGGAGATGGTCGGGCTGGGATGGACCTCGCTGGCCGTCCCCGAGCGCGCGGGCGGGCTGGCCATGCCCTGGGTCGCTGTCGCCGGCCTGGTGGAGGAGAGCGGTCGTGCCGCGGTTCCCGCTCCGCTGCTGGTCACGCTGCAGGTGACGGCGCTGCTTCGCGAGCTAGGCCCTGCGGCCGACAGCGCCCTTGCCGAAATCGCCGCCGGTTGTGCGGCCACGGTGGCCTGCATGGACGAGGTCGGCCGCGCACCTGCAACGGGCGTGCGCGTCGTCGACGGGAAGCTCAGCGGCGTCGCTCCCTGGGTGCAGGATGCCGGCAAGAGCTCGCGATTCCTGGTGTTGGCCGAGGACCCCGACGGTAGCGCGGCGTGGTACTGGGTAGCCGGGGACGCGGCGGGACTACAGCAGCGGCGGGACCAGATCCTCGATCTCACGCGCGATCAGGCGAGTCTGGTCTTCGAAGGCGTAGCGTGCGAACGCATCGCTGCAGCCAGCTCCGATGCCTGGCGGGCTGCAGAGACCGTGATGTTGATGCTGCTGAGCGCAGAGATGGTGGGAGCGGCCGAGTGGCAGCTGCAGACAACGGTCGACTATGCGCAGCAGCGCCAGCAGTTCGATCGACCGCTGGGTTTTTTTCAGGCGGTCAAGCACCAGCTGGTTAACGTGATGCTCGCTGTCGATGAGAGCAAGTCCCTGCTCTACAGCGCGGCCTGTGCCCTTGACCACGAACCGGAGCGCGCGCGGGAGCTGGCGCTGATGGCAAAGGCCTCGGCCGGGGATACGGCCGGCTTTGCTTCGGGGCGGGCCGTGCAGTGCCACGGTGGCATCGGCTTCACCTGGGAGTGCTACGTTCAGCTGTATTTCAAGCGTCAGGAGCATAGCCGCCGCCTGTATGGCGATGCGGCCTCGCACCGCGCCGAACTGGCGCGCATCCTCGTCGACCGGGCCGCCTGAGCACCGCGCAGTCCTTTTTTTGCGGGCGCTGCTTTTGGCGCTGACGGTTCCGCGTCGCTGACGGCTCTCTCGCCGCCTATGGCTCTCTCGCCGCCGATGGCTCTCTCGCCGCTGAAGGCTCTCTCGCCGCCGAAGGCTATTCGTGACTGGGGGCTCCGACAGCCTGAAACGCTAGGCGGCCTCGCTGCCCGTCGCGGCGTCGAACTCCTGCAGGAATTCCATCAGGCGCGTTCGCTCGGCACCGCCATCGTTTTCCCGCGTACGTGCGAGCAGGTGCGTGGTGCGAGGTTCGCGGTCGAGGAACAGCTTGCCCGACAGCTCGCGTGCCTCCGTCGCTGCTGCAAGCCATACGATCGTGTCGGCCCCTTCTTCGGGGGTGCGCAGAATGTGGCGGGTAATGCGATGGAAGCCCGGCAGCGCGCTCTCGACGCCCGGCGTGTTTGCCCAGCCCGGGTGCATCGCGTTGACGACGATGCCCTGATCGGCCCAGGCCTCGGCCCACTCCTCCGTGACCACCATCAGCGCGCGCTTGCATCGCGCGTAGGCGGCGGCGCCGGCGTAGCCTTCCTCGCGCGCCTGCAGGTGCTTGACGGACAGCTTCTGGCTGTACATGCCCCCGGAGAGTACGTTGATCACGCGTCCTTCCGCACGCGCCAGCAGCGGCTGCAGCGCGCGGGTCAGACGCCAGGGGCTCAGCAGGAGCAGCGCGAAGCTCTGCTCGAGGCCCTCGCTGGTCTGGCCCCAGTCGTTGAACAGCGCCCCGGCATTGTTGACCAGTACATCGATCGGGCGGTCCTCCTGCAGCAGCTTCGACGCCAGGCTGTCGACGTCGGCGAGCAGCGACAGGTCAGCGATTTCGTAGCGGATGTGCTCATTGCCCGTTTCCCCGATGAGCTCCGCCACGACGCTGCTGGCCTTGTCCTCGTTACGCATGACCAGGACGAGATCGGCGCCGCGCTCGGCGAGGCTGCGCGCCGTGGCCAGCCCAAGGCCGGAGCTGGCACCGGTGACGATCATGCGACGCCCACGCAGCGAGGCGCTGATCGGTTTGAAGTGCTTGCGGCCGCGGCGATAGCCGAACTTGCTGAACAAGGCGAGGCCGGGCCAGACGAGGCGGTCCGCGCGCTGCGTGGAGTTCGATGCCGTCGGCGCTTCGTAGTTGTCCTCCAGCGCCTCGAGCAGACCGGCGACGGCCTTGCGTCCCATGGCCTGCATGCCCGGCTCGAGACTGCCCTCGAGCGATGCGAAGGGCCCCTTGAAGGAAAACTCGGCGCGGTAGTCGATGTCACAGCCCTCGGCTGCGTCGGTGAAGCGAATCGTGTCGACGCCGCTGAACAGCCAGCAGTCCGCGGCGAGGGAGATGACGCTGGGGCTGCTGCAATCGGTGACTTCGTAGTCGATCAGGACCGAGCCGACAGGCAGCTTGCAGCGAACCTTGAAGCGTGTGCCAACGGCGACAGGGCCCTCGGTGAGTTTATGCGCTTCGAAGGCAGTCGCGTCCCACTCGGCGCTGCTGCGGAAATCCGCCACGTAATCAAAGGCCTCGCGCGCGCTGCGCGGTGCGTGGATCTTTTCCTCGAGAATAATCATAGGGGTACGGCGTCTGCTCGCTGTGTTTGCGCCAGTCTACGACGCCGTGACGCCGGTAGTTCACTGCTGGTCGTCGCGAAGGCGGATCAGTAGGGCGTCAGTAGGGCGAAGGCCCCCGCCAGTGATTCCGGCGTGCCCGGCATAGCCTTCGACTCAGTCGTCCTCCCAGACGTGGCGCAGCGGCTCGCCGAAATCATCGTAGATGATGCGCCGGCGCGGTCGAGGCTTGCGCTCGCGACGACGCGGCGCGCGCCGGGCCTTCATCGCCTCGCGGCGAGCCTCGAGGCGCGCTACAACGTCGCTGACCGGCGTGCGCGGATCCGCGGGCTCACTGAACAGGGGGCGCGAAGGGGGAGGGCGTGTGCCCGGTTCCCAGGCACTGGCGCCGCTCGGCACCTGGCTGACCTGCCCACCGCGACTCAGGTACTGGTCCACGGCGTCGGCAAGTTCGCGGCGCAGCGAGGCCTTGCCCCGCGCGGCAGTGCTTGCAGGGCCTGAGGGGCGGTTCTGCGCCGGAGTTTTGTGCACCCCGGGCGCAGCATCGCAATCCCGCCTGTCACCGTCGGGCGACGCCATGGCTGAACTGTCCCTCTGCGGTGGATCCGGCCTCATCCGTCTATGGTAACCAAAGCCGCAGGTGCCGTGCGAAGCGATCGGGACCCCATGGTGCGGCGACTGGCCAGGGCATGGACCCATCCTCGCACGCGTGGGGCGGTGGTTCAGGAGCGCCGCGATCTGGGATAATCCCGCGCTTCGATCCAATCCGGAATCCCTTGATGCTCTGGCTGCTGTTTTTCATCCTTGCCTTCGTGGTGTTCTCCTACGTTGTTCTGCGTGGTGAAAATCTTTCCTATCTCGATCGCCCCGTACCGCGCCACCCGCTGCGTACGCCCGGCGAGGGCATGCGATCGGTGCTCAGGGAACTGGCCCAGTCGGCGGAGCAGGTCGAGGGTCTCGGTTTCGGTCGCAGGCGGGTCCAGCGCATCCGCGAGGTCATGGACGAGATGGGCAGAAGGCGCGTCGTCGAGAGCAGCTTCAAGGCCGTCGAGAGTTCCGAAGTGCGCGGCGAGTGGGTGCTGGCACCGGGCCATGACCCCGATCGACGCCTGCTCTACATCCACGGCGGCGCTTTTTTTGCCGGCAGTCCGCTCAGCCATCGCCCGATCACCGACCGCCTGGCAAGGCTGACGGGTTGCGCCGTGTTTGTCGTTGATTACCGCCTGATGCCCGAGCATCCGCGCGTCGCCGGCGTCGAAGACTGCCGCAGGGCTTACCGCTGGATACTCGATAACGGCCCCGAGGGCCGCGCCCCGGCCCGCTACCTGGTGGTGGCCGGCGACTCCGCCGGCGGCACCCTCTGCCTCGTCACCCTCGCCTGGGTACGCGATCAGGGGCTGCGCCAGGCAGATGCGGGGATTGCCCTGTCACCGTCCACCGATGCCGCGCTCGATGCGCCGAGCCTGCGCGAGAATACGGCCAGCGACCCCATGCTCGGCCCCGCCTTCGGTGCCCTCGCGAAAGTGCCGAAAATATTCCTGCTCTGGTACACGCTGTTCACAACGCGCATGAGACCGGCGGATCCGCGCGTGTCGCCGCTGCGCGGATCGCTGGCCGACCTGCCGCCGATTCTGATTCAGGCGAGCGACTCGGAGATGTTGCTGGACGACGCGCGCCGCTACGCGGCCAAGGCGCGTGCCGCCGGGTCTCCCGTCGAGCTGCAGACCTGGCCGGACATGATTCACGTGTGGCAGATGTTCCCCGACGCGCTGCCCGAGGCCGAGGAAGCCTACGAGCGCATTGCCGAGTTTCTCGGCAATGCGGGCGGCAAAGCGGATTCTGCCGCCGCATGAATGCGCTGCGCTCATCGCTGGTCTTCGCGTGGATGATCCTGAGCATCATTCCCCTCGGCACGGGGCTTCTCGTCAGCAGCCTCGTTCTCGACTCGGGCGGTCTGTGGCGCTGGTTCGCTGGCCCCTGGGTGCGGGGGGTGATCGGCGCGGCGCGTTGGATTGGCGGTGTGGATTACCGCGTGCACGGCCGCGAGAACCTGCCCGCCGACGACGACCCGCGGCGCGTGATCCTGGTATCCAAGCACCAGTCGACCTGGGAGACTTTCTTCCTGCCCGGGCACATGCCGCGCAATCTTGCCTTCGTATTCAAGAAGGAACTGTTGCGTATCCCGGTATTCGGCTGGTGCATGGCGCGTCTGGACATGGTCCCTATCGACCGGCGCAAGCGCGCCGAAGCGTGGAATCGCGTCGCCCAGCTTGGCGTGCAGCTGATGGACCGCGGACGCTGGATCATCATGTTCCCCGAGGGCACGCGCAGCGAGCGTGGTAGTCAGGGCAGCTACAAGAGCGGTGCCAGTCGCCTGGCGCTTGCAACCGATGCGGTACTGCTTCCCGTGGCCGTCAGCAGCGGCAAATGCTGGCCGCGACGCTCCTTCTGGTTCATCCCGGGCCGCATCGACGTCTCCATCGGGGCGCCGATCGTGCCCGGCGACGAGTCGCCCGACGCGCTGATGCGTCGAGTTGAAAGCTGGATTGAGGGCGAAATGCGCCGCCTCGACCCGGAAGCCTACGCCGACAAATCCGATCCACCGGATGCAATGCAGGGCCAGGCGCCCGATGAGCAGTCGGGTGGCCCCCGCGTGGACAAGGCAGCCGACGCCGTAGGGGAAACCACATCGCCGCTGAAACCGGTCGTCGGGGACAGCCGCCGACGTGGCTGAAGCGGAACTGCCGCAATGCACGGCGCTGCTGATCAGCAGCGACGAGGCCTGGGCGACGGACCGGCTGATGCGCCTGCGCGACGCCGAAAATCGCGTCCGCCAGAAGGCGCCCGGCTTCGTTCTCGATTTCGTGGCGATCTCCGAGCCCGCCGCGGCTCTGGATTATGCGCTCGTCGATGGGAGCCTGCAGTGCGTGGTCATCGACGCGTCCGGCCTTGATTTTGTCGCGCTGATTGCCGATCTGAAAAAGCGGCGCGCGGAGATCGATGTATTCGTGGCCGCAGCCCATGATCAACCTGCGAGCCGTGTGCGCGCCGAGCTGTTCGATCGCGAGGATACGCGTGCGGATACGCTGCTGCGGCGCCTTCGTGGCGCGATCAGTCGCAGGGCGCGTACGCCCTTCGCCGATACGCTGCGGAGCTACGTGGAGGGCGCGCGCGACGCCTGGCATACGCCGGGCCACTCGAGCGGTGATGGCCTGCGCGACAGTCCCTGGGTGGCGGACTTCTACCGGCTGATGGGTGAGCACGTGTTCAACGCCGACCTGTCGGTATCCGTCCGCGAGCTCGATTCGCTGCTCGAGCCCTCGCACGTGATCCAGAGCGCCCAGGATCTTGCCGCGGAGGCCTTTGGCGCACGCCACACCTTTTTCGTGACCGGCGGCACCTCGATGGCGAACAAGGTGATCGTTCAACACCTGCTCGGCAACGGCGGCAAGATGCTCGTGGACCAGGGCTGCCACAAGTCGATCCATCACGCGGCGCTGCTTTTCGGCGCAAATCCTGTGTACCTGCCGGCGGCCGTCAACCGCGAATTCGGTCTTTACGGCCCGGTCCCGCGTGAGGCGGTTCTCGACGCGATCCACCTGCATCGCGATGCCAGGCTGCTGGTGCTCACCTCCTGTACCTACGATGGCTTCTATTACGACCTCGCCCCCATCATCGAGGCCGCGCACGACGCGGGCATCAAGGTGCTGGTGGATGAAGCCTGGTATGCCCACGGCTACTTCCACCCGAGCCTGCGCCCGTGCGCTCTCGAGGCGGGCGCCGACTATGTTACGCAGAGTACGCACAAGACGCTGTCGGCCTTTTCCCAGGCCAGCATGATCCACGTTCGCGATCGCGCGTTTGATGAGGCGCGCTTCCGCGAGGATCTGAACATGCATACTTCGACCAGCCCGCAGTACGGCCTGCTGGCGAGCCTCGACGTCGCCCGCAAGCAGATGAGCATGGAGGGCTTTGCGCGCCTCTCGCGGTGCATCGAGCACGCGCGCGTGCTGCGCGAGAGCATTGCCGAGACGCAGCGCTTTCGTGTTCTGCGTCTCGAAGACATGCTGCCGCCGTCGCTGGCGGAGGACGGGATCCGCCTTGATCCGACCAAGCTGACGATCGCTATTCGCGGGGGTCAGGGTTCGGCGCGGCGCGTGCAGCGCGAACTGTACGAGCGCCATTCGATCCAGGTGGAAAAGGTCACGCACAATACGCTGTCGCTGCTGGTCACCCTCGGAAGCACGCGCGGCAAGGTGCTGAGGCTGGTGAGCGCCCTCAAGGCGCTAGACGAGGCTGCATCGTCGTCGAGCCCGCCGTCGCGGCCGCCGCTGCTGCCGATGCCTGGCAGGCTGCGCCTCCCTCCGCGCGACGCCTATTTCGGCGCAACGGAGTGGATTTCCGTGGCTGACGATCGTCACGGCGCCAACCGCGATCTCGTCGGGCGCATCGCCGCTGACCAGATCGTTCCCTACCCGCCGGGTATCCCCGTGCTTGTGCCGGGCCAGGAAATCACCGCCGAGGTCGTCGACTTCCTGCTCGATCTCACGCAGCCCGGATCCGACGCAGAGGTCCACGGCCTGCGGCGCGGCGACGAGAGCATCGACCTGCGCGTGAGTTGCCTCGATCCTGCGCAATCAGCGGCGGCCTCCGGTTTATGAACATCGACACAGGAGAATCAACATGGCTCTGAAGGAACGAACGCTTGTCTACGACATCGACGGTGCGCCCCATGAGGGGCTGCTGGTCTGGGACGACGCGAATATGGGGCCTCGCCCCGGTGTGCTCGTGGCCCATGCCTGGGCCGGACGCACGGAATTCGAGGACGACAAGGCGCGCTGGCTGGCGGCGCAGGGTTACGTCGGCTTCGCCCTCGATGTCTACGGGCAGGGCGTTCGCGGCAGTTCCACGGAGGAAAACGCCGCTCTCATGACGCCTTTCATGGAAGACCGGGCGCGGCTTCAGAAGCACCTCCTGGCAGCGCTCACCGCCATGCGCGAGCAGAGTGAAGTCGATGCAGCACGCTGCGCCGGGATCGGCTTCTGCTTCGGCGGGCTGTGCATGCTCGATCTTGCACGCATCGGCACCGAGGTCGCAGGCGTGGTATCGGTGCACGGTCTGTTGACGCCGCCGGGCAACACGGAAGGGCGGGCGATCGGTACAAGCGTGCTCTGCCTGCACGGCTACGACGACCCGATGGCGCCGCCCGAGAGCGTGCTGGAACTGGCGAAGGAGATGTCCGCTGCCGGGGCGGACTGGCAGCTGCACGCCTACGGGGGGACGGTGCATGCCTTTACCAACCCGCAGGCGCAGGATCCCGATTTCGGCACCGTGTACAGCGAGCGCGCGAGTCGTCGGGCACACGCGGCAATGATCGATTTTCTGGCCGAGCTTTTTCCCGCCTGAGTCCCGTGTCGATGCGTCTGCCGTGCGCGCGTGGCGCGAGTCGTAACAGTAGGAGCTGGAATAGCTATGAGTGATGGCGATCAGATCGTGGTCGTGGGTGTCGCGCAGCACACCTGGCGTGAGCACGATGTGCAGCGCACGCCCGTAGATGCGCTCGAGACGGTCTGCGCTGAGGCGCTCGCGGACGCAGGAACGGTCGCGCTCCGCGGCGCTATTGACGCCCTAGTACACGTGCCCTTCGTGTCCGATAACTTTGAGGGGCTCGTCGATGCCATGCCGCGTAATCCCGGCGTGCGCGTCGCCGAGCGCCTTGGTCTTGTGGCGCGGCAGTATCGGGGCGATGTCGGCGGTAACCTGCCGCAGTACCTGGTCACAGAGTTCGCCGCACGCCTGCGGCGGCGCGAATGCGAGGCGGTGATGATCATGGGTGTAGAACTCCTCGCCACCTTTCGCGCGTCGCTGCGGGCCGGCGAAGGCTTTCCGCCCTGGAGCTCCGGGGTCGAGACGCCCGCAGAATGTGTGACTCGAACGCCGGCGATGACCTCCGACACGGAACTTGCCCACGGGCTCTTTGAGCCTTCCCACTCCTACAGCCTGTTCGAGTCTTCCCTGCGCCATGCGACGGGAGTGAGTGCGGCAGAACAGGGAGAGAGGCTCGGCGCAATGATTGCGCGCATGAGCGAAGTCGCGGCGCGCAATCCTCATGCGGCGCGGCGCGAGGCGCTGACAGCGGCACGGGTTCAGAGTCCGGAGGCCGGCAATCGCATGATTGCCTTCCCCTACACAAAGCTCATGTGCGCGCACCTCGGCGTCGACCAGGCGGCGGCGGTGATCATCACCACGGCGGCAAAGGCGCGCGCGCTTGGCATTGACAGCGAGCGCTGGGTCTACCTGCGCGGGGCTGCGGATTGCAATGATCTGTGGTTCCTGAGCGAACGGCCGACGCTACATCAGTCCATGGCGCTGCGTATCGCGGCGGCCGAGGCACAGCGTCAGGCGCAGCTCACCCTCGACGAGATCGATCTCTTTGATATCTACAGCTGCTTCCCGTCGGCGCTTGCAGTCGCCTGCGATGCCCTCGGCCTTTCGCCGGATGATCCGCGCGGTCTCAGCGTTACCGGGGGCATGTCGCTGTTCGGCGGCCCTGGAAACAACTACAGCCTGCATGCCATAGGCAGCCTCGTCGAGCGACTTCGCGCCACGCGCGACGGCTGCGGCATGGTCACGGCCAATGGCGGCTACCTCACCAAGCACAGCGTCGGTGTCTATTCGCGGACACCGGGGGGCAGCGCCCCGGAGCCTCGGCCGCGCAGCGAGCTGCAGCGTGAAGTCGACGGTCAGCGACGCCTGCCGGTCATCACCCGCGCCGAAGGTGCCGTGACCCTCGATGCGCACACGGTGCGTTTCGGCCGCGAGGGCCCAAAGGGCGCCATCGTGCTTGCGCGCAACGGCGCCGGCGAGCGCTGCCTTGCGGTCAGCGAAGCGCCTGAGGTGCTCGAAGCGCTGCTCAGTACCGACTGCGTGGGAATGAGCGGGTATGTCGAGAATAAGGAGGGCCTTAATTACCTGCGCTTCTAACGCGCTCTCAAACCTTGATCGAGCGCAACGATACGCCTGATCGGCTTCGTTAACGTGGGCATCGTCACCCCGCTTGATAATAAACAGGAGAAGCGCCGTGCACCGTTGTACCGTCGATCGCGTTGTCCCTACGTTCCGCTTAACAGCGCTCGCACGCCCCGTGGCGCTAGCCTCGCTGTGCCTTCCGCTGCCGGCGCTGGCGCAGCAGACTTTTGATCTGGGGCCCTTCGAGGCCAAGGTCATTTCGCGTGTGTCCGTGGGAGCGAGCTGGCGGACCGAAGATCCCTCGAATCGCGTGGTCACCCCGGGAAACACCCAGGGCCAGGGCCGGGCTTCCTCGGGTACGGCCGATGACGGCAACCTGAACTACGAGAAAGGCGACATGTACTCGCTGCTCTTTCGGGGACTTCACGACCTCGACCTAAACGCGGGCAATTGGGGCGTGTTCACTCGCGTCAAGTGGTGGTACGACTACGAACAGGCCAATGGCGACGTCCTCCATGGTCACGCCGCCAACGACTACGCGGCGGGTGAAGAGCTCGACATGGGCGGTTTCCAGGACCTTGCCCAGGAAAGCGGGATCCAGTTTCTCGACTACTACATCTGGGGACAGTTCGACGTCGGTGACATGCCGCTCGAGCTGCGCGCCGGCGACATGGTGCTGAACTGGGGCGAGAACCTGTTCATCCAGAACGGGGTTAACGTGGTGAGTCCCTTCGACGTTACCGCGCTGCGCCGCCCCGGCAGCGAAATCCGCGAGGCTCTGCTTCCCGTCGGCATGGTGTATGCCAATCTGGGCCTGACCTACAACCTCTCTGTCGAGGCTTTCTACCAGTACGACTGGGGTCGCTCGATTATCGACGAATGCGGCACCTACTGGAGTGCGGCGGATCCCTACGGCGGCGGCTGTGACTACCTGACCGTGAGTGCGGCGCTGCCCGATGCGCTGCAGGCGAATCCGTTGCCGCCGCCGCTGCCGCCGAAGTCGCGCATCAACCGCGCGCCCGATGCCGAGGCTTCGGATTCAGGGCAGTGGGGCATATCGGCACGCTATTTCTCCGAGGCGCTCAATTCCACGGAGTTCGGCTTCTACTACATGAACCTGCACAGTCGCACGCCGATCTTCAGTGCAATCAACACGCAGGTCGGGCTCGGTCAGCCGATTCTCAATCCCGTGGTGGATCCGCTTTATTTCTTCGAGTTCCCCGAGGATATCGAGACCTTCGGCCTGAGCTTCAACACCAACGTGGGTGACTGGGCCTGGGCCGGCGAATTCACCTACCGCCCTGACTTCCCGCTGCAGATCAATACCACGGAGCTGCTGCAGGCACTCTCCCTCGGCGCGATCGCCGAATGGTCGCCGATGCTCCCACGCAGTCTTGCTGCGGGGCCGGGCGGATACGTCTCGGGCTACGACAACGTGAGCTATACGCAGGCCCAGACCTCCGTTATCAAGTTCTTCGAGCAGGTCTGGGGCGCTGACCGTATCTCTCTCGCCGCCGAAGTCGGTGCCGTTTGGCTCGGCGGTATGGACAACGACGTCAACTACGGGCGGTCATCGGCGTACGGCGCCAACACCTTTGAGCCGTTCGCGAGCCAGTTGCCGCCCCTGCCCGGACTCCCGCCCTTCACCGGAGCGCCGATCAGCTGCAACAGCCACCCCCTCGCTCCGCTCGGTGTGGTTCCGAATCCCAATCCCGAGTACTGCGAGGACGAGGGCTTCACTACGGACTTCTCCTGGGGCTACCGGATTCGCGCGGCCGCGAATTACAACAGTGCCATCAAGGGAATCAATCTCACGCCGAACGTGGCCTGGTCGCACGACGTTTCGGGCTACTCGCCCGCACCGAACTTTATCGAGGACCGCATGGCGCTCAGCCTCGGGGTGATTGCCGACTACCTCAACGTCTACCAGGCAGAGCTGTCCTACACTTCGTTTTTCGGTGCCGACTACAATGAACTTCAGGATCGTGACTTCATCTCCCTGAGCTTCTCCGTCGCTTTCTGACGCTACCGCCGTCGCCGCGCGGCGGGGCCGCTGCGGCGCAAGCGCACTACGAACCGGACAGGCATGACCTGTGTACAACGGAGCCATAACGGAGCCATAAAAATGCATCCACGAATCATCTGTTTCGCCGGCGCTGCCCTCCTAAGCCTGACCTCGCTACCGGCGCTGTCCGCGATCAGCCAGGCCGAGGCGGACCGCCTCGGCGGCGAGGAGCTGACGCCCGTTGGTGCCGAGCGCGCCGGTAATGCCGACGGTACGATTCCACCGTGGACCGGTGGCATCGAGACGTTGCCCGCGAGTTACAGCGAAGGCGATCGCCTCGTCGATCCCTATCCCGATGACGAGCCGCTGTTCACGATCACCGCCGACAATGTCGACCAGTACGCCGACAAGCTGTCTCCGGGGCAGATCGCCATGTTCCGTCGCTATCCCGACAGCTTTCGCATGCGCATCTTTCCGACGCGGCGCAGTGCCAATCTTCCTGATTCGGAGTACCAGCACATCAAGGAGTCAGCCGTCGAGACGGAACTCGCCGAGGGTGGGAACGGGCTGCGCAATTTTCGCTACAGCACGCCTTTCCCGATACCGGCAAACGGTGTCGAGGCGATTTGGAACCACATCGTGCGCTATCGCAACGAGTCCGGGCTGAAGCGCCGCTACACGCAGATTCCCGTGCAGGAAAACGGGAATTTCGCGCCGGTTCTCTTCGAAGATGAATCGATCCCGGCGGCGCGCCTGCCCGGGAGCGAATACCCCAATCGCCTCTTTGTATTCATTCAGCGCGTGCTTGCGCCGGCGCGCCTCGAAGGTGATGTGCTGCTGGTCCATGAAAACATCGATCAGGTCGCCGAGCCGCGCAAGGCCTGGGTGTACAACGCCGGTCAGCGCCGCGTACGCCTCGCGCCGAATATCGCCTACGACGGACCCGGCACGGCATCCGACGGCCTTCGTACGGCCGACGATCTCGACATGTTCAACGGTTCCCCGGATCGCTACGACTGGACGCTCGTCGGCAAAAAGGAGATGTATATCCCCTACAACAGCTACGATCTGCGGCGCGGTGACCTGAGCTACAAGGACATCGTCAAGGCCGGTCACATGGATCCCGACTATCTGCGCTACGAGCTGCACCGCGTCTGGGTCGTGGACTCAAGGTTGAAAGAGGGCGCGCGACACATCTATGCGCGCCGGACCTTCTATCTCGATGAGGACAGCTGGCAGATTTCCCTGATCGATCACTACGATGGCCGTGGTGAACTGTGGAAGATGAAAGAGGGCCATTTCATCATGCACTATCAGGTCAGGGTGCCCTGGCTGGCAGCCGAGTCGCTGCACGACCTGGTATCCGGTCGCTACGTGGTCATCGGACTCGATAATGAAGAGTCCGGCTACCAGTACGACTTTGACTACGAGGGCAGTTTTCAGGACTTCACTCCGGCGGCGCTGCGTCGTGCCGGTCGTCGCTAGGGCGTGATTTCAGTGAAAGCGAGGCCGCACGCGGGGGCGTTCGGCGGCCTTCGCAGATCCGTTTCGAGGGGTGGGGCACGGTCGCGCCGTTTGCCCCTCGCGATCTTGCTGTCGCTGGTCGCGGCCCTCGGCGCTCCCGCCACGATGGCACAGTCTGCGGACGGGGTCGCTGCTGCCAGGGGGCCGGGCACTGGGGGAGGCGCCAGCGACCTGGTGTTTTCGCCTGCACCCGTCGCACGCCGGCCCGCCGAGCGACTGCTTCTCGACGTCACCCGCGCCGGCGATCGCCTCGTCGCCGTTGGCGCCTCGGGTCTGATCGTGCTCTCCGATGACAGCGGTCAGAACTGGCGTCAGGCCGCCGTTCCCGTGAGCGCGACGCTCACGGCCGTCGATTTCGTTGACAAGCGTCGGGGCTGGGCGGTCGGCCACGCCGGCGTCATCCTTCATAGCGACGACGGCGGCGAGAACTGGAACTTGCAGCACGACGGCCGCGACAGCAGTCGGGCGCTGCTGGAGATTGCCTCTGCGCGGCGCGCGGAACTGGAGGAGCAGATCGACCGCATCGACAGCGGTTCCGCCACCGTCGACGCAGCCGAGCGGGACGACCTCGAGTACGCCCTCGAGGATGCAATCTTCCTCGAAGAGGACGCGCAGCTGGCGATTGAAACGGGACCGGCGGATCCGCTGCTGGACGTACGCTTCATCGACGCACAGCGCGGTTTCGCCGCGGGCGCCTACGGTGCGTTCCTGCGCACGAACGATGGCGGCGAGCACTGGAAGCTGGCCGTCGGCGGCATCGACAACCCCGATCGCTTTCACTTTTACGCAATTCTGCCCAGCGACTCTGCCGGTCTGTTCCTCGTGGGTGAGGCGGGGCTTCTGTTTCGCTCCGATGACGCGGGCCAGAGCTTCCAGCGCTACGACGGGGTGTACGATGGAAGCCTCTTCGGTGTGCTGCCCATCGGGAATTCGGCGCTGGCCTTCGGTCTGCGTGGCAACCAGTTCCGCTACGACCCGCAGAGCGACAGTTGGTCTGCCATCGACAGCGGCAATGACTTCAGCCTCTACGGAGGCGCACGCCTCGAGGATGGCACGCTGCTGCTTCTCGGATCGGGAGGGATGATCTCGCGCGTGTCCCCCGATGGTGAGACGAGTCTGCTGCTCCATCCCTCGCGGGCGACGCTGGCCGCGGCCGCTGTTGCCCCCGATGGCCGGGTCTGGCTGGTTGGTATGGGCGGGCTCGTGCAATTGTCCGGAGCGACGGAACAGTGAGTGCTGAAGAAGAACTGGAAGTCTGTCCGGCGGACGGTCGTCTGCGCCCGGCGATCGGTGCGGCCGTATTCCGACTGCGATTGCCGATCCTGCTGATCTTCGCTGCGGCAACGGCGTTTTTTGCCTGGCAGATGTCGATGCTGCGCCCCGACGCCAGCTTCGAGAAGATGATTCCCGTTTCCCATCCCTATATTCAGAACTTTCTGCGCAGCCGTGACGATCTGAAAAGCCTTGGCAATGCGGTGCGCATTATCGTGGAAACCCGCGAGGGCGACATCTTCACCGCCGAGTTCCAGGACCTGCTGCGTCAGATCACGGACGAAGTGTTTTACGTCAACGGTGTTGACCGTTCGGCGCTGCAGTCGCTTTGGACGCCGAACGTGCGCTGGCAGGAGGTGACCGAAGAGGGCTTTGTCGGCGGCGCGGTCATTCCCGATGACTACGATGGCTCGCCGCGAACGCTGGAGAAGCTTCGCGAGAACACGCTGAAGTCCGGGCAGATCGGCCGCCTCGTCGCCAATGATTTCAAGTCGGCGATCATCGTGGCGCCGCTGGTGGAAACGGACCCCACGACCGGCGAGCGCCTCGACTACTCGCAGTTCTCCGCCGATCTCGAGCGCCTCATCCGCGACAAGTACCAGTCCGACAGCATCACCATTCGCATCACGGGCTTCGCCAAGCTGATCGGCGACCTCATCGAGGGTGCAGCCCTGGTCGCGCTCTTCTTCTTCGTGGCGCTGCTGATCACGGCGATTCTGCTGTTTCTGTACACGCGCTGCCTTTGGCTGACCCTCGCTTCGCTGCTGTGCTCCGTTGTCGCCGTCGTGTGGCAGATGGGGCTACTGCGCGTCATGGGCATGGGGCTTGATCCCTATTCGATGCTCGTTCCCTTCCTCGTGTTCGCCGTTGGCATCAGCCATTCGGTGCAGATCGTCAATCGCTTTGCGCATTTCATCTACCACCGCGTGAGTCGAGTCGATGCGGCGCGGCTGACCTTTGTTCGTCTGTGCAAGCCCGGATTTATCGCGCTGCTCTCGGATGGCGTGGGCTTTCTTACACTGCGCGTCATCGACATTCCGGTGATTCGCGAGCTTGCCGTGGTCGCCAGCACGGGCATCGCCGTGCTCGTTCTCACCAACCTTGTCCTGCTGCCGCTGCTGTTGTCATTCACGGGTATTTCGGACCGCTGCCTGACCTACCGAGCGGTGAAGGATGAAAGCGCCTATCGGCACTGGGATGTGCTCAGCGCGACCACCGAGCGCGGCCCCGCGATCACCATCATCGTGATCTGTGCAGGACTCTTTATTCTCGGCGGCTGGTACGGGCAACGCCAGCAGATCGGAGACCTCGATCCCGGCGCGCCCGAACTGCGCGCAGATTCTCGCTATAACCGCGACATCGCCTTCCTCACGGAGAACTACTCGACCAGCACCGACGTGTTTGTGGTGATGGCGCGCACCGAGGAGCAGCAGTGTGGCAGCTTTGATTTCATCTCCGCCGTGGACCGCTTCCAGACCGAGATCCTGTCGGTTCCCGGTGTCCAGTCGGCGCTGTCGCTCGTGGACGTGTCCAAGCTCGTAATCCAGGGCATGAACGAGGGCAATCCGCGCTGGCACGACATCAGCCGTAACCAATATATCCTCAACAACTCGCTCAGTCGTGCACCGAGCGGTCTGCGCAACACGGACTGCTCTATGGCGCCGGTGATTCTTTTCCTCGAGGACCACAAGGCGGAAACGCTGCAGAACGTGGTGAATGCCGCGGAGCGCCTCGGAGCGCGCATCGGCGATGACGGCGTGCGCTTCGAACTGGCTGCCGGCAACGCCGGAGTGGAGGCGGCCACCAACATCGTGATCGAGCAGGCGCAGATCAAGATGCTGTTGTGGGTCTACGGCGTGGTGATCCTGCTTTGCCTGCTCAACTTCCGCTCGCTGCGGATCACGGCCTGCATCATTGTTCCCCTGGCGCTGACTTCGGTGCTGGCGCAGGCGCTGATGGCCGCCCTGGGTATCGGCGTGAAGGTTGCCACGCTGCCGGTCATCGCACTCGGCGTGGGCATCGGCGTGGACTACGGAATTTATATTTACACCGCTTTGCAGGACTACCTGCGTCGAGGTGAGCCGCTGCTGCGCAGCGCCTACTTCGAGGCGCTGAAAAGCAGCGGCACGGCGGTTGCGTTCACGGGTCTTACGCTGGCGATCGGTGTGGGGACCTGGATATTCTCCCCAATCAAGTTTCAGGCCGACATGGGCCTGATGCTCACCTTCATGTTTTTCTGGAACATGCTCGGAGCCTTGCTTTTCCTCCCCGCGCTGGCCTGGCTTCTGTCGCCGCGCAAGCGCGACGAACGCAAGCGGGCGGAGCCGGCCTGAGGCCTCTCGCCGACGCCCGCGGGTACGCTCAAAGGGCCTCGAAGCGATTGGCTTCCAGGTTCTTGCGCACCTTGTCGATGTCGAATAGCTGTCCGTTCATCGCAATGTAGACGCCCGGCGCAGCGGCCTGCAGCGCGCCGATGGCGCAGCCGATGTTGAAGATCGCGTCGGAACTCTTGAAAGCGGCCGGCTGCAGGGCGCCGGTCAGCACGATGGTTTTTTCGCTCAGCCCGGCAAGCGCCTTTCCCGTGCTGACCATGCCATCGGTGCCGTGCGTGATCAGGACCCGGGGCTCACTGCAGGCGATTACCAGCTCGCGGATACGCGCCCGATCGCTATCGTCCATGTCGAGGCTGTCCTTGCGCATTGCCGACTCGACCGTATAGGGGAAATTTACCCCCATGCTTGCGAGCAATTCGCCGATAACCGGTGCGCCGACCTGGTAGTCGCTCTTGGCGTCGAAGTAGATCTTGTCGATCGTCCCGCCGGTAGTGATGATGTGCAGATTCATGCGTCGTGTTCTTCGGCGCAGGCGGCCGCTATGCGAGAGGGCGGCGCATCGTGCACCATGCGTCAGTGCCTGTCGAGGCCGGACGCCGCCCCGGCCGAGCCTTATAATCGAGGCAAACCCTTCGGAATTCCGCATGAGTCTCTACGAGCGATATCTGCTCCCGCACCTGATCAACTGTGCCTGTGCCACCCGGCCGATCATGAAGCAGCGGGCCAAGGTTGTTCCGCGCGCCCGCGGCACGGTGCTCGAGATCGGCATCGGAACGGGGCTCAACCTCGCGTACTACGATGCCGCGCGCGTGGATCGCATCATCGGTCTAGATCCATCGGAGCGGTCATGGAAGCTGGCTTCGGAGCGGGCGGCCTCGGTTCCTATCCCCCTCGAATTCATCGGCTTGCCCGGCGAGGAAATTCCCCTCGCCGACGGCAGCGTTGACACGATCGTGGTGACCTTCAGCCTGTGTACGATTCCCGATCCCGTGCGCGCCCTCGAAGGCATGCGCCGGGTGCTGCGCAGCGGCGGTGAACTGTTGTTCTGCGAGCACGGGCTGGCGCCCGACCAGAACGTGCAGCGCTGGCAGGACCGCCTCGATGGCATCTGGAGCCGCCTCGCCGGCGGTTGTCACCTCAACCGCAACATACCGGAGCTCTTCGATCGCGGTGGCTTCCGCGTGAGCGACATGGAAACGCGCTATCTCCCGGGGACGCCGCGCGTGGCAGCCTTCAACTACTGGGGCTCGGCGCGTATCGCCTGAGACGTGGTGCTTCGCTCTTCAATCGTCCCGGCGCTGAACCGGACCGTGGATTTTCGATGGATCCCCTGACGCAGGGCGCCCTCGGCGCGTCTCTGGCGCAGGGCGCGGCACGGCGCGAAGCGATGGGCCTGGCGACGCTGGCGGGCGTGCTTGGCGGAATGGCACCGGATCTCGACGTACTGATCCGCGACGGTGAAGATCCGCTGCTGTTCCTCGAGTACCATCGTCAGTTCTCACATTCGCTCATTTTCATTCCGATCGGTGCCGCGCTCGTCGCCGTGGCCCTGCACGCGGTGCTCGGCCGTCGTCGGGGCTGGTCACTCAAGCGTGTTTATTGCTTCTGCCTGCTCGGCTATGCCACTCACGCCTTGCTCGATGCCTGCACGAGCTACGGAACGCAGCTCCTGTGGCCCTTTTCGGATGCGCGCTTTGCCTGGAACAACGTTTCGATCATCGATCCGCTGGTGACGCTCCCGCTCTTGCTGCTAATCACCGCCAGCCTGCGTACGGGTCGGGCGCTGTTCGCGCGACTCGCCTTGCTGTGGACGCTTACCTATCTTGGTCTCGGTGGCGTCACGGCGCGCAACGCCGCCGAAGCGGAGGGCTATCGGCTGGCGGCCTCACGCGGCCACGATGCGGTCCGCGTCGAGGCAAAGCCGAGTTTTGGCAATATTCTGCTGTGGAAAACCGTGTACCGCGCGGGCGACCACTACTACGTGGACGCCGTGCGGCTGGGATTCCCGGTACGAATCTACGAAGGCGACAGCATTGCCGCCCTCGATCTCGCACGCGACTTTCCCTGGCTTGACGCCGGTTCGCTTCAGGCCCGCGATGTGGAGCGCTTTCGCTGGTTCAGCATGGGATACCTGGCGCGTGATCCCGAGCGCAGGGATCGGATCATCGATCTGCGCTACTCGCTGCTGCCCAATGAGATCCGACCGCTCTGGGGTATCGTTCTCGACGAAACGGCGCAGTACACCGAGCACGTCGCCTACGAAACACGACGCGACGCAGACCCGGCGACCTGGCGCCGCTTTTGGAGCATGTTGCGCGGGCTTCCGCCGGAGCGTTCCTGATCGGCGCCGCCGACGGAAGGCTGGCCCGCGGTGCGGCGATTCAGGCGGCAGCCTTCCAGGTGGCTTCGGCGGCGGCGAGGGCGACACCGGTGTCCACGCCGTAGCCCTGCTGCTTGAGCACGGCCTCGAGCGCATTGAGGCAGAAAATCACGTTGCGCTCGCGGCTGGCGTGGCCCATGAGGCCGATGCGCCAGGTCTTGCCTGCGAGGCCTCCGAGGCCTGCGCCGATCTCGAGGTCGAAGTCGTGCAGCAGGCGCGCGCGCACGGCGGCGTCATCGATACCCGCAGGGATCCGTACGGCGTTGAGCTGGGGCAGACGCCACGGTGCGGCCACGGCCATCGACAAGCCCATGGCTTCGAGGCCTGCGACCAGGGCGCGGTGGTTGCGCGCGTGACGCGCGATTGCAGCTTCGAGACCCTCCTCGCGGAGCATGACGAGGCTTTCGTGCAGCGCGTAGAGCGCGTTCACCGGTGCCGTGTGGTGGTAGCTGCGTTTGTTCTCTCCGCCCCAGTACCCCATGACCAGCTGCATATCGAGGAACCAGCTCTGCACGGGGCTTGGTCGATTGCGGATGCGCTCGACGGCGCGTGCGCTGAAGCTGATCGGCGACAGCCCGGGTACGCAGGACAGGCATTTTTGCGAACCCGAGTAGACCGCATCTGCACCCCAGGCATCGACCTTGAGCTCGATCCCGGCGAGCGAGGTCACCGTATCCATGATGACCAGAACATCGTGCTCGGCGCCGAGGGCGCACAGGCGTTCGGCGTCGCTGCGCGCGCCTGTCGATGTCTCGGCGTGAACGAAGGCGAGGGCGCTGGCCTCGGGATGAGCCCGCAATGCGGCCTCGACTTTCTCCGGGTCCACCGGTGCGCCCCAGGCGTCTTCCACGACAACCGCCTTCGCGCCGCAGCGCTCGAGGTTTTCGCGCATGCGACCGCCGAACACGCCGTTGACGCAGACGATCACCGTATCGCCGGGATAGATCAGGTTGACGAAGCAGGCTTCCATTCCCGCCGAGCCCGGGGCAGACAGCGGCAGCGTCAGCTCGTTGCGGGTCTGGAAGGCGTACTGCAGCAGCCCCTTGATGTCATCCATCAGCTCGACGAACAGCGGGTCAAGGTGGCCGATCGTGGGGCGACCGAGGGCGGCGAGGACGCGGGGCGCCACATCCGATGGTCCGGGCCCCATGAGCGTGCGCTGTGGCGGATAAAAACTCTGACTCACGATCCTGTCTCCCCTGGTCTGTCGCCTTTCGCGGGCGCGGAGTATAACGCTGCGGTCGCTGGCAGGCACGGCTGCCTTGTAGGGCATTCGGCCCTGTGTCAGCATCGCTGACCCTTATCTGGTGAGCACCGGAGCCTACCTGCAACCGTGATTTGCGCGGCATCCAGCGATTTATCCATAGAGCCGGCGCAGCGAAGGCCACGCGCGGCAGCCGCTGGGGCCCTGGTCCTGGCGACGATGCTCCTCGCCGCCTGCGCCAGCGACCCGGTGCAGCAGGAGGTCGCCGCGGATCCCGTCGACATGAGCGGTCACTGGGAGCTCGACTACGGCAGCAGCGATAACCTGCAGGCGCAGTTCCGGACCTCGCTTCGCGGCCTGCGTCAGCAGCAGGCGCGCTCGGCGGCTGCCGAGCGCGCGGGCGCGACCGTCGGCAGCAGTGGTTCGCAGCAGGCGCTCTACGATCTGGCACAGATGGCAGAGCTGGTCACGCAGACGCAGCTGCTCGAGATCGAGCAGGACCGGCGGTCGATCCGCGTGGAGCGCGAGGGTACCTTCACGCTGAGCTGCGACTATGGCGCCGGCCTGATTCGCGCACAGGACTACGGCATCGGACGCGAACGCTGCTTTTGGGACGGTCAGCAGCTGGTCTTTGAAATCCGCCTGCCCGACGGGCTAGATATCGTGCACCGCATGTCCGTGTCCCGCGACGGACAGGCGCTGGCCGTGGTGAGCTCGCTCTACTCCAGCCGCGTGAGCGGGCCCTTCTCCCTGCGCCGTATCTACCGCCGCTTCGAGCCCGGGCGAAGCCCGTACCGCTGCACGGAGACATTGAGCCGCGGGCGAGTCTGCACCACGGAGCGCAGCGAATGAGATTCGTGGCCGATCGCTGTCGCCCGCAGCCGGCGCTGGCCCCTGCGCTGGCGCTTGCTGCGACCCTGGTGCTGTGCGCGTGCAGCAGTGGCAGCGGCGTGATTGCGCCGCAAGCAGTCAGACCTGCCGCGGTCGATGATGCGGTCATCGTGGTGCCGACGACGCTGCAAGGCGTTCCCGCCACAGCCTGGGCGCCGGATATCGGCGTTCGCGTGTTCGATGGTCTGCAGCCGGCAGAGCCGGGATCCGATGCCGCAACACTGCCGGTGGCAGCGCCCGCATTTCCCACGATCCGCAAGGCAGAAACGCTGCTGCTGCCGACGATGCTGGCGCGCACGCTCCGAGCGAGCGGGGCCTTCGGCGTGGTTCGCGTGATTCCCGATGCCAGCCTCAGGCTGCCCCTGCGCGTGAGCGGCGAAATTCTTCAATCCGACGCATCGATCCTCGATCTGCGGATAACGCTGCACGGCGCCGACGAGCGCGTTCTGTTCAGCCAGCGTTATCGCGATCGCGCCACCCCGGCGGACTATCCCGTGAGCGAGGGGGAAGAACCCTTTGCGGACCTGTACCGCAGCGTCGCAAACGATCTGCGCGCCGTGGTTGCGGACCTTTCGCGCGAGGAGCTCAACGGTCTGTCGCAGCTGGCGCTGATGCGCTTCGGCGCCGATCTTTCGCCGACGAGTTTCGCCGATTACATCGATGAGACGGCGGAAGGAGCCCTTCGGCTTTTGGCATATCCGGCTGAGGGCGACCCCATGCTCGATCGCCTGCGAAGACTTCGCCGCCAGGACGAGCTGTTCGTGGATGCGGTGGATCAGCAGTACGCCGAGCTACTGGATTCTGTCGGCGAAAGCTACGACCTCTGGCGTGCCTATGTGTTCGAGCTGGAGACTTTCGGCGAGTCCTACCGCGAGACAGCGGCCCGCCGCGACATCGATGCGCGGCGCGGCAGTTACGCCGCCATGCAGCAGGTCTATGCTTCCTATCGCAAGGTGAAGCTCCAGGAGGAGGACCTTCGCGATATCGTCGATGGCTTCGATGGCGAGGCACTCGACACGGTGATCAGCACCGACGACGGTGTCTATCGCATGAGCGGCAGCGTGCGTGAGCGCTACGAGCAGTGGCGGGGCATTCTTTCGCGGATCTATCGCCTCGAGGTCGGTCTGCCGAGTGGATGAAACGGCCTGCGAGCGATCTCGCCCCTGCGGTATCCTGTGCCCATGAGTGATGAGCAATCGACGAAAGACGAAGGCGTTCGCCGTCGGGGTGCGCGTGAGCAACGAAGCGCGACCGATGAGGGCGCATCGGGCTCGCTGATCGACGGGCTCTTGCGCCGCGCCGGTCGCGTTGCCGGGGGCACTTTCGATCTGGCCGTGGACGTGGCCACGGCGACGGCAATGTTCGGTGACTATCGACTGCGCGACTTCCTCGCGAGCTCAGCCTCCCCCGAGCGCCTCGAGGCCATGGCTGAGGCGGGGCGCTTCCTGCGCGATGCGCGAGAGACGGCGGGCCTGTCCCTCGAAGAGCTGGCCGAGCGCCTGGATCTCAGCGATGAGGCGGTGCTCGAAGGCGTCGAGGCGGGGCGCGCGATTCTGCCGCTGGAGCTGGTGCTTCGCGCCGCCTCGCTGCTCGCGCGGCACGATCCGGTTCCCTTTCTGATCAGGTTCCTGCGCAGCTATAACCCGGGTCTCGAAGCGACGCTCGAGCAGTGGGGCGTCATGGCGCTTCCGCGAAACTACGAGCGCGAACGACGCTTTGTGAACCTCTATCGCCAGCATGACTTTCTGCGCGAGCTGTCGGATGAGGAGTACCAGCGTTTCGTCGACTACATGGATGCCTCCACCAGGCTGGTCGTGGAGATGATGCAGCGCGAAGGCGCGCACGCAGCGCGGTCCGGTGGCGAACGCCGTTCGCGCCGCGAGCCCGCGGCGTCGAGGGCGGCGAAGCACAAAGCGCCGTCCGGTACCGGGAGCCGACGTCGGGTGGGCGCGACTACCGTTGCGGGCACGTCGGATCCGGCGAAGCAAAAGCCCCCGCCGCGTCGGAAACCCGTGGTCCGCAAGGTCAAGCCGAGAAACCTTGGAAGCTGACGCGCCGCGCCGCTGGCTGGCGTCCTGTCCCCGCGGGATGGCGCCGCTGCTCGCTCTCGAGGTGCAGGGCGCCGGCGGTAGCGCGATCGAGGAGCAGGAGCAGGGCGTTTCCTTTACCGGCACGCGCTCGTCGATGTACCGCCTGTGCCTGTGGTCGCGCCTTGCCAGTCGCGTGCTGCTGCCCCTGGGGTCCGGTGCCGCGCGCAGCTCCGACGAGCTCCACGCCACGATCCACGCGCTGCCCTGGGAAGACCTGCTTGCCGACGGCACGAGCATCGGTGTGGCCTTCAGCGGCAGCAACGACGCGATCCGCAATACACGCTTCGGTGCCCAGCGCTGCAAGGACGCAATCCTCGACCGCTTCCGTGATGCCGGCCGCGCGCCGCCTCGGGTTCAGCCACAGGCGCCGGATCTGAGCATCAGCGTGCGCCTGCGTCGCGATCAGGTCGACGTCGCGCTCGACATGGCCGGTGAGAGCCTTCACCGCCGCGGTTATCGCCGAGGTACGGGCGCGGCGCCCCTCAAGGAAAACCTTGCCGCGGCGATGCTGATGCGCGCGGGCTGGCCCGCCCTGGCTGGCGAAGGCGCCGCGCTGATCGATCCGCTCTGCGGTTCCGCGACGCTGCTCATCGAGGGTGCGTTCATGGCCATGGATCGGGCGCCGGCCCTCGAGCGTGAGTCCTTCGGTTTTCAGGGCTGGGCGAATCACGAGCCGGCGCAGTGGGAAATGATCCGCTCCGAGGCGCGCGCCCGCGCCGAGCGGGGTGCGGATGGCGCGGTTCCGGAGATCCGCGGTTATGACGGCGACCCGCGCGTGGTGCGGCGCGCCCAGGAGAACATCGCCGCTGCCGGCCTGTCGCGCTTCGTGCGCGTGTCGGTCAAGGAACTGCGTGAAGTGCGCAAGCCGACGCACCGGGTTCTGCCGCGGGGATTGCTGATCACCAATCCGCCCTACGGCCAGCGCCTCGGTGACGGAGAGGCGCTGCCGCATCTTTTTCGCCGGCTCGGGGAACTCATGCACGCTGAGTTCGACGGCTGGGAAGCAGCCTTGCTCGCCCCGGAGCGCGATCTGGCCCGATCGACGGGCCTGCGCAGCCATCGTCAGTACACGCTCTACAACGGCCGTCTGCCGGTGCTGCTGTGCCTGTTCACGCTGATCGACAACCAGCTTCAGGATGCGAACGGCGGTGCAGGGCGAGCGGCTTGGAGCGAGGCTCCCGGGATTGGCGCAGGCGTACAACGGTCAGCCGAAGCGTCGCCACCGAGTGGCCAGCAAAAAGCGGTGCAGGCGTCCTCAACGGAGGAAGCTGCAATGAAGGTCCCGACAGGTCAGGAAGCCGGGGCCGACATGTTTGCCAACCGTCTGCGCAAGAACCTTCGCCGCCTTGCGCGCTGGAGCAAGCGGTCGGACGTTCGCTGTTACCGCCTCTACGATGCCGATCTGCCCGAGTACGCCGTAGCCATCGATGTCTACGGCGACTGGCTGCACGTGGCTGAATACCGCGCTCCGGCGCAGGTGCCGGCGGAGCTCGCCGCTGCGCGCCTCGACACGGTCCGCGCCGTGCTGCCGCAGGTTCTCGGCTTACCCCCGGAGCGCATTGTTTTCAAGCGCCGCGAGCGACAGCGCGGCACGCAGCAATACCAGCGCCGCGGCAACCGGCGCGAAATGCTTGCAGTGGAAGAGGGGGCCGCGCGCGTCCTGGTCAACCTCCACGACTACCTCGATACGGGTCTGTTCCTCGATCACCGGCCGCTGCGCCTGCGTATCGCCGGCGAGGCTTCGGGAAAGCGCTTTCTGAATCTCTTTTGCTACACCGGTGTAGCGACGGTCCACGCCGCCCTCGGTGGCGCGCGCTACAGCCTGAGCGTGGATCTGTCGAACACCTATCTGGGCTGGATGCGGAAGAACCTGGCGCTGAACGGTATTTCCGAGCAGCGACACCGGCTGCTTCGAGCCGATGTCGTGTCCTGGCTCGGCGAAAGCGAAGATGTTTTTGATCTGATCCTGCTCGATCCGCCGTCTTTCTCGAACTCCAGTGGCAGTGCCAGCGATTTTGACGTTCAGCGCGACCACGCGGAACTGATCGCGGCCGCGATGTCCCGTCTGTCTTCCGAGGGTGCGCTGTACTTTTCCAACAATCGTAGGCGCTTCCGTCTCGATGCGGGTCTCGGGGAACGCTTTGAAGTCGAGGACATCACGCGTTCGACGCTGGACGCGGACTTTTCGCGCAGCCCACCGATCCATCGCTGCTGGAAGCTGCGGCACAGGCCCGCCGCGCGCCCATGAAAAGAATTTATCCACAGTGCTTGCGGCGCTGGAAAACCCTATGCTAGGCCCCTGTCATCATGATGCAAAGCATCAAGTGTCTTCCTTAAAATGCTGATTTAAATAGGTATTTAGTATTGTTTTTCGGGCGAACAAAAGGTGGTCGACGGCGCTGTGTATAACTCATTCGGGCTTGCATTTTTTCTACACACCGCGTTATCCACAGTCTCATGCTGCTGATCGCCTGGCACAGTCAGAGCGGTACCTCGGCGGCCCTGGCGGCGGCCGCGCGCGCGGGCGCGCGCGACGAGGGTGACGTGCTGCTGCGGCGCTGCTGGGACATCGGCGCGCGCGATGTGCTCGGTGCCTCAGCGCTGCTGCTCGTGGGCGCAGAGAATTCCGGTCGCCTCGCCGGTGGCGCCAAGGACCTGCTTGATCGCATCTTCTACCCCCTGTGCGAGGCGCAGTACACGATCCCCTACGCGCTGTTGATAAGTGCGGGCAACGATGGTCGCGGAGCCGTGGAAGAAGCGCGCAGGATATTCCGTGGGATTCCCTTTACGGAGGCGCTCGAGCCCCGAATAATTCGCGGCGCCCTCACGGAAGCGGGTGTGAAAGAAGCCCGGGAGCTCGGCGCGGCCTTCGCGGCGGGGCTCTCGATGGGGATTTTCTGATCGGACTCCAATAGAAGTGCGCGGGTAGGAGTCTGATGGGAGACAGAGCCATGACCGACGCTGCCACGGCGGGGCGCTGATGACTCTCGCCTAGGGAATAGCGCGGCGCTACCCTGTGCTTTTCGAGTCTCTCCGCCTGACGCCTTCACTTCGCTGCTTCGTGCCTGCGGAGGCTGTCTGTCTCGCGGTGTCGCGCAGCATGGCGATGAAGGCCTGAGCGCTTCGCGACGGACTGCGGTCGCGATGCACCACGAGCCCCAGGGTCCGCGTCAGGCGAGTGCCGCGGACGCTGAGACAGCGCAGCGCGTCTCCGGCCATGAAATCCGGCAATACGGTCCATCCCAGGCCGACGCTCGCCAGCATGCGCAGCGTCTCGAGATAGTTGGTGGACATGCGCAGATCGAGTTCGAGACCGGCGTCGCTGAAGTGCTTGCGCACGATCTGCCCCGTAAACGTGTCGAGACCGGGAAGGACAGCGGGCCAGGCCGCCAGATCGTCGGCGCCCAGATCGCGGCGCCCGGCCAGCTCGTGGTCGGGCGCGATCATGATCTCCAGCCGGTCGACCCACAGCGCCTCGCTGCGCAGCTTCGAAACGTCGCCCGGCGCCAGGGTCACAACGGCCAGTTCGATCAGACCCGAGCGCAGGCGTTCGTAGGCGAGCTCCGAATCGAGAAACTCGATATCGAGACGGACCGCCGGATAGCGCTGCTGGAAGATCGACAGCACCGGTGGCAGGCGGTGCAGGCCGATGTGGTGGCTGGTGGCGATACGCAGCGTGCCGCTCACTTCGCCCTTCAGGTCGTCGACCGCCTGTGCCGCCTTGCGCAGGCTGTACTCCACATCCGGAACCTGCTGCAGCAGTGCCCGGCCCGCTTCCGTGAGCTCCGTGCGACGACCCAGGCGGTCAAAGAGCGCTGCGCCCAGTTCATCCTCGAGCACGGCGATCCGCTTGCTCACCGCGGGCTGGCTGATGTGCAGCCGTTCGGCCGCAGCGGAGAAAGAGCCTTTCGCGGCTACCTCGGCGAAGGCGCGCAGATTGGCGATGTCCATCTATCACCTCAGGTTATCAGTAAAATAAAAAATAAAGATTAGAGTTATCAGAGAGCCGCGTCTATCATCGCGGCCTCATCACCACAGGAGCCCACTCCCATGGCTGGACTCACGCTGTACGACAAACTCTGGAACGCGCACCTCGTCGAGGAGCGCGCCGACGGTTCGGCGCTGATCTACATCGATCGTCACCTGATACACGAGGTCACCTCGCCGCAGGCCTTTGAAGGTCTGCGCCTTGCGGATCGTCAGCCCTGGCGGCTTGCGGCCAACCTCGCCGTACCCGATCACAACGTGCCTACGACGCGTGAGGAGCGCCTCGGGGGCGTCGATGGCATCGTTGACGAGACCTCGCGGCTGCAGGTGAAGACCCTCGACGACAACTGCGCCGCCTACGGCATCGAGGAAATCCCCATCAACGATCGCCGCCAGGGGATTGTCCACGTGATCGGTCCCGAGCTCGGTGCCACGCTCCCGGGCATGACCGTGGTCTGCGGCGATTCACACACCAGCACGCATGGCGCCCTGGGGGCGCTGGCGCACGGGATCGGCACCTCGGAAGTCGAACACGTACTTGCCACGCAGTGCCTGGTACAGCAGAAGATGAAAAACATGCGCATAAGCGTGGAGGGCCGTCTCGGTCGGGGCGTCACTGCGAAGGATCTCGCTCTGGCGATCATCGGAGAAATCGGCACGGCCGGCGGAACCGGTTTTGCCATCGAGTTCGCCGGCGAGGCGGTGCGGGCCCTGTCCATGGAGGGGCGCATGACGCTGTGCAACATGTCCATCGAGGCCGGTGCGCGCATGGGGATGGTCGCAGTCGATGAGCTGACCCTCGACTACGTACGCGGGCGGCCGATGGCGCCGCGGGGCGACGCATGGGATCGTGCCGAAGCAGCCTGGCGCGAACTTCACAGCGACGCCGATGCACACTTCGATCGCGAAGTCGTCATCGATGGCAGCAGCGTGCAGCCGCAGGTGACCTGGGGCACGTCGCCCGAGATGGTCGCACCCGTGTCGGCACGCGTGCCCGATCCGGCCACGATCGACAGCCCGACCCGGCGCGCGGCGACGGAGCGTGCCCTGCAGTACATGGGCCTTGGCGGCGGTACGGCGATCGCAGACATTCCCGTCGATCGCGTATTCATCGGCTCCTGCACGAATTCCCGGATCGAAGACCTGCGCGAGGCCGCGGCCGTGGTGCGCGGACGCCGCGTCGCCGGCAGCGTCCGCCAGGCGATGGTGGTGCCCGGCTCCGGCGAAGTGAAGGCACAGGCCGAGGCTGAGGGCCTCGATCGCATATTTCTTGAGGCGGGGCTTGAATGGCGCGAGCCCGGGTGCTCCATGTGCCTGGCGATGAACGCGGACCGCCTCGGGCGCGGCGAGCACTGCGCCTCGACCTCGAATCGCAATTTCGAGGGGCGTCAGGGCTTCGGCGGACGCACGCACCTGGTGAGTCCGGCGATGGCCGCGGCGGCGGCAGTGGCGGGGCGTTTTGTCGACGTCCGCGACTTTCTGGAAACGGAGGACGCAGCATGAAAGCGCTGACCAGGCACACGGGCATCGTGGCCCCCATGGATCGGGCCAACGTGGATACGGACCTGATCATTCCGAAGCAGTTTCTCAAGTCGATCAAGCGCAGCGGTTTCGGTCCTCACCTGTTCGATGAGCTGCGCTACCTCGATGAAGGGCAGCCCGGCCAGGACTGCAGCACGCGCCCGCTGAACCCGAAGTTTCCGCTTAACTTCCCGCGCTACGCGGGCGCGTCAATCCTTCTGGCGCGTGAGAACTTCGGCTGTGGCTCCTCGCGCGAGCATGCGCCCTGGGCCCTCGAGGATTACGGGTTCCGGGCAATCATCGCGCCGAGCTTTGCCGATATCTTTTATAACAACTGCTTCAAAAACGGCGTGCTCCCCGTGGCGCTGCCGGCCGATGCGGTCGACACCCTGTTCGACGAGCTCTACGCCAGGGAGGGCTATCAGCTGAGCGTGGATCTGGAGTCCTGCGAGGTAATCGCCGCTGATGATCGCCGCTTTGCCTTCGAGGTCGATGCCTATCGTCGCCAGTGCCTGCTCGAGGGGCTCGATGACATCGGTGTGACGCTCAAGAGCGCTGCGGCGATTCGCAGCTACGAGGAGCGCCGCGCGGCCGAAGCGCCGTGGCTGTTCCCGGACCGCGTGGCCTCATGACCCGGCGCGTTCTGCTGCTGCCCGGCGATTACATCGGGCAGGAAATCGTTCCCGAGGCGGCCCGGGTCCTGCGCTGGGTCGCTGCGCGCCATGGTCTGAACATTGAAACCAGCGAGGCGCTGATCGGCGGCGCCGCGGTGGATGCCGAGGGCCTGCCGCTGCCGCCAGCGACGCTCGCCGCGGCCCGCGGGGCCGACGCCATCCTCCTCGGTGCTGTTGGTGGCCCTGCCTACGATGGGCTCGAGCGGAGCCTTCGTCCCGAGCGCGGACTGCTGCGGATTCGTTCAGAGCTGGGCCTCTTCGGCAATCTTCGACCGGCAATCATGTATCCGCAGCTCGTCGCGGCCTCGAGCCTGAAACCCGAACTGGTGGCGGGCCTTGACATCCTGATCGTGCGCGAACTGACCGGCGGCATCTACTTCGGCGAGCCGCGCGGCATCCGCCAGCGCGAGGACGGGCAGCGCGAGGGCTTTAACACCTACGTCTACAGCGAAAGCGAGATCAGGCGCATCGCGCGCCTTGCTTTCGAGCTCGCTGGCAAACGCCAGCGCCGGGTGTGCAGCGTCGACAAGGCCAACGTGCTCGAAGCCACCGTGCTGTGGCGCGAAGTGGTGACGGAGCTTGCGGCCGATTACCCGGATATCGAGCTCGAGCACATGTATGTGGATAATGCTGCGATGCAGCTCGTGCGTGCACCGAAGCAGTTCGACGTGATTGTGACCGGCAACATGTTCGGCGATATTCTGTCCGACGCGGCGGCGATGCTCACGGGGTCGATCGGCATGCTGCCCTCGGCGTCGCTGAACGAGCGCGGGCAGGGCATCTACGAGCCTTGTCACGGCTCAGCTCCGGATATCGCGGGGCAGGACAAGGCCAATCCGCTGGCGACGATCCTGTCGGTGGCAATGATGCTGCGCTATTCCCTCGACTGTCCGGCGGGCGCTGCTGAGGTAGAAGCCGCCGTCGGCCGTGTACTCGATCGCGGCCTTCGGACCCCGGATATCGCCACCGCGGGTGAGAGCATTATCGGCACGCGCGCCATGGGAGACGCCGTCGTGGCCGAGCTCGAGTCGGCATGACGCGCAATTACTGACAGCAGTCGCAGCAACAGTTGCTGCAATCGTCGCGGCAATCGTTGCTACAACAGAGAAGGGATATAGAGCGTGGAGCAGGGTTACAGAGTTGCAGTGGTCGGTGCGACAGGCGCCGTCGGCGAAATCATGGTCGAGATCCTCGCCGAGCGCGCCTTCCCCGTCGCCGAGCTGATTCTGCTGGCTTCGGAGCGTTCCGCCGGTAAACGCATCAGTTTTCGCGGCAAGTCTCAGGCGGTCCGATCGCTGGCCGACTTTGACTTCAAAGGCGTCGATGTCGCGCTGTTCTCTGCCGGCGGCAGCATTTCCGCCGAGCACGCGCCACGCGCCGCTGCCGCGGGCTGTGTCGTCATCGACAATACCTCCCACTTCCGCCGCGACGCCGATATCCCGCTGGTCGTGCCCGAGGTGAATCCGCACGCTGTCGAGGGCCTCCGCGAGCGCGGGATCATCGCCAACCCCAACTGCTCGACGATCCAGATGCTCGTCGCGCTCAAGCCACTCCACGACCTCGCCGGCATCACGCGGATCAACGTGGCGACCTACCAGGCGGTTTCCGGCACGGGTAAGTCGGCCATCGAGGAACTGGCCGGGCAGACGGCGAGACTGCTCAACGGGCAGCCCGCTGAGAGCAAGGTCTACCCAAGACAGATCGCCTTCAATGCTATCCCGCACATCGACAGCTTTCAGGACAATGGCTACACGCGTGAGGAAATGAAAATGGTCTGGGAGACGCAGAAGATTTTCGAGGACGAATCGATCCGCGTGAACCCGACCTGCGTGCGTGTGCCCGTGTTTCACGGACATGCCGAGGCCGTACACATTGAAACGCGCGACAAGCTCAGCCGCGAGGCCGCCCTGGCTGCCCTCGAGGGCGCAGCGGGCGTGACGGTCATCGATGACCGGGAAGACGGCGGCTACGCAACACAGGTCAGCGACGCCGCGGGCCACGATGCAGTCTTCGTCAGTCGCGTACGCGAGGACATCTCCTGCGATCATGGACTGAATCTGTGGGTTGTCGCCGACAATCTGCGCAAGGGCGCTGCGCTGAACAGCGTCCAGATCGCCGAATTACTGCACGCCCGCGGGCTGCTCCCCGGCGCCTGAAGCGGGTGCCCCTCGCGGCGCTTTTGCCGTAAATTGTGACCTTGACGCCAGCGCGCGGCGAGGGCTACAGTCGTCCCAATTCCAGTGGTTTGTCTCGTAACGTCCGCAAGCTGTTGTGTAAAAAGCTTTTTTCGGTCTTCATCGTTCGAAGATAAGCGTTCGAGGCGCAGACTCTGGGGCCTGCGCATCACACCACGGAGCGCAGGGTTCCGCGCGGAGCCCTGAGCAGGCGGCGACCGGCGGTGCCGGTGCCGACGAACAACGATAAGGCGTAGCCATGGCGACGACGACGAAGGGGCTGAGGACGGCAGCGCGTGCGGCCTTCGCAGCGTGGGCAGCGACGCTTTCGGTTCCGGCAATGCCGCTGGGGCTCGGCGAAATGCGGATGCAGTCGTTTCTGAACGAACCGCTGCGCGCCGAAGTCGTCCTCCTGGACACGCGCGAACTCAGCGCCGACGATATCCGGATCCGCCTCGCCGGAGTCGACGACTTCGAGCGTCTCGGTGTCGATCGCAGTTATTTCCTGACCAGCATCGAGTTCGATGTCAGCGTCGATCCGGATAGCGGTCTCGGGGTGATTCGCCTGAGTTCGCCCGATGCGGTGCTCGAGCCTTTTCTGGATCTCATCATCGAGGCGCGCTGGCCCGAGGGCCGCGTACTCCGCGAGTACACTGTTCTTGTCGATCCGCCAGCCTTTCGCACCGAAGTGATCACCGTGTCCGCCTCGGAGCGTGTGGAGGCGGCGAATCCCGACAAACCGGCGCTGGCCGAACCTGCCAGCGAGGATCCTGCGGGCTCATCGACCGCAGCAGCGCAGCGCGCTGGCGGCGACGTTGCCGTGCGCGAAAGCGACCTGCCTCCGGGTGCAATGCCGAGTCGCGCCTTCTCGGCGGCAACAGCGCAGCAGCCGCAGGCGGGCAAACGCTACATGGTCAAGCGTGACGAGACGCTGTGGGAGATTGCCTCGCGCGGGCGCCCCGATGGCGTCAGCGTTCAGCAGGCCATGCTCGATATCCAGCGCATCAACCCCGAAGCCTTCATCGACGGCAACATCAACCGCGTCAAGGCCGGCTACATCATTTACCTACCCGCCGCCGGAGAGGTCAGCTCGGCAGACCTGGCGGCTGCGCTTGCCGAGGTGCGCGCGCAGAACCGGGCCTTCGCGGCGGAGCAGGGCACACCGGGCGTTTCGGCGGCTGCCACGCTTCGCGTCTCGGCCGATAACCGCGTCGTTGACGAAGCGAGCGATACCGACGCCCTCGCGGCGGGCTCATCGTCGGTCGCAATGCTGGATGACCCCGATGGCGAGCAACCGTCCCGGGTTTCGACGTCTGAGAGCAGCAGTGTCGACAGCGGCGCCGAGGTCGCTCCCGAGGCCACGGTTGCGGACAATGGCGAGGTGGCCCGCCAGCTTGCAACGATGGCAGAGCGGCTCGATACGCTCGAGCAGATCGTTGCTCTGAAGGACGAGCAGATCGCCACGCTCGAGCAGGCGCTGCGCGAGGCGCGTGAGGCCGCAGCGGCGCGTCCGCCAGCAGCAGTGCCGAGCCAGCCTGCAGCCGTGACGCCGCCGGCAGCATCAACAAGCACCACGGCGAGCACTTCGACCAGCAGGCCAGCCGCGCCAGCGCCGGCGGGGGTCACTTCGCTGCCATGGATGCCCATCGGCGCCGGCGCGCTGCTAGTTTTGCTGGGTGGCGCGTTTGTCGTGCTGCGTCGCCGGCGTTCTTCGGACGTTCCCATGCCCGACCTGCGCGGATCCAGGTCGGCAGCCGAGCAGGATGTCTTCAAGGATGTCGCGCTCAAGAACGACGCCCTCGAAGGGATCGCCGACGAGGAGGGCTCGGCTCGCGCGCCCGTCGCGTCCGCGGCGCTCGCGGGCGCCGCGGCCTCAATGGCGCCGGGCGGGGACGGCCAAAGCGCTGCAGCACCGGAGAAGGGCGCCGGCAAGGACGGCCTCGACGCTGGTGGAAGCCGTGGGTACGGCGAGCGCAAGAACGACGATTACATCGACGAAGCAGCGCAGGGCGATGCGCTTGCCGAGGCCGATATCTACATTGCTTACGGGCGCTATCTGCAGGCGATCGAGCTGCTGAACACAGCGATCCAGAACGAGCCCGAGAACAGCGCCTACCGCCTCAAGCTCACTGAGCTGTATGTGGACATGGGCGAAGAGGAAAGCGCCGCGGAGCAGCTGCTTGCGCTGCGGATGCAGGGCGACGCGGACGCCATCGCGCGGGCCGAGGCGCTCGTCGGTGATACGCCCGGCGCCAGCAACGCGGGGTCTGGCGCGGCAGCATCCGATCTGCCCGAAGACCGGGACCAGGATAACGACCTTGGCCTCGATCTGGAGCTGGATGACGGCGCTGCGGACGAAGCCTTCGCGACCGTGGACCCTGCTTCGGCATCAGACGACAGCGCTGATACAACGGCGGGTGTGCCGGGTTCTGAAGCCGAATTGCCGGAGGACGAAGCGGATGAAGAGCCCGAATTCACCCTCGAGCCCATGGAGGACTGGGAGGGCGAGGATATGCGGGCCGCGGAAACGCCGGCCCCTGGTCGCGGCGACCCGCCCAATTTTTCCCCCTCGACGCAGGTCAGCAGCGACGAGCCGCTGGAGTTCGACCGTCTCGAAATCGAGGACGATCTCGATGAGTCCCTGGACGTCGCCGACCGAGCGGACACGAGCGCCGAGTCAACGCTGAGTCTTGACCAGGACGACGAAGTTCTCGACCTCACCGACGCGCTGTCGGAGTTCTCCGATATGGGTCTCGACGACGACGAGCCCGAGCTGGACATTGCTTCCGACGATGACGAGGATCTGCTGATTGCGGATGACGCGGATCAGATGGCGACCAAGCTCGACCTGGCGCGGGCCTATATGGATATGGGCGATCACGAGGGTGCTCGCGGCATTCTCCAGGAGGTCGCCGAGACTGGTTCCGGAGCAGTGCAGCAGGAGGCCCGCGAGCTCCTCGACCGCATTGCCTGATCAGGAATCAACGGGTTTTTCCGACGAGCCGCTCGCCGTCGGTCAGCGCATCGCCCTTCGTATCGAATACGATGGCAGTCGCTTCGCCGGCTGGCAGGCCCAACCCCAGCTTCCCGCAGTGGACACGGTGCAGGAAACCCTCGAGCACGGCCTGAGCCGCGTCGCGGCGCGCCCCGTTCGCGTCCACTGCGCCGGCCGGACGGACACGGGCGTTCACGCGAGCGCTCAGTGGGTCCACTTCGATGCGCCCGTGAGCCGCGGTCTCAAGGCCTGGGTTGTGGGGGTCAACGCGCAGCTTGATCCCGATCTGCGCGTTGCGGATGCCTGCCTCGTCAAGGAACACTTTCACGCTCGCCACAGCGCGAGCGGCCGGCGCTACGACTACCTCATTGCGAACACGGCGGTCGCGCCTGCGCTCTTGGCGCGCCGCGTTCTCTGGGTCCGCGATGCCCTCAACGCCGAGCGGATGCACCGGTCGTTGAGCCCGCTGTTGGGCGAAAATGACTTCAGCGCCTTTCGCGCCGCTGCCTGCCAGTCGAAGACGCCCATGCGTTACCTGTCCGCCGCCAGCGTGACGCGTCGCGACAGCTTTCTGCGAGTTCGCCTCGAAGCCAATGCTTTTCTGCACCACATGGTTCGCAATATCGTCGGATCGCTGATTGAGGTTGGAGCTGGCCGCCGCGATGAGAACTGGCTCGGGCAGCTTCTGGCGGGCCGCGACCGGCGTGTCGCCGCAGCGACGGCGGCCCCCTGGGGACTGTATCTCACCGGCGTCAGCTACCCCGAAGAATTTGGCCTGCCCGAGGTCCCGACGCCGGCGTTTTTCCCGGCCTGAACGCGGTCGCCGGGCGGCTTTCTGCTACCATGCGCGGCGTTCGCTTGCAGGCAGGGAATCGGAGAAGCCGGCGTGACCCGGGTCAAGATTTGCGGCATACGCAGCGTCGAGGACGCCCTGGGCGCCTGTGCGGCCGGTGCCGACGCGCTCGGCTTCGTGTTCTATGCGCCGAGCCCGCGTGCCGTTGATCCGGAGGAGGCGCAGCGGATCATTTCCGCGCTGCCGCCACTCGTAAGCACCGTGGGGCTTTTTGTCGATCCCGATGCGGCGCAGGTGCGCGATGTCCTGAGTCGCTGCGCGCTCGATCTGCTGCAGTTTCATGGTGACGAGGATGCGTCGTTCTGCGAGTCCTTCGAGCGCCCCTACCTGCGGGCCGTAAGCATGAGTCCCGGCAGGGACGTGAGCGCACTGGTCGAGCAGCACCCGCGCGCGCGGGCCTTTCTTTTCGATGCCTGGCGCGCCGATGCGCCCGGCGGGACCGGGGAAACCTTCGCCTGGGAGCGGATTCCGGCGATGGATCGGCCCTGGCTGTTGGCCGGAGGGCTCAACCCGGATAACGTGGGACCTGCGATTCAAAAGGTCGCTCCCCCGGCGGTGGATGTCAGCGGCGGCGTCGAACGCAGCCGTGGGCAAAAGGATCCGCAGCTTATGCGCGCTTTCGTCGATGCGGTCCGCCTTGCGGACAGCGCCCGAAAGACTGCGAGCAGAGTGCGAGCGGTCGAGCGATAACACGCCAGGCAAAAGACAGGCACAAGCGCGAGACACGCACAAGCAAGAGACAGGCACAAGCCGAGCACAGGACAGAGAGCACCACGATGACTATCGAGAACAATCCACTGCGTTACGCAAGCCAGCCCGACGCCGAGGGCCGTTTTGGACCCTATGGCGGCAAGTTTGTTTCCGAAACGCTGATGTCGGCTCTGGCCGATCTCGAGAGCATGTACCGGCGCCTGTCGCAGGACGAGCAGTTTCAGCGCGAGCTGGACGAGGACCTCGCGCACTATGTCGGCCGCCCGTCGCCGCTTTACCACGCGCAACGCTGGTCCGATGAAATCGGTGGTGCGCGGATCTACCTCAAGCGCGAGGATCTCAACCATACGGGCGCGCACAAGGTGAACAATACGGTCGGGCAGGCCCTGCTTGCCAAGCACATGGGCAAGCCGCGGGTGATCGCCGAGACCGGTGCGGGACAGCACGGCGTGGCCAGCGCGACGATCGCCGCGCGCCTGGGCCTCGAGTGTCATGTATTCATGGGCGCCGAAGACGTTCAGCGCCAGTCGCTGAACGTTTATCGCATGAAACTGCTGGGCGCCACGGTGGTTCCCGTGACCGCCGGCTCGGCGACGCTGAAAGATGCCATGAACGAAGCGATGCGTGACTGGGTCACCAACGTGGACAACACCTTCTACATCATCGGCACCGTCGCCGGGCCGCACCCTTATCCCATGCTGGTGCGCGACTTCCAGTGCGTCATCGGTCGCGAAGCGCGTGCCCAGTGTCTCGCCCAGACCGGTCGCCTGCCCGACGCGCTGGTCGCATGCGTCGGCGGTGGTTCGAATGCCATCGGGCTCTTCCATCCCTTCCTCGCCGATGAGTCCGTGGCCATGTACGGCGTCGAAGCGGGCGGGCTGGGTATCGAATCCGGCCAGCACGCAGCGCCGCTTTCGGCGGGGTCTCCGGGCGTTCTGCACGGTAACCGCACCTATCTCATGCAGGATGAAGACGGTCAGATTACGCACACGCACTCCGTGTCCGCCGGTCTTGATTACCCGGGCGTGGGTCCTGAGCACTCCTGGCTGAAGGATATCGGGCGTGTGACCTACGTTGCGGCGAATGATGACGAGGCGCTCGCCGCATTCCACCGGGTGACCCGCGTCGAGGGCATCATGCCGGCGCTCGAGACGGCCCACGCGCTGGCCTATGCGGAGAAGCTCGCTGCGACAATGACGCCTGAGCAGAGCATCGTGGTCAATCTTTCGGGCCGGGGCGACAAAGACATTCTCACGGTGGCAAAGCTGGAAGGGATCGAAGTTTGACCATCCCGGGAAGTCAGTCATGAGTCGCATCGCAGCCCGTTTCGCTGCCCTTCGTGCCGAAGGGCGCAAGGCCGTCCTGCCCTATATCGTTGCCGGTGACCCCGCGGCCGATATCACCGTCGACCTGATGGCCGCACTGGTCGAGGCTGGCGCCGACCTGATCGAACTCGGCGTGCCCTTTTCTGATCCCATGTCCGAGGGGCCGGTGATACAGCGCGGTCACGAACGCGCGCTCGACCGGGGCATCCGCCTCCGTCACGCCATAGAGATCGTGCGCGAGTTCCGCCAGCGCGACGCGGATACCCCCGTTCTTCTCATGGGATACGCCAACCCGGTGGAGCGCATGGGTTACGCGCGCTTCGCCGACGAGGCCTCGGCCGCCGGCGTCGACGCGCTGTTGACCGTCGATATACCTCCCGAAGAGGTTGCCACGGTTCGGGCCGAGCTAGATCGCGTTGGCATGGACAACATCTTCCTGGTCGCGCCGACGACGCCGGAGGAGCGCCGCCGGCGCATTGCCAGCGAGGCATCCGGGTTTATCTACTACGTGTCGCTCAAGGGCGTCACGGGAGCCGGAAATCTCGACCAGGTCGAGGTGGCGACGCAGGTGGATCTGCTAAGGCAGTACGGCGATCTGCCCGTCTGCGTCGGCTTCGGCATCAAGGACGGTGCCTCTGCGGCGGCCGTGGCGCGAAGCGCCGATGGCGTGGTCGTGGGCTCTGCACTGGTGCAGCGCCTCGCCGATGTGGTGGCTGGCGGCGGTGATCGCAGCGCCGTGTTGTCTGCGGCCCGAGAGCTCCTTTCCGAGATCCGCCGCAGCGTGGACGCCGTGCCCGACGAGGCCGCTGCCTGAGACCCTTTAGAGGCGCTTTCTCGTAGAGTCGCCTTCTCGAGCTCTTTTTCTAGCCTCTTCCCACTCAAGGCTCCTTCAGCCTGAACCTACCCCGGCTTCGGCCCTTCCCGGGTCCTTCCCGCGGTTGGGCTCAGGGGGACGCGGCCCCAGGACCGCGCCTCTGCCCGGCGGTTCGCGTGCGCCTCGCGGTGCGTATAATGCGCGCGAGTCCGCCGGGGCGGTGGGCCTTGTACTGCGACTGCTTCAGGGATTCTGAATGAGCTGGATCGACAAAATACTACCCTCCGGGATCAACCGCTCCGATGGGGCGCGTCGCTCGACGGTGCCCGAAGGCGTATGGACCAAATGCCCCAAGTGTGAGGCCGTGCTCTATCGGCCCGATCTCGATCGCAATGCCAACGTCTGCCCCAAGTGCGATCACCATATGCGCCTCGGCGCGCGCCGGCGCCTCGACCTGTTTCTCGACAAGGACGAGCGCGAAGAACTGTTTACGGACATCGAGCCGATCGATCGGCTGCGCTTTCGGGACAAGAAAAAGTACACGGCGCGCCTCGCCGCAGCGCAGAAATCCACCGGTGAGCGCGATGCACTGGTCGCGATGCGAGGAAAGCTCGAGGGGCTGCCGGTGGTCGTGGTGGCTTTCGAATTCAGCTTTCATGGCGGATCGATGGGGCAGGCCGTGGGCGAAAAGTTCTCCCGTGCGGCACAGCTCGCCCTGCGTGAGCGTCTGCCGCTGGTGTGTTTTGCTGCCTCCGGCGGGGCGCGCATGCAGGAGGCGCTTATTTCGCTGATGCAGATGGCCAAGACCTCCGCGGTTATCGAGCGTATGCACATTGAGGGCGTGCCGTACATTTCCGTGCTTACGGATCCGATCTACGGCGGCGTATCGGCATCGCTAGCGCTGCTGGGTGATCTGAATATTGCCGAGCCCGAAGTGCGCGCGGGTTTTGCCGGACCTAACATCATCGAGCAGACGATCCGGCAGAAGCTGCCAAAGGGCTTTCAGCGCAGCGAGTTCCTCCTTGAGCATGGCGCTATCGACATGATCGTGGCGCGTAACGAACTGCGCGATACGATCGCCCGCATTCTCTGCAAGCTCACGGGCAGGGAAGCCCCGATCAGCGATGAACAACGGCGTTCCGCCGAAGCCGAAGCCGAGGCGCTGGCCGCTGCGGCCGCCGCTGCCGAAGCGTCCGGCGCGTCGCAGCTTGCGTCAGACCGGGACGAAGCAGATGCCGCCGACGTCCCCGCAGACAAGGCCGACGAGCCGGGCGAGGATGCTTCAGAGCAGGCTGCTGGAGAGGCTCACGCCGATCCGGCCGCTGCAGTGGCCGGGGCAGGCGGGGCGCAGGGGACTTCCGGCTCCGAACAGGCCGCCGAAGCGGGGGACGGTGGCGAGCCACTGCCCTCGGCCGATGAAATCGTTGATACAGGCCCCGGGGATTCTCCCGACGAAGGGGTCGAAGAAACTCTTGCGGCCAACCCCGGCGCCGCTACCGCCTCTGATTCGGATGACGCTGCCGCGCAGGCTGATGGTGCCATGAGCGAGGATGGCGACGCAGCCGCTGCGGATGACGACGGAAAAGGCGACGACCATAAGCCGAATGCCTGAGCGCGGGCTCGGCGACTGGCTCACTCATCTCGAGCGAATCCATCCCGCTTCGATCGATCTCGGCCTTGAGCGTGTCGCGCGCGTGGCCCGCATCATGGGCCTGGTGCCGCTGTCCTGCCGCTCGGTTCTGGTGGCCGGCACCAATGGCAAGGGCAGCGTCGTTTACACCTGTGACGCCGTGCTGCGCGCCCATGGCCAGCGCACGGGACGCTACACCTCGCCGCACCTCGAGCACTTCAATGAACGTATCGCCGTCGACGGGGCTCCCGTGGGCGACGACATTCTCCTCGAGGCTTTCGAAGCGATCGAAGCGGCGCGCGGCGAAACCACGCTGACCTACTTCGAGTTCTCGACGCTGGCCGCGCTGTGGGTATTCCGCGAGCGTGCCGTTGACGTGGCGGTTCTCGAAATCGGCCTCGGCGGGCGTCTCGATGCGGCCAATATTGTCGATGCCGATGTGGCGGTGGTCACCTCGATCGCGCTGGATCATCAGCAGTGGCTCGGCGACACGGTGGAGGCGATCGCTCCGGAAAAGGCCGCCATCGCCCGCGCCGGGCGTCCGCTGGTGCTCGCCGAAGCACAGTATCCGGCGGCGCTGTTCGCCACCCTGAAAGACCTCGAGGCCACGGTCCTGCGTGCCGGCGACGAGTGGGCATGGAGCGAGGAGGAGGGAATCCTGAGCCTGAGCCCCGGCGGATCGTTCTCCCTGTCCAGGCCCATGTCGATGCCGGTGCCGGCGGGCCTGCGTGCAGCCAACGTGGCCGCCGCGCTGCGCGCCGCAGCGGTGCTGCTCGGTGCGGCTTTTGACGGTGACCGGACGCGCGCGGCGCTGACCGGTCTGCGCGTGCCGGCCCGTCGCGAGATCCGCGTCGTCGATGATCGCGAAGTGGTGCTCGATGTCGCGCACAACCCAGCCGCCGCCGAGGCCCTCGTCGAATTCCTGTTGAGTCTGCCTCGCCGTCCGACCACCGCCGTTCTGGGCGTGATGAGCGACAAGGACTATGCGGCGATGGCGCGAAGCCTCGCTACCTGTGTCGACGGTGCCTGTGCCGTGGCTATTCCCGGTATTGAGCGGGCTGCCGACCCCGAGACTGTGTGGCGTGCCCTCGATGAGGCGGGCATCGCCATCGCTCAGTCGGATTTCTCGATGGAGGCGGTCTGGCGCCAGCTCCAGAACGGGTCGGCGCCGGGTGACCGGCTGGTGGTCTGCGGCTCTTTTCATACCGTAGCCGGTATACTTGAGCTTTTGCGCGCCGATTCCCGTGGATAGTCTCGTCAAGCAGCGCCTCGTCGGGGCGCTCATTCTCGTGGCCCTTGCCGTGGTCTTCTGGCCGATCATCTTCGTGACCGGTGAGAGTGGCAGTGACGAGCAACTCGTGCGTGTGCCTGAGGCGCCTCCCATGGATACAACGCCTCTACCTGAGCCCGACAATGCCGGTCTGCGCAGTCCCGCTCGTGCCGCCGCCCAGGACCAGATTGTTCGCGATGTCGCTGCGTCTCCGGCGATGAGCGGCGAGGCGCGCGGGTCTGATCCCGCGTCGGCGGGCAGTGGCTCTCAGCCGGACGAGGAGGATGCTGCGACGCAGGCAGAGGCACTGGCGCCTTTGGAGAAGCGCGATTCCGTCGTCCCTGTGCCAACGCTCGATGAGGCTCGCGACACGCTGACGGAGCCGGCTATCGACGAGGATGGTCTCCCCGTCGCCTTTTCCCTGCAGGTTGCCACCATGGCCAACCGTGAGAGCGCCGATCGCCTGCGTGACGCCCTGATCGAGGGTGGTTACAAGGCTTATACAAAGCGCCTGCGGCGTGACGATCGCGTGCTGTATCGCGTTCTCGTCGGACCGAAGTTCCAGCGTGAGGATCTCGTGCCGGTCAAGGCGGCGGTGGACGAGGCCTGGCGCGTCGATTCCCTCATCATCCGGTACGTCCCATGAGCTGGCCCCAACTCGACCTTTTCAACCACTTCGACTGGATCGTGCTCGTGATCCTGGGGCTCTCGGCGCTGCTGAGCCTGTGGCGCGGCTTCGTGCGCGAGGCGCTGTCACTGGCCGGTTGGGTCGTAGCCTTCATCGCTGCCAATCTTGGGGCCGTATACCTCGCCGATGCGATCGGCGACCTGATCGCCAACCGCACCGGACGCTACATCGTTGCCTGGTCGCTGCTATTCGTCGTGACCCTCGTGGCCAGCGGCCTTTCCGCCCGACTCTTCAGCAAACTGATCAAGGCCTCGGGTCTCGGCGTGCTCGACCGCCTGCTCGGGAGCGTATTCGGAGCCCTGCGCGGTGCACTGATCGTTATGGCGCTGGTCTTCGTCATTCGCGAGATCGTGCCCCGCAGTGAACAGGCTATCCTCGATGAGTCACAGCTCATGCCGCATATCGACGTGCTTCTGAGCTGGAGCGTCCGCACCTTTGAGGAGTTTCGCGATGTCGAGATCCCCGGCCTCAATGCCTGATGAGGCCTTCGCGTTCGGCGAGGGCCGCAGGGCCCGTGGATGCGGCAGATACGCGGCGTTTCCCGCCACGTATTCCGCTATGACAGGGAGAGCTTGAGCTATGTGCGGACTGACAGGACTGGTGGGCAAGGGGCCCGTCGCGGCAGAGATCTACGATGCGCTGACCGTGCTACAGCACCGCGGCCAGGACGCCGCGGGGATCATGACCTGCGGCGACAATCGTATCCATCAGCGCAAGAGTATCGGTCTCGTACGCGACGTGTTCCAGCAGCACCACATGCAGCGCCTCGAGGGCAATATGGGTATCGGGCACGTTCGCTACCCCACGGCGGGCAGCGGCGGTGCGGCCAATGCCCAGCCGTTTTATGTCAACTCTCCCTACGGCCTCGCCCTGGCACACAACGGCAATCTGACCAATTCTTCGACGCTGCGCCGCGAGCTGTTCAGCAGTGAGATGCGTCACCTGAACACCGATTCAGATTCCGAGGTGCTGCTGAACGTATTCGCTCACGAGCTCCAGGCGCGGGGCCAGCTGCACCCGGCGCCCGAAGACATCTTCGCTGCTGTCGCCGCCGTTCACCGACGCTGTCGTGGTGGCTATGCGGCGGTCGTCATGCTGGTCAATCACGGTGTGATCGCATTCCGCGATCCCTTCGGTATACGTCCGCTGATTCTCGGCTGCCGCGGCGATGGCGCCGACCGCGAGTACATGGTCGCATCGGAGAGCGTGGCCCTGGACGTGCTCGGATTCCGCGTACTCAGCGACGTGGCCCCCGGGGAGGCCGTGTTCATCGACGCACAGCGCAAGCTCCACCGGCGCCAGTGCGCCGAGCACGCTGAACTGCGGCCGTGTATTTTCGAGCACGTGTATTTCGCGCGGCCCGACAGCCTGATCGACAATATTTCAGTGTACAAGACGCGCAAGCGTCAGGGTGAGGCGCTGGCCCACAAGGTGCTCCGCGAGCGCCCGGAGCACGACATCGACGTGGTCATCCCCGTGCCCGATTCCAGCCGCACGGCGGGTCTTGCCATGGCCCAGACCCTGGGCATCAAGTACCGCGAGGCCTTTATCAAGAATCGCTACATCGGTCGCACCTTCATCATGCCCGGTCAGCAGCAGCGGCGGAAGTCCGTACGCCAGAAGCTCAACCCGATCCGCCTTGAGTTCGAGGACCGCAATGTCATGCTGGTCGACGACTCGATTGTTCGAGGCACGACCAGCCGGGAGATTATCCAGATGGCCCGCGATGCCGGCGCGCGCCGTGTATATCTGGCCTCTGCAGCACCGCCCGTGCGCTACCCGAACGTCTACGGGATCGATATGCCATCGCGCGAGGAACTGGTGGCGCACGGCCGCAGCGTCGCAGAAATCAGCGCGCAGATCGGTGCGGACTGGCTGATCTATCAGGATCTGGAGGATTTGATCAGCTGCTCGCTCGAGGGCAATCCGGAGGTCCGGGCTTTTGAATGCTCCGTCTTCGACGGTCAGTACGTCACCGGCGACGTCGACCAGGCCTACCTCGACGAGTTGCAGGAAGAGCGCAGCGACGAGGCACAGAGCCGGCGGCGCGAGTCGCAGGCCGGTGATGGCGTGGTGCTGGGGATTCACAACGAAGCCGCGGAGATCAGTTAGCGACTTCGAGCGGTGCCCGGCGGCAGTGCACGGAGCCGGGCGGCGGTGGGCAGCAGTGCGCGGCAATGGCGCGAAATGGCGCGAGGCCTCGCAATTGGGCGGCAATGGGCTGAATAACGGTCCCGGCGAAAGGAACAGGCAGGGCAGTGAGTAAAAGGGAAGATCCGGTACTGGAGGACCTGAGATGGCAGAGCCTGGCGATCCGCGCGGGCATCCATCGCTCGCCCGAGGGTGAGCACTCGGAGCCTATCTACGCCACCTCGAGCTACGTATTCGACAGCGCGGCCCACGCGGCGGCGCGCTTTGCCGGCGAGGAAGCTGGCAACGTCTATTCGCGCTATACCAACCCGACCGTGCGTGGCTTCGAAGAACGCCTCGCCGTTCTCGAGGGTGCCCAGTCCTGCGTGGCAACGGCCTCGGGTATGGCCGCGATCCTGAGCACCTGCATGGCGTTGCTCAAGGCCGGCGACCACGTGATTTGCTCGCGCGATGTGTTCGGTACGACACGCACGCTGTTCGCCAAGTACCTCGCGGCCTTCGGCGTCGAAGTGGACTTCGTCCCGCTGCTGCCGCTCGACGGATGGCGCGATGCGCTGCGGGACAATACGCGCCTGCTCTATCTCGAGACACCGTCGAATCCGCTGTGTGAAGTGGCCGACATCAGCGCCATGGCCGACCTTGCCAGCAGCAGCGGAGCGCTGCTCGTTGTCGACAACTGCTTCTGCACGCCGGCGCTGCAGCGGCCGCTGGATTTCGGAGCCGACGTGGTCATTCATTCAGCGACGAAGTTCCTCGACGGCCAGGGCCGTTGTGTCGGTGGCGCCGTGCTCGGCGCGACGGACCTGATGAATGAGATCGTGGCCTTTCTGCGCAGCTGCGGACCGACGATGAGCCCCTTCAATGCCTGGGTGTTTCTGAAGGGCCTGGAGACGCTGTCGCTGCGCATGCAGGCGCACAGTGCCAGTGCGCTGAGTCTGGCGCAGTGGCTGCAGGATCAGCCCGCGGTAGAGGCGGTGTTCTACGCCGGTCTCGATACGCACCCCGGGCATGCATTGGCGGCGAGGCAGCAGCGGGCCTTCGGTGGCGTGCTGTCCTTTCGCGTGCGCGGCGACCGCGACGCCGCCTGGCGCGTGATCGATGCCACCCGGCTGATGTCGCTCACCGCCAATCTCGGTGACGCCAAGACCACGATCGTGCACCCGGCGACGACAACGCACAGCCGAATGTCGGCCGAGGAACGCGCTGCGTCGGGTATCAGCGACAACCTCATCCGCGTCGCCGTCGGTCTCGAGGACGTCGACGATCTGAAGGCCGACCTCGCCCGCGGCCTGGCCATCGTGACCTGAGTCTGCTGAAGGTGGGACAAAAGCAGGGACACAAGCAGGGAATCGATGCCGCCGTCGGCGAAGTAGGTCGCGTCCTTCTGGGCAAGGAACGCCAGCTGCGTCTCGCCTTCTGTTGCCTGCTCGCAGACGGTCACCTGCTGATTGAAGACCTGCCCGGCATGGGCAAGACCACGCTCTCGCACGCCCTGGCGCAGGTGCTCGGGCTGAGCTACAACCGCGTCCAGTTCACCTCCGATCTGCTGCCCGCCGACATTCTTGGACTGTCGATCTATCACCGCGAGGACAACAGCTTCCGTTTCCATCCCGGGCCCGTCTTTACGCAGATACTCCTCGCCGACGAGATCAATCGCAGCACGCCGCGAACGCAGAGCGCGCTCCTCGAGGCCATGGCGGAGCGTCAGGTCACGATAGAGGGTGAAACGCGCAGACTGCCGGATCCGTTCTTTGTAATCGCGACGCAGAACCCTCTCGAGCAGTCGGGCACCTACCCGCTGCCCGAGTCGCAGCTCGATCGTTTTCTCATGCGCATCGAGCTCGGCTACCCGGCGGCCGCAGCGGAGCGCGAAATGCTCCGGGCGAAGGGCGGCAGGGAGGCGCCCGTGGAGCTGGGTCGATGCCTGAGCGCCGAGGAACTGGCGAGGGTTCGGGCCTCCATCGATGAGGTACATGCCTCGGATGCGCTCCTCGATTACCTGCAGCGCCTCGCCGCGCGAACGCGCGAAGGCGGCGAGTTCGCTGTCGGCCTGTCGCCGCGTGGCGTGCTCGCGCTGCTTCGCTCGGCGAAGACCTGGGCAGTCATGGACGACCGCGACCACGTGCTCCCCGACGACGTTCAGGCGGTTCTGCCCGCGGTAGCAGCGCATCGTCTGCAGCCGGGCGGCGGCTTCGCCGGCGATGGGCTGGCTCTCGTTGCACTGCTGCGCCGGGAAGTCGACGTGGTCTAGGATGGCTTCGCGGGCTCCCAGCGCCACGACCACGGCTTCTGCCGCCACGGCGACAGCGAGGTTTGCTGCGAGCGCCGGACGCAGTCTCGAGGGCAGGGCGCGGGAGCGCTGGCGCCGATGGCTCGCGCGGCGCATTCCGCCCTCGCGCAGCGTCACCCTCGATCGCCGGCGCATATTCATCTTCCCCTCGCGAACGGGTTTTTTCTTTCTGCTCAGCCTGTTGCTGATGCTGATCGCTGCGATCAACTATCAGAACAACATGGCCTACGCGCTGACCTTCCTCCTGGCCAACCTGTTTCACGTCGCCGTCTACTACACCTACGCGAATCTCGCGGGCCTGACGCTTACGGGCGTGGGTGCCGATGACGCTTTTTCCGGAGCACGCAGCGCCTTTCGCCTGCGCCTCAGTGCGGGCTCGCGGCGCGGCCACCATGCGCTTTCCGTCGGCTGGCCGAGTCACGAAGAGCAGCGCAAGCGCCGCGGCCTCTTCCGGGGTTTGTTTTCGTCACCGCCGATGCTCGCCGTGGACGAGCTCGACATCGAAAGATCGGACCAGTGCGAGCTGCGTCTGCACCTGCCGGTTGGCGAGCGCGGCTGGTTCAATCCCGGGCGCCTGCGCGTGGAAAGCCTGTTTCCCCTGGGCCTGCTGCGCTGCTGGACCTGGGTTGACCTCGATATGCAGGCGCTGGTCTATCCGAAACCGATCGCGCTGGCGGAGCCGGGAGGTCAGGCTGGCGAGGGCGATGAGGGTTTCCAGGTGTCCGGCATCGGCGACGATGAGTTCGCCGGTATCCGCGACTACCGGGCGGGGGACAGTCCACGGCGCGTTTACTGGAAGGGACTTGCGCGCGGCCTCGACATGCAGAGCAAGGAGTACGCCGTGGCGGTCTCCGACACGCGTTGGCTCGACTGGGATCAGTACCCCGGGCTCGCCACCGAGCGACGCCTTTCGGCGCTGTGCCACCGCGTTGTGGATTATCACCGTCGCGATCTCGAGTTTGGCCTGCGTATTCCGGGTCTCGTGCTCAGACCCGCAAAGGGGGATCGCCAGCGAGAACGCGCTCTGCGCGCGCTGGCGCTTTACGGGTACGACGCGCCGCAGCCCGATGCGGAGGTCGGCGCGTGGTGAAGCAGGCGGAGCAATTGCCGCGTCCCGCGCTGGTATGGATCATCGTGGCGCAGGGTCTCCTGCTGCTGCCGCACCTGCCGCGCCTGCCGATCTGGGTCGTGGCGGTCTATCTCCTTGCGTTCGCCTGGCGCATTCAGGCTTTTCGCGGGCGCGTCGAGCTGCCAGGGCGCTGGCTCAAGGTGGTGCTCTCGGGCGCGGCGGCGGGGGGCATCGTGCTGAGCTTCGGTTCGCTGATGGGCGTCGAGCCGATGGTCGCCTTTCTGCTAACGGCCTTCGCGCTCAAGCTCACGGAGATGCGCTCGCGCAAGGACGCCTACCTGGTGATCTTCCTGGGGTATTTCGTCTGCCTGACGGCCTTTCTGTTCAGCCAGGATCTGCTGCTCGTGATCTACGAGACGCTGCTGGTCTGGGTGCTGACCACGGCGCTCATCTGCGTGCACCGGCCCGGTGCTACCCGCATCGGAGATCTCGGTCCCTTTCGCATGGCGGGTGCAATGCTGTTGCAGTCGCTGCCGCTGATGCTGGTTCTGTTCTTCCTGTTTCCGCGGATCGCGCCGCTCTGGTCCGTGCCCCTCAAGGCGCATACGGCAAAGACGGGCATGAGCGACCGCTTGCGGCCGGGGGACGTCTCCAACCTCGGTCGCTCCGATGAGGTGGCCTTTCGCGTCAGCTTCGACGGACCGATCCCCGAACTCAGCGAACTGTACTGGCGCGGAATCGTCATGAGTCGTCTCGATGGCGACGCCTGGCGCAGTCTGCGCTTTTTTGAGCTGCCGCGGAGTGAACGCAATAAGGATGCTGTGGTGCCGCGCGGCGATCCGCTCGATTACAGCGTGATCATGGAGGCGAGCCAGCAGAATTGGCTGTACGGCCTGCGCTACGCTGAGAGCCCGACGCCACGCCTGCTGTCGCTGCCGGATTACCGTCTGTATCGTCCTGCGGCGATCGAGTACCGCTTCCAGTACCGCGTGCGCAGCTGGCCGGCCACGCCGCTTGAGCTCGAGCTTTCGCCCTGGCGCCGCCGCCAGGAAACGGAGCTGCCTCCGGGGGACAATCCGCGAACGCGCGCCTTCGCCGAGAGCCTGTACGAGTCAGCCGGGTCGCCGAGGCCCTTCGTCGATGCCGCACTCGCGCACTTTCGCAACGAAGCTTTTTTCTACACGCTACAGCCGCCGCTACTCGGTGATGCTGACGTGATGGACCGCTTTCTCTTCGAGACTCGCCGCGGCTTCTGCGAGCACTATGCCTACGCTTTTGCGGTGATGGCGCGCAGCGTCGGCATCCCGACGCGAATCGTCGGCGGCTATCTCGGCGGCGAGATCAATCCTATGAACGGAACGGTGATCGTGCACCAGTTCGATGCCCATGCCTGGAATGAAGTCTGGCTCGAGGGCGAGGGCTGGGTTCGCGTTGATCCCACTGGAGCCGTCGCACCGGATCGTATCCTTTACGGCCTGGAGCAGGCGCTGGCCGAGGAGGGGAGCTTTCTCGCCGATTCGCTGCTGTCACCGCTGCGCTTTCGCGGCGTGAACTGGATTAACGACCTGCGCCTGAGCTACGACGCGCTGACCTATCGCTGGCAGAGCTGGGTGACGGGCTTTGACGGCGAAGCACAACTCGATCTGCTGAAAAAACTGCTCGGGGAAGTGAGCCCGACCCGTTCGATGCTGCTGCTTCTGGCCGTAGGCCTGGCCAGCGTGGCGATTCTGACTTTCGTGCTGCTGTGGGA
>JAZBOX010000070.1:0-2016 GCA_036351355.1 Halieaceae bacterium
AGGACCAGGGCCAGCGCCAGCGGCGCCCGCTGCCGCCTCGCCCCACGCCCGGCCATCAATGCGAGCACCGCTGCAAGGGCGCATGCCGCGAGTACGGCGGGTACGAGCCGTGGTGCGGTGCCGAGACCGTGGGCGCGGAGAAAGTTGATATCGACCAGCTGCCACGGCCCGAAGTGAAACCAGTCATCCCGGCGGGCGCGCAGCCAGTTGGCGATGGAGGGTTCCCGCAATGTAAGTGACTTCACCCGCAGCGTCGGCCCCGGTTGCCCGGCGAGAAGCAGCCCGATCTCGCTGATAGTGCCGCGCCACGACGTGGGCAGGGTGATTGTTACCGTACCTCCGCCCGTCCACGGAAGGCGGGCCGTGACCGGCGTTGTGACACCCTCCTCGAGCGCCTTCCAGGCGAAACGCGCCTGCTGGCTGGGCGCGAGGCCCTCCAGCACGATAGTTGCGTAGGCGTAGTCGGCGGCTTCGAGATGCACCGGCCGGTGGACGACGGCCTGCCCGCCGGTCCAGCCGTGCAGGATCATCGCCTCGTTGTCTCGTGTCACGGCTGCGCCGCGAACCGGCACCAGGTCCGATCCATTCAGCGTATACCTTTTCCCCTGGGCGATTGCCGTAGATATCGCCAGGCCCGCGGTGAGCCCAAGGCCGATGAGCGCGATGAGCTTGCGAGGCGCGCTCATATTGCGCGCGCCCGATGCCGACCGGGCCGCGAGCAGACATCCTTGGGGTTCCGCATGCAGGCAACCGTCAGCCGGGCTCAGGCTCCCGCCGGTTGAGCACGGCGTTGCGCACAAGTGCCGCCACCATGCCGAGCATGAGGCCGAGGAAGACGGCGAGCGCAAGCACGAGCCCCTTGCGAGGTGCTACCGGTTGCGTCGGTGGCATGGCCATCTGGTCGATGCGGGCGACGCGCAGCTCGCTGAAATCGCGCTCGAGGAAGCCCTCCAGTTTCTCGATCTCCGCCTCGATCTCATCGGCCTGTGGCGCGAAGGCTGAGAAATCCGTTCTGGCGCGCAGGGATTCGACGGTGCGGTTGTTCTCGAGCAGTTGCAGCTGTTTCTCGATTTCCCGCGCACGGGGGGTATAGGGCTTGTCGTCCTCCCGTGCCTCCAGTTCCCTGAGCTCGGCCTCGAGCATGAGCGTCCCGCGCAGGAACAGCAGCTCTTCCTTCCGGCCAGCGGCATCGAGGTTGAGGATGCTGGCATCACCGGCCAGAGACTGTGCAGCCAGGGTCTCGAGGTTGGTCGGTTGCTCGATGTCCAGGGAGCGGGCAGTGGCCAACGCAGCCCGCAGGGCGGTGATGCGGTCGGCGCGCTCCCGCGACGTTTTGCGCAGCTCGGCCGCCAGCTCGTCCTCGAGCTGGGCGCGTTTAAGCGAGTCCTCCTCGAGCAACCGCGTGATGGTGCGCACAGTAGAGAGCCGCACAGCGCTGATGCGCCGCTCCAGTTCCGCCCGGAGCGACGTGATGCGCGAAGCTATCGCCGTGCGAAATTCGTCCACGACATCGCGGGCAACGGACTCGTTGGCGACCCGGACAAGATCATTGACGGCATTCGCGGCGAGCACAGGATCGGAGTTTCGGAACGCAATCTCCAGCGTGATTTCCACCGCGGGGTTGCGCTGATCGACGCCCTGCCGGGATACAGTGTAATTTCCGAGGAAGCGGGAGAGCGCTCTTGATCGTTCCTCGGGGGATGCCTCTGGCTCAATCAGCGCTTGTGCCTGCTCCTCGAATACCGAGCGCTTGGCGGTACTGGACTGCGCTGTCGCAATGACCTGATTGAAGACCTCATCCTGCTCTGCCGCATAAAGCGTCACGATACCGGTGTCTTCGTTGTCTCTGCTGGCGAGAAGGGGCGGCGACCGCGCCTCGAGCATTCTCAAGTCCGCGGCAGTGGGGGGGCGCAAACGCGCCTCCGCTAAGTATTCCGGGCTCGCGATGAGCAGGTACAGAAGGGCGAGCAGCGCTGTCGCCGCGGTGGTGGCGAGAATCAGCAGCCGCTGATGCCA
>JAZBOX010000071.1:0-6068 GCA_036351355.1 Halieaceae bacterium
CTGCTCGATGAGGACTACTTCCCCGATGCGCACAGTAACACCAACATCTCAACGGGGCGTCCCGTGAACGCACGGCTGTCGGTGGTGGTCGACTTCTAAACCTGTCCGAGGCGCCGTGGGGTCGCTGGCTGCGCCCCTTCGGCGTTCGTGGGAAATCCGCATAGCGGAACCGCGGCAACCCACGACCCCGCCCGCGACACCCGTTTCCAGCTGGCGCATACTGTTGGCCCGCTGAGCCGGAAAAGGAGCCACCCGGTGGCCAAAATCCTCTCCTTCGCGTCATGGAACGTCGAGCACTTCCACGGCCGGCCCGAGCGCGTCGCTCGCGTTGTTGACCTTCTGGCCGAGACGCGACCGGATATCTTTGCGCTCTACGAAGTCAAGGGCAAAGACGTTTACGAGGATCTGAAGCGGGCCATGCCCGGCCACAACTTCGTGATCACCGAGCGCACGGACAGCTCGAGCATGGAGATTCTCGTCGGCGTCCGAAAGTCGCTGAGCGTTTTCATTACGCAGCGCGATGAGTTCCGTTCACGCCTACCAACGATGCGACCGGGCATTTTTGCCACGGTCACGAAGGCGGACGTGGAGTACTGCTTCCTGTTTCTCCACCTGAAGTCCTTTGACGACCCCCGCTCCTGGGGCCTGCGCGACGACATGTTTCACCACGTGGCGCGGCTGAAACGCGCCCTCGACCGACGCGGCGACGCTGAACCCAACCTGCTGGTACTTGGGGATCTCAACACCATGGGCCTGTCAGCCGCTTACAACGACGTTTCCGACATCGACGGTAAACAGGAGCTGGCTTTCGTCGCGAATCGAATGCGCCGCGCGAACATGCGACGCCTGCCGCCGAGCCACGAGCTGAGCTGGTGGAACGGCTCCGACAACTACGCCCCCGGAAGCAGCCTCGACCACGTTTTCGCCTCCGAGCACATGCGCTTTCGAAGCTTCCGATCGGGCGCGGAAATCAAGGTGGTCGGCTGGCCCGACGAGCCCACCGATGAAGCGAAGCGCGCATGGATCGAGGCCTATTCGGATCACGCGCTTCTCTACGGGGAAATCGTTTCCTGATCTCTCCCGTATCGATCTACTGCTGATAAACCACGGGCGACGCCGCTGCGCATCAGGCGGCAACAGGCCGCGGTAGAGTCAGAGCGACTTCAGAAACTCGAGCAGCGCCCGCCGCTGCTCCTCGCCGAGTTGCTGCGTCTTCAGATGCCCGACGTTGGTGTTGCCGGGAACCGAGGTATCGAGAATGGAAGCGTTTTCACAGGTCTGCACGAAGCCCACGACCTCGGGATCGAATTCCGTGCAGCCCACGGTAAAGCGCTTCTGGCGCTCCTCGATCCAGAGCATCTGACGCAGATTCGGTACCGATCCGTTGTGCAGATAGGGCGCCGTAGCCCAGATGCCGTTCAGCGGTCGCGCCTTGTAGTGCAGTCCCGGCAGGCTCAGGAGCAGTCCGCGATCGCGCGCGTGTTCGAGGAAGCCGACCATATTTTCCGGCATCAGCATGTTTGCGGCGATGTCGTAAAGATACTTGTCTAGCGATCCAATCACGACCTGGCCCACAACGGCGAACGCGTTCGCCTCGGGCCCCAGCGGTGGCCCACTGCCGAGCCAGGGCTCCCCCTCGAACATCGCCGTACTGACCTTGCCGTAGGCGTTCACAGCCGTCTTGTGGTCCGTGCCAACCTCCCACAGCGGCACCATCGTCGAGCGATAGTGCTCGAACTCGTTTTCCTTCCTGAGGAAGCCGTGACAGCGGTGGCAGTGAGTCTTGAACACCTCGGCGCCCTTGCGGCACATGGCTTCGTCGATGGGTGGAAAACTCGAAGGCCAGCGCGGCGGTGGCAGAACCTCCATGACGTCCTCGAGGACGCGGGTCTCGTGATAAAGCGCCGAGGTATCGACCTTCTTTGTCGCGGGATCAATGTCGACGCGACCGAACACGCCCATGACCTCGCCGAAGTTGCGCGCGATCGGCCCGACGAATGACAGCGTGTTGTCCCCTACCCCGTTCCACTGCACGCGATCGGCCTGCGTTGTGCCCCACACGAAGGGGTAGCTCACGGGCGCGTCGGGAACGCGGGTGTTCTGCGGCGCCTGCATCGCTGCGGAGGTGACCTGATTGAAGATCACGCCGAAGGCGTCGACGCGACCGTGGCCGTAGCGAATCCGCTGCCGGTGCGCGTTGCGTTCGTTGAAGGCCACGCGGCGCTGCGCCACCTTCTGCATCTGCAGACGCAGGGCCTGCGGTGAGTCGCTGCCGAGCTGACCGGCGAAGTCGGCGAACTTGCGGTCGTCTTCAAGCGTGACCACGAGCGCCTCGGTGATATCGAGCACAAACTGCCAGAAGTCTGCCTGACTCGGCCCGCCGTCGATAATCATGCGGCGACCCTGGTAGGTGATCTCGTTCGAATGGCAGGCAGAGCAGGTGGGTCCAAACCAGGACTGCTGATCCTTGGGGTCCACGCTGCGCGCAAAGCCTACGGGGAGCCCATCGGGGTTGATCTCGCGCACGAAGTCGCCGCCCTCGGGCGCGTAGAAATAGCCGTAACGGCGGATATTGTCGGGCTGGCGGAACAGTTCGCGACTGTCGGCCTGCTCGAGGTAAAGGAACCAATCGTAGGGGATGAGCTGGGAACCCTGGCCCGTGAACCACCACCGTGCGGAAAGCTCTTCGCCGAGGCCCTGATCGACGACATCCTGGCCAGGCGCGATTTCACACACGGGCTCGTCATTCACGTACTTCGTGGCATGCGCGGCCGGCGCGAGCAGGCAGAGCGCGACGAAGATGGCAGAGCAGTTGGGACCGTAGCGTTTCATGATGACTGCGCGCGCACTCTCTGTGGTTTCTGCATTCGCTTTGGGTGGTTTCGGCGGGAGGTTTCGGCGAGTGATGTCTAGAGTGTTTTCAGATACTCGACGAGCGCGCTGCGCTCACCGTGATCGAAGGCGGAACCGTCAACGTGACGGACGTCATGGCCGATATTGCAGTTACCGTTATCGCGGACCTGCGGATAGAAACCGGCGTCGGTGTCGGGAAAACGCGGATCGCGATAGGGGTAGCGCAGCCAGCGGCCGTCGGCGGCACGCTCACCGGGGTCGAGAACCTCGTAGTTACACGCAGGCGCCCCCTCGGGATTGACCTCGAAAAGCGTGGCCTCATCGCAGTCCTGGCGGAAGCCGACCCGGGTCGGATCGAATTCACGGCAACCCACGCGAAACTGTCGCGGCCTCTCGTCAGGCGGCAGCAGCAAGTCATAGAGCGTCGGTACGGAGCCGTTATGCAGATAGGGTGCCGTAGCCCAGATGCCATTCAGCGGTCGTGCCTTGTAGTAGTCCTCCGGCTTGCGCAACTCGAGCCCGTTCAGCTGCAGGTTTTCCATCACACCCTTGAGCCCGAGAACCGGGAAAATCGCCTCGCCGGGTTCCTCGCCCATCACCTTCAACGCGACGTGGGAAACGATGCTGTAGGACATGTCGTGCGCTTCGAGCTTCTCGGCGCCGCCGGGCATGATGCTTTCTCCGGCAAGGCAGCCACTGTCCACCCACTGCACGGCATTGCGCGTGTACAGTGCGTCCGTACCGATAATGTTGGTGGGCCACAGACCCGACCGATAGCGTCGGTTCCAGTCGTCGCGCGGAATCACCTCGTGGCATTCGACGCAGTGGTCGCGGTAGAGCGCCTCGCCTTCGCTCGCGAGCTTGAGATCAACGGGGGGAAACACGTCGTTCGGCCACTGCGGCGCCTTCAGCGTCTGCACCATGTCCGCCAGCTCGATCGAATTGCGAAACAGCAGCGAGGAGCGAAAGCCGCCCTCGCAGTCGAGATCGACCTTGCCGTAAACGCCCAGCACTTCAACGACGTCGCGGGCCAGATTGCCAAGCGGCAGCTGCGCAAAGGAAACACCGTTCCACTGAACGTAGTCCGCCTGCGACGTTCCCCAGAGGAAGGGGTAGCTCACGGGTGCCTCGGGGCTGCGGCGATTATCGGGAATCGCCTGACCGTCGCCGTCACGCAGCAGGCCGACGGTGACCTCGTTGAAAATGAAGCCGATGGCATCGAGCCGACCGTGCCCGTACTCCGAGCGATGGCGATTACGCTCGTTATAGGCTAAACGCTCTGCAGTGACGGTGGCGAGATCGTTGCGCAGTTCATTGCGCTGCTCGGGCGAATCGCCCGCACCGAGCGCGTCGGCAAAGCGGCGAAATTTACCCTCGTCGGCAAGCGTCTCCTCGAGCGCCGCCGTGATTGCGAGGTTGAAGGCCCAGTAGTCCGCGAGCGTGGGCGCTCCGTCGACGAGCAGCGTCCGCCCCTCGAAGGCGATGGTATTGGTATGGCAGGCCGCGCAATTCATGCCCAGCCACTCGCGGCCCGTATGCGGATTGGCGGCTCGCGTGAAGCCCACAGGCAGGCCCGCGGGATTCTCCGGCCAGGGAATGTAACCCAACCTTCGGATGTGCTCCGCGCTGTTGAAGGGACGCTGCCGGCCGGCCTGTTCCAGCACCAGGAACCAGCGATAGGGAACGATTTCCGCCCCCTGACCGAGGGACCAGAAGCGCTCGCGCTGTTCGTTGGTCCACCCCTGCTCGAGCAGCATCCAGTCACCGGCATGGCCCGTCGCGCTCACGAAGAGCAGGCCGAGCACAAGCGGGATCCTGGTGATCCAGAAGAAAGGGCAGCAGCGGTCGCGACGCGCCCGCCCTTCGCGCATCCGGCGCAGCATCGACGCGACGCTCAGGAGTCGGTGCGCGTGCGGCTGAAAAGCACCTGGGCGGCGCCATAGGCGAGCGCGAGCAGCGCATAGCTCAGCGGACTGGCGGGCCCGAGTCCGGCCAGAGCGATGATCAGGAAGGCGAGCCCGACGGCAAGACCCACGTAACCATTGCGCCGGGCCGTTTCATAGTCTGGTAGTGGCGCCTTGACGAACAGGGCTTCGATCGCGTCCGTGGTAGCTCCGCTGGCGATCAGCCGCCGACGCGTACGATTGTCCGATATCACCTTGGTGATGTAGGCGATTGCTGCAAACAGCGCGGGGAAAATAACAACGGGCAGTAGCTCGGGTGGCATCTTCTTCTCCGGTTTGACTTTCTACCGCAACGCGCCGGTACGACCGGTGCGGGGCTTCTGGACAAGCTTGGACGCGAACACCGCCGACGTCAGACCCGACAAAAGCATAGGTGCATTCCAGGGCCAATACCAGAGCAGCGAGCGCGACAATCGTGGATTCCTCGGTAAAAAAAGGCATCGCTATACGGTCGGCGACATTCCCAACTCTTTCTTGCAGCGCGCGGCGGCGCGCTCGAGTTCCGCCACGTCTTCATCGCGCAGGCGGTATTTCTCGAGTAAAGCCTGCCAGCGCGGGTGCTCACGCAGGCCGCGGAAGAACACGAGGTCGGGCACCAGTACCGTTTGCGTCCAGGCGATCTCGAGATAGTCGAGCGCTTCCTCTGTCTTGTTGTTGAGCACGCCATAAAGCGAAAGAAACCAGTACAGGTGAGGACTGCGCGCGCCACGATCGCGCTTTTTCAACAGCCACGCGTACCAGTGCGCGAGGTGTCCGTGCGTACCTTCCTCACGCAGAACTCGGGAGAACTCGGCCTCCTCTTTCTGCGTCAGGCGCATATCCACGAGGTTCCATCGGCACATCGCATCAATAGCCGCCTGATGATCGCCCAGCTGACCGTATATGCCGACGAGCCACAGGTAGGCGGTTGCGAAACCTGGCTGCAGTTCCAGCGCTCTCTGCGTACTGGCCAGCGCCGCCTCCTGATCGCCCGTGTAGGACGCAAGCTGCGCATGGCGCACGAGCTCATGCGCGTTCAGGGGGTCCATGGCGATGGCCCGATTGGCCCAGAACATGCCCTCGTCCATGCGCCGCGTATTGGCGAGAAAGTAGCCGTAATATCCCAGCGATCGCGAATACGATGGATTGATGGCTATTGCCCGCAGAAAGTAACGCTCCGACGCCTCCCAGTCCTTGACCGCCATCTTGTACATGGCCATGCCGAGGTTGACCTGCTCTGAATCACGATCGAGTTCCATGGCGCGCGAGGCA
>JAZBOX010000072.1:0-20220 GCA_036351355.1 Halieaceae bacterium
AACTGACCCGCGTGAGTGACGGCAGCGCCCTGGCCCGAGGCAGCTTTGTGCAGGTGTTCGTCGACCGCGAGACCAGGCGGCCCACGCCCGTCCCCGAGAGCGTGCGCGAGGCGGTAGCGAGCTGAGAATCGCGCTGATGTATGCGCCGAAGAAGCGCCTGCGCGGACCCAATGCCTTTGATCCCACGCAGACGATCGAGCTGCGCATGGACCAGTTCGAAATCGAGGTGTCCTGGAGCTGGTAACCTGCCAGCCATGGAAGCCCACCTGCTGCACACGCTCGCCGCCGTCCTCGTTCTCGGGGTAGGCGCACAATGGCTGGCCTGGCGCCTGCGCCTGCCCTCGATTCTGCCGCTGCTGGTGCTCGGCATCATCGCCGGCCCGGTCAGCGGCCTGCTCAAGCCGGACGAGATCTTCGGCGAGATTCTCTTTCCCCTCGTGTCCATCGGCGTGGCCCTCGTGCTCTTCGAAGGCGGCATGACCCTGCGCTTCCGCGATCTGCGCGGACACGGCTCCGCGGTTACCAACCTGGTGAGCTGGGGCGCGCTGCTGAACTGGCTGCTGATCGCCGCGGGCAGCCATTTCATCGCCGGTCTTCCCGGCGACATGGCCATGCTGTTCGCGGCGCTGGTCATCGTCACCGGTCCGACGGTAATCAACCCGCTGCTGCGCACGATGCGCGCGGACAACGCGGTGAGTCAGGTGCTGCGCTGGGAAGGCATCCTCATCGACCCCGTGGGCGCACTCCTCGCCGTGCTCGTCTTTCAGTTTCTGCTGACCGGCCAGAGCTCCTGGTCGCTCTTCGCCATGAGCATCTCCGCGGGCGCCGTGACCGGCTTCGCGGGCGCCTGGACCCTGGGTGCAGTGCTGCGCCGGCACTGGGTTCCCGAGTACCTGCTGAACGTACTCACGCTGGCCTGGGTCGTCATGGTCTTTGCCGTAAGCGATCTGCTGGCGCACGAATCCGGCCTCCTCGCCGTCACCATCATGGGGATCTGGCTGGGCAACATGAAGGACATCGCGGTCAACGAGATTCTCAGCTTCAAGGAAAGCCTGTCGGTCCTGATCATCTCGATCCTGTTCGTGGTGCTGGGCGCGCGCGTGGATCCAAGGGAAATCCTCGCCCTTGGCTGGCAGGCGCCGGCGATTCTGCTGGTAGTGCTGGCGGCGCGCCCGATCGTAGTCTGGCTGTCGACGATTGGCAGTCGCTACCGCTGGCAGCAGAAGGCACTGATCGCCTGGGTCGCTCCGCGCGGCATCGTTGCCGCAGCGGTATCCTCACTGTTCGCGATTCGCCTCGAGGAAGCGGGTCACGACGGCGCGGGCAATCTCGTGGCGCTGACCTTCCTGGTCATCATCGCCACCGTGTTGATGCAGAGTTTCACCGCGCGGCCCGTCACCCGCCTTCTCGGTCTCGCCGAGGCCGAGCCCAACGGCATGCTGTTCGTCGGCGCGAACAACGTAGCCCGCGCCCTCGCAACAGCACTCAAGGCGCAGGGCTTTCGCGTCAAGCTCGCCGACACCTCCTACGAGGAAATCCGCGCGGCGCGCATGGCCGGCCTCGAGGTCTATTACGGCGACCCGATCTCTTCGCATGCGGATCAGTTCCTCGAACTCACCGGCATCGGCCGCCTCTTCGCCGTGAGCCGGCGCTCGCGCTGGAACACGCTCGCCTGTATGAAGTTTCGCAGTGAGTTCGGCGCCCAGCGCGTTTTCAGCCTGCGCAACAACGAGGATCGTGACGACTCCGAGCGCGAGCGACTGAGCGACGAGTACGCACCACCGCGCCTCTTTGGCAGCGATGTCACCTTCCAGAAACTCGCCAGCCTGCTCGCACGCGGCGCAAAGGTGAAAACCATCCGTCTGGGAGAGGACTTCGGTATCGAGGACTACCGCCGCGAAAACACTACCAATCTCATCCCGCTGTTCAGCCTGAACGACAAAAACAAGCTGCGCGTGCTTTCGGGGCGCGCCGAGGCCGACGAACTCAAGCCCGGTGACCGCCTGATCGCTCTCGTATGGGAGCGCGAGCCCGACAGCGAGGCCGAAGCCACGTCGCCAGCTGACTGAGGATGACAGAACGGTGAAATCTCCGCGGCCGCACGGCGCGGGGATTGTTTGCGTGTGGCGATTGCAGTAGCGTTAAGCAGTTTTCAACGAGTGGGAGCAATGCAAGCGATCCTGAAACTGGATCTTGCGGGGCAGCCCCGAGGTTGGCTGACCCTACAGGAGGCCGTTTCGGCCTATGCGCGCGGCGATGTTGTTTACGGCATCGGTGACACGCTTCCCCCCGTATTCGGTGGAATCCAGCGACTCTCCGGAAAACGCTCGCGTATCGACCTGCAGCCGATCATCGCCCTCGAGGGACGGATCATGCAGGGCTTTACCCCTCCCCTGTGCAATCGCACCCTCTTCCGCCGCGACGATCACCGCTGTCTCTATTGCGGAACGCAACATTCCCGATCGGAGCTCACGCGCGATCACGTACTCCCCCTGTCACGCGGGGGCTCGGACCGCTGGGAGAACGTGGTCGCCGCCTGCAAGCGCTGCAACTGGATGAAGGACGCGATGACACCCGAGGAAGCGGGCATGCCGCTACTGGCAGTGCCCTTCCGGCCAAATCCCTACGAGTGGCACTACCTCGCCAAGGACCGGATTCTCGCCGACCAGATGGAATACCTGTCGAAGCAGTTCCGCGCCAAACGCGATTGGGCGAACTGAGTTACGCGACCCGGCGGCGAAGATCGCCCGGCCACGCTCTCGCGAGCAGAACCACGCGGAAGGTCAGAGTCGCTGGTAGCGCGCCGGGATGAAGGGCGGCTTCACGATGACGACAGCTTCGGCCTTGCCGCGCACGTCAACGCTCAGGATCTGATCCGCCGGAGCGCCTCCTGCCGGCGCCAGCGCCGCGGCCTCGACGAGGGCGAAGGCGATCGGTGCGTTCACACTCGCAGCGAAGGCCCCAGAGGTCACAATGCCTACGCTGCGACCCTCGCCGTCGAGTACGGTCTGCCCTTCGCGCACGGGGCGCCGGCCGACCACCCGAAGGCCAACGCGGCGCCGCGGCGCGCCGGCGTCCAGTTCGCTCTCGATGCGCGCCGCGCCCGGGTAGCCGCCAGCTCGGTCGCCACCGGGACGACGGACGCGGCTGACCGCCCAGGCCAGACCCGCCTCGATGGGCGAAATGCCTGGCGAGAGTTCGTGACCGTACAGACACAGGCCCGCCTCGAGACGCAGCGAATCGCGCGCACCGAGTCCCGCGGGTCGAAGGTCGGCAACATCGAGGATGCGCCGCGTCAGCTGCTCGGCAGATGCCGACGGACAGGAGATTTCGTAACCGTCCTCGCCGGTGTACCCGGAACAGCTGACGTACAGGTCGACGCCTTCGAGGCTGAAATGACGGCCTTCGAGAAAGGACAGCGTCTCCACCCCCGGCAGCAGTCGCGCCAGCGTCGCGCGCACCCCGGGCCCCTGAACCGCAATCAGCGCCTGCTCCTCCAGCACCTCGAGGCGCTGGCCTTCTGCCAGCTTCGCTTCGATCCAGGCGCGATCGTCGTCCTTGCAGGCCGCGTTCACGACGATGAAGAACCGATCCTCAGCCCAGCGCGTGACGATCAGATCGTCGCGCACGCCGCCTTCGTCATTGGTCAGCAGCGCGTAGCACTGCCGGTGCAGGGCAAGTCCCTGAAGATCGGACGGCATCAGCGATTCCAGCGTCGCGGCGACCCCGGGCCCCGAGACCACGAACTGTCCCATGTGCGACACGTCGAAGACACTGCCCAGCGCCCGCGTATGACGGTGCTCCACGAGGATGCCCTCGCTGTACTGTACCGGCATGTCGTAGCCCGCAAAGGGCACCATGCGCGCGCCAAGCTCGCGGTGAAGGGAATCCAGGGGCGTGTGCTTCAACGTCATTTCGTTCGTCCGCGAGGGGAATTCAGGGCGACGAAGCCTAGCACGTGACCGACGCTACGGCCCGTCGATGCGCGCGCCAATCACTTGGTTCGCGTGCGTGGAAAGCGGGATAATCGGGGTTTTACGGTTTGCGCGACCCATGGCCCTGCCCCTCACTCCCTACCAGACTGTTTCGCTCATCGGCATGCCCGGTGTCGGTAAGAGCACCGTGGGCGTCATCCTCGCCAAGCGCCTCGGCCTCGAGTTCGCCGACACGGATATTGCCATCCAGACGCGCGAGGGCCGCACGCTACAGCAGATCGTCGACAGCGATGGCCATCTTTACCTGCGCGACGTGGAGGAGGACGTGCTCCTCGAAGTCCCCCTTGTCGGCTGCGTGGCAGCCACGGGCGGCAGCGTGGTCTACAGCCCGAAGATCATGCAGCGACTCACGGCCGCCGGCCCTGTCGTTTATCTGCGCGCCGATGTCGGCACGCTCGAAGAACGCGTCAAGGCCAACCCGATGCGCGGAATCGCCAGTGGGCCGGGAGAGAGCTTCCGCGACATCTACAACGAGCGCACGCCGCTGTACGAACGCTACGCGACGCACACGGTCGACGCCGTCAGCGGCACGGCGGATGCCGTGACCAACCTCATCATTCAGGCGCTGCACCTGTAACTGCCACGTTCCCGGCGAACGCGTTCGCGGACGCACGCTGACGCGTCCACAAGCGTAAGCGTTAGCCCGCCAACGCACCGGGGAGGGCAGGCGCACGCGCAGCTAAAGGATTTCCACGGCCAGCGGCTGCCTGGCACGGCTCGTGCTAGGAAGCGAACGCACCCCTGGCTTCGGGGGTGCTGGGGCGCCCGGCCACGGTGAGAACGCACAGGGACGTGCACCGTGACGTCATGGAGGACAGCCGGGTCGGCCCTGACCACGTGCAGTCGAGATCAAACGAAAAATCCGTAACTGACTGATTTTTGATCGAAAATATTCATCGGCTATATTGACTTTTGTCCATTGACTGCCCGCAGACGCTGCCAGATATTTGCGCCAATGATGGCCCGTAATCATCAGGAGGTGATTCATGGGAGATCGCAACCAGGAGTCTGGTAACGACGTTCTCGACGACGGCTTCGACCCCGTTATCGGCGAGTTTTCCGAAGATGCCTATGACGGCGTAAGCGGCTTTTCGAGCGAAAAGCAGCGCCTCGCGGAAAAGCGCCGACGCGCGGAGAAGCGTCTCGAGGAACTGAGGCTCCGCGAAGAACTCGGGGACTACGACCTGGAGTTCGACGACTTCTGAACCGGCGCTGATCGCGTCGACCGGAAGGAGCCAGCACCGCCAGCGCAGCGGCTTAGCGCCGATTGCGCTTGCGGATTTTTTGCCTCGGCTTCTCCCCCTAGCTCTCCTGGCCCCTCTCGCACCTCTCGCCTGTCCCCGCCAGCTGGCCCGCACTGCCGCGCTGCCAGTCGAAGACGTTGAGTTCGATGAAGACGAAGGCGAACAGCCACAGGCTGGCATCCCAGAAATCCAGGAACCGACCTTCAAAACCCCAATACACGGCAGCAATAAACAGCGTCGAGTAGAGCAGGTATTTGAGGTAGCGCGTCGCATCGACCACGGCGTCGGTCAGGCGACCGCGCAGCTGCAGGCGAACCTCCACCTCGAGGACGATCACCACGAGGATCCAGGCGGCGGCATTGATCACATCCGTCCAGGCCAGATAGCGCGTGGCCTTTAGCGTCTCGGGGTCGGCGACGACGGAAAAGCCGGCGATGCGGTACGCGCCCTCGGCCACGGCCGAGCAGTTCGCTGCGCCAAGCGGTGCGTACTCGTCGAGGCGCAGCAGTAGCGACCACGCCCCCGCCGCCGCCTCGCAGCCGCGAAAATCGGCCAGCCAGGCGGTCTGGTAGAGCGTGATCAGCTCCGCGCAGTAGCCGAAAAAAGCCCACAGGATCGCCATACCGCAAACGAGACGCACACCGTGGATCGTACGCTTGGTCCAGCCGGTGATGCGCTCGTCGTCGAGCACCCAGGTTTCGAGTTCGAAGAGCAACAGCAATACAACCCAGGCCGTCGTATCGAGCGTCGCCGCGAACACCTGCACCAGCTCAGCCGCCGCGAGCGTTCCTGAAAAGGTGTGCTCGAGAGATCCCAGCTCCTCGCGCAGGAAAAAAAAGATGTTGCCGAAGAGCGCCAGATAAACGGCGTACTTCAGTCCCTGAAACAGGCGCCGCGGGATTCCCGCCTTGCGCAACGCGCTATCCAAGGCGCTCAGACCTGCAGCAGGAGGTGTTCGCGCTCCCAGGAGCTGATCACGCGGTTGAACTCCTCGAATTCATCGAGCTTGACCGCTTCGTAGGCGCGTAGGAAAAGATCGCCGAAGAGCGCGCGCAATTCTGCCGTGTCACCGAGCAGACGCAGGCCTTCCTCGAGCGAGCGGGCCACCTCCACGTCGTCCTCGTTGCCCGTACCCTGGAACGGTTCTGATGCCTGCAGCTGCTGCTGCATTCCTAGCAGCCCACTGGCCAGGGAGGCGGCGATCGCGAGGTAGGGATTCGCATCGGCGCCGGGGAAGCGATTCTCGACGCGCGCGGCCTCCGGAGTACTGTTCGGAACGCGGAAGGCCACCGTTCGGTTATCAAGCCCCCAGTTGAGATTGATCGGCGCGGCGATTTCCGGCGCAAGGCGGCGGTAGCTGTTCACGTTCGGCGCATAGAGACTGATGAGCTCGGGGGTATAGCGCTGCAGGCCGGCGATGTAGTTCAGCAGCGAATCGGCGTACAGCCGATCCTTGCCGTTCCCGGCAAAGATGTTATTGCCGTTCTTATCCAGCACGCTCTGGTGGATGTGCATGGCGCTGCCGGGCTCGTTCTGCATCGGCTTGGCCATGAAGGTGGCATAGATGTCGTGCTTGAAAGCAGTCTCGCGCACGGTGCGCTTGAATACGAAAACCTGGTCCGCAAGCGACAGGGGGTCGCCATGGCGGAAGTTGATCTCCATCTGCGCTGCGCCGTGCTCATGGATCAGCGTGTCCACGTCAAGCTTCTGCGCATCGGCATAGTCGTACATGTCCTCGACGAAATCCTCGAACTCCGCGACGGCATCGATGCTGTAGGAAAGGCGGGCGGACTCACGCCGGCCATTGCGGCCGATGGGCGAGACCAGTTCATAGTCCGCATCCTCATTGCGCGCGACCAGGTAGAACTCCACCTCGGGCGCCACAATGGGCTGGAGCCCCGCCGCCGCGTAGGCCTCGAGCACCTTGCGCAGCACCGTGCGGCAGGCAAGGGGATGGAGCGCGCCGTCCTGCGTGTAACAGTCGTGGATGATCTGCGCCGTGGGTTCGCGCGCCCAGGGCACGACGCGCATGGTGGTCTCGTCGGGCACCAGCACCATGTCCGTATCCGTGGGCTGGACGAATTCCCAGTGATCGTCGCAGTACTCGCCGGTGACAGTCTGCACCAGGATACTCTCTGGCAGACGCGGCAGATTGTGCGAAACGAACTGAAGCGCGGGTACGAACTTGCCGCGGGCATTGCCCGTGAGGTCGGGCACGAGGCACTCGACCTCGGAGATCTCGTGCTCCTTCAACCAGGCTGCGATGCGACTGCTGGGGGTACTCATGTGCTTGTCTCCTGAGTGAAGCGCGAGTATCGCAGGAGCGCTGACGCGGCGTATAGCGGCTCCTGACGGCGGCGGCTCGAGCTCCAGGGCCTGGCGGACGCTTTGCAAAGCAGGATGCTCTGAAAGCAGTCGACCACACGACAAAGAACACGTAGCCTAGCGCCATGGCAAACAACATAGTGACGCTCCCCGGTTTCCAGTCGGCGAAGCGTGATATCCCCGCGGGTATCGTCGTTTTTCTGGTCGCCCTGCCGCTGTGCCTGGGCATTGCCCTGGCCTCAGGAGCGCCGCTTTTCTCCGGAGTGATCGCCGGCGTCATCGGCGGTCTTGTGGTCTCCCTGCTGTCGGGCTCCGAACTGAGCGTGAGCGGCCCTGCGGCGGGTCTCGCCGTGATCGTTGCCAGCGCCATCGCTTCCCTTGGGAGCTTCGAGGCTTTTACCGTCGCAGTGATGCTGTCCGGCTTCGTGCAGCTGATCTTCGGCCTTCTGCGGGCAGGCATGATCGGCGACTACATTCCCAACAGCGTCATTAAGGGAATGCTCGCGGCGATCGGTATCGTGATCTTCCTGAAACAGATTCCCCACGCGCTGGGCTACGACCGCGACTATCTCGGCGACGAGGCCTTTCTGCAGTCCGATCAGCTCAATACCTTCACCACGCTGATCGAGGCGTTCTCCAACCTCAGCATCGCTGCCGTCACGATTTCGGCGGTGTCGCTGCTGCTCCTGCTTCTCTGGGAACGTCCCTTTATGAAGCGCATGGCGTGGACCGGCATCATCCCCGCCCCGCTGCTCGTGGTCATCGGCGGCGTGATCATCAATGAGGCCTTCGGAGTCTGGTCGCCGGAGCTGAAGCTGCGCTCCTCGGAGCACCTCGTCACGCTCCCCGTGGCGAGCTCCCCGGCGGATTTCTTCAGCATGTTTTCCTTGCCGGACTTCGGCAATGCGCTCAATCCGGAGGTGTGGATCGTGGCCGCCACTATCGCGCTTGTCGGAAGCATCGAGACGCTGCTGTGTATCGAGGCCACGGACAAGCTTGATCCGGAGAAGCGTATCTCGGACACAAACCGCGAGCTGCGCGCTCAGGGCATCGGCAACACGATCTCAGGACTGCTTGGCGGCCTGCCGATCACCTCGGTGATCGTACGCAGTTCGGCCAACGTCTACGCCGGTGCGCGAACACGTCTCTCGTCCTTCGTCCACGGTCTGGTCATGATCGTGGCGGTCGCCTTCCTCGCGGCCCTGCTGAACCGGATTCCGCTCGCGGCCCTGGCTTCGATCCTTCTCGTCGTCGGCTACAAGCTGGCCTCGCGCCGAATCATCATGGACATGTGGTCGCGCGGTGCCGCGGACTTCATTCCCTTCTTCGTCACGGTGGTCGCAATCGTGTTCACGGATCTGCTCACGGGGATCTGTATCGGCTTCCTTGCCGGCATATTTTTCGTGGTCCGCTCCAACTACCACGCGGCGATCACCGTGGTACGCGAGGGAGACAACCTGCTGATGCGCTTCGGCAAGGACATGTCCTTTGTGAACAAGGCGGCGCTCAAGCGCGCGCTGCGGCGCATCCCGGACAACGCCTTCCTGATCGTGGACGGCACCAAGTCGCTGTACGTCGACGGCGACATCTACGAAACGATCAGGGAGTTCGAAACGGCCGCCGGCTACCGGGGCATTCGGCTCGAGTATCACAACTTCTTCGACAAGCAGCTCAAGCGCTGAACCCCCGGCCCCGAGGAGCACTGCATGGAATCCTACAAGCGCCTACTCCTTAACAATAAAGCCTGGGTCGAGGACAAGCTCAACGTCCGCCCAGACTTCTTCGAGCGTACGTCGAGTGGACAACAGCCGGAGTTCCTGTGGATCGGCTGCTCGGACAGCCGCGTGCCTGCCGAGGATGTCACCGGCGTTGAGCCCGGCGAGCTCTTCGTACACCGCAATATCGCCAACCTCGTCGTTCACACCGATCTCAACATGCTCAGCGTCGTGCAGTACGCAGTGGAAGTGCTCAAGGTGCGCCACATCATCGTCTGCGGACACACGGGCTGCGGCGGCGTGAAGGCCGCCATGTCAAAGCAGCATCTCGGCCTGATCAACAAGTGGCTGCGCCGCATCAAGGACGTGTATCGACTGCACGCGACGGAGCTCGACGAGATTCCTGACGAAGACAAACGCTATAACCGGCTCATTGAGCTGAACGTATTCGAGCAGGTACACCACCTTGCCGAGCTTTCCTTCGTTCAGCTGGCGTGGAAGCGTGAACACCGGCCCACGATCCATGGCTGGATCTACGACATGAACACGGGCTATATAAACGATGTGGCAAAGATCGATCCGAGCAACCTGCCGCACAATATTTTCGTCTACGAGTTTCCCGACGAACCCGAACCGCCGGAAGGGCTGATCTGAGTCGATCAACGGACGGGCCTTGATCGCGGCGAAGCCGGCACGGCCTCAGCGAACGAGCGGTCTGGCACTGGGGACGTCTCGATGTAGAGCGATCTTTCGCGAACGGCATCGAGCCGCTACGCTAGGCACTCCTTTTATCAGCGACAGGACTTTCAGCGTGCCCCGGCGTCTCTTGATCACCGCACATCTCTTGCTCTCAGCATTTTTCGCCGGCGTCATTATCCTGATGGCGTTTTCTGGAGGTCTGTACCTGCTCGGGGTCGGCGGCGAGACGGCCAATACGGAGGTTGCGGTCGTTGATGGCGGCGTGGCGCTGCTCGCGGATCCGAGCGCGGACGCCGTCTCGGCGCTGCTGGCGCGAGCGGGCGTCACGGATTTCAGTTTCGAAACCGCGCGCAGCAGCGGCAACCGGGTCTACACGCGCCCGACCTCCAAGACCAACTACGTCCTGGAGGTCGACGGCGATGCCGTTGCGGTCACGCGGCAGGTGCCCGACCTGCAGAAGCGCATGATCGAGCTGCATAAGGGCCATGGTCCTGCGGTGTTCAAGACCTTTCAGAAGCTGTTTGCTGCCGGCATGCTGTTCATCATCATCACGGGCGTCTGGCTGGGGTTGAGCGCCGATCGCCTGCGTTTGCGAACCCTGGTTGCCGTGGGTTCCGGGGCTCTCGTTTCCCTTGCGCTGATCCTCGCCTAGGCGGGTTTCCGTCCAGGCCGGCGTGACTCTTATGGAAGCTGCGCGAGCAGGAGCTGGCTTCGAAAGCGCGCGCCATGGCCGATTAGGACAGAGGCTGCGATAGGCCGCTTCGGACGCGACTGAACCACGCCCTTGCGGACCGCGTACAGTTGGACCTATGACCTTTATCGACAACGATCGCACACCGCCTGACGCGAGGACGTCTGCGCCGCTGCGCACGCTCGCGCTCGTGCTTCCTCTGGCTGCTCTGCTTGCGGCCTGCTCGGACGATAGCGCGGTAAGCCAGCCGGCCTCGCGCGGCGTCGAGCGCAGCGTGCCGGTGGTCGCGGAGCCCGTCAGCATTGACGCGCGCCGTACGCGCATCGAGGCCGTTGGCACCGCTCGCGCCCGTCGCTCCGTCGAGGTATTCGCCGAGGCTGCGGGCGAGGTGACCGAAGTCAATTTCCAGCCCGGTGATCGAGTCTCCGCCGGCGATGTGCTCATTGCCCTCGATTCGCGCGACGAGACGCTGGCGCTTCGCCTGGCCGAGCTGCGCGTCGGCGAGGCGCAGCGTCAGTTAAAGCGCTACAACACGGCGAATTCGAACGCCGAGCTCACCGTGCCTGAGAGCACCGTCGACACTGCAGCCACGGCCCTCGAAACCGCTATTGTCGAGCGGGACATCGCCCGCCTGGCCCTCGAGCGAAGGGCGGTAACGGCCGCCTTCGACGGTTTCGTCGGGATCTCCGACATCGACGTAGGCGACCGCATCGACACCACCACGCTGATCACGACCCTCGACGATCGCAGCGCGCTTCTGGTCACTTTCGACGTTCCCGAAGCCCATGTGAACAGCGTCCAGCTCGATGATGCCGTGACGCTCGAGGCCTGGGATGCCGGTCATTCGCGCACCGAGGGTCGTGTCGTCGACATCGGCTCACGGATCGATCCCGTGTCCCGCGCCTTTGCCACGCGCGCCGAGGTTCGCAACGATGATGACCGCCTGCGTCCGGGCATGAGCTTTCGCGTCCAGCTCGATCTCGAAGATGGACGCTTCCCCGCCGTACCCGAGCTTGCCGTGCAGTGGGGCGCCGATGGCGCTTACGTATGGGCTGCGCGAGAGGGTCGCGCTCGCCGTGTCCCCGTGCGCCTGATACAACGCGACAGCGGCCGCGTGCTGGTCGAGGGCGAGCTGATGAGCGGCGATCAGGTCATCGCCGAAGGGGTCCAGGCAGTGCGCGAAAACGCCGCGCTTCGCATCATGGACGCCGCCGCCCTGGCCCGCGACGCCCGCGGGGTGCTTACACGCAACCGCCGCGCCGAAGGCTGACGGGCAGCCCGGACAATGAAGCCCGAGGGCACGGCCCCCCAGCGCGATGACCTGCCGGCGCTCGGCGTGCGGCGCCCGTGGCTGGTCACGGTGCTCAACCTGCTTATCGCCATCGCGGGTCTTGCGGCGATCCTCGCCGTCGAGGTGCGCGAACTGCCGAACGTCGATCGGCCGCTGGTCAACGTGCGCGCCACGCTGCCCGGCGGGTCGCCCGAGACCATGGATGCCGAGGTCACGGCCTTGCTCGAGGGCGCCGTTGCCCGCGTCTCGGGCGTGATGGACATCAGCTCCTCGAGCGAGGAGAACAGCTCGCGTATCAACGTCGAGTTCCGGCCAGGAACGGACGTGGACCGCGCCGCAGCGGACGTGCGCGAGGCAGTCAGTCGCGTGTCCCGGGAGCTGCCCGAGGCGGTCGAGGAACTGGCCGTCTACAAGGCCGACGAGGACGCGGAAGAGATCGTCCGAGTAGCGGTCATATCAAACGTCTACAGTGAGGAAGCGCTTACTCGCATCGTCGAGAAGGACATCATCCCCGAGATCATTTCGCTGCCCGGCGTCGCCGACGTACCGCTGTTTGGTAACCGTGATCGCGTGCTTCGCGTCATTCTCGACCCGCTGCGCCTGACCAGCTACGGCCTCACGGTGAGCGACGTGGCCGCCGTGCTGCGCGAAGCCCCCCTCGACGTGCCCGCCGGCTCCTTTCGTACGGGAGACCAGCAGCTGCTGGTGCGCGCCGACGCCTCCGTGGTAACGGAGGCGGAAATCGAGGCCACGATACTGCGCGATCAGGTCCGCATCGGCGATGTGGCCGAGGTGAGCTTCTCGCCGGCGGACGCCGTGTCCTTCGTGCGCCTCGACGGCCAGCGCGTCATTGGCATCGGCGTCGTACGCCAGGCTGGATCGAACACGATCGAGATTGCCTCGGGCGTCGAGCGGGCCATTGAGCGTCTCAACGAGCGCTTCACGGACATCGAGCTGGTCAAGATATCCGATGAAGCCACCTTTATCCGCGGCTCGGTGCGCGAGGTGCTGATCAGCCTGTTGTTATCCATCCTCGTGGTCATCGCGACCATCCGGATCTTCTCGGGATCGCTGCTCCTTACCCTGGTGCCCGCGATCGCGATCCCCGTGTCGCTTCTCGGCGTGATCGCCTTCGTGTGGCTCGTCGGCTTCTCCGTCAACATTCTCACGCTGCTGGCGCTGGTTCTGGCCACGGGCCTGATCGTGGACGACGCCATCGTCGTTCTTGAGAACGTACAACGCCTGCGCAGCGAGGGGCTCGGCGCACGCGCCGCGGCGGTACTCGGCACGCGGCAGGTATTTTTCGCGGTCATTGCCACCACGGCGGTGCTGGTCGCGGTGTTCGTTCCGATTGCCTTCCTGCCGGGAACCTCGGGGCGCCTGTTCCGCGAATTCGGTTTTGTACTCGCCACCTCCGTAGCGCTGTCATCCTTCGTGGCCCTGTCGCTGGTACCGGCTGCAATGGCACGCATCGGCGACGGTGGTGGCAGCAGCGAGCGGCTCCTGCGCGTCGGACGCAGGCTGCAGGGCGGCTATGTCACATCGATCCACTGGGTGCTTCGCCACCCCTGGGTCACTCTGGCGCTGTGCATCGCCGCAGCCGGTTCTGCGGGCGCGCTCTATCCAGCGCTCGACCAGGAACTGGTGCCGCAGGAGGACCGCGGCCAGATCAATATCTTCGCCCGCGGGCCCGAGGGCGTCGGCCTCGCCTACACGGAGCGCCAGGGCGACCGCATCGAGGACGTGCTGCTGCCGCTGGTCGGCAACGGCGAGATTGCCTCGCTTTACACCGTGATCGGTCGCTACGACCCCAATATCGTGCTCGTCAATGCGCCCCTTGTGCCCTGGGACCAGCGTCAGCGGAGCCAGCAGGAGATCGCTGCGGAGATTGCCGAACCCCTGGCCAACCTCCCCGGAACCGGCGCGCGCGTTTACGGCGGGAACAGCCTCGGCATCCGCGGCGCGAATGGCGGCCTGCGCGTGGCAGTCGTCGGCCGCGACTACGAGGAAATCTTCGAGGCGGCGCGGGAATTCGCCGCCGAGGTAGAGCGCCGCGGCAGCGTCCTCAGCCGGCCCAGCGTGTCCTATCAGCCGACGCAGCCTCAGCTTTCCGTGCGCATCGACCGGCGCCGCGCTGCCGACCTCGGCATTCCCCTCGAGGAAGTTGCGCAAACGCTTCGCGCCATGATCGACGGTCTCGACGTGATCGATCTGAGCGTCGAGGATGAATCCATACCGATCATTCTCGAGGCCGGCGCCGAAGACATCAGCGCCCCCTCCGATCTGGTCAATCTCTATCTGCGCTCCAACGATGGCGCCCTCATCCCCATGTCTGCCGTGGCCGAACTTGTTGAGGAAGGCGTCGCCAGCCAGCTCGACCGCCAGGGGCAGCGGCGGGCGATTCGCGTCAACCTCGACGTCACCCAGGGCACCGCGCTTCAGACCGCCGTCGACGAAGCGCGCCGCATTGCCCTGGACGTGCTGCCGCCGGGCATGGAACTGCTCACCGTGGGCGAAGCCGCTGCCCTCGAGGACGCCGAGCGCGACACGCTGATTACCTACGCCTTCGCGCTGCTGGTGGTGTTCCTGGTGCTTGTTGCCCAGTTTGAGAGTCTGGCCAGCGCGGCGGTGATCATGGTCATCGTCCCCTTCGGCCTCGCTGCGGCGATTTTTGCTCTATTTCTCACCGGCACCTCGCTCAATGTCTACTCGCAGGTCGGCCTGGTGATGCTGATCGGCCTGATTGCCAAGAATGGCATCCTGCTGGTCGAGTTCGCCGACCAGGAGCGGGACCGCGGCCTCAGCGTGCGCGACGCAATCATCTCCAGCACCCGCGTCCGCCTGCGCCCCGTCGCCATGACGCTGGTGTCCACAGTGCTCGGCGCGCTGCCGCTGATCCTGTCCACGGGTCCCGGCGCCGAGGCCCGCAGTGCCGTCGGCTGGGTGGTCTTCGGCGGCCTCGGTCTGGCAGCCTTGTTCACGCTGTATCTGACCCCCGTTGCCTACCTGGGCATCGCGCGCTTCGCCAAGCCGCGCGCCGCTGCCGCGGCCTCGCTCGACGAGGAGCTCAGATCTCTGGACGCCGACAACCGACCGGAGCCGCTTCCCGATCCGGTACCACCGACCCGCTAGGCGCAGCGCCCTTCGCCATTCGCACGGTTGCGGCCTCTGGGCACGCCCCCTTGCTTCACTCCCTGGCCCCACCCCCTGGCCTCATTGCCTGGCCCCCACTTCCGGGCCCACCCCGCTACGTCGGCTCCGCCCGGCGGCAGAAATGCGATTGTGGATACCACTTTGATTCAGATCAAAAACGGCTCGCCACGCCTGACGTAGCTTCTAATCCGAGGGCTCGAAACGTCCGCCACGCTCGGCATGTTGGGTGATCCGACGTTACACAGCCTCCTGCAATAAAAAAAAGGAGGGCCGTGGCATGGCCTCAAAGGAAGCAAGGGGCGCCGGCGTTCGTTTCCATGGGCCAGAGACGACGCATCGGGCCGATAGACAGCGCGGCCGGGCGCGATCGACACGCTTGTTCCCTGCCTGTTTTGTCGCGCTTCTTCTCGGGACGAGTCCCTTCACGCTCGGCGCCGAGGGCCTCGAGTTGGGCCTTGCCACCACCACCGACTGGATGCGCGTTGGCAGCGGCGGAGCCGACGAGGGCGATGCGCTCGCCAATCTCACCGAGCTTTCCATGCTCATCGATACGGAGTCGCTCTGGGGTCACTCCGGAGGCACGATTTTCCTGTTCGGTGCCTACACCAGTGGCGATGACCCGGGCGTACTGACCGGCTCGATTCACGCGCCCAGCAACCTCGCCGCGGATGAGGACTGGCGCCTGCTCGAGGCGTGGTACGAGCAGCGACTCGGCGACGGACGCACGGCGATTCTTGGCGGCGTCTACGCCGTCGACTCGGAGTTCGATGCCAAGGCGACGGCAGAAGTCTTCACCAACGGCGCCTTCGGAACCGGCCTTGACTGGTCCGAATCGGGCGCGGAAGGGCCCGGCATATTCCCCCAGACCGGCCTTGGAATCCGCCTGAGACATGCCTTCAACACGCAGATGAGCGCGCGCGTGGCCCTGGTCGATGGCGCGCCCACAGGCGGGTCCTTCAGCGACCGGCTGCGCGTCGGCGGCAACGAGGGCGCCTTCCTGATTTCCGAATTCGAGTATCAGCCTGCGGGCGTTGCGCAGCACCGCTTCGCTGCGGGGGGCTGGACCTACAGCGAGGATCAGGAGCGCTTTGACGGTCGCGGCGATACTGATCGTTCGGCGGGGGCCTACGCATTCTGGGAGGGGACGCTCTACAGCGATCCGGAAAACCCCGGGCGTACGCTCAGCAGCTTCGTCCGACTGGGGCTGTCAACGGAAGCCACGAACCCCGTGAGCGAGCACCTCTCCGGAGGCATCGCCGCTGCCGGCCTGCTGCCGTCGCGCAGCGGTGACATCACGGGGCTGGGCATATCTCACGGCCGCTTCAGCGCCTGGGTTGCAGACGAGGTTCCGGGCAGTGCCGACAGTGAAACGGTCGTGGAATTGACCCACGCCATGCAGGTCACAGGGCACCTCTTGGTGCAGCCCGTGCTGCAGTATCTGATCAACCCGCTCGACGCAGCGGGTAAGGACGCCTTCCTGTTCGGGCTGCGCGTGTCCATCGGTATCTGAGAGGACTCACCATGAGCGGTATTAGCAAGCGTTACACGCTGTCGATAGTCGGGCTGGTGGCAATGGCTGCGCTTGGGGCCTGCCAGTCACCCGGCGGCAGCGACCCCACGGCGACTGCTCCCGAGCAGACGCCGTGCACGAAAGCCACGCAGGCATCGCCCGTGCCGCTTGAACTGCAGTCGACGGTCAATCCATTGCCCGCCGACAGCGCGAACATCGCTGCTGGCCGGCGTCTCTATCAGCGCGACGCCAAGCCGCTGGCCTGCGTTGAATGCCATGGTCCCGCAGGGCGCGGTGACGGCCCGATCGGCGTGTACCTCGCGCCACCACCAACGAACTTCGCCTGCCCCGAGGTGATCAGCGATACATCGGATGGCGAACTGTTCTGGGTGATCCGCGAAGGTTCGAACTACCTGGGACAGGTGACCGTACGCAGCGAGATCAAGCGCCCGGGCAGACGTCCCGCGGGCACGGCAATGCGCCCGCACCGCTACTTCCTGTCCGAAGAGGAAACCTGGCAGTTGGTGCTCTACATCCGCGACTTGCAGCAGGCCGACGAGGGATAAGTCGGAGGGCGACCGATTGGCCCGGCGGGCGGGCGGTCATTGCTCGCTGCGCCTCCACGCTTTAAAGAATCCTCGACGGGATACAGCCCGCGGGCAGCCTAGCGGCCGGAAGCCCCGAGCTTGTCCATGTGTGCGAACAGCTTGTCGATAGCTCCGGGCCGTGGGTGTGACGCGGGCGCGAAGAAGCTGATCTTCACGGGCCTGAAACCGCAGAAGCCGAGGATCTGACCTCTCAGCTGTCGCAGGATCGCATCGCGATAGGCGAACCACAGAAAGCTGCGGGGCGTGTCGGAGGTGATGAGCACCCGCGCCGAGCGACCTTCGAGCAGCGGTGCCGGCAAACCCATGGCGGTCGTTCGATCCGTGGTGAAGGTTTGTCCGTTGATGAAAACGCGATCAATCCAGCCCTTGAGCTTGGCGGGGAAGCCACCCCACCAAAGGGGAAACGCGAGTACAAAGTGCGAGCACCACTTCAGGTTCTCGAGCTGCTCTTCAAGTACCGGCTCCAGGGGCTTTGCATTGGCGTAGCCCGCCATGCCGCGATCGGGATCAAAGCTCATCGCCGCCAGCTGCGACAGCCGCACCTCGTGTCCGGCAGCCAGCGCCGCAGCGGCATAGCGCTCCACGGCCTGGCGCGCGATGGAACTCTGGCCCGGGTGGCCATTCAGAATGAAGATGCGACGCGTCACTGCTACTGCCCCTGCTTGAGTCGGCCGGAGTATAGGGGCGATCGGCCGCGCACGCCTCATTGCGCGCACCCGACGCCGGGGACGCTCCCGGACCTTGCGGGACCGGTCCGGCGGGGCGACTATCCTGGATCAGATCACGCTCCATCGAGGGCCAGGCCGCGCCGCGCTATAGTGACCGCGGAACGCGCCGCGTCCTGCTATGCCCGCGTCTCCGCCCGAAAGCACACCGGAGCAGGACAGGAGATCTGTTTGGAAAGCACCGCCGACATCGGCCTGATCGGCCTCGCCGTCATGGGCCAGAACCTTGTCCTGAACATGAGCGACCACGGCTTCCGCGTGGCCGTGTTCAATCGCAGCGTTGAGCGCACGCGGACTTTCATCGCCGGTCCCGCCGCCGGCCGCGACATTTACGGCTGCGAATCCCTCGAGGAGCTCGTGGCGCGCCTGCGCCCGCCGCGCCGCATCATGCTCATGGTCCGCGCCGGCGATGTCGTCGACGGCTTCATCGATCGCCTCGTCGAGCTGCTCGATGCCGGCGACATCATCATCGACGGTGGCAACTCCCTGTTCACGGACAGCAACCGACGCTGCGAGGCCCTCGCCGCCCACGGACTGCACTTCGTCGGCTGCGGCGTCTCCGGCGGCGAGGCCGGAGCCCGTCACGGGCCCTCGATCATGCCCGGTGGAGACGTCCGGGCCTGGCCCGCGATCCGCGACATCCTGCAGGGCATCGCGGCGCGTGCAGACGGCGAGCCCTGCTGCCAGTGGGTCGGCGAGGCCGGCGCGGGCCATTACGTGAAGATGGTCCACAACGGCATCGAGTACGGCGACATGCAGCTGATCGGCGAGGCCTATGACCTGCTCCGTCGCGGTTTAGGCCACGACGCCGACGAACTCGCCGAGACCTTTGCGGGATGGAACCGCGGCGTGCTCGATTCCTATCTCATCGAAATCACCGCGGACATCTTCCGTGCCCGCGACGCCGACGGCAGCCCTCTCGTGGACAGCATCCTCGACGCGGCGGGACAGAAAGGCACGGGCAAGTGGACCGGTATCAACGCCCTCGACCTCGGCATGCCGCTCACACTGATCAGCGAGGCAGTCTTCGCGCGCTGCCTGTCGGCCCTGCTGGACAGCCGGCAACGCGCTGCCGCCTTCCTCGGCGGGGAACACGAACGCTTCGAGGGCGAGCACGACGCCCTCGTCGCCGACATTCACGACGCCCTGTACGCCTCCAAGATCATCTCCTACGCCCAGGGCTTCCAGCTCATGGCCGAGGCCCAGCGCGCCTATGGCTGGGCACTGGATTTCGGCGCCGTGGCGCTCATGTGGCGCGGCGGCTGCATCATCCGCAGCCGTTTTCTCGGCAACATACGCGATGCCTACGCCGATGAGCCGAAGCTTGAGAACCTGCTTCTGAACGGCTTCTTCCGCGATGCCATCGCGGGCGCCGAAGGCGGCTGGAGACGCACCGTTGCGCGCGCCGTGAGCGCGGGTCTGCCCGTGCCGGCCTTCAGCGCCGCCCTCGCCTGGTACGACGGCTATCGCAGCGCCCGCCTGCCGGCAAACCTGCTGCAGGCGCAGCGCGACTATTTCGGCGCCCATACCTTCGAGCGCGTCGACCGCCCCCGCGGCGAGTTCTTCCACCACGACTGGATCGGCAGCGGCGGCAACGTGTCCTCGGGAAGCTACGGAGCCTGACGATGGCCGCCCCCTGCACCTACGTCATTTTCGGAGCCACGGGGAACCTGTCGCGCCTGAAACTCCTGCCGGCGCTCTACCACCTCGAGGAAGCGGAACGCCTGCCGAGCACAACACGCATCCTGATGATCGGGCGGCGCGAATGGTCCCAGGCGCACTGCATGAAGGAGGTGCGCACCTGGGTGGACAGCAAGGCCCGGGGAGGCACGAACCACGAGGTCTTCGAGCGCTTCAGCGCGCGCATCGAGTACTTCCTGGGCGATCTGCATGACGATGACATGTACCGGCGCCTTGCCAGGCAGCTGTGTCCGGATTGCGGCTACCCGCGCAACATCGCGTTCTACGCGTCCGTGAGCCCCGCCGACTTCGGCCCCGTCGTCGAACAGCTTGCGGCCGTGGGATTGCTGCGCCAGGACGACGGCTGGCGCCGCGTCGTCGTCGAGAAACCCTTTGGCTACGACCTCGCAAGCTCCCGGGAGCTGCACCGTCGTCTCGAGCGTTGCCTCGAGGAAGAGCAGATCTACCGCATCGATCACTACCTCGGCAAAAGCACCGTGCGCAACGTCCTGGTGTTTCGCTTTGCGAACACGATGATGGAACCGCTGTGGAATCGGAACTACATCGACCACGTGCAGATTACC
>JAZBOX010000073.1:0-6681 GCA_036351355.1 Halieaceae bacterium
ACGATTTCGGTGGAGGTCGGCGGTCGGTGGTCGTAGAACGGTGCCTGGACGATACCGCCGTAATCGAAATCGAGCAGCGCTGCGGGAATCTTCGATGAACCGGTCGGTACCGTCACCAGGGTGAGCCTCGGTCTGAATCCAGACCGCTGCTCGATCTGCACATCCACCGGCAGGGGCAGCGTGTCCTCGCTGAATCGGCGGCGCAGTTCGAGGGCCATGGAGAGCAGATCGCTGGCGGCTACTGGCGGCATGCGCAGCAGGTGCGTGAGCTGTGCGGCAGAGACGCGGCTTACGATGTCGCCCAGCTGATTCAAGTCGGAAGCGAGGTAGAGAGGTGGCTCAACGTCGATCAGCTGCCACTCCTCAAGCGCTTCGAGGGCACCATGAAGCTGCTTCATGGACGGGTCCTGGGGCGACGGAAGCCACTCCCAGCGCAGCTCACGCGACGGGCCGGCATTCAGCGGCCGATCCCGGAAAAAGAAGCGCCTGGTGCTCAGCAGCTGTTTAAGTGCGAGATGTCCCGCCCGACCGACAACGCGATAAGAGCCGCCGCCGTCGCTTTCGAGCAGGCGCTGCACGTCTGCGTCACTGTCATCCATGTAGTCGGGGCGCCAGTACGTCGTACTGATATCCGAGTAGTGCTCGCGCAGCTGGCTCCAGCTGCCATCCTGCTTCAGGTAGCCCTTGCGCAGCTGGATGCGAAAACCCCGGGAAGTCGGCGCGAGGTCGTAGCGAAGGTAGTGCCTGCCCGGCGGCATCCTCGCCGTCGCGGGCCCCTCCGCGTCAGGCAATCCCGACAGCCACTGCTGCCAGTCCTTGGGCTCGTCCCGCGTGTCCGGCAGCGGCTCCGCAAGCACCTGCAGGGCCACGGCCACGCCGTGCTTGCATTCAAACTCCACGGGGCAGGTGCACGACGATTGCAGCATCTCGTCGGTCCAGTAGAGCTCGACGTCGTAGAGGTTTCGTGACGATCCCGCCACGCTGGCGAAGTAGGTATCGATGGACGGGTCGTGCCTGAGATTCAGCACCCGTCCCTGCCGGTAGTAGCTCTCACCGCGGTTGAAGCTGCGAGGGTCCGCCATACGCACGACATCGTGGAAAGTGAAGGGCGGCTCGTGCATCTTGCGCCTCGGGCAGGATCTGGCGGAATGCCCGGGGCCAAGCGGACGCCGACCCCGGACAGAACACCGAGTATAGGAACTTCAGAAGCTGATGTCCGGTGAGCCGTACGCTGCGTCGATAATGCTTCTGCGTGGCCTCGGTGAGCGGGGTGAGTGATGCGCAGAGGTGTGTGCAAATCGTTGTTGGCGCGTGTGTGTTTGCGGTGCCGGTGTGGCTGGCATCGTCAGCTTTAATCGGTTGCGGAGATTCGTTGGACCTGGCGGTCTCCACTACGGTTTGAGTTTCATCGAAGAACCGATAAGGCCAGGGCGAACAGCTCTCGGACTGATTCCGGGCTCTTGCCAGACGCGCGTTGGCTCACCGCCAAACCCATCTGCTCGTAAAGATACGCTGCGGCCAGATCCGCGGCGATCTCATAGCGCTTCTTGCCGCCAACGGCGGATTCCCTGAAGAAGTGGGCATAGCCCTCGAGCGTATCGGCTTCGATCGCAGCGATGCGCGAGCGCGTGCGGGGGCCGAAGCGGGAGCGCGTGGCGCGCATCTTGACGAACAGGCACCCCGTCGCCATCCGCGAATCCTGACTCGCAAAGTCGATCATGGCATCGAGTTTTGCGTCGAAGGTGCTCGGGCTTGAGAGCAGCGCCTTCAATGGCTCGAGGACTGCCTCGGCATAGCGATCCAGCACGGCTGTCGTGAGTCCGTCTTCACTGCCGAAGTCCCGGTAGAGAGAAGGCTTCGACACCTTGGCCAGGGCGCAAATGGCATTGACAGAGACGGCGGCGTTGTCGTCCTGCCAGTACGCGTTCATGGCTGTATTGACGACGTGCTCCCGGTTGCGGGTGATGGGGCGGCCACGGCGGGTAGCGCCCTTGGAACTGGTCATAGCGGCACAGTGTAGCGAAGAGGTGGCAATCCAGTCATTACGTACCACCTGGTACTTATATGTGATACTGTCTGGTACGTAAATCGAGCAGTGGGCTCGTCGACCAACAGGAGCACGTCAATATGAGTACGTCGAAAAAAGTGGTGGTAGTTACCGGGTGCAGCAGCGGCTTCGGAGAAGGCGCCGTCCGAGCTTTCGCAGACAAGGGGTATCGTGTGTGGGGAACCCTGCGGGATTCGCAAGGCCGTAACGCGGCCCGGAAGGCTGCGCTGGAGGCGTATGCCGACGGTGTGTCGGTTATCGAAATGGATGTAACGGACGACACCTCAGTCGAGGCCGCTTTCGCGCTGATCCAGAGCGAGGGGCCGGTGGACGTCCTGGTCAACAATGCCGGTGTTATGTACCTCGGCATCACCGAGGCTTTCAGCGTGGCTCAGGCCAGGGAGCAGATGGAGGCCAATTACTTCGGTGCCATCCGAACCATGCAGGCGGTCTTGCCCGGCATGCGTGCCGCGAGGTCGGGGCTCATCATCAACACCTCGTCCCTGGTTGGCCAGATCTCTCCGCCGTTCTTTTCCACCTACAGCGCGACGAAGCACGCTCTGGAAGGCTACGTGCAGGGTTTACGCTACGAGGTGTCGCCCTTCGGGGTGGATGTCGCGATCGTGCAGCCCGGGCCTTTCCGGTCGGGGCTTCTCGGTGGAGGTCAAACGCCGGCGCGCGAAGATGTGTTGGCCAGCTACGGCGAACTGGCCGATGTCCCGACCGCCATGAGCCAGCATTTCGCGCAGTTTCTGCAAAGTGAGGAAGCTCCGGATCCACAACTTGTGGTGGATGCCTACATCCGATTGGCGGACATGCCGGCCGGCAGCCGCCCCACACGCACCGTGGTCGGCATCACCTGGGGCGTCGATGCGATGAATGAAGGCAAGCAGCCGCTGCAGGACCGGGTCCTGAAAGAAATGCAGCTCGAGGAGTTACTGGGCGGTACGGACATTCGAGCTGATTAACTCCGGGCTTTCAGCCTCCGGGAGCCGATTTACACCGGCTCCCGACGCCAAGCGTCAGCGCGGCCTATGGAGAGAAGGCCCCACAATAAATTCCAGTTTGCGACACCGAAACGACGGGAAGACTTTGATGACCACGACATTGACCAGCGCCACCCTGCCCATTTTCAGATCCGGCTTGACCAACCTGTCCCATTGCCTGAAGAAAGCAGCAGCCCATGCCGAAAAGCGCGGCTTCAGCGCCGATGCCTACATCCCTTTACGTTTCGCGCCCGATATGCTGCCCTTTGCCTCGCAGATCCGAATCGCATGCGATTCCGCAAAAAACGGCTCGGCTCGGGCCAGCGGTCTGGAAGCGCCCAGGTTTGCGGACGACGAGACCACGTTTGTTCAGTTGCAGGAAAGGATCGACAAGACACTGGCGTGGTTGGAACTGGTCCCACCGGATGCCTTTGATGGTCGCGAAGCGATGGAAATCACTTTCCCGGTGGGAAGGAACAAGACCAGAACCATGGCGACGGACGCGTATCTGAAGCACCACGCACTCCCCAACTTTTTCTTCCACGTCGTCGCCGCCTATAGCCTGCTGCGCCAGGGTGGGGTTGATCTTGGCAAGACGGACTACCTATTGGGCCCGGGGAGCTGACATCCCGGGTGCATTGAAGCGGCAAACCCGGGTTTGTCCGCCGCGCGCTATGCCGTCTTCCGTACGCCTAGCGTGGTCACTCGCATCGTGGAGGGTGCAGAAGGTCTGGACCGTGGTCGGGGAGCCCCGCTTGCGCACGACGCCGCTTCAAGTCTTCGGGACTGATTTGAATGGTGCCCAGAGACAGAATCGAACTGCCGACACGGGGATTTTCAATTCGTTTAAAATCAATAACTTACTGATTTTTCGGGATTAGGCAGGCTTCGGTACAGTTAGGCTAAATCGATTTAAAACAACAGGTTACGTTAGTTTCGGTAATTTGTCACAAAACCGGCAGTGTTCCGTGAGTGTACCGGGAATTCGGGGCCTGCCAGGGTGCTTTGCCCATTGCCGTTGGCCCGATCGCGGGTCGCAGTGATCAGGCTGCAGCGGACTTCTTCGCCGACGATTTCTTGCTGGCGACGGCCTTCTTGGCGGACGCTTTTTTTGCAGGCGTCTTGCCGGTCGCCGCCGCCTTGCCCCTGGCTGCACCCTTTGCCGTGGCTGGTGTCGCGGACAGAGTCACATTCATCGCCTCCAGCACGCGCAGCACCGTCTTCAGCGTTGGGTTCGCGCCGCGGCCGAAGGATCGATAGAGTTGCTCCCGGGACACGCCGCTTGTCTTCGCCAACTGCGTCATACCGCGAGCACGGGCCACCGTGCTGATCGCCTCGGAGATGAACTCGGCGTCATTCGTTTCGAGGGCTTCCGCCAGGTAAGCCGCCACCGATTCCTCAGTATCGAGATAGCGCGAAGCATCGAACTCCCGCAGCTTAACCATCTTTTTCAATCTCCTTCTTAAGCGCCTTTGCGCGCCTGACATCTTTACTCTGCGAGTCCTTGTCGCCGCCGCAGAGCAGCACGACCAGTTCACCGTCGCGCTCGAAGTAATACACGCGATAGCCGGGTCCGTGGTGAATCCGTAGCTCGCTGACGCCCTGGCCCACGGGCTTCACGTCGCCTGGGTTGCCGGAAGCAAGTCGCTGTATGCGCGCGGTGATAACACCGCGGGCGCGTTGATCCTTGAGGCCTTCGAACCAGCTCGCGAATTCTTCGGTCTCGCTGACCGTTTTGTTATTGGCCGCGCGGTTCATCCTGCAACTGTAGTATATATGTTACACATCAACAAGCAGGCCCTCCCGCCTCTCGCACGGCTGGTGCCCTGATTTCTTAACGTGCTTGAAGTGAGCCGCGCTGGCCAGACGCTCTCGCCGTTGTCGAAGTCGGCAACCAAATTACTTGGCATTCATAAACGGCTTCCCCCTCGGAACGAGAGCGGTGCGCGGAATACTGGCAGGCGGATCAGGACGAGCAAAGTCCAGCTTTGCCTAGAATCTTCCTCGCAAGAACACGAGGCCACCGCTATATCCCCAGTCTAGTTGGCCGGCGAAGTTTTCCTTGCTGACGCCGAGGTCGAAGGTCACGCTGTTGAACCCTACGCCGACGGCAATCCGGTCGGAGAGCTCGTAGTCGACACCGAGGTACAAATCCACCAGGTCGCCGTCCCAATCGCCAGACTCAAACAGGAAGAATTCACCACTGGCGCGGACCGACCATTTTTGCGTGAGGAAGTACTGTCCGCGCAGGCCGATCACGGGTAGCGGTGCCGTCGCGCTGGTCACTTCCCGTGCGCCGATGGTGTCGGCGCTGAGTGATGTGCCGGTGTCTGCGATGTACAGCCCCCCGGTTACACCAAGAAAGTTGCGATCCTTGCGCCAGAAAGACCATGTGTAAGCCAACTTGTAGATATCGAGATCGAACTGGCTGTTGACCGTTGTATCGACCGGGTACAAGGTGCCGTTCCATTCGATGTCGCGCTCGATCTGCGTGGACGAGGACCTGGAAAGATCGAACCAGCTCACGTCGATCCGGTGCGCTTCATTGAAGCTGTAGAAGGCATCGACGCGAAACACGGAATCAGAGCGACTCAGTCCGAGCTCTTTCTCGAGGTCGACATCGGTGCCCGGGTCGCCGGCCGATGCGTCCAGCCTCGTACTCGAATCGCGATGCGTCAGGAAAACGCCCAGGCTCAGGCTGGCTTTGTCCATTCCTGAGGATTGAGGGTCTGCCGTTGCCGGCCCGGGCAGCAGGAGCGCCGCCAGTAATGCGCAAAAAGAATGGCGCAGCCCCGAAACGTGCCCGGCGGATGTTTTACCCATCATACTTTTCTCCCCGTCGGACCCGACAGGCTGGCTGCGAAGTTCGCCCTAATCCACCGGCTGGGGATCAGGAAACATCCAGGTCTTGTCGAAAAAAGCCTGGCGGGGCTGATACAGCCGCACGATGTAGTTCCAGCCCTCGGTGATCGGGATGCAATTCACGCGGCCGTCATCGCAACCGCCGAAGTGGATTTTGACTCCGCCACCCGGGTTCGGCGTGGCGGTCAGGTTGTTGATGGAATTGACGCCGAGGTCGTTCGGCTCCATGAAGCCCTTCTTGTTATAGACCGTAATCGACCAGAAGCCATCGACCGGGACCTCCTTCATGGTCACCGCGTAGTTGGCCTTGCCGTCGTTCCGGGCGGGAACCCCGTTGATATAACTGGCGTCGCGCTTAGGATTTCCGCCCCAACCCATCGCCGTGCCGATCAGGTGGTGGATCGGCGGCAGTTCGCTCTTGATGCCCAGCATGTCCGACCCATCCGTGAGCGTTGACCCGAGGACATTGATCGCGTCGCGAACCATGGTCAACGACGCGTCGTCCCAGTCCGGGACCTCCAGCGAGCCAGGACTCGCCTGCTGCACCGTGTACTGGTCCTGGATCGCATTTGCCCGCTTGATGTCGGCCGGATCGTTGGCATCGACCAGCGTGCGGAAGATCACCATCACGTAACGAGTGCCGACCATGTCCTGCGTAATGGTGTGCGGACCCGCATCGTATATTGCCGGCGGGATGGAGTGATCCTGGTTCACCAGCATCATTGACAGCCAACGGTCGGTTTCCGGCAGGGTGATCGTGACCGCTTCGGTCAGGTCGAATATCCC
>JAZBOX010000074.1:0-2209 GCA_036351355.1 Halieaceae bacterium
CCGACCTGGTCGAGTGCTGGCCGACCGAGGCGATCGTCGCGGACGGCCTCGCCGATCCGTTCGGCGACTACGGCGCCGGCCGCTTTGGCTGGCACCTCGCGCGGGTCCGCCCGCTGCCGGAGCCGATCCGGTGTATCGGCCGACAGCGGCTGTGGACACCGCCGGTGGTCGTACAGCAGCGGCTGCGCCCGCTGCTCGCCGCGCCGGACGCGCCGCGCGGTGCCGCCAGGCAGCGACAAGCGCGGGAGTGCGCATGATGCACTGCGCCTGCGACTGGGACCCGCCGAGCGTCTATCGCTGCGCGGAGCACACCGCGGGTACGCCACAGGTCTGCTCGGAGTGCGGCGCCACCATCGCGCCAGGCGAGTGCTACGAGCACGTCTTCGGCATCTGGGAGCGCGTGCCGGACTGCTTCGACACCTGCTGCCGCTGCCGCGCGCTGCGCGACTGGGTCGAGGCGCACGTTCCATGCGTCTGCTGGCAGCACGGCAATCTGCACGATGACTGCATCCAGGCCGCCGAACACTGGGCACACCACGCGCCGGGCCTGCTGTTCGGCACGCTGCGACGCGCGGTGCTGATCCAACGTCACGCGCGGAGCGCGCAGCCGTGAGCACGCGCCGCTCCGCGAGCGCGAAGCCGAGAGCGAAGCCCAGCTCGCAGCCGAGCTCGCCCCTCGATGCTGCTCAGACGGGGGACACCATCTGATGCCCGAACCGCTCGCCCTGACCTTAGATGCCGCCGCCGAGGCCCTGTCCGTCTCCCCGCGCACCATCCGCCGGCTGCTCGATGCCGGCGAGCTCGCCCGCGTCCAGATCGGCCGCTCGGTGCGTGTCTCTGCCGCGAGTCTCCGCGCCTATGTCGACACCTATACCGCTCAGAGCGATAATCCGACCTGCGCGGGGCCGGATGTGCAGGAGGAAGGCACATGCCGAGAAAGCGCAAACGACGGGACCAGGACGGGCTCTACAAGAGAGACGACTCGCCATACTGGTGGGTCTCTTTCGTCAATGAACGCGGAGCGCGAGTTAGATGCTCTACTCGCACGACCGATCGGAAAGAGGCAGAGGCCCGTTACGCGAAGTGGAAGCTCGACGTCTACCGAGCGCGAGCGTGGAAGGAGGAGCCGCAGGTCAGCTTCGAGCAAGTGATACTCGAGTATCTGCAGACTCATGCGGGCAAGCGCAGCGCGGACGTGGACAAGCTGCACGCGGCCCAATGGCGGAAAAGCATTGCTGGCACTGTCATGAGCCAATTGGCCGGCAAGGACATCTCAGAGCACATCAGGCGACGCCAGCAAGAGGGCGTCGGGCCGGCCAGCATCAATCGCGAACTGGCACTGTTGTCCTCCGCCATCAACCATTGGAACCTCGCGTTCGACGCCAACCTGCCGAACCCCACCCGGGGTCGCAAGCTGAGGGAGCCCGAAGGTCGCGTCCGTTGGCTGACGCGAGCACAGGCGGCAGCGCTCGTGCAGGGCGCCTCGCAAGCCGATCAGGCCCCGTACCTGGGGCCGCTGATCGTACTGGCCCTCAACACGGGCATGCGTCGGGGAGAGTTGTTGGGATTGGAATGGTCACGCGTCGACAGCAACAACGCGATGATCCACCTGGAGGCTATGCACACGAAGGCCGGCCGGCGCCGCGGCGTCCCGCTCAACCGTCAGGCACAGGATGCGTTGCTGGTGCTGAAGCGCTATCGCGCGACACACTGCCCCAGTTCGCGTTGGGTGATCTGCCGCGCAGACGGCGAGCGGATATACAGCGTGGCGACCGGATTTCGCAACGCATGCGCTCGGGCAGGGATTACGGATTTCCGCTTCCACGATCTACGCCATACCTGCGCGGCCTGGCTAGTGCAGAGCGGGGTGCCGTTGACGCAGGTTCGGGACGTGTTGGGACACTCGACGGTGACGATGACCGAACGCTATGCGCACCTTGCACCCGACAACATCAGGACTGCCGTCGCCGCACTGGACGGCAACATCGTCACAGAGAGTCACGAACGAGTCACGTTGGACATTTGCAGCAGGCTACGTGAGAACACGTAACCTGTTGAAAAATGGCGGAGAGGGTGGGATTCGAACCCACGGTACCCGCAAGGGTACACTTGATTTCGAGTCAAGCCCGTTCGGCCACTCCGGCACCTCTCCGAACAGATGGACCTCGTGTCCGCGTCCTGGCGGTGGGGGCATCCAAAGGGCGTTAGC
>JAZBOX010000075.1:0-2196 GCA_036351355.1 Halieaceae bacterium
ATGAAGTCCGAGTAGTAGGTGTAGGCGCCGTCTGCGTAAGCCGCGGTCTGCCCTTCTGCGCCCGGCGAGAGGCCAAAGCCAGCAAATCCGAAGATGCCGTTGAACTCGCCAGGGTACATCAGGTTGAAGCCGAAGGCGGCGTAGGTCAGCAGCCCGATGGCCACGATGCAGACGTTCTTGAAGAGAATGTTGATCGTGTTCTTCGAGCGCTCCAGGCCGCTCTCGATCATCGCAAAGCCGAGGTGCATGATGAACACCAGCGCGGCCGCCATGAGGATCCAGAGGTTGTTCACCACGAAGAGCACGTCCTCGGGAACCATGCTCGCCTCGCCTTCCTGGGCCCACGCCACCGCTGGTACGACGAGCGCCAGCGCTGTCAGTGCCGTCGTTATCCGCTTGCTTCTCATCATGACTCTCCGGGTCTGATTCGTGCCTCACGCCGGGGGCGTGCGCACAGTGGTCATTTCGTTTCTGACCCCCTCTCGCGGGTCATGGGCTCCGTAAGCAGCGCGCGTGCCAGAAAGTCGCTGCACCGCGCGCTGCACGGTAGAAGCGGGCTGATCGCATGCGTTGAGCAGAGCGGAGCGCTCACGAAAACGCACGCTGGATACGTTTTTGTAGGATTGGCCTGCCGATCCTACGACTACGTGCGCACAGAAACGCGTCGTGTGGGCCGGTCAGGGGGGCACGAATCCGGCGCGCGCTACATTCCTGTCGCTCTCTGTCTTTGCTGCGCTGCCAACAGAAACAACGAAGCCACACCGGACGCGGTGTGGCTTCGTTGTTTCTGTTGGCAGCGCGCGCGCTTCAGGTCGTGAGCTGCTGGAAAGGCCGGATCGCCGCTAGCTTCGATAGCGCCGCGGATCGATGTCGTACTTCTTGACGCGCAGCCCCATGATGCGCTCGCTGATGCCGAGCTGGCGTGCCGCTCGCGCCATGTTGCCGTTGGTAGACTTGAGCGCGTCGATCACCAGGTTTCGCTCGAGATTGTCGAGCGAGGCCTGCAGCCCGCCGGTGAATTCTGTCCCGCTCGACTCCGCGGACTGCAGCGAAGGCGGAAGGTTGTGGCCGTGAATGACGTCGTCTTCGCTCAGTAGCACGGCACGCTCGATGCAGTTCTCCAGCTCACGGACGTTGCCGGGCCAGTGATAGGCCGTGAGCATGTCGATCGCCGGCGTCGAGATCCGCTTGATGGCTCGGTCGTGCATCTCGTTGTACTTCTGAACGAAGTGATCGGAGAGCAGGATTACATCGGCAGGGCGTTCTCGGAGTGGCGGCAGATGGATGGGGAAGACACTCAGGCGGTAGTAGAGATCCTGGCGGAACTCGCCGAGCTCAATCGCCTCTTCGAGATCGCGGTTGGTGGCCGCAATGACGCGGACATCGCAGGGGATCGTCTCGGTGCCGCCAACGCGCTCGAACTCGCGCTCCTGAAGCACACGTAAGAGGCGAACCTGTGTTGCCTGGCTGAGCTCACCGATCTCATCGAGGAAGATCGTGCCGCCGTCTGCCATCTCAAAACGCCCTTTGCGCAACCCGGTGGCGCCTGTGAAGGCTCCCTTCTCGTGGCCGAAGAGCTCGGATTCGATGATCGATTCGGGCAGCGCGGCGCAGTTGACCTTTACGAAGGGCTTGCCGGCGCGCTTGGAGTTGTAATGGATGGCGTTGGCGACCAGCTCTTTACCGGTGCCGCTCTCGCCACGGATCAACACGGTGGTGTTCGTCTTCACGACCTGCGCGAGCATGTCGAAGACGTCGCGCATCTGCTTGGAGTTGCCGATCAGGTTTGAGGGGCGGAACTTGCGTTCAAGCTGCTGCCGCAGGCGGGTGTTCTCCTCGATCAGGCGCTCCTGCTCTTCGAGGGCCTGCTGCCGCAAGCGCGCTGCCTGACCCAACATCGAGGCGATAATTGAAAGCACACGCAGGTGATCGCGCGTCGGCTTCGCTTCGTCGTAGAGCCACTCCGCGTTGAAGGCGCCGAGCACGGTGTTGCCAACGCGGACGGGAACGCAGATGAAGGTGTAGTCTTCTCTGGGGCTCAGCTTTCGCGCGCCGGTGCGATTGAGAAAGGCCGGCTCACGAGAGATGCGCGGAACCACGACCGACTCGCCGCTTTCGACGACACGTCCGGTCAGGCCCTCGCCAAGCTGATAGACGCCGCGCTCTTTCTCGGCGTCGCTCAGCCCGTAAGCGGCC
>JAZBOX010000076.1:0-12693 GCA_036351355.1 Halieaceae bacterium
ACTCAGCTACGAGGTGTTCATCGATGGCTGGTTGAACGCGGACGGCACTCGCTGGGGGCGTCCCGTCGACGTGCTGGAGATACCCGATGGCAGCCTGCTGGTTTCCGACGATGAAGCCGGCGTCGTCTACCGCTTTTACTTCGACGGCGCTGGCGCCACCGCCGACTGATTTTTTCCCTTCGAGCCGCGCCGGCCGTTCAAGGCACGAGCTCGAATTCGTCGGCGTCCATATGGGCAGGAAAGGCTTTGCGGTAGGACTCCAGCTCGGCGGCGGAAAACGTCACGGTCTCCACAGCATCCCGATCGGCAAGGTCTGCCAGCAGAATGCCGCGAGCATCGATCGCGAGACTGTCGCCGACGTAGTCGAGGCCGTTGGCGTCGCTGCCGATACGGTTGACACCGACAACGCAGGCCAGGTTCTCGATCGCGCGCGCCTGCAACAGCGTGCGCCAGTGATGCGCGCGTGGCGCCGGCCAGTTGGCGACGAAGAACAGCAGATCGTAGTCACCGCGATTGCGACTGAAGACGGGGAAGCGCAGGTCGTAGCAGACCTCGGGCTTGATTCGCCAGCCGCGCCACTCGACAAGCACGCGCTCGCAGCCCATGGCATAGCGCTTATGCTCACCCGCCATGCGGAACAGATGACGTTTATCGTAAGTCGTTACCGTGTCTGCGCTGACGAAGAGCAGACGGTTGAACACCGCATCGCCCGATTCCACAGCGATGCTCCCCGCAACGGCGCAGTCGTGCTCGCGCGCGAGGCGCTGCATCCAGTCCTGCGTGGGACCGCCGGCGGGCTCGGCGTTGGCCAGGGCGTTCATGGAAAAGCCCGTGGTGAACATCTCGGGCAGCAGAATCAGGTCCGTCTGCGGAGCAGCCGCCGCTAACAGTTCCTCGAACTGGCGCCGGTTGTCGGCGGGGTTCTCCCAGGCCAGGGGATGCTGTACCAGGGTGACTCTCAGATCGTGCACAGGCGCCTCGCTGCTTCCTCAAGCACGTCGCGCTGCTTGGCGAAGCAGAAACGCAGGACGCGCAGCCCATCGGGAGCTTGATCATAAAAACTTGAAACGGGAATCGAGGCGACGCCGAGCTCCCGCGTCCAGCGCTCACACAGCAGCGTGTCGGCCTCGTCGCTGAGCTGCGAATAATCGAGCAGCTGGAAGTAGCTACCCGCCGCCGGCGTCCAGCGAAAGCGCGAGCCCTTGAGCGCCGCCAGAAAGACATCGCGCCGGCTCTGATAATCATGGGCGAGATTCGCCGCATAGTCCGGCTCGGCCTCGATAAAGTCGGCCAAAGCGTGCTGCACGGGCGTCACCGCCACGAAGGCCACGTACTGGTGGACCTTGCGCAGTTCGGCGGTCAGGGCCGGCGGCGCGATGCAGTAGCCCGTCTTCCAACCCGTCACGCTGTAGGTCTTGCCGAAGGAGAAGTGCGCAAAGCTCCGCTCTCGCAGCGCCTCGTGCGTCAGCACCGAGTGATGCTCGCGACCGTCGTAGACCAGGTGCTCGTAAACCTCGTCGCTGCACACGAAAAAATCATGCTGCGCAGCGAGCTCGGCCAGCACTTCGAGGTCGGCGCGCGTGATCACGCTGCCACAGGGATTGTGCGGACTGTTGAGCATCAGCAGCCGCGTGCGCGGCGAAATCGCGTCGCGCACGCGACCCCAGTCGATCGAGAAATCCCCGGCAGCCAACGGCACATGCACCGCGCGACCGCCGGCGAGCTCGATCGCCGGCTCGTAGCTGTCGTATACGGGATCGAGCACGATAGCCTCGTCGCCGGACCTGATCAGCGCGGTGATGGCGCAGAAGATGCCTTCGGTAGCACCGGGCACGACCGTGATCTCGAGCTCCGGGTCGACAAGGAGGCCGCGATGGCGCTCAAGCTGAGCGGCGATCGCGGCGCGCAGACGCGGCAGTCCGGCCATCGGCGCGTACTGATTATTACCGCGCCGCGCGTGCTCACCGAGCGCCTCGGTCAGCGCGGGCGGCGCGTCGAAGTCCGGAAAGCCCTGCGACAGGTTGATCGCATCGTGCTGCTGCGCGAGCGCCGACATGCGGGTGAAGATCGTGGTACCCACTTTCGGCAGCTTGCTTGAGAGCGAACCGGTCACGGCTGCAGGCCCGGGCCCTGGCTCTGATCCGCCTCTTGCTGTCCGCCGCCCGTTTCGACCTCCGGGCCGATGTTATCGATAGCGATCGCATCGAGTTCTTCGGCGAGAGAAAAATCGAGCACGCGCGAGTAGAAGTAGAGCTCCGACTCACGCGCGTCGATCTGGTTCTCCGCTTTGCGGAATCCATGCGACTCGCCCTTGTAGGCGCGGTAGGCCGTGGCGACCCCGCGCTCGCGGAGAGCCTTGTAGATGAGTTCGGACTGGTTGGGCGGCACAACCGGGTCGTCGAGGCCCTGCAGCAGGATCAACGGTGCCCCGAAGCCCTCGAGATGATGGATAGGCGAGCGCGCGCGGTAGAGATCGCTGCGCTCGGGGTAAGGCCCGATCAGCTGATCGAGGTAGCGCGACTCGAATTTGTGCGTATCGCGGGCCAGGGCCTCGATATCAGAGATACCGTAGTAGGACGCGCCGGCCGAAAATACGTCGTGAAAGGCATGCGCTGCGAGCGTGGTGTAGCCGCCGGCGCTACCACCGCGGATGATCAGGCGTTTCGGGTCGGCAAGCCCTTTCTCGGAAAGCGCCTCGGCGGCGACCACGGCGTCCTCGACATCGGCCACGCCCCACTGGCCGTAGAGGGCCCGCCGATAGCTGCGACCGAAACCCGTCGAGCCGCGGTAATTGAGATCCAGGACCGCGAAGCCGCGACTGGTCCAGTAGTAAAGGCTGGGGTCGTAGCCGACGCCCGCCACGGAGGTGGGGCCTCCGTGGGCGGTAACGATCAGCGGCGGTGCGCTGCCCGCTGGCGCCGCCACCTCGGGATGCGCCGGCGGGTAGTAAACGCCGTGCGCTTCGCCGCCCCCGGGCAGCGGGAAACTCAGCTGCTCGAAGGCGGGAATCCACTCGGCGGCTAGCGCGCTGTCGCGCGTCGAGCGGATCGAGTCCAGGATCTTTCCTCCGCCGTCGCTGCGCACGAGCGCCGCAGGCCGGTCGGGAAACACGGCAATAAAGGCCAGCCTCTCACCATCATCGACCAGGCTCCCATAGCCAACAGCGCCCGTTTCGATGCGTCGCTGCCCGCCGCGCCCGTCGAGCAGGTAGAGCTCCTCGACGCTGCCACGGCGCGCCTGCACCAGCAGCGAGCCGTCGCCGCGGGGCTCGTAGTAGTGCCCTCCGATCGTCCAGGCAGGCCCGCCGATTTCCACTGCCTCGAGCCCCGTGGGTACGGCGCTGAAGCGCTCGCCCTCCACCGTGTAGGGGCGCCACCAGTTGTCGCGATCGGACAGCGCGTAGAGCGTTCCATCCGGCGCAAAGCGCGGATCGAGTACCGACTCCTGCGTGTCCGGATTATGCGTCGTGAGCTCCGCGAGGCTGCCGTCCTCTGCAAACCCCGCCGAATAGAGCGTGGTGCGATCCCAGGGCATATTCGGATGCATCCAGGCGGTGAAGGCAATGCGGCGACCGTCGGCGGACAAGCTAGGCGCCGAAACGAAATCCGCACCGCTGAACAGCACCTCGCCCTCCTGCTCCCCGTCCGCATCGAGGCGTAGCGAAACGAGTGTATTGGCCGGCTCCGCGAGCCCGCGGTGATCCTCGCGAATGCAGATCAGGCGACTGCGCGGCGCGTCGAGGGCGCAGCCGGCAAAGCGCAGCTCGCCTTCAATGGTGATCGGCTGCGGCTCTTCGCCCGGGCGGAAGCGATACAGGCGCTGGTCCGCGTAGTTCGAGAAGAAGAGCGTGCCTTCCGCAACGAGCAGGGCGCCGCCTCCGTACTCCTGCACCCGTGTGCGCACGTTCCAGGGAGCGGGCAGCAGTTCCTCGGCCTGCGCGCCCTCGCGCCAGCGCATGACCGTGGTGCGCCCGCCCTCTTCCGGTCGCGATTCCAGCCAGTACAGGAAATCGCCATCGCGGCGAAGGCTGCCCAGGCCGCGCGCGCTCTCGACGAGCGAGGCGGCGGAGATCGGCGACGGCCAGCTGCCGTAGGGCAGAACGCGGGCCGCAGACGCGGGAGCGGCGGCGGAATCAGGATTCACGCTGCGCTCGCAACCCACGAGGAACAGCGCGGCGACGGCGGCCACCACGATATGGCGAGGCATAACTGAACTCCCGAAAAAGCATGACTTACCCTAGCAGGCGCGAGGCTTCAGCGCCGCGAATTCGAACGATCATGAACGCAAATTCCTGTGAAAACCCCAGTAAAGACACAGCCTTGATCCCTGCCTGCGATTGCCTTGCGTTAAAATCCCGAAGAATCCCAAGGAGTTCGAATCTTGCCTCAGGTAGACGTCCGCAGCGACAAGCACATTCTTCATCTTCACATCGTCCGCCCGGAAAAATACAACGCGCTTAGCCTCGACATGTACGCCGAGCTCGGCGAGGGCCTCGCCCGCCTCAACACGGACCCGGAACTTCGCGTAGCCGTGGTGTCGGCCGAAGGCAAGCATTTTAGCGCCGGCGTGGAACTCGACCAGTGGGCGCCCCACTTCGGCAACGGCAAGGGCTGGCCGGTCCGCGATGGCCTGATCGACCCGATGGGGGTCAATGGGCCGCGGCACAGCAAGCCCATGGTGATGGCCGTGCAGGGCTACTGCTTCACCTGGGGCGTGGAAATGCTGCTGAACTCGGAAATCCGCATTGCCGCGTCGGACACGAAATTCCAGATGCTGGAGGTCCAGCGCGGGCTCTTTCCCTGCGGCGGTGCAAGCTTCCGCCTGCCGCGCGAAATCGGCTGGTCGAACGCGCAGCGCGTACTCCTCACCGGCGACCGCTGGGACGCGGAGCAGGCACTGCGCTGGGGCATGATCCAGGAAGTAACGGAGGTTGGCCAGCAGATCGATCGTGCCCTCGAACTCGCCGAGGCCGTGGCTGCCGGCGCGCCGCTGGCCGTGCAGGCGCTGCTCGAGGCCGGCCGCTACGCCGAGGGCGACGATCGCGCAGACCTGTCGCGGCAGATTTTTTCCACCCTGAAGCCGGTGATGGAAAGCGAAGACGCCGCCGAGGGCGTGCAGTCGTTCCTCGAACGGCGCCAGGCCGTGTTCAGCGGCCGCTGAGCCGCCGGCACGCGCCCCGCTCGGTCAACTCCAGGGAGAAAATGACTTGCCGCAGATTCAGGCCAATAGCATCCAGCTCGAGTACGAGTCGCAGGGCGACCGCAGCGCCGAGACCGTACTGCTCATCATGGGACTCGGCACGCAGCTTACGGGCTGGCCCGACGACCTGTGCCGGCATCTCGTGGAGCGCGGCTATCACGTGCTTCGCTTCGACAATCGCGACATCGGCCTTTCGACGCGACTCGACGCGCACCGCCCGCCGAACATTCCGATCCTCGCCGGCATGCGCATGATCGGCCTGCCCGTGCGCGTGCCCTACACGCTCGAGGACATGGCGCGCGACGCCATCGCTCTGCTCGACGCCCTGGGCATCGAGAAAGCCCACCTCGTCGGCGCTTCCATGGGCGGGATGATCGCCCAGGTGATGGCGGCGCGTTTCCCGGGACGCACGCTGAGCCTGACCTCGATCATGTCGACCACGGGCCACGCCTCGCTGCCCAAGGCCGATCGCGAGGCCACGCAGGCGCTGATGCTTCAGCCCGCGAACCCCGCCGACCCGAAGTCCGTCATCGAGCGCAACGTGCGCGTACGCAAGGCGCTGCAGAGCAGAAGCCATCCGAAAAGCGACGAGGAAATCTGGCAAACCGCCGCGGCCGCGGTCGAGCGCGGCGGCTACAATCCTGAAGGCGTGGCACGCCAGCTCGGCGCGATCATCGCCGCCAAGCACCGGCGCAACCTCCTCTCCATCGTGCAGGCACCGGCGCTGGTACTCCACGGCGACGAGGACCCGCTGGTCAAGCTCGAGTGCGGTATGGACACGGCGCGGCACCTCCCGGAAGCGGAATTTCACATCCTCAAGGGCATGGGACACGATTTCCCGGCAATCCACCTCGAGGAGATTGCCGACCGAATTCACGGTCTCGCTTCGCGGGCGGCTTGAGTGCGGGCTTTGGGCTTCGTAGTGCGGCGCGACGGAGCCGATGGAGCTACGCGAGCAGCGCGCGTAAAGCAGGGACGGGCCGCCACGGCGCCTGAACAAAGCTCGCGGTAGTCACACAAAGAACGCCCATAAAAAAGGGGCGCCACCCTCTGGCAGCGCCCCCGTATGCAAGCCAGCGTCTGCCCGACGCAAGACGCCTACAGCGTGGCAACGAGCTCGTCGTAACGCGCCTGCAGCTCCGCGTAGCGGTCGATCGCTTCCTGACCCGGGGCCTGATCGGCGTGCTTGAGCATGTTGTAGAGATAGCTGATCTGCGCGACGAGGCCCGGGGGCATGTAGGTGCCCGGAGCGGTATTGAGCTCCCCGAGGACTGCCTCGATGGCGCTGCTGCGCGCTTCGCTGAGACCTTCCGCGGAATGCTCCTTCTCGAGCTCTGCCACCTTGCGGCGCGCCGCGTCGAGAAGATCGCGGATCTGCATACGCATTCCGTACTGCGCTTCGATGTCGGCGATGCTCACACCGATCTGCGCGGAGCGCGGATCGACGAGGATGCTCGCCGTTGCGCGCTGCTCAACGCCGTCGACGGACAGGCGCAGCTCGTAGTCGCCCGGGGGCAGCAGCGGCCCGTCGGCGTAGCGCTTGTCTTTATCCTTGTGCCAGGCGCCGCGCGCGCGCATGTCCCAGCGGAAGCGATTCAGGCCCTCGTGAGTCGTCAGGCCCTGCTTGCGGATGTAGGTGATCGAGTTCATCGCCATGTTCTCCTCGACGCGCACCTCGCCCGCGCCCGAAGCCGGCAATCCCTCATAGGCGTTCACGAGCTCGCCGGCGGCGTTGTAGACCTCGAGAGCGATGCTGCCGGCGCCGCCTTCGGGCAGCACGTAATCGATCACGACACCGGGCTCCGGGTACTCGGGAATCGGGTAATCGTGATTGCGGATCTCCACCTTGCGATAGCGGATCGTGTCCGCGGGTGTGAGCAGGCGCGGCTCTGCGGGGAGCGCGGCCACGTCAGCAGCCTCGAGCTGGCGCAGCGCAGCGGCGGCCTTGTCCAGCACCCAGAAAGCGCGACCCATAGTGGAAAGCACCAGGTCATCGCGGTGGATCTGCAGATCGGTGATCGGCGTGACCGGCAGGTTCTGCTGGAAGGCGGTCCAGTTCGCGCCGTCATCGAAGGACACGTAGACCCCGTACTCTGTGCCCGCATACAGCAGACCGGCGCGTTCCGGATCCTCGCGCACCACGCGCACGGGGTGATCGGCGGGGATGCCGTTGCTGCCATCGGTCAGCAGCTTCCAGCTCTGGCCGTAGTTTTCGGCGCGATAGACGTAGGGCTTCCAGTCGCCGAGCAGGTAGCGGTGCACCGCCGCGTAGGCAACGCCGTCACTGTGAACGCTGGGATCCAGTGAATCGACGCGCCCGCCCCTGGGGCCGCGCGGCGTCACGTCGTTCCAGGTCTTGCCGTTGTCGCGGGTAACGTGGATGGGGCCATCGTTGGCACCGGTCCAGATCACACCGGGCTCACGCTCGGATTCGGCGATGGCGTAGAGCGTGCTGTAGAACTCCTCACCGGTGATGTCGCGGGTGATCGGGTTACCCGAAGCCACCTGCTTGTCGGCCTCGAAGGCGGTGAGATCCGGCGAGATCGTATCCCAGGTGACGCCGGAATTGCTCGTGCGATGAAGGTACTGCGAGCCCATGTAGACCGTGTTCGGATCGTGCGGCGAAACTGCAACGGGCGAGACACGCTGGAAGCGGTACTTGAGATCGCGCGGGTTCTGGCCGTACATGTTGGCGGCGCCGACATAGTATTGACGCTCGAGACCGGTCTTCTTGCTATAGACGCCGAAACGACCTTTGCAGTTCGCGTAGATCGTGTCGGCATCGCCGGGCTTGGGAACAGCGGGGCCCGTTTCGCAGCCGCCCGTCTCGATGAGCAGCGCGTGCACGTTCTGCACACTGCGCGGCGGCAGGCTGGGCACACCGATCGTCGAGCTGTTGTCCTGCTGCCCCGAGTACATCCAGTACGGATACTGGTCGTCGACATGCAGCGTGTACACCTCGGCCGTCGGCTGGTTGAACTGCGTCGACCAGGTCTCGCCGCCGTTGTGGGTGATGTTGGCGCCACCGTCGTTGGCCTGGATGAACAGATCCGGATCTTCCGGGTTGATCCACATGTCGTGGTTGTCGCCGTGAGGCGGATCAAGCTTTTCCCAGTGTCGGCCGCCATCGCGGGAACGGTAGTAGCGCGTGGCGATCGAGTAGACCGTGTCAGCGTCCGTGGGGTCGGCTTCGATGTTGCCGTAGTAAAAGGGCCGCGTACGGATGTAATCCTTGTTCGATACCTGGTGGAAGCTTTCGCCCTGATCGTCTGAACGGTACAGGCCACCGTCGTCTCCCGGGGCTTCGACAAGGGCGTAGACGACGCTTGAGTCAGCCGCGGACACGGCCAGATCAATCTTGCCGATCAGCCCCGTGGGCAGACCCTCGCTGATGCGCCGCCAGCTCTCGCCGCCATTGGTGGACTTGAACAGACCGCCCTCTTCCTGTGTGCCGCCGCTGATGATGTCCCAGGGCGTGCGGCGTGCCTTCCAGGCCGCGGCGAAGACGATATCGGGGTTGTGCGGCAGCAATTCGATATCTGCAAAACCCGTTTCGTCGGAAATCTCGAGGACCTTGTCCCAGGTCTCGCCGCCGTCGCGAGTGCGGTAGACACCGCGCTCCTCGTTGGGGGCAAAGGCCTGACCGATGGCAGCAACCCAGACCACGTTGTTGTCGCGCGGATCGATTTCCACTGCACCGATGTGCCCGGTCTCCTTGAGACCGACAAACTCCCAGCTTCGCCCGCCGGTACGCGAGCGATACACGCCCTTGCCGCGGATCACGTTCGAGCGCAGGCCGTCGGAGCCCGTTCCCACGTAGATGACGTTGGGATCGCTCTGCGAGACGGCGATATCACCGATCGACGGCGAGGCGAAGTAGCCGTCGGACACATTCTCCCAGCGCTCCCCGTAATCGGTCGTCTTCCACACACCGCCGCCGGAGGCGCCAAGGTAGAAGGTTCCCGGTTCTTTCACAGTGCCGGCAACGGCGGTAACGCGACCGGCGCGAAGCGGGCCGACGTTACGGTACTCCAGTGCATCGAAGAAGGCGGCATCAGCGATGGCAGAGCTGAGCAGGCAGGCTCCGAGCAGAGACAGCGACAAGCGTGATCGGGTCATTGAGGGCCTCAGTGGTTCAGGTTGTTTGTTTTCAGTTAATCAGCTTGTTAACCAAAGTACATAAACGGGTACTGCTTATGCAAAGGCTGAGTCAACGGCAGCGCGGATCAGCGCGCATAGCAGCGACTTTCGCGCGGCCAGGTCTCTTCGCGCATCACCAGATACTGCCGGTAGAACTGCTCGTCGACGGCGCGGGCACGCGCGGCGACATCTTCCCGACGATAGCGACTGAGCTTCGACGGCCCGCCATTATAGGCCGCGTAGGTTGCGCGCACGAGATTATCGCGCCCGCCGGGATGGCTGTCCTCGCCGCGTCGCAGTGCGTAGTGCACATAGTAGTGGTCGAGGATATCGATTCCCGCCGCAACGTTGTAGGCCACATCCTGCTCGAGACGATCGAGATCGAAAAGACTGCGCCAGACACGGCCAACGATCTGCATCATGCCGACGGCACCGACGCCGGAGCGAATGACCCGCGGCGCTGAATCGTCCGACTCTTCACCGGGCAAGTAGTGGCGCCAGCAGGTCTCCTTCCATGCCGTGGCCCGCACCAGAGGCTCGAACAGCTCGTGCTGTTCGGGAGGCACGCGCGACTCCTCCCAGTGCGCGTCGAGCGACGTGTCGATCAGGCGCGCCACCAGCCCGAGGTAGATATCGAGATTGTCGCGTCGCGGGAAGACTTCGCGCAGCAGCAGCGCCGGATCGGGCTCTTCGGCGAACGCCACGGAAATGGGGCTCAGGCGCCGCAGCCAGGCCGAGGCCGGCGCTGCCTCGGTCGCGGGCGTGGCCAGCGAGGCCTCGGGCACGCCATCGAAGCCAAACAGCGAGCGCAGTACCTCGTCTTCGCCAAGCGGCAGGGGCGTCAGCGCCTCAGGCCCTTCTCCGGCCATGAGAATCTCGGCGAGGCGCAGGAGGCCGTTGCGACTGATCTCAACACCGAAGGCCGGCCCGAGCTCATCGACCAGCGCCAGCGCGTCGCCAGCAGCGATGAAGGACGAGAGCCTCAGCAGGTAATCGAGGTCCTCGGGATCGCCCGGCGGCAGGCGCTCCAGAATAGCGCCCAGGCGCGTCCACGTGTCGAGGAAGAGCAGGCGCAGGGGGTCCTCCTGCGCTTCGGCGGCGGGCGCCTCGAAGAGCATGGTCGCGACTTCCGTGCGCACATCGATCAGCAGTGCGAGCAACTCGAGGCGCAATTCTTCGTCGTCGATACGCGGACCGAGATAGCGAACCACCACCGTGGCGAACCCGTCGAGGGCATCTTCCACGCGATCCCAGGATGGGTCGGTGGGATCGAAGGGCTCGGGAACGGGAGCCGCTGGGGTCTCGCCGCTTTCATCAGCCTGCGCTTCGAGCACGCGCGACGCGAGTTCAAAGCCTAGATCCACGCGCATGCCACCGTCCTCGACGGCGACGGCCCGGAGCTGACCGGGCGCAGCAAGTACGGCCTGTCCCGCTTCCTCCGGCTCGAGAAAGCCTTCGAGCAGGGCATCGATTTCGCGCAGCGAACTTCCCACCTCGACGCGCAGGTCCTGCAGCCGCGGGACCAGAAGCGCGTCGGCGAGCGCGCGGCTCGGGCGCGTCAGCAGGCTTTCGGAACCATCGCTGCTGCGGAACTCGACGCTCTGGGCGTCGAAGACCACGCTTTCGCCCTCGATGCCAGCGCGCGGCGCGAGTTCCATGAGCACGCGCCCTTCAACGGGGTCGGGACCGCGACAGCTCCCGAACAGGCGCGCGCCGCCGTGACCGCGAACGGCGATATCGAGCCCGATCGTGGGCGGCAGCTCAGCGACACCGTCGGGCCGTGGCAGAAGCCTGAGGTCCTCGAGCTCGAGAAAATTACATTCGTCGGCGCGCAATTCCCCGGCGCCGCTGGCGTCGAGGTCGAGCACATCGGCGGCGCGCGCCTGGAGATAGGCCGTGGGAATCTGCAGCGGGACCGATACGGAGCGCGGCGACTCCTGCGCCGCGGCGGCAAGCGGCAGCAGGCCTGCAAGCACTGCGACCGACAGGCAGGATCGCTGCCTCCTACACACGCGAAGCTCGCCTGCTTGCGCTTAAACGATGGGAATCCACCGAACGGGGCACTAGCGCCCCTTCCACTGCGGCGCCCGCTTCTCGGCGAAGGCCGTGGCGCCCTCGATCGCATCCTCGCTGCTGAACACGGGCATCACGATCTCCTGCTGGCGGGCGAACATTTCCTCGCTGCTCCAGTCCTGCGCGCTGGCGATGGTCTTGAGGCTGGCAGCAACAGCGAGGGGGCCGTTGGCTGCAATCTTTGCCGCGAGTTCCTTTGCCACCGTCAATGCCTCACCGGGAGCACTGCAGCGGTTGATCAGGCCCAGTTCGTAAGCGCGCGCGGCGCTGATGAAATCGCCCGTGAGCGCGAGCTCCATGGCGATGCGCGGTGATATCTGCTTGGGCAGCTTGACCAGCCCTCCCGCGGCGGCGGCCAGACCGCGCTTGACTTCGGGGATGCCAAACTTGCTGTCCTCGGCGGCCACGATCAGATCGCAGCTGATGGCCAGTTCGAAACCACCGGCAAGGGCGTAGCCTTCGACGGCCGCGATGAGCGGCTTGCTCGCGCGGTATTCCGTGAGCCCGGCAAAGCCGCGCCCCTCGACCTGCGGCATCTCGCCGGTGACGAAGGCTTTCAGGTCCATCCCTGAACAAAAGGTGCCGCCGGCGCCGGTGAGGATGGCAACGCGCAGTTCATCGTCGCTCTCGAGCTCATCGATCGCGGCCGCCACGCCCAGAGCGAGCGCCCGGTTCGCTGCATTCTTTGCCTGCGGACGGTTCAGCGTGATGATCAGCACGCCGTCTTCGCGCGCCGTCAGAACTTCCTTATCTGCCATCGTGGGCAACTCCTGTGTTGGTGTTCACGGTGCATGGGTTTGTCGCAATCCGACGGAAAAGCCCCGGGCACGGGGATCCGATCGGTTCGCCGAATCGAGGCTCAGCAGTCTACAAAGCTGACGGGCACTTCGAGAACATTGACAGCGAGGCCGCCACGCGCTGTCTCCTTGTACTTGTCCTGCATGTCACGGCCGGTGTCGCGCATCGTTCGTATCACCTGGTCCAGCGAGACAAAGTGTTCACCGGTGCCACGCAGCGCCATGCGCGCCGCCGAGATTGCCTTGATGGCACCCATGGCGTTGCGCTCGATGCACGGCACCTGCACCAGGCCGCCGATGGGGTCACAGGTCAGTCCCAGGTTGTGTTCCATGGCGATTTCGGCGGCGTTCTCTACCTGCGCCGGCGACCCGCCCAGCGCTTCGGCGAGCGCGGCGGCGGCCATCGAACAGGTCGAACCGATCTCGCCCTGGCAGCCCACCTCGGCGCCGGAAATGGAGGCGTTGATCTTGTACAGAATGCCGA
>JAZBOX010000077.1:0-3500 GCA_036351355.1 Halieaceae bacterium
ACCGCAACCCCGCCCCGCCGTAACCTCTGCAGCGCTCGGGCGGTTAGCTCAGCGGTAGAGCACTGCCTTCACACGGCAGGGGTCACTGGTTCGATCCCAGTACCGCCCACCAAGGAATTCAAGGGGTTAGGCCGATCAGCCTGACCCCTTTCAGTTTCCGGGGTGCAATAGGGGTGCAGTTCGACGCACCGCCAGAAATCGTCTATAGAGCGCAAGGATAGCGCCATGCTGGTACTCGCCCTCCAAGCCAGTGAACGTATTCTGATCGCTAAAGACACCGTGATCGCGATCCGCGAGATTCGTTGTAACCAAGTCAAGATCGGCATATAAGCATCGCCCGAGGTGAAGGTGCTGCGCGAGGAGCTCGAGGAGCGGGAATCCCCGGACGCAGCCTGATCGGTAGATCCGTTGCGCCACTTTAGAAGAAGGCTGGTGATCTGCTGAAGGTCATTGCCGCGATGCTGGCGGTAGCGGGCCGTGTTTACCTGATACCGCGTGAAGTTGGGCGGCTGGCGGCTCTGGTTGGGGAGGCTGGCAAGGCCTTCGAGCTACGTGACATCGAGGACCGGCTCCGGAAGCTGGAGGAACAGGACACTCGGAAGCGGTGGTAGCCGCGAGGGGCCGGTGTCGACCCCGAGCGGGCACTCGGTGCGGAGGGATGCGTGACCGGAGTCGAGAGTAAACCTGACATTGGGAGCCGGCCCGTGGGGGTTGCCATTGAGATCTGCTCTGCCTGACGCGGAGCCGGGGTTGGGGGCCATCGCCTGTATCTAGAATTCCACCGTCAGCGAGCAGATTCTCGGCCACCTGTATGGCGCAACGATTCTACCCTTGAGTCCCGAGGGGGCCGCCGAGCCGAGTGCCGCCGCAGCCCGGGCTGTTCGGCGAGGCGGGAGGGCCCAGGGTTACCTCGTTTGGTCTCTGGTGTCAGCGACACGGCCATAGCGGCAGCTTTACGGGAAACCGGCGAGGAGGGGGAAGACGTCCCGACGAGGCCGTCTTCGGGAAGAATTCGGGGGGGTGACGCCGATTCACATGCCGTTGGGGCGGCCGGCGTGGCTGGCCGGCGGCAGATGCCTTGGCCAATCAGGCGAGACTGCCCGCTGCGAGCCAACGAACAGGTGGTTTATACTTCCTATACGCTCGTCGGACGACGATTCGGACAGCGACAGCGACGACGACGATGACGACAGCTCCTCCGCCGAGGTGGACACCGGGCCCGATCCGGCGGTGGTCGCCGAGAAAGGCAAGGAACTGCGCAACCAGCTCAAGGCCTGGAACCGTGCGCTCGAGAAAGGCGTGGCCGACGACAAGGCCGCGAAGGCCGGCGAGAAGGCCGCCGCCACCTTCCTCGAGTTCCGCCTGACGCCCCAGGTGTTCCAGGAACTCGGCGACATGCTGCGCGACGCGGTGCTGCGCATTCGCGAACAGGAACGGACCATCCTGCAGCTGTGCGTCAACGACGCCGGCATGGCACGGAAGGATTTCATCACGTCGTTCCCGAAGAACGAGACGAATCTCGACTGGATCGACGAGCAGTGCAAGGCGCGCAAGGATTACACCGTGCGCCTGCGTGAGCTCGCCGATGACGTCCGCCGCGCGCAGCGCAAGCTCGCCGAGGTCGAGAAGGGCTGCCTGCTGAGCGTCGGCGAGGTCAAGGAGATCAACCGCCGCATGTCCATCGGCGAGGCCAAGGCACGCCGGGCGAAGAAGGAAATGGTCGAGGCCAACCTGCGGCTGGTCATCTCGATCGCAAAGAAATACACCAACCGCGGGCTGCAGTTCCTCGATCTCATCCAGGAAGGCAACATCGGCCTGATGAAGGCGGTGGACAAGTTCGAGTACCGGCGCGGCTACAAGTTCTCGACCTACGCGACCTGGTGGATCCGGCAGGCCATCACGCGCTCGATCGCCGACCAGGCGCGCACCATCCGCATTCCGGTGCACATGATCGAGACGATCAACAAGCTCAACCGCATCTCTCGACAGATGATCCAGGAGATGGGCCGCGAGCCGACGCCCGAGGAACTGGCCGAGCGCATGGAAATGCCCGAGGACAAGGTTCGCAAGGTGCTCAAGATCGCCAAGGAGCCCATCTCGATGGAGACCCCCATTGGCGATGACGAGGACTCGCATCTCGGCGACTTCATCGAGGATCAGCAGGCGCTATCCCCCGTCGAGGTCGCAACGGCCGAGGGCCTCAGGGAGGCAACGCAGAACATGCTGGCCGGCCTGACCTCGCGCGAGGCCAAGGTGCTGCGGATGCGCTTCGGCATCGACATGAACACCGACCACACGCTCGAAGAGGTAGGCAAGCAGTTCGACGTCACCCGGGAGCGGATCCGACAGATCGAGGCGAAAGCGCTGCGCAAGCTACGCCACCCCTCCCGCTCGGAGCGGCTCCGCAGCTTCCTGGATACGGACTGATTGGCGAAGCGGGCCAGGGAACGGCCCCACTCCCATCGGAACCGCTCCGGGCCCTTAGCTCAACGGTTAGAGCAGAGGACTCATAATCCTTTGGTTGCAGGTTCGAATCCTGCAGGGCCCACCAACCCCCATAGCTTTCAATGACTTATGGCGTGATGAACTACGCACGGAACTGCGCATCATGCAGCAGCGCCAACGGGAAGCGGAGCGGACCTTGGTCGCGACATTGCTCTGTCAACGGTTCAGTGCATAAGTTTCTCGAACAACTTAAGAGGTGGCTTTCGTATGGTCGGCGTTTGCTCTGATTCTTGCTCGGGCAAAGACCGGCTTGGATCCATCCTCATCGTATTGAAGCGCGGAGGCGCGATATAACCGTCAGGCCGCACCATGCAGACACCCGTGCCATTAGGCTGACCCACGCACACCGTACCGCGGGGACAAGCGGCACGTTCGAATCTTCCCCCCGATCCGCATATTGCCACACCGAGTCCATCGCAGACCTGACTGGCTGGCTGTATCGCGCGATTGCCATCGTCACAGTCCGTGCCGCAACTAAGGGTACCGTTGCGATGGCGATTGCAACATGCAACGTCTACTTCGCCATCACCATCGCGGTCACGGTAACCAAAACTGCTCGGGTTGCAGTCTTCGTCGTGGTGTTGATCGTCACAAACCTCGTAATTGCCCGGATATCGATTGCCATCGCGATCGTCGCAATCATCTCCACCGAACCGCAAAGCCTCGTGACCGTCGCCGTCTTGATCCCTCTCCGTCGCGATGACGTCCACGGGCAGAGCGACTGCCAGGAACCCGACCAACATGCTCAAGAAAGCGAGTCGCCTCGCAGGATCGACTTTTTGTCGGCGTCTAAGGGCCATCAGGAGTGCCTTGCGGTGTCTGACTGTCAAAGCTCATGCCACTTTGAGAGAAAGGACGATAGAGCATACATACCGAGCCTGCAAGAAGCGCGGCTTTTGTCCCAGCTGCGGCGCCCGGCGCATGGCCGAGAGTGCTGCACTGCTGGTCGACGAGGTCTTTCCCGAGCAGCCGGTGCGCCAATGGGTGCTGAGCGT
>JAZBOX010000078.1:0-13854 GCA_036351355.1 Halieaceae bacterium
CGCTGGTGGGACGTGACCATCGACGGCGTGGCCAATCACGGCGGCACGACGCCGATGGACCGCCGCTTCGATTCGCTGGTCAGCGCTTCCGAGTTGGTCCTTGCCGTGAACAGCGTTGCCCTCGACCTGCCCGGGCGTCAGGTGGCGACCGTGGGACGGATCCAGGCCTACCCGGGTGCACCGAACGTGGTGCCCGGGCGCACGGTCATGAGCCTCGAGATCCGCGACCTCGACGCAGAGAAGATGCAATTTGTTTTCGAGCAGATCGAGATGGCCGCGGAGGAGATCGCGGGCCGCCGCGGCACTCCCATCCGCTTCGAAGAGATCGACACCGCCTCGCCGCCGGCACCGACCGACGAGACCATGCGCGACGTGATCGCCGGTGCCGCCGAGTACCTCGGTTACAGCTTCCGCCGCATGCCCTCGGGCGCCGGCCACGATGCCCAGGACCTCGCGAAGATCACCCCGACGGGAATGATCTTTGTGCCGAGCCGCGACGGCATCAGTCATTCGCCCGAGGAATACACCGCGCCGGAGGATATGGCGCGCGGGGCGAGCGTTTTGTTTCACACAATCATGGACATCGACCAGCGCCCCGGGCGCTGATTGCACACACGGACTTGTCCCTCCAGGAGAAGAAAAAAATGCCCAAAGCTCGAACCGTCCCTCGCTGCCTCGATCCGATCGCGCGGCGCGGAGCCGCCGCGATATTTCTGCTCGCTGCTGTGCTGGGATTGCACGCGTGCGCGAGGTCCGATGCGCCCGTGCCGGCCTCTGACGCCCAGCCGACGGGACCGAGCTTCACGATACGCTACGGCGACACGCTCGGCGGCGCGGCCGAGGATGGCCGCCTTCTGCTCATGCTCTCGACTACCGATCGCGAAGAGCCGCGTTTCCTCGTCGATAACTCCCTCGACACGCAGCTGGTCTTCGGTCGCAACGTCGAGGACTGGATTGCCGGAGAGGAGCGGATCATCGACGAGACACACCTCGGCTTCCCCATCCACAGCCTTGCCGAAGTGCCTCCCGGGCGCTACTACGTGCAGGCGCTGCTCAATCGCTACGAGGATTTTCGACTTTCAACGGGCAAGACCGTGAGCCTGCCACCGGACCGCGGCGAGGGGCAGCAGTGGAATCGCAAGCCCGGGAACTTCCTGTCGAAGCCCGTGGCGATCGAGATCACCGGGGGCGACGAGAACTTCGACATCGTTCTGGACGAGGCGATCCCTGACATCGAGCCCCCGGAAGACACGGAATTCGTCAGGCACGTGCGCATGCGCAGCGAACTTCTGTCAGAGTTCTGGGGCAGGGACGTCTACCTCGGCGCTAACGTACTGCTGCCGAAGGACTTCGCCGAGCACCCGGAGGCGCGCTTCCCGCTGATGGTGTTCCACGGGCATTTCCCGCGCACGATCGGCGCCTTCCGCAGCGAGCCGCCCGATCCGGATCTCGAGCCCGAATACAGCGAACGCTTTGACCTCGATGGCTACAACATCATCCAGCAGCAGGAGGCCTACAACAATTATCTGCAGTGGATTTCCGATGACTTCCCGCGCTTCCTGGTCATCGAAATCCAGCATCCCACGCCCTACTACGACGACTCCTACGCGGTGAACTCGGCGGCGCAGGGCCCCTACGGTGACGCCATCAACCACGAACTGATTCCCTTCATCGAGGAGAAGTTCCAGGGCCTCGGCGAGGGCTGGGCACGCTTCACCTACGGCGGTTCCACGGGCGGCTGGGAAGCGATGGCCACGCAGGTCTTCTACCCCGACATGTTCAACGGTGCCTTCATTGCCTGTCCGGATCCGATCGACTTCCGTGCCTACCTGAGCATGAACATCTACGAGGACGCCAACGCCTACTACTACGAGAGCGAGTTCCAGCAGGTGCTGCGCCCCGGGCACCGCGACTACCTGGGCAATGTCGACGTGAGCATCAAGGCCTACAACGACTTCGAGCGCGTGCTGGGCGACCGCAACCGTTCCGGCCAGCAATTCGATATCTGGGAAGCGACCTTCTCGCCCGCCGACGAAGACGGCTACCCGAAAGACCTGTGGGATCCCGCTAGCGGCGAGATCGATCCGGAGGTCGCCGCCTACTGGCGCGACAACTTCGATCTGAGCCACATCATCCGCCGCGACTGGGCCACCCTCGGACCTAAGCTCGAGGGTAAGCTCCACATCTACACCGGCGACATGGACAACTACTACCTGAACAACGCCGTGTACCTCGTCGAGGAGTTCCTCGAAGGCACGGAGAGTCCCTATTACGGCGGCGAGGTGGACTACGGCGACCGTGCCGAGCACTGCTGGAACGGCGATCAGGAGAACGGCAACTACCTGTCGCGCCTGCGCTACAACTCGATGTACATACCACGGATTCTCGAACGCATTGCCGAGTCTGCGCCCGAGGGTGCCGACCTCAGCAGCTGGCGCTACTGAGAATCCCGGGCTTTACCGATACACGACCCGTGACCGGACGATGGTTCGTCACTCCAACGAGGAACAGTAGATGGCAAAGATTCTTATCAGACGCGCGCTGCTTGCCGCGGCGATTGTTGCGGCGACTGCTGCGAGCCTGGGCGCACAGGCCGGCCGCGAGGACTTTCATCCCGGTGAGCTGATTCCCGAGTATGGCAGGATCGCTGCCGTGCCCGGAGCCCCGCCCCTGCCCGCGGATACACGATTCAAGCTTGCCATCGATGTCGTGGACGGCGGTGAGACGGGTCGGCTCAATTCGAAGTTCGTGACCGCCGCGAGCTTCCTCAACCTGCAGCACGCCAATGGCATTCCGGCGGAGAACGTCGAGATCGCCCTCGTCGTACACGGTCCTGCGCACCGCGACCTGCTGACCGACGAGGCCTACGGTGGCGACAACCCCAACGCCGAATTGCTCGCGGCGCTGCAGAAGTACCAGGTCCGGGTGCTGTACTGCGGGCAGTCGGCGGTCGCCAACGATATCGCAGCGCATGACCTGCTGCCCGGCGTGGAGTTCGGTCTCTCGGCCACTACCACGCACGTGCTGCTGCAGCAGCAGGGTTACGCGCTGCGCCCCTGAGCGTTCTCCTCCGCTTCGTCGCTGCCTTCGTCATCCCCCGATGCTTCTGCGCTTGCGTCGCTCAGGCGCGGGGCAGAGGCGCCCCCCTGCAGTCGCGCCGCGCGCGCTCCCTGCTCGAGGGCCTCGGCGCCGTCCTGTGGGTAAAGATGTACGCCCGATAGCGTGACGTAGGCGCCCTGCTGGGCGCGCGGATTGAGGAATCCGTACAGCCACACGGCGAATATGGCGCCTAGGAGGCTTACAAGGAGCGTACCGCCCAGCAGCATCAGGTAGGGTGGTCCGATGCGCAGGGCCTCGGGGTCCGGACCGTTGACGACGGCGAGCTGCGGGTAGCGGTCCACGCGGCTCACTTCGATCTGCACGAGGCGGGCCTGCGTTTCCCGATTCAGGTCTTCGAGGCGCGCGAGGTCGGCCACGAGCGCTTCGTGCGTGGCATACACGGTGTTGAAGGCCGTGACCTCCTCCTTGTGCGCCGCCAGGCGGGCCTCGAGGTCGCGTACGGAGCCGCGCGCCGTTTCGTAGGCGCGCTCGGCGTTGGCGAGTTCGGTGCGCGATCCGGCACTGTAGGCTTCGGTCAGCTTGCCCTCGAGGTCTTCGATCTGTTCGGGGATCTCGCGCAGGCGCGGGTCCTTGCGGATGTAGTCGTCGGTGTAGCGGGCGCGCAGCTCCGCCAGCCGCGTGCGCAGCGCGGCGAGCTCCTGCGCCATCGCCGTCACCTCGCTGCGTTCGCTGCCGGGTACCACCTGCTCGCCGGACTCGAGCGTCGCGCGGAGCGTGTCGAGATAGGCGCGGGCCTTCACTTCCTCTTCGACGGCGTTGTTCAGCGCCGAGTTCAGGCCGTCGAGGCGCGACAGGACGGCGTTCTCCTGGCGCTCCATCGAAATGATCTCGTGTTCATCGCGGTAGTCCTCCAGGGCCTGGCGAGCGGCGACGAGGCGATCGGCGAGACCATCGAGTTCGCCCTGAACCTCGGCGAGCGTCTGCTCCTTGCGCTGCTGGATGTCGCGCGAACGCACGCCGGTGTACACGTCGATCCAGCTCTCGACGAGGGTGGGCAGCAGTTCGCGCTCATCGCCCGTCGCCGCCAGTTCGAGCAGATTGGTCTCGGGCACCGGCTGAACCTTGAGCATGCGGCGCAAGGCGAGCAGGTCGATGTCGCGCCCGAAGTCCCCGGCTATGCGCTCAGCCACGGCGCGAGTGATCTCACTGCCCGTGAGCGTGCGGCGCTGGATCGCCACGCCCTGAATGTCCGCCTCCAGCATCTGTTCGTCGATGGCCGTGGGTGCACTCATCAGCACCGTCGCGGTGCTTTCGTAGACGGCGGGCTGCAGGGCCGTGTAGAGCATGCCGGCGAGAAGCAGCGGCAGCGCCACGCAGAGGAACACGCGCCGACGACGGGCGCTCTCCTGCGTCGCGAAGTCGGGTGCCAGCGGCGCGGAAACCGACGAGCGCATGAGGGCCATGAATCGTGTACTTCCGTGGAGTCCGTGAGTCAGGGTAAGCGAATTCACGCCGCGAGGGGAGCGGTGGCGCTGCGCTCACCGGTCCGCATCGGGCGGGCCGTGAGACAGCTTCGCAAAAAAAAGGCGGCCTCGGGGGCCGCCACTCAGGGGAAGTGTGGGCGCGCTGCGGCGCCCGGGTCAGCTGGAGCAAGTCACTCAGAAGCCGGCAACCATGTTGCCGCCGCTGCGCTTGAGGTCGAAGCGGTCGGCTTCCATGACCTTGTTCCACGCTTCGATGAAGTCGCGGACGAAAGCCGCTTCGGCGCCTTCGTAGGCGTACATCTCGGCAATGGCGCGCAGTTCGGAATTGGAGCCGAATACGAGGTCGACTTCCGTCGCCGTCCACTTCATCTCGCCGGTGACGCGATCGCGGCCTTCGAACACATAGGGATTGTCCTGCGACGGTGCCCAGGCCGTACCCATGTCGAGCAGGTTGACGAAGAAGTCGTTGTCCAGCGCGTTGGTCTGGTCGGTGAACACACCATAGGCGGAGCCGCCCGCATTGGCGTCCAGCGTACGCATGCCGGCAACCAGCACCGTCATCTCCGGAACCGTGAGGTCGAGGAGCTCGGCCTTGTCAACCAGCGCGTCGGCCGGTGAGCGGAAGGCACGCTCGCTGTAGTAGTTGCGGAAGCCGTCGGCGCGCGGCTCAAGAACGGCGAAGGAGTTCACGTCGGTCTGCTCCTGCGTCGCGTCCGTGCGACCCGGCGTGAAGGGCACGTCTACGATGTAGCCGGCGTTCTTCGCAGCCTGCTCCACCGCGGCGGAGCCCGCCAGCACGATCATGTCGGCGAGAGAGATTTGCTTGTCGCCGTCCTGCTTCTTGTTGAAGTCCTTGCGGATGCGCTCAAGACGCTTGATGACGCGAGCGGTCTCCTTCGGATCGTTGACTTCCCAGTCCTTCTGCGGGGCCAGGCGGATGCGCGCCCCGTTGGCGCCGCCGCGCATGTCCGTGTCGCGGTAGGTCGAGGCCGCAGCCCAGGCCGTGCGCACGAGCTCGGTCACCGTGAACTCGGAAGACATGATGCGCTGCTTCAGCTCGGCAATGTCGCCCGCATCCACAAGCTCGTGGTCGACGGGAGGCACGGGGTCCTGCCAGATCAGGGCTTCGTCGGGCACATCGCTGCCGGCGTAGCGGGCGCGCGGGCCCATGTCACGGTGCGTGAGCTTGAACCAGGCGCGGGCGAAGGCGTCTTCGAATTCGCTGGGGTTTTCGAGGAAGCGTTTGGAGATCTTGCGATAGGCCGGGTCTTCCTTGAGCGACAGGTCCGTGGTGAACATCATCGGCTGGTGGCTGACACCTTCGAGGTGAGCGTCGGGCACCGTGCCGGCCGCTGCGCCGTCCTTGGGTACCCACTGCACGGCACCGGCCGGGCTGCGGGTCATTTCCCATTCGTAGGCGAAGAGGTTGCCGAGGTACATCATGGACCACTTCGTCGGCGTGGCCGTCCAGGCGCCTTCGAGGCCGCTGGTGATCGTGTCTTCGGCGTTGCCCTTGCCACAGCGGTTGTTCCAGCCCATGCCCTGGGCCTCGATGCCTTCACCGGCGGGCTCGGCGGCCAGGCAGTCGTCGGGCTTGCGCGCACCGTGAGCCTTGCCGAAGCTGTGACCACCGGCGATCAGGGCGACGGTTTCTTCATCGTTCATGGCCATGCGGCCGAAGGTCTCACGGATGTCGTGCGCGGCCAGCTTGGGATCGGGCTTGCCGTTCGGACCTTCCGGATTGACGTAGATGAGACCCATCTGAACGGCAGCGAGGGGCTGCTCGAGTTTGCGGTCGCCGCTGTAGCGTTCGTCGGCGAGCATCACGGATTCGGGGCCCCAGTACACGAGGTCGGGCTGCCAGTCGTCCTCACGACCACCGGCGAAGCCGTAGGTCTTGAAGCCCATGTTTTCCATGGCCACGTTGCCGGCCAGCACCATCAGGTCGGACCAGGACAGCGCATGACCGTACTTCTGCTTCACCGGCCAGAGCAGGCGGCGGGCCTTGTCGAGGTTGGTGTTGTCGGGCCAGCTGTTCAGCGGCTCGAAGCGCTGTTGACCGCCGCCCGCGCCACCGCGGCCGTCCATCGTGCGGTAGGTACCGGCGCTGTGCCAGGCCATGCGGATGAACAGGGGACCATAGTTGCCATAGTCGGCGGGCCACCAGTCCTGCGAGGTGGTCATGATCTTCTCGATGTCGGCCTTCACTTCATCGAGGTCCAGCGTTTCGAAGGCGCTGGCATAGTTGAAATCCGGGCCGAGAGGATTCGCCGCATCGGCGTTCTCGCGCAGCGGCTGCAGGTTCAGGGCTTCGGGCCACCAGTCCTGCACGGACTTGGGTTCGGGGGACATGGAGCCGGCGCTTGCGGACGCGGCTGCCGACAGTGCAGCCGCAGCGGCTACGTACATCGGGAGTTTTTTCTTCAACATGGTGAGTAATTCCTTTCTCTTCGCATGCACCTTCGCATGCACTCGTGGAAGTAGGTTCTCGCTCTTCTTATGGCCACCGCGGGGCCTGGCCCCGCTCCGGCGACTGACCGGACATCATTTCCGGCATGACTTACACCCTAGTAGAAGTTCATTGGTGAAGAAACCGATTTATTTTTTAAATTACAATCGATCTTTCCGATTAGAGCCGGGGTGAAGTCGTTTCGATCCGCGTCCAGTCCATTAATCGGGGCGAGAATCATTGTTGAATGAGACTGTTTTGCACCAAAGTGGTGCAATGCGGACAGTAGCTGGACAGGTGAGGCCCGGCGTGGGGAAGCCCGCGTAATACCGCCAGACACCCACTCAATGGAGACTGGCCATGCCTTCCCACGTTTCACGCCGCAAGTTCATCGCAAGCACCGCCGCCGCTGCCAGCGGCCTGCTGATAGCGCGCTTTTCCCATGCCCAGGAAATTCTGACCGAAGATGACGGTACCGCCGTTGCCATGGGCTACAAGGCAGATCACACGCAAGTCGACACCAGTGTGTGGACGAAGAAAGCCGGCCCTGACGGCGCCAACCAGCAGTGCACCACCTGCGCGCTGTACCAGGCCCAGGATGATGAGTACGGCCTGTGCCCGATCTTTGCCGGCAAGCGCGTCCACGCTGCGGGCTGGTGCAACGGCTGGGTGCCCAAGTAGCCGCTCAGGACTCCCAGCTGACCTGTTCGACGAGCAGGATTTCGCAGGCGCCGACGCCGCTGTCGTAGCGGCTCAGGCTGGTCGGAACGACCCGCTGATCCGGTAGTCGCAGATCCACCAGACGGCCACGCAGCGTCACGATAGCGCCGACCGGCACGGCCGCGAGGCGCTCGCCGACGCTGGCGGTCCCCGCGATCAGGTGCACGTTCGCCGAGCTGCGCTCCACCAGCGACCGCGGCAGGCGCAGACCATACAGATGCCAGAACATCAGCCGGTTGCCCTGCAACACCTTTGTTCCCGCGAGGAGCCCTTCGTCGGAAAGGGGCCCCCAGGCGATCGCGAAGTCCCAGGGGGCTACGGCAGCGAGGTCGTCCCAGCGATAGCGGCGCTTCGACAGCAGCTTTGCCGTCGTTTCAAAGCGAGCACGGGGCGATAGCTGAAAGCCGTCGCGCTCTAGCGCCACGCCATCGAGGGCTTCCTGCAGCGGCGCCAGCGGCGCTCGGATACCTGGGCCGAGGCTGACCTGCGCTTCGCGACTGCAGGAAACCAGCGCCAGCGCGACCGAAACCGCGAGCAGCACTCTCTTGAACAGGGCGCAGACGACCCGAGCCGGCTCCAGGCCGATCGGGGCGGAACCGACGAGCGCCGGGCGCCGGGCGCTCGCTGGCGGCCGCGCTTCGCGGGATGTCGATGTCGCCCAAGCCATGGAAGCTGCTCCCTACCGCCGTGACCCCCTCGCATCATGCCACGCGACTGCGGCTGCCGCCCGACCGTGGCGATACTCAAGTGGCCGGCCTACAATCGCGCCTCCGCGGCTGCAGCAACTTTCATGTACCGGATCCGTACCTACAACAATATCGCCGTGCAGGGGCTCGAGCGCTTTCCGCGCGATCGCTACGAGGTCGCCAGTGAAATCCCCGAGCCTGACGCCTTCATGCTGCGCAGCCAGAATCTCCATGACATGGCGCTGCCCGATTCGCTGCAGGCGATTGCCCGTGCCGGGGCCGGCGTCAACAACGTGCCCGTCGAGCGCTGCACGGAGCAGGGCATCGTGGTGTTCAACGCACCCGGGGCCAATGCCAACGCGGTCAAGGAACTGGTGCTCGCGGGCATGTTGCTTGCATCGCGGGAGATCTTCGCCGGGCTGAACTTCGTAGCCTCGCTGACGCCGCGCGACGACCTCGACGCCTTCCTCGAAGGCGAGAAGAAGCGCTTCGCCGGAACCGAGCTGATCGGAAAGACCCTGGGTGTGGTCGGCCTGGGCAACATCGGCTCCCTCGTCGCCAACATGGGGCTGGCCATGGGCATGCGGGTCATCGGCTACGATCCGGCGATCAGCGTGGAGGCGGCCTGGCGGCTGTCGAGCGACGTCGAGAAGATGGACAACCTGAGCACGCTCTTCGCCCGCTCCGACTACGTCAGCCTTCATCTGCCCGCGCTGCCGGCGACGCACGGGCTCATCAACGACAGCCTTCTCGCCGCGCTTCGCCCGGGGGCTGTTCTGCTTAACTTTGCCCGCGGTGAAATCGTCGACACGGCAGCGGTGCTGCGCGCCCTCGACGCAGGAGGACTCCGGCGCTATGTCACGGACTTTCCCGGCAACGACACGCTTGGCCACCCGGGCGTGCTGCACACGCCGCACATCGGCGCCAGCACCGGCGAGGCGGAAACGAACTGTGCCGTGATGGTGGCGGACCAGCTGATGGACTTTCTTGCCGACGGCAATATCCGCAACTCCGTCAACTTTCCGGCCATAGCCATGCCGCGAAGCACGCCGACGCGCCTCACGATCAGCAATCGCAACGTGCCCAAGGTGCTCAATCGCATCACCGGCGTCATCGCTGACCACGACATCAATATCGTCGATATGCTCAACAAGAGCCGCGATGTCATCGCCTATAACATCATCGACCTCGATCGCTGCCCGGATGAGTCCTCGCTCAGCGCCCTCAAGGCGATCGACGAGGTAATCAAGCTGCGCGTGCTTGAAGCCGGCTGAGCCGTCCTTCGCGCCTTTCGGGCAGACTGCACCAGCGGCGTGCGCGCTGCGTACAAGACGCAAATCCCGGCAATCGATGGTGCTTCCGATGCTCCGCTATGAGCGCGTCCGACAAACCCCTTCACGCGGCCGAACCCGCGCATCGTTTGGCTGCGCAGCGCTCGCCTCGCTGCTTGCGGCAACGCTTTCTCTCGCGCCCGGCGGCGCCAGCGCGCAGGATGACGCCGATTCCGCTGCCGTCGCTGCGGCTTCCGGTCTTCCCAGCGCCGCCGGAGCCATGCGCGCCGGCTGGCGCAACCAGTACGGTATCGGGGTCATCGCCAATCCGGCCTTTGTCGGCAGCGACGAATACAACATCACCCCGATCCCCTACTTCGACCTGCGCTACTTCGATCAGAAGGGCACGCGCTTCTTTGCCAATGTGCCGCAGGGCATCGGCGGCTATATGTACCGCAGCCGCAGCCTCGAATCGGGCAGCTTTCTGAACATCGGCGCCGCCGTCGCCCCGGGCTTCAACGTGCGCGACGACTCCATCGAAGGGCTCGACGAGGTCGGGATTTCCACCGAGGCGCGCGTTTACCTGGAGAGCGGTGGACGTAACTGGGGCGCGACGGCAACGCTGGCGCACGACGTGGGCTCAGGGCACGAGGGCACCTATCTCGATCTCAGCGCGCAGTGGCGCGGGCGCTTCAAGGACCCGCGGGGCTTCTACGCCGTGGGCCCCGTGCTGCGTCTCGGCGACAACACGTACAAGGATTCGCTCTTCGGCGTGACTGCCGAGGATTCGATCGAGACCGGCCTTCCCCAGTACACCGCAGACGCGGGCGTCGAGCGCCTTGGCCTGCAGGGGCTCATCAGCCTCCCGGTCTCGACAAGCAAATGGCGCTTCACGGCGCTGCTGCGCGCCAGCCAGCTTATCGACAACGCCGCCGACAGCCCCATCGTTGTGGACGAGACGCAGTTGTTCTTCCTCACGGCGTTCACGCGCAGCTTCTGAGGGCGATGGCGGCTCTGGGCGAGATGGGAGCAATGATGGCGGCATCGATACGGACGACCGCCGGCGCTCTGGCGCTGTTTCTCGGCCTTGCCGCCGGCGGTTGCGGCGCCTCCGATCGCGCCGGGAATGCCGCGGTCGGGGACAACGCCGGCGCTGCGCCGAGGCTCGCTTCGCCCTACAGCTACCGGCCCGGCAGCCGCGACGGCATCGGCAAGTGGTACATGGGACGCGAGATCTCCCACGTGATGGGGCACCTGGGTGCCAGCTGGCTCGAGCGCCCGGCGCGCGAGCGTCAGGAGCGGACCGATCTGCTCATTTCGCGCTTGCCGCTCGAGGCTGATGATGTCGTCGCCGACATCGGCGCGGGCACGGGCTACTTCAGTTTTCCCGTAGCCGGGCGCGTGCCCGACGGGCGAGTCTACGCCGTCGACATCCAGCGCGAGATGCTCGCCTTTATCGAACAGCGCATCGACGAGACGGGCGTCGACAACGTCGTACCCGTACTCGGTACCGTCACCAGCCCAGAACTTCCTGCGGACGCCGTCGATCTGGCCTTCATCGTCGATGCCTATCACGAGTTTTCGCATCCGGCGGAAATGGGGGCGGCGCTGGTTGAAGCGCTCAAGCCCGGCGGGCGCCTGGTGCTCATCGAGTACCGCGCCGAGGACCGCTCAGTGCCGATCAAGGAGCTGCACAAGATGAGCGAGGTGCAGGTGCGCCGCGAGATGGATGCGCTGGGGCTGAAGTGGCTGGAAACGCAGGACTACCTGCCGCAGCAGCATGTACTGATCTTCGAGAAGCCCGGGGCGCCAGCGGACTGATCCGTAGGCGATGCTTTGCCCTGCGCCTTCGTAGCTAGCCTTCGCGGGCCGCCGCCTCATCCACGATGTCGGCCAGGCCGTCCAGCATGTCTGGCGCCAGGCGACCCATTACGTTGAGAACGATGAGTTCCTCGTCATCCACGCTCATCAGGGCAAGGCCCAGCAGCCGATCGCTGTCTTCACGGATCAGCATGTGGACCGTCGACGCTGGCTCACGCACGCGGATCACCGGCGTCCAGTTCTGCTCGCGCAGCTTTTCGGCGCTGCGTTCCAGAGCATCGTGCAGCCAGGCTTTGCGGCTGTCCGGCTCGATGCGGTAGACCCGAACGCGCACGCCATCGATCGACTCAAGCAGGGCTCGGGCCTCGGGGCCCTCGTTTGCATGACGCGCTGCAAGGGCGAGGAGCCGCGGTCCTATCGAGATATTCGTGTCGCGATGCAGGCCGGCGCCGCGGGGAATTTCGATGTCGGCGAAGCCCGGGTTCTGCGTCGATGCCGTCACTCCACAGGCGCTCACGAAGACGCTGAGCAGGATCGCCGTAATGACGCCGAGCCCCCTGCTCACAGCTCGAGATCCACATCGACGTCGACGTGCTCGAGCAGGCCGCTGAGCTCGCTCGGATCGATGTCACCGAGCTCGTTGAAATCGACGTAGCCCGGCTGGTGATAACTCCGCTCGGCGGGTGTTGCCATCGCCGCTCGTGCACGCTCTTCGGCAAGCGCCGGGCCTATCAGGGGGATGCTCATCAGGGCCGCAAGGCCGAGAATCATCGCTTTCATGGCAGAACTCCGTGACGGTACCGGCAGGAGTGTCGTCGACGGCAGCACGAAGCGCAGCCCCAAGTCGACGACCGGAGTGCCTGTTGCGATGAATGCCCCAAGCAGAGTGGCGGGCCTCCAGGCCGATCGAAAAGATCGCCCCGAAGGCCCCTGAGCGCTGCGTGCACAGCGCCGTCTTGCGGCGTGCTGCGACGCCGCCGTGCTCCCGGGCGCGCGCGTCCGCACGCGCTGACGAGGGGCGAACGACTCAGTCGCTGCCGGCGAGGACCTCGTCGAGGGGTCTGGCGTGGTCGATGATCTTGCGGATATCGCGGTCATCGCCCGTGAGCTCCCAGTGCACCAGGGAGATCGGCACGCTGCCGGCGTCGCGCAGTTCCGTGAAAAAGTCCTTGAGGCCATAGTCCTCGCCGGCGGCGGAGGTCTGCTGGCTGCGCTTGGCGAGAAGGCGCTCGAGATAGTACTTGCCGGTGACGTAGCTGGTGCCATAGCCGGGCTGACGCAGGTACAGGTGTTGCTCGAAAGCCAGCAACTCGGGCTCGTTGCTCATCCAGCGCCGCGGCGTCCAGTCGACGTGGATCGTGCCCGCCTCGGCCATGGTCTTCTCGTTGGCATGTGCCTGCAGCGAGCCGAGGCCGCGCGCTGCCCGCTGCGCGAGGTAGATCCAGGTCAGCTCGCGCGAGCGCGGCGCGTCATCGTAGAGTCCGGCATGCATGAACATCTCTTCCACCCCGGTGGCCGTGCCCTCGTTGCGCGTGTCGAAGATGTTGTAGAGCAGGGGGCCGCGGCGCACGGGGCTGGGGTGGCTGTAGAAGTCGATCTCGGCGAGATCAAACCAGTGGTAGAAGTGCGCAAACAGCGGGCGTGGATCGTAGTGGGTCACGATGGTGAAGAAGTTGCGCTCTTCCGGCGGCTGATAGGGGCCGAGGTGGGCGACCAGCTCGCGCGCCATGTAATCGCGCATGGGCAGCACCTCGTCCTTGTCGAACCACTCGAGCATCTGCGCTGAGGTCCGCGCGACCAGATCGCGATAGGCCTCGGCGCTGCTTACGGCTTTCTGGGGCGGGAGCTCGCGATTGCGGTGCTCTTCAAGGGCGAGCGACGACCAGGCGCGGTCAAGTTCGCGCTCGAGCAGCGCATACTCCGTGGCGTAGTCCATCGGCAGGTAATGCGCCTGCATCTGGTACCAGCTGTACTCCTCGCGGCCGACGCCCGAGGGGCCGGTTTTCTTTGGCGCTTCGGCTTCGAGCCAGGCAACGAGATCGAGCGATGCGGCCTTCGCTTCGTCGAGCGCGGTGGTCATCTCGGGACTCGCGCCCTCACCGATGCGCTCGCGGATCGTGTCCACCAGCTCCGCCTGGCGACGGATGTTGCGCGTGCCGGCGATCCACAGGTCGCGCGCGTTTCCCGTGAGGTTGCGCTTCGCCTGCTCCATGAGCGGTGGAATGACCGCGAGTTCGCGACGCAGACGCGCCTCTTCCCAGACGCTGAGGGGGAAGTTGTAGGTCCACAGCTCGATCACCGCGTGGTGCGTCGGGCCTTCGTGGTTCGGAACGTCGCTGCGATTGGGCCAGATGGACTGGTAG
>JAZBOX010000079.1:0-2058 GCA_036351355.1 Halieaceae bacterium
CAGAGCCCAGCACCCCGAACGCTGGAGTGGAGCAACGCGTGACTGGACACCCGAATCCACCGTCCTGCTCAACCCAGGGCGTCCACCGAAAACCGAGGAGAACGACACGCAAAAGGCGGCCTGATTTTGCGACATCTTCCTTGACAACGACCGGAAGAATTTCCTCAACGGCCTGCAGATCCCCGATTTCAGCGCGCTGAATCCGGCCGCACGGGTATGGCAGGACACCATCGCCAACGTGCGCGTGCATGGCGAGACGCACCAGCGCCCCCTCGATCGCTTCGCCGAGGAGCGCGCGGCGCTGCACGCGGGGCCCGAGCAACCCTATGACGTGGCCCACGTGGTCACGGTGCGCGCCTCGCCAAGCTTTCGCGTGCGCTGGGACACTAACCGCTACTCGGTGCCGGCCGAGTACGCCGGGCGGTTGCTGACGTTGAAGGTCTATCCGGAGCGCTTGTGTGTCTATGACGAGGCGACACTCATTGCGCGCCATCCACGCTGCTGGGACCGCCGCCGCGATTTCGAGCTGCCCGATCATCCCAAGGCGCTGCTCGCACAGCGGCGCAATGCCCGCGAGCAGAAGCTGCTCGGGCGTTTCTTGAGCCTCTCCCCGCAGGCCGAGGCGTACTACCGGGCGCTCGCCGAGCGGCGGCTCAATCCCGCCCACCACGTGCAGAAGATCGTCGCGCTGAGCGAGATCTACGGCGCCGAGGCCACCGCCCGGGCGATGGCCGATGCCTTTGATTTCGAGGCGTTCAGCTGCGAGTACATCGCCAATGTCCTGGAGAGCCGCACGCGCCTGCGCCCCGAACCGGCCGCCTTACAGCTCACCCGCCGGCAGGATTTGCTGGAGCTGGACATGCCGGCGGCGGATTTGAGTCTGTATCAGCCACCCGCGCACGAAACACCGGAGGGCACAGGATGAACACGACCCCGACAACCCCAGAGCCGTTGGCCGAGCAACTGGCCTATCTGAAACTGCCTTTCATGCAGGAGCAGCATGCCGCACTGGCCCGCGAGGCGGCGCAGGCGCACTGGGATCACCTCGCCTATCTGACCCGTCTGGCCGCGGGCGAGGCGGCTTTACGCCGCGAGCGCAGCGTGCAACGACGCATCCAGCAGGCACGCTTTCCCGTCATCAAGACCCTCGAGCAGTTCCAGTGGAGCTGGCCGAAGACGATCAACCGACTGCAGGTACAAAATCTCTTTCGCCTGCAGTTCCTCGCCGAGCAGCACAACGTGATCTTCCTCGGCACCGTCGGCCTCGGCAAGACCCATCTGGCCACGGCGCTCGGCTATGCGGCCTGCCTGAAGGGCTTCAGCGTGCGCTTTGCCACCGCCGTGGAGGTCATCAATGCCTTGGCCGCGGCACAACGCGCCGGACGCCTCAAACAGGCCCTCGAGGGGTACCGCAAGCCGGCCCTACTCATCCTGGACGAATTGGGCTATTTGCCCATCGACAAGACCGGCGCCGATCTGCTGTTTCAGATCATCAGCCAGCGCTACGAGCAGGGCGCCCTCATCATCACCTCCAACCGCGCCTTCAAGCACTGGGCGGAGATCTTCAACAACGATGCGACCCTCACCTCGGCGCTCCTCGATCGTCTCCTGCACCACGCCGAGACGGTGCTCATCGAGGGACAAAGCTACCGCATGAAGGACCGCATCGAATCCTGAGCGTCAACACGCCGTGCGCCTCCGGCAGGCCACGGCACTTGCTTTTCCGCCACAATTTCAAAGCGGCCGTTTACCTACACAATGACGTCGGCGGTAACATGCGCCAAGACCACCCAGGTGGCGGTGCCCTGGGCGCGCCCGGAGACGGGCTTCACGCAGCTGATGGAGGCGCTGCTGGTCACGCTCTGCCAAGCGATGCCGGTGCGCCAAGTGGCGCAGTTGCTCGGGGTCAGCGATATGCGCGTGTGGCGCACGCTCGATCACTACGTCGATCAGGCACGGGCGCAGGAGGACTTCTCGCAGGTCTCCGCGATCGGTCTCGATGAGACCGCCGCGCGGCGCGGACACGACTACATCAGCCTGTTCCACGATCTGGAGGCC
>JAZBOX010000080.1:0-22691 GCA_036351355.1 Halieaceae bacterium
ACCTTACCGCCCTTGGCAAAGGGACAGACCAGGTCGATCACCTTGATGCCGGTCTCGAGGAGCTCTTCCGACGCGGCGAGGTCCTCGTAGGCCGGAGCTTCGCGGTGGATGGAGGATCGCTCCTGCTCGCCGATCGGTCCGCGCTCGTCGATGGGATTGCCCAGCACGTCCATGATGCGGCCGAGGGTTTCGGCACCGACGGGCACGGAGATTGGCGCGCCGGTGTTCTCAACGGCAAGACCGCGCGAGACTCCCTCAGACGAGCCCATGGCGATGGCTCGCACGACGCCGTCACCCAGCTGCTGCTGGACCTCGAGCGTGAGTCCCTTCTCGCTGACCATCAGCGCGTCATATACCTGCGGTACGGCATCGCGGGGAAACTCCACATCGATGACGGCGCCGATGATCTGTACGACTCGTCCGCTACTCATGTCCGATCCTCTTCCTTTAAATACCTGGGAAGCGCTGCGCGCAGTTCCCTGAAAACTTCAATGCCCTGTCCGCCAGCCGGAGCTCCACTAAAAGCGTTTCGCTCTCGCGGGTGCAGGGCTCGTGGTCGCGCGATCAGCTGATGGCCGCCGCGCCGCCGACAATTTCCGAAAGTTCCTGCGTGATCGCAGCCTGCCGTGCCTTGTTGTAAACCAGCTGGAGCTCATCGATGAGCTCGCCCGCGTTGTCCGTGGCGTTCTTCATCGCCAGCATGCGAGCCGCCTGTTCACAGGCGGCGTTCTCGATGACCGCCTGGTACACCTGGGATTCGATGTACCGGGTAAGCAGTCCATCGAGGAGATCGCGTGCTTCGGGCTCGTAGATGTAGTCCCAGTGATGCGCCATCTCCTCGGACTCTTCGGGCAGCAGCGGAAGCACCTGCTCGACGCTCGGTGACTGGGTCATCGTATTGATGAACTCGTTGCTGACGAGGAAGAGACGATCGATCTTGCCGCTCTCATAGGCGTCGAGCATGGTCTTCACGCCTCCGATGAGATCCTCGAGTGCCGGGTCTTCACCGATATCGCGCGTAGCGGCGACCACGTTACCGCCGTAGCTGCCAAAAAATGCCATGGCCTTGGCGCCGATAAGCGACAGGTCTATTTCAATGCCCTGGTCGGCATATTCGCGCATGGCATTGACGGTGGCCTTGAACAGGTTGATGTTCATGCCACCGCAGAGACCGCGATCCGTGGAAACCACGATATAGCCAACGCGGCGTACCTCGCGCTCTTCCATGTAGACATGGCGGTACTCGGGCGCGGAATTGGCGATGTGACCGACTACGGCGCGAATCCGACGGGCGTAGGGCTTGCCCACCTCCATGCGATCCTGCGCCTTGCGCATTTTGCTCGCGGCGACCATTTCCATCGCACTGGTGATTTTCTGAGTACTTTTGATACTCGTAATCTTGGTGCGGATTTCCTTGCCGACTGCCATCGATCCGTCTCCGGCCTCAGTAGGTCTGCGTGCTCTTGAATTTTTCGATCAGCTCGGCGAAGGCCGTGGAGATCTCGTCGGAGTATTCTCCGGTTTCGACGATCTTGTTCATCAGCTCGCCGTACTCGGCATGCGCGAAGGACAGCAGGGCGGATTCAAAATCCCCGATCTTTTCGACCTCGACGTCCTTGAGGTGACCCTCGTTGGCAGCGAAGAGCATCAGACCCATCTCGGCAACGCTCTGCGGTGAGTACTGTTTCTGCTTCATCAGCTCGGTGACACGTTCGCCGTGATCGAGCTGGGCCTTGGTGGCTTCGTCGAGGTCGGAGGCAAACTGCGAAAACGCGGCGAGCTCGCGGTACTGCGCGAGCGCGGTCCGTACGCCGCCGGACAGCTTCTTCATGATCTTGGTCTGCGCCGCGCCGCCCACGCGGGATACGGAGATACCGGCGTTCATGGCGGGACGGATACCGGCATTGAACATGTCGGACTCGAGGAAGATCTGTCCGTCGGTGATCGAGATCACGTTGGTCGGTACGAAGGCGGACACGTCGCCAGCCTGCGTTTCGATCACGGGAAGCGCCGTAAGCGAGCCGGTCCGACCCTTGACCTCGCCCTTGGTGAAGTTTTCCACGTAGTCGGCGTTGACGCGTGCCGCGCGCTCGAGAAGGCGTGAGTGGAGGTAGAAAACGTCGCCGGGGTAGGCTTCGCGGCCTGGAGGACGACGCAGCAGCAGGGAGATCTGGCGATAGGCCACGGCCTGTTTGCTCAGATCATCGTAGATGATCAGCGCATCTTCGCCGCGGTCGCGGTAGTACTCGCCCATGGTGCATCCGGCGAAGGGCGCCAGGAATTGCATGGCGGCCGGATCGGAGGCGTTGGCGGCAACGACGATCGTGTGGCCCATCGCGCCGTGCTCTTCGAGCTTGCGCACGACGGAGGCAACGGAGGACGCCTTTTGCCCCACGGCGACGTAGATACACTTAATCCCCGTGCCCTTCTGGTTGATGATGGCGTCAATGGCGACGGCCGTCTTGCCGATCTGGCGATCGCCGATGATCAGCTCGCGCTGGCCACGACCAATCGGAACCATCGCGTCGATCGCCTTGAGACCGATCTGTACGGGCTGGTCAACGGACTGACGCGCGATAACCCCGGGCGCGACCTTCTCGATGGCATCGGTGACTGCGGCATTGACCGGACCCTTGCCATCAATCGGCGTACCCAGCGAATCGACAACGCGGCCGAGCAGCTCGGGACCCACCGGCACCTCGAGGATGCGACCGGTGCAGCGGCAGGACTGGCCTTCGGCAAGGCCCTTGTAGTCACCAAGCACCACGGCGCCGACGGAGTCGCGCTCAAGATTGAGCGCCATGCCGTAGACGCCGCCATCGAACTCGATCATCTCGCCGTACATGACGTCCGTCAGTCCGTGGATGCGGATGATGCCGTCGCTGACGGATACGATCGTGCCGACATTGCGCGCTTCGCTGCTGACATCGAGCTGATCGATCCGCTGACGGATCAGATCGCTGATCTCAGAGGGGTTAAGTTGCTGCATGGTCAGTTCCTCAATTCTTAGTGTGTCAGCGCTTCGGCAAGCTTGTTGAGTCGCCCGCGTACGCTGCCGTCGATCAGCAGATCTCCAGCACGGATCAGTACGCCCCCGATCAGGCTTTCGTCGGTCTCCGTGCTGATCACGACCTGACGATCGAGGCGTCGCGACAGCGCGGCGGCGACGCGGTCACGCACCTCGTCGGGGACCTCGAAGGCCGAGATCATCTCGACGTTCACGCTCTGGTCGCGCTGGGCCTTGAGTTGTGCAAACTGCTCGAGGATCTGCGGGCACAGACCGAGGCGCCGGTTCTCCGCGAGCACGCGTACGAAGCGCGCGCGGCTGCCGCCGAGCTCGTCGCCACACAGGCCGATGAGCGCTTCGGCCTGCTCGTCCGTGGTCAGCGCGGGATCACCGAGTAGCGTGCGGACTGAGTGATCACTCACTACCGCGGAAAGCATCTGCAGCTCCGTCATCCAGGCGTCGAGAGCCTGCTCTCCGTCGGCGTACTCAAAGGCCGCACGCGCGTAGGGACGTGCCAGGGTAGATAGTTCAGCCATGGGGGCTCAGAGCTCCGCAGCCAGCTTTTCGAGGATGTCGGAATGAGCCTTGGCATCGACGGTGGCCCCGAGCACGCGCTCGGCACCCGCGATCGACAGCCCGGCAATCTGGCTGCGCAGCTGCTCCCGGGCACGGTTCGTTTCCTGCTCGATCTCTGCCTGAGCGGCCGCCTTGACGCGATCGGCTTCGACCGTGGCGGCAGTCTTCGCCTCTTCAACAATCTGGTTGGCTCGACGATTGGCTGAGTCGACGATTCCGGCAGCCTCTTCCTTGGCTTCGTGCAGGCGCTTCATCGCCTTTTCCTTGGCGAGTTCGAGATCCTGGCTGGCCTTGTCGGCCGCGGCGAGACCATCGGCGATTTTCTGCTCACGTTCGTGCATGGCCGCGAGAATCGGCGGCCATACATATTTCATGCAGAACACGACGAAGGCCACGAAGGCCAGCATCTGCCCGATGAGGGTAAGGTTAATGTTCACTTGCTGCTCCTTGCGATAACCTGCGAGCGATCAGGGTTCGACCGTGATCGCCGTTAGCGCTGCTGGCGAGGGTCTCAGCCGGCGGCAACAACGAAGATCAGGTACATCGCGATGCCAACGCCGATAATCGGAATAGCGTCAACGAGGCCAGCGCCGAGGAAGAAGGTCGTTTGCAGCTTGGGTGCGAGTTCGGGCTGGCGGGCTGAACCTTCGATCAGCTTGCCACCGAGCAGGCCTACGCCGATAGCGGCGCCCATACCACCGAGACCCATCATGATGGCAGCGGCAACGTAAATCAGTTCCATGGTTTTCTCCTAGTGGTCGAAATTGGCATTGCGGTGTGGCAGTGCGCGTTTACTGGTGAATGGTTTCGGTTCAAGGGCTATTTAATTTCGAATCTGTCGGGAGCGATCAGTGGTCTTCGTGGGCCATGCTGAGATAGACGATCGTCAGGACCATGAAGATGAAGGCCTGCAGCGTGATCACGAGGATGTGGAATATCGCCCAGCCAACCTGCATCAGGCCCGCCGGGACCATCCAGGCGACACCGGCGCTGAACAGGGCAGCAATGAGAATGAAGATCATCTCTCCGGCGTACATGTTGCCGAAAAGGCGCAGGCCGAGTGAGAAGGGCTTGGCCAACAGGCCCACGACTTCCATGAACAGGTTCACGGGGATGAAAACGGGGTGGTTGAATGGATTCAGCGTGAGTTCGCGCACGAAGCCGAAGCCCTTCACGCGAATCGAGTAGTAAAGCATCAGGATAAACACGCCCAGGGCCATGCCCATGGTGATATTCGGATCGGTGGAAGGCACGATCTTCTGATAAGGAACACCGATGAGCTCCAGCGTGTGCGGAATCAGATCAACGGGAACGAGGTCCATCAGGTTCATCAGGAAGACCCAGACGAAAATCGTCAGTGCGAGCGGCGCCACCAGGGGATTTCGACCGTGGAAAGTATCGCGAACCGTGTTGTCGACGAAGCCGACAATCATTTCGACGGCGTTAACCGTTCCACTGGGTACACCGGAACTGGCCTTTTTGGCGATCGAGTAGAACAACCAGCAGAAGAGTACACCGAGCCCGATTGACCAGAGCATCGAGTCAATGTGGATGGCGCTGAACCCCATGGCCGCGGCTTCTTCGCCGCCGTGAGCGATTGTCCAGACACCGCCGTCGGGCACCGTGGAGCCGTCATGACGATGGTAGCCCGCGGGCAACTTGCCGTAAGTCAGGTTCGTCAGGTGGTGGACGATATAACCTGAGATCGTCTGCGCTTCGCCTTCAGCCGCCATACAAGCCGTTCTCTCCGCGGCGCATCGCCGCTGTGGTCCGCGGCATGCCGCCGCACTGCTTCACAAATCCCTTCTGCATCGAGCGTTCATTCCCGGGCGCTCAATCCCGGAACTGCCCGCGCCAGCGCGCAGGGCATGGGGCTGGAAGGCCCCGGGCGCGCTGTCAGCGCAGCAGGCTGGCGGCTCCCACGGTCTGGGCAATCCAGAGCATGGCAAATCCGACAAAGACGAATAGCGGTGCCGCGGGCTTGATAACCGCGAAAACCAGCGCAAACGCCACTGCACTGAGCAGGAATTTACCCCCTTCGGCGGCGAGACCCGCGCGCGCTGCGTGCGCGGCCCCGCGGCGAGCGGCGGTCCCCATACGCAGACCGAAATAGGCCTGCGGAACCAGCGCACACAGCCCACCGGCCATAAAAGCGACCGAGGCATCCCCGCCGATCGAAACAAGGAGTACCGGTGACAACACCCCCAGCGTAAGCAGCTGATACAGCGATGGTCGCAGATAACGCCGCGGGGTGATGTTCATTGCCCCGTTCGTTCCACGACGGCTCGCGTTACGACTCGCGCCACGGTCAACCGTCCTTTTTCGAGCGGCGCGAAGTATAGGTGCAAGTGCTCCCACCTTCAACCTGAAGAGCCCGTTCAGGCGACGAAAAAGTCTTTATTTCATAGAAACTTACGAAAACTGTGATGAACTTAGACGAAGGTCCGGGGTGCTCCGCAGACACCCGTGAGACGGAGCGACGGGGCCATCAGCTTGCGATGGCGTCCGCTCTATCCACCATATATGGATCAGCGATCACATACAGGGCCTATATATAGGCTTATGTTCTGCCATGGCCGCGAGGCCGCGCCGGAAGTCGCGCCGCCGGTCGACCGCTATCACTTCGCGACCGGCGGGCACAGGGCACGCGGCAAAGCGCGGACGTGAATGCGGCAGTCAGCGCAGGTGGGCGAGGATCCCATCCAGCTCATCGAGGCTCGAGTAGGACAACACAAGTTTGCCCTTGCCCTTCGCACCGTGCTGAATACTGACCGGCGTCCCGAGCTTGCTCGCCAGCTCATCCTGAAGTCGGCGGATATCGGGATCCAGGGCAGGCTTCCCGGACGATGTGTTGCCCACCTCCTGCTCGGCCTGCAGACGTCTGACAAGCGCTTCGGTCTGACGCACGGAAAGGCCTCGCGCAACGACCTGCCTTGCCGTCACGAGCTGCTTGTCTGCTCCCAACGCGAGGAGGCAGCGCGCGTGCCCCATGTCGATGTCGCCGTGCTCGAGCATCGTACGTACCTCGGCCTCGAGCGAATTCAGCCGGAGCAGGTTGGCAACCGCCGATCGCGACTTGCCGACGGCGTCGGCGACCTGCTGTTGCGTCATGTCAAACTCGTGCTGCAGCCGCTCAAGCGCGATGGCCTCTTCCATGGGGTTCAGGTCTTCGCGCTGGATGTTCTCGATCAGCGCCATCGCAATCACGGCTTCGTCGGGCACATTGCGCAGCAGCGCGGGAATAGCGTCCAGACCCGCCAGCTGAGCCGCTCGCCAGCGTCGTTCACCGGCGATGATCTCGTACTTTTCGGGACCGATTTCGCGCACCACGATCGGCTGCATGATGCCCTGAGCCTTGATGCTGTCGGCGAGTTCCTGGAGAGCGAAAGGATCGAAGTCGCGGCGGGGCTGGTACTGCCCGCGCTGTATCAGGTCCACGGGAATCTCGCGCAGCAGCCCCTTGTCGCCATTCGATGGGGATTCCTGCTCTGCCGCGGCGCCCCCCGCCGGCGTTGCCGGAGGACGCTGGCTGCCGGCCAGCAGCGCATCGAGTCCCTTGCCAAGACTGCGTCGCTTCGCCGCCATGTCAGCCTACCCCCCGGTCATCGGCGGGACGGCGCTCCTCGCGGCGGATGATCTCCCCAGCCAGGGCCATGTAGGCGCGCGACCCGCGCGAATAACGATCGTAGTGCATCGCCGGAACGCCGTGGCTCGGTGCCTCGGCAAGGCGGACGTTTCGGGGAATCACGGTGCGGTAAACCTTGTCGCCAAAGTGCTCGTGGAGCTGCGAGGACACGGCGTTGGTCAGGCTGTTGCGCGGGTCGTACATGGTGCGGAGTATGCCCTCCACGGCGAGGCTGACGTTGACGCTGGACTTCACCTGCTCGATCGTATCGAGAAGGGCCGACAGGCCCTCGAGGGCATAGTACTCGCACTGCATTGCGATGATCACGCCGTCGGCCGCTACCAACCCGTTCAGTGTCAGCAGGTTCAACGACGGCGGGCAGTCGATCAGAATGAAGTCATAAGCGGACTGCAGCTGTCCGAGGGCGCTGCGAAGGCGGCGTTCGCGACCTTCCGCTCCTATCAGTTCGATTTCCGCAGCGGTCAGATCACCATTAGCGGGCAGCACGTCGTAGCCGGCCTGCGGCGCGTGCACGAGCGCGCTGGCGGCAGCGGCGGGGTCGACGAGCACGTCGTACACGCTGCGTTCCAGCGAATACTTGTCGACACCGCTGCCCATGCTGGCATTGCCCTGGGGATCGAGATCGACGAGCAGCAGGCGCTTCTGCATCGCCGCCAGCGACGCGGCAAGATTGACACAGGTGGTCGTCTTGCCCACGCCACCCTTCTGGTTGGCGATAGCGATGATGCGCGTCACAGGACGGGGACCTTTGACCTGCAGCGGGCCTGGCGGCGCAAGCGGCGGCGACTGATCGACATGATTCGAAGCTCCTGAGTTTCTCGCCCCGGACTCGAGCGAGCCCGCTCGCCCGGTCGCGCTCTGCCTGTTCCTTTAGCGCTTGCCTGTCTCCACGCGCTTGCTGACTTCCGCCCCGCGCATACGGACGCCGGCGATCACGCGCGCAGGCGAACGACGCAGCGCGCCTCGTCGAGGCCGGGCACCGCCAGTGGCTCGACGGCAATCAGCCGGGCCAGGGTCTTCGCGGCCTCAAGTTCTGCTTCGGGATACTGGCCCTTCATGGCCAGGTATTCGCCGTCAGGAGCAAGCAGGTGACAACAGCCTCGGATCATATCATCGAGGGCCGCGAAGGCTCTCGATGTCAGCTGATCGTATAGCAGCGCTGGCCGATACTCTTCGCAGCGTGCCCTGATCACCTCGAGGTTATCGAGACCGAGCGTCAGCCGCGTGTGTTCAAGAAAGCGTGTCTTCTTGCCGTTGCTGTCGAGCACGGTAACCGAACGCCAGGGCTGCACAATCGCCAGGGGAACGCCGGGCAGCCCCGCGCCCGACCCGACATCGATCAGGCGCCCGCTTCCCGCGTGGGGAAGTAGTGCAAGGCTGTCGAGAAGATGGCGCGTGACCATCGTCGACGCATCGCGGATCGCGGTCAGGTTGTAGGCCGAATTCCAGCGCTGAAGCAGTTCGAGGTAGTCGAGGAGCCGGGTCTGGGCGCGCTCATCGACATCGAGCGCCATTTCGGCCAGTCCCGCGCGCAGCTGCAGGGCAAGCACCGATCAGACACCCGATCGAGCCACGCCTCGCGCCGCCTCCTCTCCTGCCTGAGCAGCCTCAGCTGGCGCCGGCCCGGTCGAGTGCGCGCCATCCTTGCCGGGCTCAGCGACCTTCACGGGCGCAGGTCCATCGGGCTGTCCCACCGCAGCGCGCTTGAGATGTACGAGCAGCAGCGAGACAGCAGCGGGCGTCACGCCCGGCACGCGCGATGCCTGTCCGAGCGTAAGCGGTCGAGCTGCGCTCAGTTTGTCGCGCACCTCGTTTGACAGACCCGATACCGCGGCGTAGTCAAAGTTGCCGGGCAGGGCCAGGGTTTCGTAGCGCCTGACGCGGGCAATCTCGTCGGCCTGTCGATCGATATATCCGGCGTAGCGCGCCTGGATCTCGACCTGCGCAGCGGCCTGCTCGTGCTGCAGCGCGTCGCGGTCGATGGTCGCAATGAATGCGTAGTCGATCTCCGGTCGCTTGAGCAACTCGGCGAGGCTGTACTCGCGCGAAAGTTCCTTGCCCGTACGCTGGGCAAGGGCGCGGGCCTCATCGCTGCCCGGATGCACAAAACGCTGGCGAAGACGGGTCTGCTCGCGTTCGATCAGTTCCCGCTTTTCGCTGAAGGCGGCCCAGCGCTCGTCATCAACGAGACCCAGTTTCCTTCCCGTCTCCGTCAGACGAAGGTCCGCGTTGTCTTCGCGCAGCAGCAGGCGATGCTCGGCTCGCGATGTGAACATACGATAGGGCTCGCGCGTGCCCAGGGTGATCAGGTCGTCGACCAGCACGCCGAGATACGCTTCGTCGCGCCGCGGGCACCACGGTTCCTCGCCGCGCAGGGCCAGCACGGCGTTGATGCCGGCGAGCAGACCCTGCGCAGCGGCCTCCTCGTAGCCCGTTGTACCGTTGATCTGCCCGGCGAAATAGAGACCGGGAATAGCGCGGGTTTCGAGCGATGAGCGCAGGTCGCGAGGATCGAAGTAGTCGTACTCGATCGCATAGCCGGGTCGGGTGATATGCGCATTTTCAAAGCCACGCATGCTGCGCACAAGCGAAAGCTGCGTCGCGAAGGGCAGGCTGGTTGAAATCCCGTTGGGGTAGAGCTCGTTGGTGTGCAGCCCCTCCGGTTCGACGAACACCTGGTGCGAGGACTTGTCGGCGAAGCGGTGGATCTTGTCCTCGATGCTCGGGCAGTAGCGCGGACCCTCACCTTCGATGACGCCGGTGAACATCGGCGACTCATCGAGGCCGCCGCGAATCAGGTCGTGCGTCTGCTCGTTGGTGTAGCCGATCCAGCAGCAGCGCTGCTCCACGTGCTCGTCGCGCCGACCGAGAAAGGACATGACGGGTCGTGGATCGTCACCCCATTGCTCCTCCAGCAGGTCAAGGCGCAGGCTGCGCGCGTCGAGGCGCGGCGGCGTTCCCGTTTTCAGGCGCCCGACGCGAAGCGGCAGTTCGCGCAGTCGCCGGGCGAGCGCCAGCGAAGGCGGATCGCCGGCGCGGCCGCCGGCGGAGCGGGTCAAACCGATGTGCATCTGCCCACCGAGGAAGGTCCCGGTCGTGAGAATGACGCGCGGCGCGAAAAACCGCAGACCGGTCTGCGTCACCACACCGGCGACGCGGTCGCCGTCGAGGATCAGGTCATCCGCTGCCTGCTGAAACAGCTGCAGGCCGTTCTGGGCCTCGATCTGCTCGCGAATGGCGCTGCGATACAGCGTGCGGTCGGCCTGTGCACGCGTAGCTCGCACCGCCGGGCCCTTGCGCTGATTGAGCACGCGGAACTGGATACCGGCGCGGTCCGTGGCCCGAGCCATCGCGCCACCGAGCGCATCGACTTCGCGAACCAGATGGCTTTTGCCGATACCCCCGATGGCCGGGTTGCAGGACATCTGGCCAAGCGTTTCGATCGAATGCGTCAGCAGCAGCGTTCGTGCACCCATGCGCGCCGAGGCAAGAGCGGCCTCGGTTCCGGCGTGTCCGCCACCGATCACGATGACGTCGTAGCTGTCAGGGTAATTCATCATCGATAGGGCTCAGCTGGGCGCGCGATTATAAGCCGGGTGGTCTGTGTTTCAAGCTGGTCGGTGCCAGCGCAGATGGCCAGCTCACTTATCAGTCTTTTAAAAATAAAGAATATATATGGATAGGTAGTTTTATTTATTGTGCTTACTGTTAGGCGCGGTCCGAGCGGTGGAAAAGCAGATTTTTCTATTCAGGATCAGGGCGTTAGCAGCGCTACAGGCTTGTGGGTTCGCTGCGATGAAGCTGCGTTCTTACCGTAGGCGGATTGGGGATGCTTTCGGGGGTGGTGCCTGGGGGCGTCGTTGATGCGTCTTAAATCCGCTTGCAGGCAGTGTTTGTCGGCAGCTTGTTCGCGCGTTCGATGATTCCTGTCAGAAAGCCGTGGATTGAAATGGATAACCCGGGGACAGAGATCGACTGGTGAGCTAGCGGGGGATGCGTGCCGTTCAAAGCAGTGCACCGCGGCGGGTGCAATGCGATGCCTGGCAGCGTTACTGCATCATCCTGTGGATCAGACGCTTGACGGTCTGTTTATACCCTGTACACATCGGCGGCGCGGATCGCCGGCCTTTGCGCAGGATCAGAGTCTGGAGCGTGTGGGGACGTGCGGAGCGTGCGAAGAGAGCGCTGTTCGATTCCCCCCCTCCTGTCGGGTCATTTGCCGATGCAGAAACTGCTGAAGATCTTCCCCAGGAGCTCGTCGCTGCTGAGCCTCCCCGTGATCGAGCCGAGCGCCTCCTGCGCTTCGCGCAGGTGTTCGGCGAGAAGTTCCGGAGCGTTGAGTTCGAGCAGTACCCGTCGCGCCTCGCGTAGAGCCTCGTGGGTCTGCTCGAGCGCCAGCACGTGCCGCTCGCGCGCGCTGAAGTCGGAGCCGGCACTGCCATCGAGGCCCGCCAGCGCCAGCAGGTGGTGGCGCAGAAGGTCCAGGCCCTCGCCCGTGAGCGCGCTGAGACTGACCCGTGCAACCACACCCGTAGCAGACGACGTCTCGATTCGCGCGCTCTCTCCGATGCGGTCGATCTTGTTTCTCACCAGCGTGAGCGGCGTGTCCTTCGGCAGCTGGCGGGCAAAGCGTTCGAGATCGAGCTGATCGTCTTCGCCGTGCCCGGAGTCGCTGGCATCGACGATAAGGAGAATCTGGTCTGCGGACTCGAGCTCCGCTTGTGCCCGTCGGATTCCCTCGCGCTCAACGGCATCAGCGGCCTCGCGAAGTCCCGCGGTGTCGACGATGTGCAGCGGCATGCCGTCGATATCGATGTACTCGCGCAGTACGTCGCGCGTTGTTCCGGGGATCTCGGTCACGATCGCCGAGTCCTGCTCCGCGAGTCGATTGAGCAGGCTTGACTTACCGGCGTTCGGCGCGCCGGCCAATACCAGCTTCATGCCATCGCGCAGGCGCCTGCCGCGCCGCGCGCCTGCCAGGAGTCCGTCGATCGCTCCATCGAGTGCATCGAGGCGCTCGATGACATCGCTTTCGCCGATGAAGTCGACTTCCTCTTCCGGGAAGTCGATGGCCGCTTCCACAAAGATGCGCAGCGAGGTCAGCGACTCGAGCAGGTCTTGCACCTTGTGCGAAAAATCACCGCTCAGGGACCGGCTCGCGCTTCTGGCTGCGGCGTCGCTGCCGCTGGCGATCAGGTCGGCAATCGCCTCGGCCTGAAAAAGATCGATCTTGTCGTTTAGGAAGGCGCGCTGGCTGAATTCTCCGGGCGCCGCGTTGCGCGCTCCGCACTGGATGCAGCGGCGAATAATCGCCGCAAGTACAAAGGGGCCGCCGTGGCAGTGCAGCTCCACGACGTCTTCGCCGGTGAAGGAATGCGGCGCGGGGAAGTGGAGCAGCAGGCCTTCGTCGAGCAGCTCGCCTTCGCCGTCGCGGAAGCTGGCCAGCGCTGCCACGCGGGGCTTTGGCGACAGCGAGGTGATTTCCTGGCTGATGGCAAACGCCGCAGGGCCGGAGAGACGGATGATTCCGATGCCGCCTCGGCCCGGTGGCGTGGCGACGGCGGCGATCGTGTCACCTTCGGCTGGTAGATTCATGGGTGAGTAGGTTCATGCAGGCGTGCTGCTGTCAGCTCGACGGTCGAAGCTCCTGCCTGTTGTCGGAACGCGGCGCTCCTTCCGGTCGTTCAGGCGGGTTTGGCGTCACGTTCGATCTGCTTGGTGATCACATACTGCTGTGCCATGGACAGAACGTTGTTGACCACCCAGTACAGCACGAGCCCTGCAGGGAACCAGAGAAAGAAGAAGGTGAACACGACGGGTAGCCACTGCATGATCTTCGCCTGCATGGGGTCCGGCGGCGGGGGATTCAGCTTCTGCATGAACCACATGCTCGCGCCCATCAGTAACGGCAGTACGTAGTAGGGGTCCATAACCGACAGGTCGTCGATCCACAGCATGAAGGGTGCGTGGCGTAGTTCTACGCTCTCCATGAGTACCCAGTAGAGCGCGATGAACACGGGCATTTGCACCAGGATCGGCAGGCATCCACCCATCGGGTTGATCTTCTCCTTGCGGTACAGGTCCATCATCGCCTGGGACTGCTTTTGCTTGTCGTCGGCGTACTGCTCGCGGATGTCCTGCAGCTTGGGCTGGACACGGCGCATATTGGCCATCGATCGATAGCTGGTGGCGGAGAGTTTGAAGAAGACAGCCTTGATCAGCACCGTGAGCAGGATGATTGCGGCGCCCCAGTTGCCGACGAGGGCGTGTATCTTCGTCAGCAGCCAGAACAGTGGCTGCGCGATCCACCACAGCCAGCCATAGTCGACACTGAGATCCAGAAACGGTGAGATCTCTTTCAGGCTGTACTGATCTTTTGGTCCTGCGTAGAAGTTAGCGCTGACTTCACCGGATTCGCCGGGATCGACAACAAGCGCTGGGCTGGTGAATCCGGCAATATTGAAGCCGCTGCTGGTAACGCGCGTCGAGTAGTTGTGCGCGCGTTCCGGGGCGGGAATCCAGGCGCTGAGAAAGTAGTGCTGAATCATCGCGATCCAGCCACCTTCGACGGTTTCGCGGTAGGGCTCGTCGCGCATATCCTCGAAGTCGAATTTCTTGAAGCGATCATCCGGTGTGGTGGTCGCTGCGCCGAGGAAGGGCTGCATGCCCATACCGCTGTTGTCGGATTGCGGGGCAGGGCTGGAATCACGCTTCAGCTGGCCGAAGAGGTTGGCCTGCCAGCGCTGCTCGCTGCCGTTATCAACGATATAGGTCACCTCGACGAGGTAGCTTCCGCGCTTGAGGCTGAAGCGTTTGGTGATACGAACACCGGTCGCGGTTCGATGGTGAAGGTCTACCTGGAGTTCGTCGCGCTCATTCAGTTCGTATTCCGCTGACTCCGCCGTGAACACGGCGCGCCCATCGCCGTCGATGCCGTCCTGCCCGATCAGGCCGGACTGGGCGACGTAGACTCGCTGATTGTTGTTCTCGAGGAGTACGAAGGGCGTCTCCGGATCATCGATCTCGGCGAGAAATTGCGGCAGGGCAACCTCGACGATATCGCCACCGTTGAGATCGATTGCAAGGTGCAGGGTGTCGCTGAACACGCGAACGATGTCAGCGCCGGAGGCAGGCCCGGCGTTCTCCTCGACGACGCGGTTGGGGACCAGAGCCGGGAGGTCCTCGGACTGCCCGTCTGCTTCCGCCGATGGCGCTGACGGCAGATCGGTCGAGAGCTCGCCCGCGCTGTTCGCTTCCGCGTCCGTTCGAAGGTCTGTCGCTGCGCTGCCGAGCGGTGCAGTCAGCCGCGACTGCGCGACGGCGGGGGCCTCTCGCTCGGCGCGAAAGTTCACCCATTCCGTTAGCAGCATAAAAGAAAGAAGAACGACTGCGCCGATGAGCAGTGCGCGCTGGATATCCATTGGGTTCAGTCCTTGGGAGGTACGGGGTCCAGACCCCCTTCGTGCCAGGGATGGCAATGGCAGAGGCGTCGGGCGCTGAGCAGACTCCCGCGGAGCGCGCCGTGTGTTTGTAGCGCCTCGATGGCGTAATTCGAACAGGTCGGATGGAAACGGCAATGCATCCCCAGCCACGGGCTGAGACACCACTGGTATGCACGAATTACCGCTACAAGGAGTTTGTTGATGGACTCAGCCAGCACTGCTGTCAGTTTCCTGCCTCGGTTCGCGAACCCCTCGGGCGCCGACACGTCTGATGACGCGCTGAAGCTGCCGGCTGATCGCATTGCTCAGGTCCTCGGCGGTGGCAGTATTGGCGCCTGGTCGGCTGAGTACCACGATATCGATCCCCGGTGACGTGGTATCGAATGATGCGGGTGCCAGCTGACGAAAGTGTTCGCGTGCCAAACGCTTGAATCGATTACGCCGTGTTGCGGCTGGTATGTGCTTCTTGGCGACAGCCAGCCCGAGGCGATGATGACCGAGTTCGTTGACTGCGGCCAGCATCAGACATTCCGACTGTCCGGCCTTGGAATCGGGCTTCGAAAAAACGCGTCGGTAATCTGCGGCCGTGAGCAGGCGCTGGCGTCGGCCAAAGCCTTTTGCCCCTGAGCCCTTTGTATCAGTCAACGGGTCGAAGTCGCTGGCTGAACGCTGGCGCGTATCCGCCTCAGCTCCGGCCTCGGCGCTGAACTCGACGGGATCCGGCGCGCGGTTTCGGCTTCTCGCGAGAGTTACTGCGACGACAGATATCGGACCGGTCTGCCCGACAATCAGGCGGCGAGGCGCTTGCGTCCGCGAGCACGACGACGCGCGAGAACGGCGCGACCGCTCTTGGTCGCCATGCGTGCGCGGAATCCGTGGGTGCGCTTGCGCTTGAGGACGCTGGGCTGGAATGTTCTTTTCATCGGAAGACTCGTTTGCTGGGCTGCGGGTAATTACCGCGTGGATTTACTGCGTCGGTGTGTGGCGTTGCGTAATGTCTGCGTGACGGCTGCATGACGTCTGCGAGACCGATCAACAGGCCGCACCAGCGCTACACAAAAAGGCGCGGCATTGTAGTGAATCAAGGCCTGTCTTTCAATCAGCGTTTTTTGTTCCTTTTCACTCATGCGATGGTGGTCAGCGCTCGCCCGGTGAGTGCAAACGGGGTGCCCTTGCTGTGGTGGCGCGGGCGTGGGAAGGCGCTGTCCAGGCGCGTCGGCAGCGCCGTTGCTCGATGAGCGGGGGTCGCCGCCAGCGAAACCGCGGAACGGCGCGGTACAGGGCCAACGGCAAACAGTTTCCCCCAGTGTTACCAACAATTTATCCACAGGCCGTTTTCCGCGTTGATGCTTGACGACGATTTTTGTCAATGTACCTGGTTCATTGTAACTGTATGAATATATTGACAAATATAGTTTCCAGAAAGTCGCTGCAGAGACTGGCGCCGGGGTATTTCGCGAGGTACCATGCCCTCCGATTCGCCCGGGGCCGAAGGATATCAACATATCCACCGCTGCCCTGAACCGCACGCCTAAAACATCCGGGTAAGCCTACATTGACCGAAACTATCTGGACCGAATGTCGGAATCGGCTGCGTGATGCGCTTCCTGAGCAACAGTTCAACACGTGGATCCGGCCGCTCAGCGCCACCGTTGCTGAAGATCAGGTACGGCTTGCGGCCCCCAACCGCTTCATAGCCGACTTCGTCGCTGGCAAATACGCCGGGATGATTGCCGACATACTCGCCGAATTGTCGGCAGCAACCGTCGATGTTTCCACTAATGTTTCCACTAATGCTGCCAGTAAGGCATCCAACGCTGCGGCGACGGGCAAAGCGCGGTCGGCGTCACCACTTACGCTGACGATAGGCTCGGCGGCGGCGACTGCCCCGTCATTTGTATCCTCGGCGGTACCCTCGCTCGAGTCCCCCGCCGATCTCATGTCCGCTGCCGAGCTGCCAGTTGTGCGCGATGGGTCACTGGCCAGTGCGGGTTCTGATCCTGTCCAGCCGCGCGATACATTCGTCGGCGGGGAAGGCAGCCGGGACAGCGACCGGGACAGCGACCGGGAAAGCAGCCGGGAACGCGGCGAGGAAAGCGCCGCAGAGCAGGTTCCGGTTCTTCGGGGTCCCGCGCTCGCGCTGGTGCCGGACAGCGGTTCTGACCGTCCCGCTGAACATCGTGGCGAGACCAGTCACGCTGCGACATCGACGGCGCGGGAGCCAGTGCGCGAACGATCGCTGGTGGATAGCACGCTCCACTACGGTCAGGCAGCGCAGTCCGAGGTTCATGAGGCGCTTCAGCATCAACACAACCTGGTGGCCGGTTACACCTTTGCCACCTTCGTTGAAGGTAAGTCGAACCAGCTTGCGCTGGCGGCCGCCACGCAGGTCGCCGAGAACCCGGGAGATGCCTACAACCCCTTGTTCCTGTACGGGGGGGTCGGTCTCGGGAAAACGCATCTCATGCACGCCGTGGGCAACGCCCTGCGAAGCAACCGGCCGAATGCACGGATCGTTTACCTGCACTCCGAGCGCTTCGTCGCAGACATGGTGAAAGCGCTTCAGCTGAACGCAATTTCAGACTTCAAGCGCTATTACCGCTCTGTGGATGCGCTCTTAATCGATGACATCCAGTTTTTTGCCAAGAAAGATCGCTCTCAGGAGGAATTTTTCCACACCTTCAACGCGCTTCTCGAAAGCGGCCAACAGATGATCCTCACCTGCGATCGTTACCCGAAGGAAATAGATGGTCTCGAAGAACGTTTGAAATCTCGCTTTGGGTGGGGTTTGACGGTAGCCGTAGAGCCGCCGGATCTTGAAACGCGGGTTGCCATTCTCATGAACAAGGCCAACCAGGTTCGGCTGAATCTACCTCCCGAAGCCGCGTTTTTCATAGCGCAGCGCATCCGTTCCAATGTCCGCGAACTTGAAGGTGCCCTGAAGCGAGTGATAGCGAGCGCGAACTTCACGCGTCGCGAGGTTACCGTTGAATTGGTCAAGGAAAGCCTGAAGGACCTGCTGGCGCTTCAGGACAAGCAGGTCAGCCTCGACAATATCCAGCGCACGGTCGCCGAGTACTACAAGATCAAGGTGGCGGATCTCAATTCCCGTCGCCGGAATCGTTCCGTGGCCAGACCGAGGCAGGTCGCGATGGCCCTGGCGAAGGAGCTCACCAATCACAGCCTGCCGGAGATCGGCGACAGCTTTGGCGGTCGCGATCATACGACGGTGCTGCACGCCTGCCGGAAGATCAAGGAGCTCCGCGAGACCAGCTCCGATATCCACGAGGACTACAAGAACCTGCTCCGCCTCCTGACCACCTGAGTGGCTTTTGCGATAAAATCGGGCGGTTTTCACCTCCGTTAGAGTCCTTTTTAAGGAATCCTGATGAAATTTCGCGTTCCCCGGGAGGCGTTGCTCGGCCCCCTGAATCTCGTGGCCGGTGTCGTGGAGCGGCGGCAGACGCTGCCTGTCCTCGCCAATGTCCTCCTCAATCTCGATGGACGACACCTTTCGATCACGGGTACGGACCTCGAGGTGGAGCTAGTCGGGCGGCTTACGCTCGAGCAGGAAGGCGAGAACGGTGAGGTGACCGTGCCCGCGCGGAAGCTGACGGATATTTGCCGCAGCCTTCCCGAAGGCGCCGACATTGAGCTCAGCGTGTCGAACTCCCGGGCAACGCTGCGCAGTGGCCGCAGTCGCTTCACGCTCTCTACCTTGCCCGCCCGCGAATTCCCGAATATTGAGGACAGCATAGGGACACACCAGTTCACGCTGAAGCAGGCGGAGCTCAGGCGCCTGATCGAACGTACCAGCTTCGCCATGGCGCAACAGGATGTGCGTTACTACCTCAACGGGATGTACATGGAGCTTCGCGCTGGTCGTTTGCGCACCGTCGCCACCGACGGTCACCGTCTTGCCGTGTGCACGTATCCGAACACGATGACGGACCAAGAAGACACGCAGGTGATCGTTCCGCGCAAGGGCGTTCTCGAACTGGCTCGTCTCATGCAGGCCGACGATGGCGAAGTCACGGTGATTCTGGGTAGCAATCATTTGCGCGCTACGACCCCGGATTTCACCTTTACCTCGAAATTGATTGACGGGAAATTCCCGGACTACGAGCGTGTGCTGCCGCGTGCGGCCGACAAGGTCCTCGAGGCTGACCGTCTTGAATTGCGCCAGGCATTCACCCGGACCGCCATTCTTTCCAATGAGAAGTACCGCGGCGTGCGCCTTAAGCTGGATCAGGGCGGTCTCGAGATCGAGGCCAATAACCCGGAGCAGGAGCAGGCCGAGGAAACGCTCCCGGTGAATTACAGCGGGGAGGCCCTCGAGATTGGCTTCAACGTGGGTTATCTGCTCGATGTTCTCGGCGTACTCAGCGGCGATCAGATCCGTTTCTCTCTCGGCGATTCGAACAGCAGTGCCCTGCTCGAGGAGGCAGACGGCGGCGATTCGTTGTACGTCGTCATGCCCATGCGCCTGTAGCGCACGAATCCGCGCTGCGAGCGCCTGCGGCAGGGCCTGCTTCAGCCGCCTCTGGTACCGCATTCTGGCGTCAGACTCGCTGAACATTGCACGTGCCAGGGCCTGACTGTCATGGTTGCGACGGTTGCGACGGTGGCTTCCGTGAAAGGTGAGCAAGCTGCTCCGTTCTCTCACAGTTCAGCACTACCGAAACCTCAGTGACGTCAGTCTCGACGGCCTGGGGCGACATACCCTCCTGTTCGGCGAGAACGGCAGCGGTAAGACCAGCCTGCTCGAGGCCGTCCATATTCTTGGTACCGCGAGGTCTTTTCGCAGCGGGAAGCCCAGGAGCCAGATACAGCACGGCGAAGAACGCTACGTGATCCACGGGCGTGTGGCGCGCGGCGGCCTTGGGGTCCAGCGGAGCCTCAGTGGAGAGGTGATCCTGCGCGTTGCCAGGGAGACGGTGCGTTCGGCCGCTCGGCTCGCCGATGAGCTTCCCCTGCTCGTGATCAATGCCTCCAGCTTTGATTTGCTCACGGGCGAGCCGGCCCAGCGGCGACGACTCCTCGACTGGGGAGTGTTTCACGTGGAACATCAGGACCGGGAAACTTTCCCACGCTTTCAGCGCGCGCTCGGTCAGCGTAACCAGCTTCTGCGCCGTGATAGAATCGACCGGATCGAGTTGGAAGGGTGGACGCGCGAACTTGCTGCGCAGGGGAGCCGTCTGGCAGCTGCCCGTGAGCGCTTTCTGCAAGCGCTCGCCGACGAATTCGCTCCGGTCCAGAAGGCCCTGGCACCGGAGCTCGGCAGCATAGAGTTGCGATACCGGCAAGGCTGGGACTCGTCTCAAGCGTTTTTTGAGGCGCTCGAGCGAGGCGCCGACTCGGATCGTGAGCAGGGATTCACCCAGGTTGGCCCCCAGCGCGCCGATATTCGCATACAGGTCGATGGCTATCCGGCTGCAGACACGCTGTCTCGGGGGCAGCAGAAGCTCCTGGTGATCGCCTTGAAGCTCGCGCAGGGCCGTTTATTCGCCCGCGACGGGTCGGCGCTGACCTACCTGGTAGATGATTTGCCGTCGGAGCTCGACCGCGAGCGATGCGAAAAGGTCTGTCGGTTGTTTCGACAACTGCGTGTGCAGACGCTGATTACCGGCGTCGAGCGTTCATCGATTCCGGATGAATGGCTCAAAAGCGATGGTGAAGAAGTCGGAGTGTTTCACGTGGAACACGGATCGGTCGTCAAGGTAGACGCCCGATAAGCGGAGAAAGCTATGAGTGAGTCGAACGACAGTTACGACGGGTCCAAAATCAAGGTCCTCAAGGGCCTCGACGCGGTCCGCAAACGTCCGGGTATGTACATCGGGGACACCGACGATGGTACGGGCCTTCATCACATGGTTTTCGAGGTTGTCGACAACTCCATCGACGAAGCCCTCGCCGGCCACTGCTCTCGCATCGAGATAACGCTCCATCCCGATGACTCTGTGTCGGTTCGCGATAATGGGCGCGGAATCCCTACGGACATGCATGAAGAGGGTGTATCCGCAGCCGAAGTTATTATGACCGTGCTTCACGCCGGCGGTAAATTCGATGACAACACCTACAAAGTGTCGGGCGGTCTCCACGGCGTCGGTGTTTCCGTGGTCAATGCGCTGTCCGAAGGTCTGTGGCTTACGATCTGGCGTGCCGGCAAGCAGCATGAGCAGTATTACGAGCATGGTGTGCCCCAGGCGCCCCTGTCTATTTCAGGCGATGCGGATCAGACCGGCACCCTGATTCGCTTCAAGCCCTCGGCCAACACGTTTACCAATATCGTTTTCGAGTACGAAATCCTGGCAAAGCGGCTTCGAGAACTGGCCTTCTTGAACTCGGGCGTCGAGATTGTTCTGCGCGATGAGCGTACAGACCAGGAGGAAACCTTCTACTACGAGGGCGGCCTGCGGGCTTTCGTCGACTATCTGAACCGTAACAAGTCTTCGATTCACAAGCCCTTCCACTTTCAGAGTGACTCAGAAGATGGCACCAGTGTGGAAGTCGCGCTGCAGTGGAACGACTCCTATCAGGAAAACATTTTCTGTTACACGAACAATATCCCGCAGCGCGATGGTGGAACGCACCTCGCGGGCTTTCGCTCGTCACTGACGCGAACGCTCAACGCCTACATTGAGCGCGAGGGTCTGGCGAAGAAAGCCAAAGTGAATACGACGGGCGATGACGCTCGCGAAGGGCTTACGGCGATTATCTCGGTGAAGGTCCCCGACCCCAAGTTTTCGTCGCAGACCAAGGACAAGCTCGTATCGTCCGAGGTGAAAACTGCCGTCGAGCAGGCGATGAATCGCTACTTTGGCGATTACCTTCTTGAAAACCCGGCAGAATCCCGAGCCGTTGTAACCAAGATGCTCGAGGCGGCGCGCGCTCGCGAGGCCGCACGCAAGGCGAGGGAAATCACCCGGCGCAAGGGCGCGCTGGATATCGCGGGACTCCCCGGAAAACTCGCCGACTGCCAGGAGAAAGATGCCTCCCGTTCAGAGCTGTATCTCGTTGAGGGCGACTCTGCCGGCGGTTCTGCCAAGCAGGGTCGCGATCGCCGCTTTCAGGCCATTCTTCCGCTCAAGGGCAAGATCCTGAACGTGGAAAAGGCGCGTTTCGACAAGATGCTCGGATCCGCCGAGGTGGGGACCCTGGTCACCGCGCTCGGCTGTGGTATCGGTAAGGAGGAGTTCGACCCGGAAAAGCTCCGCTATCACCGCATCATCATCATGACCGATGCCGACGTCGACGGTTCACACATCCGCACGCTACTCCTGACCTTTTTCTTTCGCCAGATGCGCGAACTTGTCGATCGCGGTCACGTGTATATTGCCCAGCCGCCCCTGTACAAGATTGCCAAGGGAAAGCAGCACGAGTATCTGAAGGACGATACGGCGCTCTCGGCCTACCTCACCTCCGCAGCGCTCGATGGCGCATCCTTGCACGTGAATGCCGAAGCGCCGGCGGTCAGCGGCGAATCGCTCGAGTCGCTGGTTCGTCGCTATCAGAGTGTCGAAGCGATCGTGGACCGCCGCTCGCGCGTTATCCCGAAAGACGTGCTCTGGGCTCTTGTGTACACGCCGCGCCTGAGCGCTTCGAGCCTTGAAGACTCCGCCGCCATCGCCGCCTTCAGCGAAAGGCTAAGTGAGCGCTTACAAACCCACAAGGTCAAAGGCACACAGTACACAATCGATTTACGCAGCGACGATGATGGCCAATCCTACCCGCTGATACGGATGCTCGCCCACGGCGTTGAGCGCCCCATACCGCTGCGGCCGGAATTCTTCCGTTCGCAGGATTACGCACAGATGGCCGAGGTTGGCGAGACGCTCATGGATCTGATCGAAGAGAGCGGTTACTTCCAGCGCGGCGAAAAGACCTTCACAACACAGCGCTTTGCCGAGGGCTGGGACTGGCTCCTGTCCGAAGCGCGACGCGGCTATTCGATTCAGCGCTACAAGGGACTCGGTGAAATGAATCCCGAGCAGCTGTGGGAAACCACCATGGATCCCGA
>JAZBOX010000081.1:0-7584 GCA_036351355.1 Halieaceae bacterium
AAGCGGCCCGGACAGCCGCACCCCGGCACATGCATCAGCAGCTACCGTTGCTCCCTTCCGGGCCTGGCGGGGTTTACTGCCTGGCATTGCGAGGGGACCGCCCGGGCCACCCTGACACACCCCCGCAGGGGCGGCGCATTGTCTCTAAAAAGCGGGGCTCCGGGCAACTCCATGTGTTTGCCGACGAATTCTCGACGATTCGAGGTGCTCGAGAGGTCGCGAACGACACCGGGGCCCGCGCGCTAGAGCTGAAGCCTGCGTCCATCTCCTGTCCACGTCTGGCGCGCGCCTGCACTCAGGTCGGTCCCCAAAAAGACCTTGCGTATTCTTGATGTTATGGCTATTAACATATATGTTAATGTCATTCACATACCCTCCCGAGGCAACAACCATGAACACGCTCCCTCTGCGACGGGCTGGACCCAGCATCATCGCCCTCGGCGCGGCACTGCTCGGCACCGCCGCGATCACCAGCGTCCTCCATGCTCGCGTCGAAGACGTGACCGAGCGTCCGGGACGGGGCGCCATGCCCGTTGAAACCGTCGTCTTCGAGCCGCAGGACAGCTTCCTGCGCGAGCAGACCTTCCTCGGCGTAGTCAAGGCCGCCACGCGCAGCGACATCGGTTTCGAGGTCGAGGGCGTGATCGCCGGCGTCTCCGTCAGCGAGGGCGCAAGCGTCGCGGCCGGCGACGTGCTCGCGCGTCTGGACACGCGCAGCCTGATGGCTCGACGCGATGCAGCGTCCGCAAGCGTGGCGCAAGTCGCGGCTGAGCTCGAACTCGCCCGCGCCCGCGTCGCAAGGCAGTCGCCTCTCGCCGGTAGCGGGGCGATTTCCGCGCAGAGCTTCGACGACACGCGACTGGGCGAGAAGGCGCTCGCCGCACGACTCGCAGCCGCACGCGCCGAGCTCAAACGACTCGACATCGAGCTCGACAAGTCCACGCTGCGGGCACCCTTCGCGGCAAGAATCGGTCGCCAGCATCTGGACCAGGGCAGCGTGACGGGGCGAGGCGCCCCGATGTTCACGCTGATCGACACCGCTGCACGCGAAGCGCAGATCGGTGTAACCGTGGAACAGGCCGAAGCCCTTGAGATCGGAGCCGAGTATCGACTGACGCTCCGCGAGCACAGCGTTTCCGCCCGACTGCGCGCCGTGCGCCCCGACGTGAGTCGCGTATCGCTGACGGCGGCCGCAATCTTCGAACTGCCCGACGGCCTGCTTTCCTACGACGGCGAGCCCGTGTCCGTCGCACTGCCCCGCCGCATCGAACAGCGCGGCGGCTGGCTGCCCCTGTCGGCGCTGCTCGAAGGCGACCGCGGCGTATGGACCGTGCTCGCCCTGCGCGAGCGCGACAGCCGCACCGTCGCATTGCGCGAAGTCGTCGAGGTACTGCACGTATCGGGCGAGCGGGCCTACGTGCGCGGAACGCTCAAGGCCAGGGACCGCATCGTCGGCGACGGGGTTCATCGGGTTGCCCCGGGCACGCGCGTCCTTGATGCACACAGTCAACAGCTTGCCGGAGCTTGAGCGATGCTTGCCAATGCTTTGTACCGCCACAACCGCTACCTGTGGCTAACGATCCTCGTCATCACCCTCGTGGGACTCGCCAGCCTGCGTTCGCTGGGACGGCAGGAAGACCCGACGATTACCAATTTCGTTGCTACGATCACCACCTACTTCCCCGGCGCCGAGCCGAGGCGCGTCGAAGCGTTGGTCGCCAAACCGCTCGAAGAGGCGTTGCGCAAGGTCGCCGAGGTGGACGAGGTACGCTCGCTGTCGTCCACCGGAGTCTCCTCCGTGGTGATCGAGCTGTACGAGACCCTGAGCGAGGAGGCGCTTGAGCGAGCCTGGTCCGAAGTACGCGATGCCGTCGATGACGCCGCGCGCGAGTTCCCGCCGGGAGTACTCGCATCCGACTTCGACAATGACCGCACCGTCGCCTTCGTGCGCATCGTCGCGATCAGCTCTGCACCCGGCTACGACGTAGCGTTGCCACTGCTGTCGCGCGTGGCCGACGAGCTCGCCGAGCGAGCGCGCAACTTCCCGGGAACCAGGCTCGTTGAGCTCTTCGGTGAAAGCGAGGAAGAACTTCGCGTCGATGTCAGCGAACAGGCCCTCCTCGCCCGCGGGCTCAGCATCGCTGACGTCACCCGCGCACTCGGCGAAGCCGACCCGCGCCGGGCCTCCGGTCGCGCCAGCGGCCTTCGCAATGACCTGCTGATTGAAGTCGCGGGCGAGTTCGATTCCGCACAACGTGTTGCCGACGTCATCATACGCACCGACAGCAACGGTAGCGCCGTTACCGTGGCCGACGTGGCAAACGTTTATCGCAGCGAGGTGTCGCCACCACGATCCGCGGCTTTCACCGAAGGTCAGCCCGGGATTCTCCTTGGCGTAGCCATGCGCGAGGGTCTGCAGGTCGATCGCTGGAGCGCAGAATTCGACCGCTTCCTCGAGAACTTCCGTGCCACGGCGCCGGCCGGCATCGCCATTGACACCAGCTATGACCAGGCGGTCTATACGCGCGAACGCCTGCGCGACGTCAGCGTGAACCTGGTGATCGGCATGGCGCTGGTTCTGCTCGTGCTGTTGTTCACGCTGGGCCTGCGCGCGGCCACGGTGGTCGCACTCGTCCTGCCGCTGTGCACCCTGCTGTCGCTGATGTGCATGTACCTGATCGGCCTGCCCATCCACCAGATGTCCGTGACCGGCCTGGTGGTTGCCCTTGGCCTGCTTGTCGACGGATCGATCGTCATGACCGACGAAGTGCGCAAGCGCCTTCTCGAGGGGGCGAGTCCCGCCGATGCCATTGCGCGCTCGGTGCGGCGTATGCGCATTCCCCTGCTGTCGTCGACGGCGACCACGGTGCTTGCCTTTGTTCCCATGGTGATCCTCCCCGGTCCCTCGGGCGACTTCATGGGCTCGATTGCCAAGGCCGTGGTCATCATGCTGCTGGGCTCGCTGCTGCTCGCTTTGGTGTTGACGCCCGTGCTTGCCGCGCGCCTTTTGCCCGGCGGATTAGGCGCCCGAAGCGGCTGGTGGCAAAGCGGCCTGCGCGCCGGCGCGCCGGGCCGCGGCCTGGAAAAGGCGCTCAACTGGTCGATCCGGCATCCCGCGGGCGCCGTCGCGCTTGCGCTGGCCCTGCCCATCGCCGGTTTTCTTTCCTTTCCGACGCTGACCGCGCAGTTCTTTCCGGGCACCGATCGTGACCAGATGTACCTGCAGGTATCGCTGCCGCCGGGCCGTTCGATCAACGACAGCTACCGCCTCGTGCGCGAGCTCGATGCGCGTCTGCGGCAGGAGCCGCTGATCCGCCGTATCGACTGGAGCATCGGCGAGAGCCCGCCTCCCTTCTATTACAACCTCATACGCAGTCGTGAGGGGATTCCCGGCTTCGCGCAGGCCATGGTGCTCACGCGCGACGAAAAGCGCACCGACGCCCTCATCCGACGCCTGCAGCGCGAGCTCGATCTGGAATTCCCCGAGGCACGCATCCTGGTGCTGGGAATCGACCAGGGCCCGCCCGTGGCCGCTCCATTGGAGATTGAGATCTTCGGGCCCGATCTCGAAACGCTGCGTCGCCTCGGTGAAGCCTTCCGACTGCGCATGGAACGCGTTAGTGACATCACCCACAGCAGCACTACGCTGCTCGCCGGAGCGCCGAAGCTGGTCTTTGAGCTCGATGAACAGCGCGTCCGCCGGGCGGGACTGACGCTGTCGTCCGTTGCCGACACCCTGGACGCCGCACTGCGCGGACGCGTCGCGGGCGAAATTCTTGAAGGCACGAAACGCCTGCCCGTGCGCGCACGATTCCGCGAAGCGGAGTGGGAAGCGCCGGAGCAGATTGCCAGCATCCGCCTGCCGCTCCCGGGCGCGGTGCGGGACGGGAACGACGCCTCAAGCGTGGCGCTGTCGACGCTGGGCCGTTTTTCCCTCGCTCCGGCCAGCAGCCCGGTCTCGCGCAAGAACGGCGAACGCCTGAACACGGTCCAGGGTTTTGTCACGCGCGGCGTGCTGGCCGAGGAAGCGCTCAAGGAACTTGGCAGCATTCTCGACGAAGATCCCGTGGCGATGCCCGATGGCTATCGCTTTCAGTTCGGCGGCACTTCCGATGCAAGAGCCAGCGTCGTGCAGAACATCGTGGCGCCCATGGGTCTGATCCTGTCCGCCCTGCTGGCCACGATCGTACTCACCTTCAACTCCTGGCGCCTGTCCGCCGTGGCGTTCACGGTTTTCGTGCTGTCGATGGGTCTTAGCCTGCTGGCGCTTGCCATTTTTCGCTATCCCTTTGGCGTGCAGGCGCTGATCGGCGTGATAGGTTCGATCGGTGTTTCGATCAACGCGGCGATCATCATCCTGACCGCGCTGCAGCTCGACGCCGGCGCCTCACGCGGCGACCCGGACAGCGTAACCCGCGTGGTGATGGGCTCCAGTCGCCATATCGTCTCCACGACGATCACCACCTTCGGCGGTTTTCTCCCGCTCATCCTCGAAGGGGGGCAGTTCTGGCCGCCCTTCGCGATGGCGATCGCCGGCGGCGTACTCTTGTCCACGGTGGTGTCGTTTTTCTATATTCCGCCTATGTTCATGCTCGTATACAGACGGCAGCACCGGCGTGCGGTCGCAGCCCCGGAAACAGAAGCGCACGCCGCGCTTGCCTGTCTGCGGAGTAACGCTGCATGACGGCGGCGGCCAGGGCCTATCATCACGGCGACCTGCGCAACGCGATGATCGTGGCCGCTGCCGAACTCATTGAGGAAAGCGGCTCGCTCGGCTTCAGCATGGCCGACGCTGCGCGTCGCGCCGGAGTGAGCACGGCGGCCCCCTATCGGCACTTCCGCGACAAGGACGCCCTGCTCGATGCGGTAGCCCAGCTCGGCTTCCTCGGTCTTAGCGAATCGGCACGACGCGTTCGCGATGCCGAAGCGCCGGGCAGCATCGAGGCGATTATCGCGATCGGCAGGAACTACATCAGCTACGTGACGCAGAAGGCTGCGTTCTACGATCTGATGTGGGGTGACATCGGCGCGCGCACCTTCGATGCCGAAGGCTTTGATCGCAAGGCTGCCGCCTTCTTTGTACTGGTGGAAACCCTTCAGGCGTACTTCGAAAAACAGGGCATGGGCGAAGTGGACGTGCTCGACCTTTCAATCAAACTGTGGGCACTGGTTCATGGCTTCAGCGCTATTGCCATGAGCGGCAAGCTTCCGCATTTCCACCCCGGCGCAGATGTGCCGGCGATGATGGAGGCGGCAACGCGCAGTTTCCTGCGCGGGGTGGCCGTGGAGCAGCAGCAAACGACCGCATAGGGCAGCTGATCCTCGCGCCTGGGCCTTCTGAGGTTTCCTGCAGTCGTATCGGCTGCCCGCCAGCAAGACTCTGACGAATCTCCGCAGGACGGCGCTCGGCGCTTCCTGCAATGACTGGAGGTGCGAAATCATGCCTACGCAAGCCATCGCGCAGATGCCGGGCGCTGACCATCACCACGCTGGCCTAAATCATTTGGCGACACCCTGCCTGGTGCTCGACAGGCAGCGGCTGGACGCCAACATCGAGGACATGGCCCAGCGCCTTGCAGCCCTTGGTGTCGCCTTTCGGCCTCACGCGAAAACGCACAAATGTATCGAGGTTGCAACGCGGATGGAGAAAGCCGCCGGCTTCTCCGGTCTGACCGTATCAACGCTGCGTGAAGCGGAGTTTTTTGCCGCCGCGGGTTTTAGGGACCTGCTCTACGGCGTGAGCATCTCCCCGGACAAGTTCGCGCGCGCCAGCGCGCTGCTGGCAGCTGGTATCAAGCTGACGCTGGTGCTCGATACAGAGGAGGTCTGTGAACGGCTGCTGAACTGCCTCGCTGACGCGAAGCTGCGAGCCCGCGTCATGATCGAGATCGACGCCGATGGCCACCGCGCCGGCCTCGAGCCCGATGATCCGACGCTGCTGCGCATCGCAACCCAACTGACAGCCAGCCCCTACAGCGACTTCGCCGGAATCATGGTGCATGCCGGCGAGTCCTACGGCTGCTATGGCGCTGATGCGATAGCGGCGCACGCGGAGCGCGAGCGCGCAGCGGCCGTTGCCGCGGCGCAGATGCTGCGCGACGCGGATATCGAAGTGCCTGTGGTCAGCATCGGTTCCACGCCTACCGCGCGCTTCGCCCGGGACCTCTCCGGCATTACCGAAGCCCGACCCGGTGTCTTTGCTTTCTACGACCTGGTCATGGCGGGCATCGGCGCCTGCGATCGCAACGAGATCGCTCTTACGGTGTTGACTACGGTCATCAGCCACAAGCCCTCGCATCGCCGCCTCATTATCGATGCAGGAGGCCTTGCCTTGTCGAAGGACCGGGGCACCGCAACCCAGCGCGAAGACTGCGGCTTCGGACTGATCGTTTCGAGCGACGGCGCACGCGTGTACGAGGGCCTGTGCGTGAATCGCGCCAACCAGGAACACGGCATCATCGAATTGCCGAAGCACTACGAGCTTGAAGAGTTTCCGATCGGCAGCCGCCTGCGCGTGCTCCCTAATCACGCCTGCATGACCGCGGCGGCGCATGACGGATACCAGGTCGTGGAGGGCTGCGAAGCCACCGGTGAGTACTGGCAGCGATGCAACGGGTGGTAACCCCGGAACGCGGCGACACTTTGTGAAGCGTTGGCGAGGGGCAGTCCACCAAACACCGAAATCCGTGTCCGCGGCCGCTGTTCCCGAGGTCACCGGCCGTCATCGTGGCCGGGCTCGCCGCCCATGCGTCCCCTGAGTTCATCACTTGCTTGAAACCGGAGGTGACTCTCCAGGGTCTCGCGCGTGATAGTGGCCACGCCCGACCTTAGAGCCCCACCCGAGACACCCCACGGTCATCATCGATCGGGTGGCCGTGCCTGCCGTTCTGTATGCCGTTCTGTATACCGTTCTGTGTGCATTGGAACTGCGTGGCGTGATGTATAGTCGGCGACCGCTTCGGAGAAAAACAGACCCATGCACCTACGGAATGTCCTTGTGACCGCGCTGCTGCTCTGCGCCGCTGGATCGGCGGCCTCAGATGCGGTCGATGTGGCTGTGGAAGCCGTGAGCGATGACGTAATCGCCTGGCGCCATCACATCCACCAGCACCCCGAGCTCTCGAATCGTGAGTTCAACACAGCAAAGATGATCGCGGAGCACCTGCGCGAGCTTGGTTTCGACGAGGTGCATACGGGAGTAGCGCATACCGGGGTGGTCGGTGTGCTGCGCGGTGCGCAGCCGGGTGGCGCCGTGGCGCTGCGGGCGGACATGGACGCGTTGCCGGTGAAGGAAATGACCGGGCTGCCCTACGCATCGACCGCGACAGGAGAATACCTCGGTGAATCCGTTCCGGTGATGCACGCTTGTGGGCACGATGCGCACGTGGCAATCCTGATGGGCGCGGCCACGGTACTCGCCTCACTGCGCGAAGAGATTCGCGGCAGCGTCGCGCTGGTCTTCCAACCAGCGGAGGAAGGGCCTCCACCCGGCGAGGACGGCGGCGCGCGGATGATGCTGGCGGACGGCCTGCTGGAGAAGGCGGGTAATCCCTCGGCAATTTTCGGCCTGCACGTGTGGCCCGG
>JAZBOX010000082.1:0-22218 GCA_036351355.1 Halieaceae bacterium
GTACTGGCCCCGATTCCCGTCAAGGCCGTCGTTGTAACGATGTTCGAGATCGGCGAGGACACGGGCGATCAGGCCGCCGAGTTCCAGCTCTGGAAGGAACGCAGAACGCTCGATACGGTATTCCCCTTTCCCGCCTTTCACGACCTGCATTTCGACTCCGAGAACGGCGTTCTGGTTATGGTGACCGGGATCGGCACGGCGCGCTCGACGGGCTCGGTGATGATGCTGGGCATGGATCCGCGCTTTGATCTGAGCAAGGCCTACTGGCTGGTGGCCGGCATCGCCGGTGTCGACCCGGAAGACGCGTCGATCGGTAGCGCGGCCTGGGCCGAGTATCTCGTTGACGGCGACCTCGCCCACGAGATCGATCCGCGCGAAATGCCCACGGACTGGAAATACGGCTACCTCGCGCGTTACACCGACGAGCCTTTTGACGAGGACCGTCCCGAGCCGACGGGGGAGATGTTCCGCACCAACCCCGAACTCACCGAGTGGGCCTACCAGCTCACGAAAGACATGGAACTGCCCGACTTCGAATCCCTCGACGAGACCCGGGCGCTGTACACGGAGCACCCGAACGCGCAGCGCGCCCCCTTCGTGCTCAAGGGTGACCACCTCGCGGCGATGACCTTCTGGCACGGGAAAATCCTCAACGACTGGGCCAACGACTGGGTGGATTACTGGAGCGACGGCAAGGGGGAGTTCGTAACCTCGGCAATGGAAGATACGGGCACCATGCAGGCGCTCACCTGGCTCACCCGGGCCGGTCGTGCGGACCGCGATCGCCTGATGGTGCTGCGCACGGCGAGCAACTACACGATGCCGCCGCCGGGCGTCGATGCCGCTACCAACCTGCTTGCAGAGAACGAGGGCTATGCGGGTCTCGAGGCGTCGCTCGAGTCTGCCTTTCTTGTGGGCTCGCGCGTGATCGACACGCTGGTCGAGAACTGGGATGTCTATCGCGACCGCACGCCGACGCCTGCGGATCTGGAGAACTGACATGCTGCGCCGTTTCAATGGGGGCGTGATGCGGTTGCTTCTGAGCGTGGCGACGCCTGCGCTCGCCGCGATTTTTTTCCCGGGCGCGCAGGCCCAGGACGACGTCAGGCCGGTCAAGGCCGTCGTCCTCACCATGTTTGAAAACGGCGATGTGCGCGGCGATCGCCCGGGAGAGCTTCAGCTCTGGCTCGAGCGCAATCCCGGGATGGAAGAGCTGCCCTTCGAACTCGGTGAGTATCCGCTCTATTACCGGCGCGATGGCCTGCTCATCGCTTGCCTCGGGGGTGGTATACCCAACGCGACAGCCTCGACGATGGCGCTTGGCCTCGACCCGCGCTTTGATTTCACCAGCGCCTACTGGCTGGTCGCGGGTATCGCCGGGGGAGACCCCGAAGACCTCTCCCTTGCTTCCGCCGCCTGGGCCACGCACGTGGTCGACGGAGACCTCGCCTACGAGATCGATGGCCGCGAAATCCCCGATGACTGGCCCTACGGCTTCATTCCCCTCGGCGCCTCGGCGCCGGCCGACGGCCCGCAGGATGTATCCACAGGATGGACGCTGGATACGATCCACTTCGAACTCAACAGCGGACTCGCCGAATGGGCTTATCAGCTCACGCGCAACGAAGCGCTCCCCGATACGCCGGCGATGCAGGCATTCCGCGCTCAGTACTCGGCGTACCCGCGTGCGCAGCGCCCGCCCTTCGTCACCCGCGGCGAGACACTCTCGGCCAGCACCTATTGGCACGGCGCAAAGCTGAACGAGTGGGCTAACGACTGGGTCCGCGCCTACGCGGGGGAGGGCGCTAACTTCATGACCTCCAACATGGAGGATTCGGGCACGCTGACCGCGCTGCACCGTCTCGCCCGCATCGAGCGCGCCGATCCCGAGCGCGTGCTGGTACTGCGTACGGCAAGCAATTACACGCTGCCGCCCGCGGGACTTTCAGCGGCCTGGAGTACCACGGCCGATTATCCGGACGGCGGCCTCGGCGCCCTCGAAACGGCGCAGCGCCTCGGCCAGCGCGTGGTTGATGCGCTCATCGCCGACTGGAGCAGCTACGCCGACACACCGCCCCGGGCGGCTGAGCGGATTCCGGTGATTTTCGATACGGACATGGCCATCGACGACTGGGCGGCACTCCTGTTTCTCGCCCGCCATCCGGCTGTTGAACTGCTCGCGGTCACCGTGGCTGCCAGCGGCGAGGCGCACTGCGCACCCGGTGCGCGCAACGCGCTGGCGCTCCTCGAACTCGTCGATCCACATAGCCGTGTGCCCGTGAGCTGCGGTGATTCCTATCCCGTCGATGGCTACTTCGTGTTCCCGCTGCCGTGGCAGGAAGACATGGACAGCCTTTCGGGCGTTTCCGTAGCTCCGGCGTTGGCCGCTCCGGATCCGCGGCACGCCGTCGATCTGCTTCACGATCGCATCGCCGAGGCACAACGCCCGGTGACGCTCCTTGCCACGGGCCCGCTGACCAACGTCGCGCAGTGGCAGGAGCGCTACCCCGATGACGTCGCGAAGCTCGAGCGCCTGGTGATCATGGGTGGCGCCCTCGATGTTCCTGGCAACATCATCGTACCGGGCTTCACCGACGACAACCCGAATCGCGACGCGGAGTGGAACCTTTACGTGGACCCCGTCGCAGCCGATGCGGTACTCGATTCGGACCTGCCGATTGAGCTCGTCGGTCTCGACGTGACCAACACGGTGCGCGTGACCAGCGACTTCGCCGCCGCCTTCAAGACCCGTGTCGACAATCCGGCGGCCGCTTTCTGGGACGCCGTGCTGGACGCCAACAAGTGGTTTATCGATTCGGGCGAATATTACTTCTGGGATGTGCTCGCCGCGCTTGCCGTGGTTGATCGCGAGCGTTTCTGCCGCGGTGAAACGCTCTCGCTGGGCGCGCGCTTCGAGCCCACCCGGACGCCCTGGTGGAACACGAGCGACCGCGGCATGCCTGCAATCACAGCCTCCGGAGCACCGCGCCGCCACTTCGACGCTGCCAGCGCCGGTGTCATCGAACGGCGCGGCGGCTCTGCGAACACGCTGCTCTGCCGCGAAACCGACGCGGAAGCTGCATTTGCGCTGTTCACCGGTACGCTAGCCGCGCCGAGCGCTGGCGAGGTGACGCCATGAGCGCCGCTGCGGAGAATGGCGAATCAACCTGGGGGCCGGTGACGCGCTGGCTTGCGGGGATGCCCAAGGCCGAACTCCACCTGCATATCGACGGCAGCCTGCGGGCGCCGCGCCTGCTCGAGCTTGCCGAAAAGCACGGTGTGAGTCTGCCGTACAGCAGCACGGCCGAGGTCGAGCGCGCCTACGACTTCGGCGACCTGCAAAGCTTCCTCGATCTCTACTACCTCGGCGCCTCGGTGCTGCGCGACGAGGAGGATTTCTACCTGCTGATGCAGGACTATCTCTCTGTCTGCCGTTCGCAGAACATCGTGCACTGCGAAATCATGGTCGAGCCGCAGACCTACCTGCCCCAGGGTGTGGCGCTCGCCACGGTCCTCGACGGGTTCCAGCGAGCGATCGATGAGGCCCGGGTGGGTTGGGGTCAGTCCGTGGGACTCATCCTCAGTTTTCTGCGCCACCTCCCCGAAGACGAGTGTCTGGCGATGCTGCGCGCGGCCGATCCCTTTCGCGAAGCCTTCGTTGCCATCGGCCTTGCCAGCTCCGAGCGCGACTTTCCGCCGGCGAATTTTCAGCGCCTGTACGCCGCAGCGGCCGAGCGCGGTTACGCGCTGACGGCACATGCCGGGGAGGAAGGCCCCGCGGGATTTGTTCGCGACGCGCTCGATCTGCTCGGGGTCGAGCGTATCGATCATGGGGTGCGGTCCGTCGATGACCCGGCGCTGCTCGATGAGCTCGCGGCGCGGCGCGTGCCGCTCACCGTATGTCCCTTGTCCAACCTCAGGCTCCGCGTCTACGACGACCTGCGTGAACACCCGATCCTCGAGCTTCTCGAGCGCGGCCTTTGTGTCACGGTCAATTCGGACGATCCCGCTTACTTCGGTGGTGATCTGCTGGAGAACTTTGCGGCTTTGGAGAATACGCTCGGCATGACCCGCGATCAGGGACTCGCTCTCGTTCGCAACAGCCTGGAAGCTGCCTTTCTGAGTCCTGAGGCCAAAGCGGCGCTGGACCAGCGGCTCGAAGACTATCTGGCCGCCGAGGCCTGAGAGCGAGGTGGCTGCAAGGCCTGTTTCTCGCGGTGCGGCTTCCGGCCGTCGCCGCTACTTCGATGCGATGGCCCTCAGCGGATGGCGTTGAGACTCCAGTCGTAGTCCAGAAAGCGAAGTTCCATCGCTCCGATCTCAAGGGCTTGCTGCTGACTGGGTGATAAGCCCAACGCATCGGCGTAGCGCAGCAGGAAGTCTTCGAGATCTCGGGTGTCACGCCAGCCGCGGCGGAAGTCATCGCCGTACCAGTCGAAGAGCGGTGACAGCTCGAGTACGTCGTCGCGTACGCGGTTACGGCTGCGATCGCCCAGAAAGCGGCGGGTCTGTTCCTCAAGCTGCTGGTCCAGCTCCACGCCCGTGAAGGCCTCCTCGCGCAGCGCCGGACAGCCAACGGAGGCGCAATTCACAGCGAAGTGAATCCTTGGGTCGTCGTAGCGACCGGGCTGGCGGATCATCCCGTGCTCGATGTCGTCGAGGCTGAGCGTATCGCCGAGAAAGGGAATGAAGCGCTTCTTCCACGGCGAGCGGAGCAGGCTGCCAAGGTCGCGGATCGATTCGAGCTCGGGCCAGGCGGTCAGGATGAGCTCCACGGTCCAGGCGTTGTAGGCATTGATCAGCAGCGCGAGGCGCTCAGCGCGCGACAGGGCTTCGAAGTCTGCGGCGCTCAGCGAGGACAGAGCATCCAGGTAGTCTTGAAGCTCGACGTGTCGCCGGTCAAAACAGCCGTAGTCCACGGCCGTGCTCGCGCCGTCGTCGATCGTAATGACGCAGGCGGCGAGCAGTTGGGTCCAGCGCTCGTGCGAGGGGGCCTGCACCGTCGCGCCCGAAGTGGCTGGCAATCCCGCGAGCAGGGGGAGGAGTATGGCCACCGCGAACGCACGGACTGCAGGGCCTGGATTTCGGGGGCTGATCTGGCGCATTGAGCCTCACCAGTTGTCGAGTTGAGGGCGGCGTGACTACCACCCATGATCAGACCGTGAGATCCGCCCCAGGTTCTCAGCGCTCGCGGTCGCCGGCCTCGGGGTGCGTGTAGACATGCTGCAGGTAGGCGATTCCCGGTGCCAGCGTCAGGCGCCAGGCGAGCTCCACCTCGCGGTCGAACTCCGGGTCGAACTCACCCACGGTGCGGATGAGGCTGTCGAGCCACAGGGTGTACATCGCCGGTGGTACATCGCTGTGATGAGGCCCGTGGGCGGCGCCGAGGCGCCGCAGCTGCGGTGTGATCTGCCGGGTCTCGTTGAAGTCGATGAGCGTGGTGAAGGAATCATGGAGCATGGTCTTCTGCCGGCTCATGTTCGTGTTTTCGAAGCGAAGCGCGACTTCGGGTGAAGCGGCAAGAAAATGGCTGTAGAAGCGGTCGATGAACTCCGGATTGTAGGCTCCGCCGCCCATGATGCGGCCGAAGCTGGCGGCAAAGAGCTCGGTGTAGGCCTGCATCGGCGTGTCCCCCGGAAGCGGTGAGCGGGCCGCCGCCTTGGCGGCCTTCGACTGTCGATGATTGCGATAAAGGCCGCCACGGTCAACGTGGCTGCCAACGCGTGGGCGCCGGCCCGGTGCAATTACTGCGCGGATCCTGCGCTGCCTGCGATCTTCATCGTCTGCTCGACCAGCAGCGCGATCGACGCCAGCTCGTGATCCTTCCAGCGCTCGCCAACCAGCGAGATGCCGTGGGGCAGTCCGCGGATGCCTGCCAGAGGCAAGGTGACATGCGGATTCCCCGCGACGGCGGCCTGGCGCGCCATGCTCGAGCCGAAGCTCGCGTCGCCATTCACCGGGTCGATCATCCACGCCACGCCCGTCGTGATGCCGATCAGCACATCGAGCTCATGCTCCTCGAACAGGCGGTCGAGTCCCTCCTCGCGCATGGCGCGTTGCGTCCTTGCGCGCAGCTCCCGGTACTCAGCTTCCGACATTTCGAGGCTCTGCGACCGCAGGAAAATTGACTGATCGAAGACGGCCAGCTCCTCAGCGGCATGTTCGAGGTTGAAGCGAATCAGGTCATCGAGGCTGCGTACCGCGACCTGCTCCGAAAGGCCGGCAAGGTAGGTGGCGATATCGCGGCGGAACTCCCACAACAGCACGTCGTAGGCGTCGCTGCCATAGCCGTCGTAGGGCGTGATGCGCAGCTCGGGGATGATTGTTGCGCCGTGCTGGCGCAGGACTTCCAGGACCCGCTCGAGATTGGCGTCGCGGCGCGGATCGAAGCCCTGCGTGTTGGCGAAGACGCCCACGCGCAGGCCGTCGAGCGTCGTCACGCTGTCCAGCGTCAGCAGGCCGGCGCGGATTGCCGGGGCCTGCTCCAGATCGGGATTGACCATGACCGCGAGCGTGCGCGCGGCAAGCTCCGCGTTCTTCGCAATGGGGCCGGCCGTGTCCTGCGTCAGCGCCAGTGGGACGATCCCATCACCGCTGACCAGGCCATGGGTAGGCTTGAAACCCACGACGCCATTCATCGAAGCCGGGCACACGATGGAGCCCGAAGTTTCCGTTCCGATCGCGACGTCGACGTAGCCCAGGGCGACAGCCACGGCGGAGCCAGAACTCGAGCCACAGGGTGTGCGCGCGGGATCCACCGCATTGCGGGTCTGGCCACCGACGGCGCTCCAGCCCGAGCTCGAGTGCACGGAGCGGAAGTTCGCCCATTCGCTGAGATTGGCCTTGCCGAGGATAATGGCGCCTTCGCTGCGCAGCGCCGCCACCAGCGCTGCGTCGCGCCCCGTGACGTTGTCGCCGAGGGCGAGCGAGCCCGCCGTTGTCGGCAGTTCGCGCGATTCGATGTTGTCCTTGAGCAGAATGGGTTCACCGTGCAGCAGTCCGGGCATGCGGCGCTGGCGGTCGAGGCTGCGCGCCTGCGCGCGTAGCTCCGGCGTCAGGGCGATCACCGCACGATAGTCGCCGTCCAGGGCCTCGATACGATCCATCGCCTGCTCCACGCGGGCTTCGACGGGTCCAGGGGGCAGTGCTCGCTCGGCCTGGGCACTGGCCGTGAGCTGAGGCAGCGCGAGCAGAGCCGCGAGGCCGGCTGCGGCAAGCGCGCCCGGAGCGCGGCGGGCGCTGCCATGCGGCGCTGCGGCCTGGAAAAGAGGGTGAATTCGCATACGTATCCTCACAGGGGCAGGGGGATAAAGACCGAGGTCGCTGTGTGCACGACCTTTGTTACGCGGCGATCGCCGGCGTCTCCAGCGATGCGTGCCATCATGTCCTGAAGGGCAATGAGCTTACCGAACAGGCGCTCGAAGCTGAGGTTGTCGGTCACGCCGCGATATTCGCTGGTGACGAGGAAGGGGTCGCCGTTCGTCTGGCGGTTGTTCCTCAGGCGCCAGAGCAGGATTTCGATGTTGCGCGCGCTCGTATGCAGCGAGTCCGGGTTCTGCGAGTCGAACATATAGGACTGCGTGTCATAGCCGTAGGCGCGCCGCAGCATGCCGCCAAGACCGATGACGAGGGCAAAGACGCGGTCGCCGCCAAAGTCCGGGTCGAAAACCAGTTCCAGCGCTGCGATTTCCTGGCGCCGCCCCAGTTCGTCAAACACCAGCGGTCCCGGCGTATCGCGCAGTTGCTGCAGGCGTGCCTCGACGGTGTGGCGGCGTCCGCGCTCGAGCTGACGCGGATTGCGCGCGTAGAGTTTCACCATGAGTTCGCGCACGAGGCGACGCGTTTCGTCGATGAACTCGTCGGTGACGAGATTGATGTCGGACTTGGCAAGGTTGCGCAGCTCGTAGCCGCCGCAGGCGCTCAGGGCCAGGGCCGCGAGCGCCGCGCTGCACAGGGTCCGGCGTCGAGGCATCGGCGTCAGGAAGCGGAACGCAGCTGTCCTGCCATCTCCTCGACGGCGCGGAATACGCGCTGCGGATCCTTGCGCTTCAGCTCCAGCAGCGCCATCTCGGCGCCGCTGCCAACGGCGATTTCCGCCTCGCCCTCCTCAAAGCCGCGCAGAATCACGGCGGCGCATTCGGTGACGTCCATTCCGCCCTCGATGGCGTCGTCGCTGTGGCCCATAGGTTTGCCATCGCCGCCGAGCGCGTTCTTCGCCACCGCGGTGCGAATGAAGCCGGGAGTGATCGTGGTCACCTCGATGCCGTCGGCGGCGACCTCGGAACGCAGCGCATCGAAGAAACCCATCACCGCGTGCTTCGCGGCACAGTAGCCCGTGCGCAGCGGCGCGCCGAGCTTGCCGGCGACGCTCGCAGTCACGGCGATGTGGCCGGCGCCGCGCTCGATCATCGACGGCAGCACGGCCTGCGTCAGGGCAATCTGGCCGAGCACGTTGATCTCCATCATCTGGCGGTAAACGTCGAAGTGCGTGTCGCGGCAGAAGGAGCGCTGCGAGACGCCGGCGTTATTGAGCAGCAGGTCGATGACGCCGAAACGCTCGAGCACCTCGCCGACGGCGTCGCCCATGCGTTCGTAGTCGGTGACGTCGAGAGGGAGGACTAGAACATCGTGCGCCCCCGCCTCACCACAGGCGGCGGCCACGGTGTCGAGCATCTCGCGATTGCGCGCCGACAGCACGAGCCGCGCGCCGCGACGCGCCACTTGCAGGGCGAAGGCCTCGCCGATCCCCGATGATGCTCCGGTGATCCAGACCACCTTTTGCCTGAAGTCCATACCTGGGTACATGCCTGATTGTCTCCGTTTGTCTGGCGCGATGATGGTGGGGTGATGTCTCTCGGAATCCGTCTTCTGGAAAGGTCTGCGGGGTCTGTCTGCGCTGCGGCTCCTGCACTGGCCTGTCGCGTTGATCTTCGGTTTTCGCGTCTGCCTCCGATGCGGACTCAGGCGACGGGCGCCGCCTCTGTGCGAGCAGGCTCAGCCGAGGACAGTAGCGCCAGCGCCGCCGTCCAGCACAGCATGAGCGCGCCAACGGTGCGCTCGTAGGCGCCCAGCCAGCTTGCCTCGATCAGCGGAATGACCGGCACGAGGGCGATCCACAGGAAGAGAATGATGCCATTGGCTCGCGCGAACGCGGCGCCGGCGCGGAGCAGGCCGGGTTGCAGCGCTGCCATGGCCACGCCGAGCACGCTGGCGAGCACTGCCAGGGGGTCATTGGCGTGGTCGCCGAGGAGGCGCTCGGTGCTGGCACTGCTGAAGTAGTAGGCCACGTAGAGAAGGATCGGCACGCACAGGAGCAGCAGTGCGCAGCCGCTTCGCCAAAGCCAGCGAGACTCGCGGCCCCAGAGTCCGGCAACGAGGAGCAGCCAGGCGGCGGCGAGTGCGAGCAGCCCTGCCGAATGAACGATGGCGCCCGGACCCTGGCTCAGCGCGCTGATCGGGTCACTCGCGGGGTTGGCGCCACTGAGCCGCAGCGCCAGCAGGTGCGCAGCGAGGCAGAGGCCGACGGCGAGGATGATCAATTTGCGGTGCATGGGCGCAGCAGGCTCCTGTGGTGCGTATACCGCCGGTCCATAAGTGTCGCCGGCCCTGATGGACTCATTTCACCATTTTTTCCGCGTGGGCACAGCCGCGCGGGAGTCGTGGACCGCAAGAGCAGCAGGCGGTAAGTTTGCGACTCCGGTGCCCTCCAGTGCGATGGCCCCGTAAAGGATCCGAAACCAATAAGCAGAGAGATCGAACGACCATGGCGACACCGAGCACCATCAGGGACTGCATGCGCCGCAATCCACTGACCATCAACCGCAATGACAATCTCGTGCAGGCCATCGAAATGCTGGTCGAGTACAAGCTCACCGGCGTGACGGTGGTGGACGACGACGGCCTCGCGGTGGGCGTGTTGTCGGAGATCGACTGCATTCGGACCATCCTCGATGCGCTCTACAACGAAGGTGATCCGGAGCACGCGCTCGTACAGGATGCGATGACGCACGAGGTCATAAGCTGCAGCCCCGGCGACAGCATTGTGGAGATCGCCGCGGACATGCTGGCGACGCGACAGCGGCGGCGCCCGGTGATCGACAAGGGGCGTCTCGTCGGCCAGGTGAGCTCGAGCAACATTCTCTGGGCGCTGATGGAGCATTCGCGGCGACGGACGCACCCCAGGCTCTAAAAGGGCTATCGGCCGCGCTGATTGGTGCGGGGCTATGCCTTGCGCGGCAGGGGCGTCGCCAGAACGGGCGATGAATTGGAAAAAAACGTTGCCTGGTGGCGATGTCCCGGGAATAAAACCGGCCATTGACCCGTCGATAGGCCAGAGGTGGAGTGAAACACCCTGGCGGGGGAGGCCTGCTGCGTTATTGGGTGTCGCGAATCGGGGCCCTTCACCAGGGCCGCGTTCAACGGCGACGGCGCGCAGGCACTTCCCCCCATCTTCTTGATCGTTCTGGCCGGCTTTCCTGGCCGCACCCGACCCCGAATCCCGACCGCCTTCCCTGCGCGCCCGTCCTACGCGCCCGTCCATCGACGGCCGTGGCTGGCTTTCCTGGCCGCCCCCGCCCTGGACGACGTCTGGTCAAACACTATTGGTTCAACAGCCGGGATCACGGCTTTCTGTCCGGACCTGCGAAGCGGGTGTACGCTCCTTCAAGCAGCGAAGCGCGCCGGTGGCGCGCTGCTTCAGCCCTTCGGCCGGTCCAACTCTGGACCCATCGCCCGGCTCAGTCTATTTCCACTCGGCGAGAAGTTCGGCCTCGGCCTCGCGGTCGAGGGCGATGTCGGCGGCGTGCTGGCTGATGAACACGGCGACGGGTTCAGCGTCACCCGAGCCGGCTGGCCGGTACTCGCTGCCGCCGTCGATGTAAGACTCAAGACCGGCGGCTTGTGTTACCCAGCGATCCCCTTCGCGGCAGGCGACGGCGCGCCAGTCCGCTTTGCCGCCACGAAGAAGGTACTCGCGACACCAGTTTCCGTCGTGATGGGGGAAGGTCAGAACGGGCTGCAGCTCTCGCCCATCGGCGAGGCGCGCCCAGCCGTCACCTGACGGCTGCCGGTCAAGCGCCTCGCTGACCAGGCGATCGTTACCCGGGAGTGAGTTTCCCGGTGCATCATCGAGCTTCACGCCCAGGCCAACGGCGAGGGCAAATACCAGCGAAGCGGCGAGCGCTCCCGTCCAGCGACGCGTCGCTACGCTTACGCTGCGTTTGGGGAAGGGCAGTACGTTCGCATCGCTCGCGCCGGGCGCTGGCTCGGCACGGGCCGGAGCGTCCGTGCCGATTGGCGCGTCGGCTTGCCGGTCAATGACTGCCTGCTCAAGCAACGCGCTCACGCTAGGCGGTACGCCAGCGCTTTCCCTGAACACGTCGCGCAGGCGGCGGTTGAGTTCCTCGAGCTTGACCAGTCCGAGCCTGAGTTCGGCATCGGCATCCAGGCGTTGCTCGAGCTGACGCGCTTCTGCCGGTGGCATTTCGCCGTCGAGGTAGCGCGATAGGGTCGCCACGTCCTGTTCGGAGATGTCGGCGACGTTCTGTCCCATTATGCGTGGCGCCATTGCCTGGCACTCCTGTTGTCTCTTTTTAAGCGCCTTTTCGGCGCCTTTTCTGCACCTTTTCGGCGCCCTTATCAGCGCATCTTCGGCGTCTTTTGCACGCTGACGTGCCACGGCGGTCAGCCGGTCGCGTCAAGCAGCTGCTTTCTGGCTCGGGCAATCCGACTCATGATCGTGCCGATCGGAACCTCGAGTATCTCTGCCGCCTCTGCATAGCTCTTACCTTCGACGGCGACCAGCGTGAGCGCCATCCGCTGCTCTTCCGGTAGTCGCATGAGCGCGGCGTTCACCGCCTCCAGCGTCTGCTCGCCTGCCGATTGCGCCTCGGCCGATGGCGCTACCTCCGCCGGCTCTCCCAGAGCGCCGCCCTGGCTCGTCTGCAGCGTCGTGCTGGCGTGGCGAACCCGCACCTCGCGCGATCGCAACTCGTCGATCCAAAGGTTCTTGCACACGCGGTACGCCCAGCGAGCCGTGTGCGCGTCTTCGGGAATGCCCTTCTCCAGCAACCGCTCAACGGTGGCCTGGAGAAGGTCGTCGGCGTCGTCGGAACTGCCCGTCAGCGAGAGACTGAAGCGCCTTAGGCCGCCCAGTTCCTCCATCAGCGCGTCGCGCTGCCTGTTGCTGATCTTTGCGTTCCGGGGCGAGGCCATGTTTTCCCTGCTAGACTATTGACGGTTGTGTACGGGAGTTATTCCCTGGCTCCCCATATTATTAAAAGCGCGAATAAAATCAGGTGCTTGGGTGGGACTCTTGAGGCGCTTTCCAGTTTTCGCTCGAGTGCGCTCGAGTGAGCACTCGAGCGAGTAAGGGTGCGCCCCTGCGCGCGGCGTCGGTGCCGCGGCGCGCGAGGCCGCAGCTTCCAGCTGACAGGCGCTCGGGAATGATCCCCATCGCCGAACGTCAGTATAAGGCACGAAATAGGGCATGAAGCAGGACACGAAGCAGGACACGAAGGTTCCGCCGGGATCAGGCTCATTAAAGCAACGCCGCGAGGTAGTCGGTGATGGATGAAGTAACCGTGAAGAACAGGGTGCCCACGGAGGCGCTGGCGGTTTATCAAGGCGAGCATTTCCGGGGCAACAGCCGTATTCCTTCGACCGGTCTCGCGCGGCTGTTGCGCGCGCTTGTGATCGGCTTCGCCTTCGCGGCGCCTGCCATCCCGCCCCACGCGCTGGCCCAGCTTCCCGTGGGCGGGTTCTTCGGCGTGGAGCGCATCGAGGAGAAGCTCGGCGATCAGGTTGAAGCACGGGTGAGGAACTCCGTCGAATTCGCGACGGAGCAGAACATCCAGGAAAACATCGAGGACTCCATCGAAGAGACGATCGAGCAGACCGTCGATGCGACCGTCGAAGACAGTATCGACGATGTTGTCGCCAACACCATCGACCAGCGCCTCGAGCAGGACCTCGAAGACTCTATCGTGGCTGGCGTTGAGGACGGAGTGGAGGCCGGCATCGAGGATGCCGTGCAGAGCGCTGTCGAGAACTCCGTGGAAGACGACCTCGTCGCGAGCGTCGAGGCAGATGTCGAGGAAGGCGTCGAGGCAAGTGTCGAAGCAAGCGTCGAGGCCGGTGTTGAAGATGCTGTCGAGGAAGCCGTGGAAGCCGGTCTTTCAGACAGCATCGAGGACGCTGTGGAGGATAGCGTCCAGGTCGCCGTGGAAGATGCTGCCGAGCAGGCGGCTGAGGACGCGGTCGCCGGGAACATCGAAGCGTCCGTCGAGGCTTCAGTGGAGGATGCTGTTGAGGAGTCCGTTGCCAGCACGGTTGAAGGCACCGTAGAGGACAGCGTTGAGGCCTCGCTCGAATCCAGCGTCGAGGCAGCGGTGGAGGAAAGCGTCGCCCAGGCTGTTGAGGATTCCGTCGAGGAAGCGGTCGCTGCCACCGTGGAGGACGACGTTGAAGCAGGCGTCGAGGACAGCGTTGAAGCGGCGATCGAGGATGATGTCGATCAGCGCGTGATGCTGGCAATCGAGGATCGTCTGGAACTCGAAATCGACGAGATTGTGGACAACCTCGAAAGCGACCTCGAGATCGACGAAGGACGGATTCTCAAGGAGCAGTGGCTGGTGATGGCCGAGCCTGAGGCCTTCGGCGAACTTTCGGTCAAGGGCTATCTCTTCGACACGGTGACCGAACTGCCCGCCCTCGGCCTGCGTCTCGCTGAGGTCGCCGCGCCGTCATCGTTCGACATTCGCGACGTGCGTAACGGCGTCTTCGACGTCGTGGGCAAGGATCGCGCCGAGGTCGACCTCAATCACTTCTATACGGCCGGTGCGCCGATCACCAGCGGTGACGGAGGCGTGGTGCCGCGGTCCGCGATGCCGCTGCCCACGGACCTCGACGATCTCGATGTCCGCGTAGGCATGATCGATAGCCTGGTCGACACTTCGCATCCCGCACTGCAGCGATCGCGCATCGAGAGCCGCTCCTTTGCTCCGCGGGGAGCTGCGGCGCCGAACTTCCACGGTACGGCTATCGCTTCGATCATCGCCGCAAATTCCGATGAGTATCGCGGCCTCGCGCCCAACGCCCAGCTCTTTGCCGCTTCCGTCTTCGAACTCGACAAGGAGCGCGGCGAGATCGCAAGCACGGTCAGCCTCATTCGTGCGCTCGACTGGCTGCTCGCCTCCGACGTCGACGTGGTCAATATCAGCCTTGCTGGACCGCCGAATCGCCTGCTCGAGAAAGCGCTCGAACGGGCTGCCGAGCAGAAGGTCGTGGTGATGGCGGCAGCCGGAAACGGAGGACCCGTGGCACGGCCCATGTATCCCGCGGCTTATGACAGCGTGGTGGCGGTGACCGCCGTCGACGCCACTCAGCAGGTTTTCCGGCTGGCGAACCGCGGCGACTATCTTGCGCTCGCAGCTCCCGGCGTCGATCTCAGGCATGCGCGCGCCGGGGGCGGTTATGCCACGTCCTCCGGTACATCCTTCGCCGTACCCTTTGCCGTCACCGCAGCCGCGCGGCTCAGTCGTCTCGCGCCGCAGACGGACATCATCACGGCACTTCTCGAAAGCGCCCTTGATATCGGTCCGCCGGGGCGCGATTCGATCTACGGTTACGGACTGCTCAGTCTCGGCGCGATCTGAGCGCGGCGGAGGAGCCCGGTGACAGACCCTGCGTTCAGGCTGCCCCCTACCAGGTGAACTGCAGGCGCGTGCCGATGATCGTTTGGGTGAAGTCGGCACGCGGCAGATTGGACTCGTAATCGCCGTAGCTGTAGTACGCCTGCCAGGTGAACCGCTTCGTCAAGGGAAGTTCGAAGTCGATTTTGAGGCGTAGCCGGTCATCGTCTCTAGGTTCGTCGATGGTGGGTTCATCGAAACGGTAGTCCCGCACCTCATAGCGCAGGGCAAACTCCGCCTTTGCCCTGCGTTCGCCGAGATAGAAGCGGCGGATGTAGCGCAGCTTCAACGAGTGCGCTCGAAAGTCCAGCTCATCCGCGACAGCATTCTCGTCCCTATAGCGATAGCCCAGGTTCGCATAGCTGCGCAGGCCGCGGTGAAAGTAGTAAGCGTCGACCTCGGCGCTGTGCGTGTCCGCATCGCGCAGCGGGCGCGCGTCGATAGCGCGCTCCGAGTACACGTAGGCGCCGCGGGCGAACCAGCGTTGTGACAGGAATCCCGACAGCGACGGTGATACGCGCAGGAAGGTAAGGAAGCCATCGCCGTCAAGGCGCGAGTCGATATAGTACGTGGAGAGCCCGGCGCTGCTCTGGCCAAGCTCCGTGCTGATGTCGGCTCCCAGGATCTGGGTCAGGCGATCGACCCGGGAGAACTCGCGGTAGTCGCTGCGGCTTACGTCGTAACTGAGCGAACCCTGCGTGGTGGCGGTGAAAAGATGGCGCGTTCCGAGCTTGATATCGGAGGTCAGCGCGTAGTCGCTCTCACCGCTGGAGAGGTCCACTTCGTCGACCGACACGTTCGTGTCGTATTCAAAGCCCATCCCGGCTTCGAGGCTCCACGAGGTCTTTGGCGGTGATTCGCTGCTCTGGGCCCGCGCGTTGCAACAGCCCGACGCCGCTGTCAGGAACGCGATGAGGAAAGTGAGCGCGGGGGACGGTGGCTCGAGCAGGGGCACGGGACCACTCGGCAATTCAAAGCGCGCAGGCTAAACAAAGCACAATAGCGCCACAAGCGTTGCCCTGTGCGCACTATCGTGCTTTCTGGACCCGGGGCGATCTCGGCGTAAGCACAGCGGTGCTACACTTCGCGCCCTTTCCAACTCGGGGTAAGGAGTCCTACCGTGGCCGAAGAACAGTCCAAGCAGCACGATGCCTGCATGCAGCGTTTCATCGATCTGGCAAACACGATGAAGGACGAGGGAGTGCCCATCAACGTGGTGTCCTGGTCGCTGATGACCGCTTGCGGGATTTATGCGACCTATACGGTGGCGGGAAACGAGGGCGGACTGAATCCCTCGGGCGTTGACAAGATGGCCGACGCCTTCCGCCAGAACCTCTTGAACATCCAGGCCCTGCGCAAGCGTCAGGCCGAAGCTGCCGCGCAATCCACCGATGAAGCGCCTACGGGCGAGTGAGCCCTGCCGCCCGGAACACGGGCAGGTGGCCGCTGCCGCTGGCCGCGCCGGGCTTCAGCGCCCGACGCAGGTGTAGCGCAGGCCGGCACGCTCCATGAGGTTCCGCTCGTAGACGTTGCGAAGGTCTACGAATACGTCGCCGCGCATGCGTTTGCGCAGGTCGGCGAGGTCGAGGCCCCGATACTCGTTCCACTCGGTCATTAGCACCACGGCGTCGGCGTCGGTCACGGCGTCGTCGATTGATTCGGCGAACGTGATGCCCTCGGGAAGCAGTTCCCGCGCTTCCTTCATACCCTGCGGATCATGAGCGATGACCTCGGCACCGCGATCGTGCAGTGCCGGCAGGATGGCCAGGGCGGGGGCATCGCGCATGTCGTCGGTTTCGGGCTTGAAGGTGAGGCCGAGCACGGCGATGCGTTTGTCGGCTTCGGAGCCGCCGAGGGCATCGCGAATCTTCGACACCATGCGAGCCTTTTGCGACGCATTGACTTCGACGACGGCCTCGACGATCCGGCTGCTTACTCCGTGTTCCTGAGCGATGCGGTTGAGGGCCAGCGTGTCCTTGGGAAAGCACGATCCGCCATAGCCCGGCCCGGCGTGAAGAAACTTGTTGCCGATGCGCTTGTCCATGCCCATGCCCTTTGCCACCGCGTTCACATCGGCACCGGTTTTTTCGCAAAGCTGGCTCATCTCGTTGATGAAGCTGATCTTGGTGGCAAGGAACGCATTGGAGGCGTACTTGATCAACTCTGCGCTTTCGAGATCGGTTACCAGGATCGGCGCCTCGATGAGATTGAGCGGGCGGTAGAGTTCGCGCAGTCGCGCTTCGGCCCGTTCGCTTTCCACGCCGATCACCACGCGGTCCGGTCGCAGGAAATCCCCGATGGCCGAGCCTTCACGCAGAAATTCCGGGTTTGAGGCGACGTCAAAATCCGCTTCGGGGTTGGTCTTGCGCATGACGCGGGCAACCTCGCGGGCCGTGCCCACGGGCACCGTCGACTTGTCCACAATGACCGTATAGCCGCTCAGGCTCGCGGCAGCTTCCTCCGCAGCGGCATACACGTATTTCAGATCGGCATGTCCGTCGCCGCGCCGGGTCGGCGTGCCAACGGCGATGAAAACGAGGTCGGCATTGGCAACGCTGCTCGCGAGATCCGTGCTGAAGGACAGGCGTCCCGCGGAACTGTTGCGCTGCACGAGGTCTTCGAGGCCCGGTTCGTAGATCGGTATACGTCCCTCGCGCAGCGCGTCAATCCGCGCTTCCTGCTTGTCGATGCAGGTGACATGGGCGCCGAATTCCGCAAAACAGGCGCCGGATACGAGTCCCACGTAACCGGCTCCGATCATGACAACATTCATTCAGGATTCTCTCTCTCGTCGTGTCTTGCCGTCTTTAGCAAGGGAGTCGGGGCGCGCCGAACTGCGTCCCGCGTGAATAGAGCCTCAGTTCTGGCGCGCTGTGTGCCCGTAGTAGCTGCGGTACCACTCAATGAAGCGGCCGATACCGTGTTCGATACTCGTGGCGGGGCGGTAGCCCACGTAGTCGGCGAGGGCCTCGATGTCGGCGTAGGTCGCCGGAACGTCGCCCGCCTGCAACGGCAGAAACTCCTTCTGCGCGGTGACGCCCAGCGCCTGCTCGATCGCGCCAATGAACTCGAGCAGTTCCACGGGCTGGTTATTGCCAATATTGAACAGGCGGTAGGGCGCACTGCTGCTGCCGGGGTCGGGCTTCGCCGGATCCCAGTGTTCGTTGGCCGTAGCGGGCTTTGCGCAGAGGCGCACGATGCCTTCAACGATATCGTCGATGTAGGTGAAATCGCGGCGCATCCGCCCTTCGTTGAAGACCTTGATCGGCTCGCCGGCGAGAATAGCCTTAGTGAACAGAAACAGCGCCATGTCGGGTCGCCCCCAGGGCCCGTAGACGGTAAAGAAGCGCAGACCCGTGGTCGGCAGGCCGTAGAGGTGCGAATAGGTGTGCGCCATCAACTCGTTGGCCTTCTTGGTCGCGGCATACAGCGATACAGGATGGTCGACGTTGTCGTGCACGGAGAAGGGCATGCGCGTATTCATGCCGTAGACACTGCTGCTCGAGGCGTAGATCAGGTGCGCGGTGCCGGCATGACGACAGCATTCGAGCACATTGGTGAAGCCGTTGATGTTTGCGCTGATATAGGCCTGCGGATTCTCCAGCGAGTAGCGCACGCCGGCCTGGGCCGCCAGGTTGATCACGCAGTCGAAGGCTTCCTCGTGGAAAAGCGCTGCCATTCCGGCATCGTCTTCAAGGGCGGTGTGTGCGAAGCGGAAGCGCTCGTGCTTCGTCAGTTCGGCGAGGCGATCTCGCTTGAGCTGAACCGAGTAATAGTCGTTGAGATTATCGAGACCCACGACCTCGTGGCCCTGCTCGAGGAGGCGGCGGCTCGTATGAAAGCCGATAAAGCCGGCCGCGCCGGTGACGAGAACGAGCATTGTGGGGGGGATTCCTGAGACCGATCTCGCAAGTCTAGCAAAGGACCGCGCCAAAACTTTTACCCAAGCGGTGTCGCTGCTAGCTTGGTGTGCGATTCATGAGGAAGTCGTCACATGGGCAAGCGCGTTCTTCTGACCGGCGGTACCGGATACATCGGCTCGCACACCTGCATCGCCTTCACAGAGGCCGGTTGGGAGGTCTCCCTCCTCGACAACCTGAGCAACAGTTCGGCGCGCGTTGTCGATCGCCTTGAGGCGATCCTCGGTCGGCGGCCCGAGCTGCATCGCGTTGATATCCGCGACGAAGAGGCCGTGCTGGGCGTGCTGCGCGCGGTACAGCCCGATGCCGTTGTGCACTTTGCCGGGCTGAAGGCGGTCGGTGAGTCTGTGGCCAATCCGCTGCAATACTACGACAACAATGTCGCTGGCACGCTTTCGCTGCTGCGTGCCCTCGAGCGCGAGGGGCCGCGCCGCCTCGTTTTCAGCTCGTCGGCCACCGTATATGGTGATCCGGCGAGCGTGCCGATAACCGAGGCCTTTCCCCGCTCCGCGACCAATCCTTACGGTCGCAGCAAGCTCATGATCGAAGACATGCTCATCGATCTCTGCGCTTCAGATCCGGCCTGGCAGATCGCGCTGCTACGTTACTTCAATCCCGTGGGTGCGCACCCCAGCGGCCTCATCGGCGAGGACCCCGCCGGCATCCCGAACAACCTGATGCCCTTTGTGGCGCAGGTGGCCGTCGGGCGGCGCGAGCGCCTGAGTGTCTTCGGCGGCGACTATCCGACGCGGGATGGAACGGGCGTGCGCGATTACATCCACGTCCTCGATCTAGCCGCTGGACACGTGAGCGCGCTCGAGAATCTCGATGCCGCCGAGGACGGGCAACCGCTGATCGTCAATCTCGGCACGGGGCGTGGCTACAGCGTGCTTGAGCTCGTGTCGGCCTTCGAGCAGGCCAGCGGTCGCAGCGTTGCCTACGAGATCGTGGCGCGTCGTCCCGGCGATGTCGCCGAGTGCTTCGCCGATCCGCGGCGGGCGCGGGAGCTGATTGGCTGGGAAGCGGCGTTAGGCATCGACCGTATGTGCGAGGATGCCTGGCGCTGGCAGTCGATGAACCCCGAGGGTTTCGCTGACCGCGAATGACGCCCCGGGGGTGGTGACTCAGAGCAGGGTCACGCTGTACACGGCCAGGGTTCCCGACACCTCGTTGCTGACCAGTAGCAGCGGCTCCCCGAGGGGGCTGTCTTCGGCGGAGACGAACACGACGTCCTCCGGGCCGAGGTCCCCCACGATATCGATATCGTCTTCCGCATCCACGGAAAAATCCCGCTCGTTGATGTACTGGACGAACTTCGCGGCCTGCGGGTTGGAGATGTTGTACACCATGATGCCGCCGACCCGCTCGAGCGCTATGAAGGCGAAAACGCTGCCGCCGAGCTCGGCGATTTCCACCGCTTCGGGTTCGGGACCCTTGTCGTCGGAACGATCATCGCCCTCGTTGTCGTCATTGCTGGCGTTAAAGTTTGTGCCGAGCTGGTTGGCGGTGATGACTTCGAAATCGCTGCCGCTGTCGTAGACCGGACGTCCCGTCGACGCATCCCAGATCGTGAAAGAGCGCGCCCCGTAGCTGTACAGGCCTTCGTAGACGCAGCCTTCTACGGGTGTCTCATCGGGGAAGTTCAGCGGCTGCCCGGTCGTTGCCAGGGTGCTACAGGCCGAGGCATCCACGAGACCCTGGTCCACGATGATCTTAAGGCGACCAAGATTCTCGTTTTCCTGGAAATCCGCCGGCAGGCGGGCGAGGAGGTCCTCGGAGAACTGCGAGGGATCGAGGTCGCCGATGCGGATTTCATCGAGGTAGTGGAAACAGTCGCCGTCATCGAAGAGGTATCCGCCCTGGGCGCTGCAGTCGGCTTCATCGCTTGCGTCCGTGAGGTACTCGCGACCGTCGCCCTCGTTGGCCGTGACGATATAGCTTTGACCACCAACCGTGTAGCTGTTGATGCCGTCGGGCATGTAGGTGCCGAACACCGGCCAGTTGCGGATGTTGATGCCGCCGTCACGGTTACTCGCGTCGAACTCGTTTCCGGGGATACTGAAGTTCTTGAAGCCGAGACCGATCACGTCGACGACTTCCGCATCGGGGATCGAGATCACGGCGAGCGCGTTGTTCTCCTGCAGGATCGCAAAGGCCGTATCCGCGTCGGGTACGGTGATGTACTCGGGCTCCAGGTCAGCCGCGACGCTTGCGGCCTTGGCAGAAATGCGAACGGGCCCGTTGGCGTTGTTCAGGGGACGGCCGCCGGCATTGAAGGCGCGGAAATCCGCGGTTCGCGCGGTTAGTCCGGTGAATCCGCCGGAGACGTCGATGACACTGATGCTGCCCTCGGGATCCACGCTGTAGTCACCGTTGGGCTCGCCTTCGTTGGCTGTCAGTACCGTGTTCCCATCGGGTGAAAAAGTGACCATGTCGGGCAGGGCCCCGACCTCGACGGCCGAGAGGAAGGTGCCGTCAGTCTGGTAGAAGGCGACGTAGCCGTTGTCCTGCGTGGTGTCGGCGGCCACGGCGACGGCCATGTTGCCGCCGAAGACGGCCACGCTGTTCACGTCGCCCATATCAACGCCCGCCACCGCCGCTTCGACATCGCCGGCTACATCGATGGACGAGGTGATGGTGGGGGTTGTGGGAGAACTCAGATCAACCACGTCGATGGCACCACTGCGGGCGTTGACCAGAAATGCCTGCGAGGTGGCCGGATCGTAGGCGACGATCTCTGCCGCTGACTCGTCAAAGTTATCGGCCAATGCGGGCGTGCGACCCAGGAATCGCAAGGCCAGCGCTGCGTTGGCATCGGCGCCGTCTGCGCCCGGGGTGCCATCGGCTCCGGGAGCACCGTCTGCGCCCGGCGCACCAGGTGCTCCCGGAGCGCCGTCCTGTCCGTCATCGCCCTCGCAGGCGGCCAGTGTGAAAGCGAGTGCGGCTGTGGCTAGCGCTGTGATCAGTGGCTTCTTTCGCATCGGGGGCTCCAGGCTGCTTCGGATTTTTGCTGCGGGCGGCAACGGCAAGCTCCGCTGCGTCGCGCGAGGCCCGATGATGGAGGGACTGCGTGACAGTAATGTTTCAGATTTGCGACAGCGTCGCGTGGTAGCGAGTGCCCGCTGAAGGGGATGAACGTGGAGGGTTTAGGGGGTCGGGTCGCTAGGCCCGGAAACGGCGTGTGCGCGATGGAGGAGAGCACCTGTGAAGGTCCAGGGAAGCGATCGAATGATTTGCTACGCCGCTGCCGTCGCTTGCCTGCTTACCTCGGAGACCCAAAAAAAACCGGGCGATGCCGCCCGGTTTTTGAAGCCGGCCTCTCGCCCGGAGAGGCCTTTCCGCTGAATCAGTCGCGGTCGGAGTCAACCCGTACCGCTTTCTCGCTCAGGCTATTCAGCTGGGCGATACCGCCAACCATGAACGAACCAAGAATGACCATATTGAGAATGGGGAGTGCTGCTTCTGCCATGTGTCAAAGCTCCTTGTCGTAAATCGTGTAAAACAAAAAACACTGGATTTATAGACATCACTGGCCTTGCGGCGTCGTGCAGTCGTAGCGATTTACGGTCGCATGGAGCGTCACGGATGGCGTCTGGTGGCCACGGAAA
>JAZBOX010000083.1:0-2070 GCA_036351355.1 Halieaceae bacterium
ACTACCTCGTGGCCAACGGCATGCTGCCGACGGATCCCGGCCGTGTGCCCATGTCCGACGGGGCAGGGGATATCACGGCCGTGGGGGAGGGAGTCAGCGCCTTTGTCGTCGGCGATCGCGTCATGAGCCACTTTTTCCCCCGGTGGGTCGACGGTGAGCCCACGATGGAAAAACTCCTCGGCGTCCCCGGGGACCATGTCGACGGATTTGCCAGCCAGACCGTGACCATGCCCGAGCAGGCTTTCTCCCGCATGCCCTCCCACATGGACTACGCCGAGTCGGCGACGCTGCCCTGCGCAGGCCTGACCGCGTGGCGGGCCGTCGTCGAGGAAGCGTCGCTGGCGAAAGGTGACTGGGTGCTCGTTCAGGGCAGCGGGGGCGTCAGCATCTTCGCCCTGCAGATTGCCAAGGCGCTGGGCTGTCGCGTGATCGCGACGTCGTCGTCGGAAGCCAAGATGGCGCGGCTGCGCGAGCTGGGCGCCGACGAGGTGATCAACTATCGCGAGCAGAGCGACTGGGGGCGCATGGCCCGGGAGGTCAGCGGCGGAGGCGTCGCGCTCGTGGTCGAGGTCGGCGGACCCGGCACGATCTCGCAGTCCGTACGGGCGCTGAAGATCGGCGGGACCATCGCCATGATCGGCGTGCTGACGGGGATCAGCGGCGAGGTGCCCCTGGCGAGCCTCATGCAGCGCAACGGGCGGATCGTGGGGATCACCGTGGGGTCGCAGGCACAGCAGCGCCATATGACCGAGGCCTTCGAGGAATGGAAGCTGAAGCCGGTCGTCGACAGGCACTTTCCGCTGCTGGAGCTGGCCGATGCTTTCCGTTACCAGGAAAGTCAGCGCCACTTCGGAAAGATCGCCGTCGATATCACCTGAATCGCAAGCCGGCAGCGGCCAGCCTGAGCCAGCCGCTCGGCGCTGCGGCGTGCGCCGCTGAGGCGCCACGCCAGCGGCGCGCTATTTCCGCTCGATCTCGTCCAGCTCGAGGGAGACGCTGTCGAAGTTGTCGCCCTTGTTGAGGCGGATGTGCAGCGACACGTTGTTCTTCGAGTCGGCGTACTCGATGGCCGTTTCCGCGGTGATCTTGCCCTTCTCGTACAGCTCGATCAGCGCCTGGTCGAAGGTGCGCATCTGGTACTTGCTGCCCTGCTCGATGGTGTTGCGAAGTTCGCTGAGGTCCTGCTTGATGATCAGGTCCTGGATCCGCGGCGTGTTGACCATCACTTCCATGGCCGCGCACTTGCCGCCGGCAACGGTGGGAACGAGGCGCTGGGAGATGATGCCGCGCAGGTTCTGGGCGATACGCACCACCTCGTTGGCCTGGTCCTCCGGGTGGAAAAAGGTCGTCATGCGCTCGAGGGCGGACACGGCGTTGTTGGCGTGCAGCGTGGTCAGGCACAGGTGGCCCGTGTTGGCGAACTTGAGCGCCGACTCCATGGTCTCCGCGTCGCGGATCTCGCCCAGGAGAATCACGTTGGGCGCGGAGCGCATGGCCGAGCGGATGCCCGTAGAAAAGCTCTCCGTATCCACGCCGACCTCGCGCTGGGCGACGACGGAGCGCTTGTGGTGGTGCAGGTACTCGATGGGGTCCTCGAGGGTGAGGATGTGTCCGGCCGCGTTGGTGTTGCGATGGTCGATCATCGCGGCCAGGGAGGTGGACTTGCCCGACCCCGTGGCGCCAACCACGACCACGAGGCCGTTTTTCTCCATCACCAGATCGTTGAGGACCGGCGGCAGACCGAGCTCCTCGACGGTGGGAATCTCGTTGCGCACGTAGCGGAACACGAGGGAGGTCTCGCCACGCTGGCGGAAGGCCGAACCCCGGAACCGGCCGAGGTTGGGCACGCCGAGGCTGAAGTCGACCTCGCCGTGCTCCTCGAATTCCTTGATCTTGCGGTCCGAGGCGACGCTGCGGAAGATCCGGTCGACCTGCCCCGGGACGAGCTGCTCGCCGAGCCAGGCGAAGCCGAAGGGGCCCTTGATCAATATCTTCGCGCCCGAGTGAAAATAGATGTCCTCGCCATCCTTTTTCACCATCAGCGACAGATAGGGTGCGATCTCCAGATCC
>JAZBOX010000084.1:0-2185 GCA_036351355.1 Halieaceae bacterium
CTTCGTTCTTGATGCTCATCTCGATACCTACTTCTTCTTGGCTTCATTACGCCGCACGTACTCGTCGGCGTAACGAATGCCCTTGCCCTTGTACGGCTCCGGCGGACGGAAGCTGCGGATCTTCGCCGCCACTTCGCCGACCACCTGCTTGTCGATGCCCTTGACGACGATCTCCGTCTGCGTGGGCGTCTCGGCGCTCACGCCCTCCGGCAGGTCGTAGTCCACCGGGTGCGACAGGCCCACGGTGAGGTTGACGCTGCTGCCACTGGCCTTGGCCCGGTAGCCGACGCCGTTCAGCACCAGCTTCTTCTCCCAGCCCTCGGAGACGCCCTTGACCATGTTGGCCAGGAGCGCACGGGTGGTGCCGGCCATCGCCTTCACGGCGTCGCTCTCGTAGGCGAGGGTCACCGAGCCATCTTCCTGGCTGAGGCTGATCCCTTCCTGAAGCGCCAGGCTCAGCGTCCCCTTGGCACCCTTGACGGTGACGTCGTGGCCGTCGATCTTGACCTCGACGCCACCGGGCACCGCCACGGGGTAGTTTGCTACTCTAGACATTGCTATCTGCTCTCAAGCTAGTCTCAAAAATCCGGGCTCGCTTCGAAAATCCGGTACTCAGAATACGGTGCAGAGCACTTCGCCGCCGACGCCGGCTGCGCGCGCGGCGCGATCGGTCATCACACCCCGGGAGGTGGACACGATCGCAATGCCCAGTCCACCGCGCACGGACGGCAGGCCGTCCTTGCCGGCATAGCTGCGCAGGCCCGGGCGGCTGACGCGGTCGATCTCGGCGATCACCGGCTTGCCCTGGTAGTACTTCAGGCGCAGCGCCAGGCGGGACTTGCCATCTTCCACGCGGCTTTCCGAGCCCTCGATGTAGCCCTCTTCCACGAGGACCTTGGCCACGGCCGCCTTCAGCTTGGAGCCGGGCATGTCGACACTGGTCTTGCCTGCCATCTGCGCGTTGCGGATGCGGGTCAGCATGTCGGATAGCGGATCTTGCATACTCATCTTCGTTACTCTCCGTTAACTGCCCGTTACCAGCTCGACTTGACCAGGCCGGGCACGTCGCCCCGCATGGCGGCTTCGCGCAGCTTGTTGCGGCACAGGCCGAACTTGCGGTAGACCGCGTGCGGCCGGCCCGTGAGCTGGCAGCGACGCTGCTTGCGCACCGGGCTCGCGTCCCGGGGCAGCTTCTGCAGCGCCACCTGCGCTTCCCACTTTTCTTCATCCGTCGCAGACATGCTGCGGATCGTTGCCTTGAGTTCCGCCCGCTTCTTCGCGTAGCGAGCGACCGTGCGCGCGCGCTTGCGCTCGCGAGCCACCATCGATTTCTTGGCCATACGCCGTGTCTATCCTTTGAGCGGAAAATTGAATGCGCGAAGCAGGGCACGACCTTCGTCGTCCGTACGCGCCGTCGTCGTGATCGTGATGTCGAGGCCGCGAAGCGCGTCCACCTCGTCGTAGTTGATCTCGGGGAAGATGATCTGCTCCGAGACACCCATGGCAAAGTTTCCGCGACCGTCGAAGGACCTCGGGCTAATGCCGCGGAAGTCCCGGACGCGGGGGATCGCGATGCTGATCAGGCGCTCGAGGAACTCGTACATGCGCTCACGGCGCAGCGTCACCTTGCAGCCGATCGGCCAGCCGTCACGGATCTTGAAGCCCGCGATCGACTTTCGCGCGACGGTCACGACCGGCTTCTGGCCGGCGATTTTCGTCATGTCGGAAACCGCGTTCTCCATGATCTTCTTGTCGCCCACGGCCTCGCCCACGCCCATGTTGAGCGTGATCTTGGTGATCCGGGGGACCTCCATGACGTTTTTTAGCCCGAGCTCCTGCTGGAGCTTCGGCGCGATCTCGTCACGGTATCTGTCTTGTAGCGTTGCCATCTGCCTATACCTGTCCTGAAGCCTCAGGCGTCGATTACCGCGCCGCTGGACTTGTAAAACCTCACCTTCCTGCCGTCTTCCACGCGGAAACCGACGCGATCCGCCTTGCTCGTCTCGGGGTTCAGGATCGCGACGTTGGACACCTGAATGGGCGCTTCGCGCTCCACGATTCCGCCCTGGATGCCCGCCTGCGGGTTCGGTCGCGTGTGCTTCTTGACCATATTCACGCCGGACACGATGACGCGGCGGTCGTCGATGACTTCGCGAATCTTGCCGCGCTTGCCCTTGTCCTTGCC
>JAZBOX010000085.1:0-49454 GCA_036351355.1 Halieaceae bacterium
TGAAGCCGCGAAAGCTGTGGCGCGGGCGACGGCGCTCACGCCGGCGATAGTGTTTAGCCATGGTGTTTATCCTCCCGGCGGTCGCCGCTGGCGCCCGCATCTCTCCATCCCTTGTGTTCCGCATCGAGCAGCGACTCGAGGGTCACTATGCGCTCCGTCAGTCGATCGACGGTCTCGAGGATCCGCTCCACGTTCTCGCGGTCTTCCGCATTGAGGCTGCGCGTGGAGCGGTTCACGCTGCGGTAGTGCATGGCGATCCAGATGGGCGCCACGACCACCATGAACAGGATCGTCGGTACGAACAGGAATTCCCAGAACTGCATCGCGTATCTCCCTAGTCAGCTGTCAGGGCTTCATCGCAGGCGGGCGCGGCGCGCCAGCGCCCTGCCCCTCAGGCACCGCCACTCGGGCCCTTGACCTCGGAACGCAGCCGCTCGAGTTCCGCATTGATCGTCTCGTCCTGGGCCAGCGCGTCGATTTCCGCAGCCAGCGAGGGCTCCACGTCCCGGCCGAGATCCATCGCGTCGAGCTGACTCTCGAGGGTATCCATGCGCCGTTCGAAGTGTTCGAAGCGACCGAAGGCCTCGTCGAGCGCCTCTCGATTGACCTGCCGCTTGACCTTGATGCGCGACTCGACGGTCTTGCTGCGCATGAGCAGTGCCTTTTTCTTGGCCTTGGCGTCGTTGAGCTTACCCTGCAGCTTGGCCACTTCCTTGTTCAACTGCTCGATGTGCTCGTCCGTCACGGCCAGCTCGCGCTCGACGACTTCGAGCTCTTCCTCGATCTGGCGCTTCTCCTGCAACGCCGCCCGGGCCAGGTCCTCCCGACCCTTGGAAATAGCGAGGCGCGCCTTGTCCTCCCAGCTGCCGGCCTCAGCCGCCAGCTGCTCCACGCGACGCGCGGCGTTCTTGCGGTCGGCCAGCACGCGTGCCGAGGAGCTGCGGACCTCGACCAGCGTGTCTTCCATCTCCTGGATGATGAGCCGGATCATCTTTTCCGGATCTTCAGCCTGATCGAGCAGCGCGTTGATGTTCGAATTAATGATGTCGCTCATGCGCGAGAAAATACCCATGCTTACTCTCCTTGCGTGCCTTGCGAGGCTGTCAGGGTGTTACCGGGGCGCCGGGTCTCATCTCCCGGCGCCGCGATCAGATTCACCAGTTCCACTACCAGCACCACCAGAGACAGACTCAGGAGCGCCGGGGATGGACCGGTCAGCATCGCTATGCCGCTGGCGACGATGCCAAGGGCGAGGTAAATGGTCAGCCGATCCGGTTGCACTGGTGCTTATCCTCATCGGAATTACTGAAGTTGCCTCAGACATAACAAGATACAGGCCAAAATCATCTTATTATCAATAAAAACATATGGTTATGGCGTATTTTTTATGCTCGGAATCAATATTTTCAATTAATTAAAGGCTATTTCTACCTGCTAAATTGGCAAATTTAACTAATTTCTGAGGTATCCTCCGCCTCATGATGACGACTCCCAACAACATGCTGGGCGAATCCATCGCCCTGGCCGAGGCGCTCGATCACCTCTCACTGCTCGCCGGCATCCATCGTCCCGTACTTGTGCTCGGCGAACGCGGTACGGGCAAGGAACTCGCGGCGGAGCGACTGCACTTCCTGTCGCCGCGCTGGGACGCGCCCTTCCTTCGCGTCAACTGCGCTGCGATGGCGGAAACGCTGCTCGAGTCGGAGTTGTTCGGTCATGAAGCGGGAGCCTTCACCGGCGCCACGCGACAGCATGCGGGGCGCTTCGAGCGCGCCGACGGCGGCACGCTGCTTCTCGATGAAATAGGCACCATGTCCCTGCCGCTGCAGGAAAAACTGTTACGGCTGATCGAGTACGGCGAGTTTGAGCGCGTCGGCGGGCAGCAGACGCTCACGGTGGACGTGCGCGTGGTCGGGGCGACCAATGCGGACCTGCGCACCATGGCCCAGCGCGGCGCGTTTCGTGCCGACCTGCTCGACCGGCTGAGCTTCGACGTGGTGCACCTGCCACCCCTGCGCGAGCGCGACCGGGACGTGCTGTTGCTCGCCGAGCACTTCGCCATGCAGATGAGTTCCGAACTGGGCTGGGAACTGTTTCCGGGCTTCTCGCCACACGCCGCTGATCAGCTCCAGGCGCACGACTGGCCGGGGAATGTGCGCGAGCTCAAGAACACCGTCGAGCGCTCGCTCCACCGGTGGGGCGATGAGACGCGTCCCGTGGCGGAGCTGATCCTCGATCCCTTCGAGAGCCCGTGGTCGCGCGATGAGGCTCTGATGCCGGCGTCGCCTCAAGGCGATGACAGCACGCCCGGGCACGGGGCCTCGGACGAGGCGCCGGGACTGCGTGAGGCGGTGGAGGCCTATGAACGATCGCTCCTGCTCAGCGCCCTCGCTCGCAACGAGCACAATCAGCGCAAGGCGGCCGAGGACCTCGGCCTGAGCTACGACCAGATTCGCGGCCTGGTGCGAAAACACGGCATCACCGGTCGCCGTCGCGGTGCGGCCTTCGCCTCGGACGGACGCGCCACGCCGGGGCTATAGCGCCGCGTCACCCCCCCTCCTCCTGAGAGAGCCGCGCGTGGCCGGGCTAGCGCCGCCGACAGCCGGGGAAGGAACAGAGCATCTCGAACACCAGGTTGGCTGCCAGCAGCGCCGTGTTGCCGCTGCTGTCGTAGGGCGGCGACACCTCAACGAGATCAGCACCGACGAGATTAAGGCCAAAGACTCCGCGAATGACTTCCAGTCCCTGTGAGGTCATCAGCCCCCCGGGCTCGGGCGTTCCCGTGCCGGGCGCGACGGAGGGATCGAGCCCGTCGATATCGAAACTCAGGTAGAGCGGGCGCTTCTCGCCGATCTGTTCGCGAACCTCTTCCATGAGCGGCTCGAGCGAGCGGTACCAGCACTCCTCCGCCGTCACCACGCGCACGCCGTGGCGGCGCGCCCAGTCAAAGTCGTCGGCCGCATAGCCCGTGGCACGCAGACCGATCTGTACCATCGCCGACGGATCGATCAGGCCTTCCTCGATAGCGCGGCGAAAGATCGTGCCGTGAGTGACGCGCTCGCCGAACATGTGGTCGTTCATGTCGGCATGGGCGTCGACATGAACCACGGCGAGCGGTCCGTAGCGCCGCGCCTGCGCGCGAAGCACCGGCAGTGTGATCGTGTGGTCGCCACCGAGGGCCACGGTTTTTGCCCCGTGGCTCAGCAGACCATCGAAATGCGCCTCGATGATCGCGACGGACTTTTCGAGGCTGTAGGTATTGAGGGCGACGTCGCCCGTGTCCGCGATCTGGAAGCTGTCGAAGGGCGCTGCCCCCGTGGCCATGGCGTAGGGCCGCACCAGGACGGACTCGCAACGAATCTCGCGCGGCCCGTAGCGGGAGCCCGCGCGATTGCTCGTTCCGCAGTCGAGGGGCACGCCGACGAGGGCGATGTCGAGCCCTTCGGCCGTGGCCTGCACCGGCAGGCGGAAAAGGCTCGCAATGCCACCGAAGCGCGGCATTTCGTTGCCCGATAGGGGCTGGTTGAACTCGCTCACGATCGCCTGGCCTCAGCTCGCAAGCGTGCGCGCAATCGCCTGATCCCAGCTGGCGCGGCGGCGCCGACGGGCTGCGGGGTTCATGCCGACGTGGAATTCACGTTCCGGTTGCCAGATTCGCCGGATGTCTGCCGTGCTCTTCCACAGACCGACGCCGAGGCCGGCGAGGTAGCTCGCACCGGCCACCGTCGTCTCGATGATCCGCGGGCGCACGATTCGCCGCCCCAGGTAGTCGGCCTGGCACTGCATCAGCAGGTCGTTGGTCGCCGCGCCGCCGTCAACGCGCAGGGGCCTCATCCTGCGACCGAGGTCTGTCTCCATGCTGACTAGGATATCGACGTTCTGCAGCGCCATGGCGTCGAGCGTGGCACGCGCAATGTGTGCCTTCGTGGTCCCACGCGTGACCCCGCAAATGAGGCCCCGGGCATCGGCGGCCCAGTGCGGAGCGCCGAGGCCGGTCAGTGCGGGCACAAATTCAACGCCGCCGTGATCGGGCACGCTCGCGGCGAGCGCCTCGATATCCGGCGCACGGCGGATCAGCCCGAGACCGTCTCGCAGCCACTGCACGGCGGCGCCGCAGACGAAGGCGCCCCCCTCGAGGGCGTATACCGGCGCTGCGGAGCCCAGCTGCCAGGCCACGGTGGTGAGCAGACCGGTATCCGAGTGAATGCGCTCGGCGCCGGTGTTCATGACGATGAAGGAGCCGGTTCCGAAGGTGCACTTGGCATCGCCAACGGAGAAGCAGGCCTGACCGAAGAGCGCCGCCTGCTGGTCTCCGGCCATGCCCGCGATCGGGATGCCGTCGGGAAGGCCGCGCACACCCTTGGTGTGTCCGAGGACGGCGCTGCAGGGCGAGATCTCAGGCAGGATGCCAGCCGGCACCTCAAAGAGTCTGAGCAGTTCCTCGTCCCAGCTCTGCGTGTCGAGGTTCATGAGCGAGGTGCGCGCCGCATTGGAAACATCTGTGCGGTGCACACCTCCGCTCATACGCCATAACAGATAGGAATCGACCGTGCCGGCGGCAAGCGCTCCGGCCTTGAGCGCGCGCCGCGCCGCCGGCACTTCACGCAGGAGCCAGCGGAACTTGCTGGCGGTAAAGTAGGGGTCGAGCACAAGACCCGCACGCTGGCGCACCTCTTCCTCGTGGCCCGCCGCGCGCAGACCGGCGCAGAAGTCGGCCGTGCGCCGACATTGCCAGACGATAGCGCGGTGCAGGGCCTGGCCGCTGCGCCGATCCCAGAGCAGGGCCGTCTCGCGCTGGTTGGTGATACCGATGGCAACGATCTGCGACGGCTTGCAGATTTTCTTGCGCAGGAGACGGCCCAGGGCGCGCTGCACGGAAGTCCAGATATCCTCGACCTCGTGCTCGACCCAGCCCGGCTTGGGAAAGTGCTGGGGAAACTCGACGTTGACGCTGGCACAGAGCTGCCCCTGGGCGTCCACGAGGGCCACGGTGCTACCCGTGGTCCCCTGGTCGATGGCGAGAACGAACTCCGACATCAGGCCGCAAAGCCTTCCACTGCCTTGATCTCCAGATAGTCCGTGAAGCCGTGCGCGCCCCACTCGCGGCCGTTACCCGACTGCTTGTAGCCGCCGAAGGGAATCTCGAAGCCACCTGAGGCGCCGTTGAGATGCACGTTGCCGGCGCGGATCTGCCGCGCCACGCGGCGCGCGTGCTCGATGTCCTCGCTCTGCACGTAGCCGGCAAGACCGTAGGGCGTATCGTTGGCCATCTCGATCGCTTCCTCTTCGCTGTCGTAGGGAATCATCGCCAGCACGGGGCCGAAGATTTCCTCGCGGGCGATCGTCATGTCATTACGCACGCCGGAAAACACCGTCGGGCGCACCCAGTAGCCCGTCTCGAGACCTTCGGGCTTGCCGGGACCGCCGGCAACGAGCTTCGCGCCTTCGTCGATCCCTTTCTGGATCAGCCCCTGGATCTTGTCGTACTGAAGCTGCGAGACCACAGGCCCCATGTTCGTTTCCGGCGATGCCGGATCACCCATCACCACGCTGGCGGCGGCCCTTGCGGCAATTTCCTCGGCCTCGGCGAGACGCGCGCGAGGCACGAACATGCGCGAGGGTGCGTTACACGACTGCCCCGTGTTGTTGAACATGTGCATCGCACCGCGTGTCACCGCCTTCTCGAGGTCGGCGTCGTCGAGAATGATGTTCGGGGACTTGCCGCCGAGCTCCTGGGTCACGCGCTTGACCGTGGGCGCGGCGTTCATCGCCACCTGCGTCCCGGCTCGGGTCGACCCCGTGAAAGACATCATGTCGACATCGGGGTGCGAGGACAGCGCGGCGCCCACCGTCGGTCCGTCACCGTTCACCATGTTGAAGACACCCGCAGGCACCTCGGCCTCGTGCATGATCTCAGCCCAGATCTGTGCTGACAGCGGCGCGATCTCGCTGGGCTTGAGGACCACGGTACAGCCCACGGCGAGCGCCGGCGCCACCTTGCAGGCGATCTGGTTGATCGGCCAGTTCCACGGGGTGATCAGCCCGCAGACGCCTATCGGCTCTTTCATGACACGGTGCGCGCCGATGTCCTCTTCGAAGGCGAAGTTGCGCAGTACCTCGAGCGCTGCTTCGAGGTGTCCGCGCCCACAGTAGGCCTGGTCGGCGTCGGCAAGACTCTTTGGCGCACCCATCTCCTCGCGGATCGCGTCGGCGACATCCTGGTAACGCTTCTTGTAAACCTCGATGCAGCGCTCGAGCACGGCGATGCGCTCCTCGCGCGTGCTGAAGCCATAGCTGCGGAATGCGGCCTTCGCGGCGGCCACAGCGCGGTCGACGTCCGCCTGGCTGCCGAGGGAGATGCGCGCACAGACGCTCTCGTCCGCGGGATTGATCACGTCGAGCGTCTTCGGCTCCGCTGGGTCCACCCATTCGCCGTTGATATAGAACCTGAGGTATTCGCGCATGGAGATTCGATCCTCCTCCTGAAGCTGTCGTGAAGGTGTCGTGAAGGTGTCGTGAGGCGGCATTCGAGCAGATGCAAAGCTGCCGTCAGCGCCGTTTTTGCAGGTATTCGCAGTGAATGTCGGTATCAGGCGGGCGAGTGTAGCACCGCAGACAGTGGGTAAAAGTCCCCAGGCGTTGGCGGCCACGCGCCGGCACTTTGTTGCACCGCGACGGCGCATCCATGAGAATTGACGGTCCGCAGGTGAAATAACACGAGGCATTCTGGCCATGAATATGGACATCGGCAGTGACGAGATGACCCTCTTCCGCGACATGGCGCGCCGCGCCTTCGAGCAGGAAGTCGCGCCGCACTTCGAGGAATGGGAACGCCAGCAGCTCGTGCCCCGCGAGTTCTGGAACACGCTGGGCGCGGCGGGCCTGCTCTGCCCGGACGTGGATGAAGCCTACGGCGGCGCCGGCACCACCCCCCACGTGACCTTCATGCTCATCGAAGAGCTCTCGCGCATGGGCTTCGGCGGCGTGGCAACGGGCTACGGCATCCACAGCAACATCGTGGCGCCCTACCTCAGCCGCCACGGCACGGAAGCGCAAAAGCAGCAGTGGCTGCCGAAGATGGTCAGCGGTGAAGCCATCGGCGCTCTCGCAATGACCGAGCCCGGCGCCGGCTCGGACGTCCAGGGCATTCGCACGAACGCCGTGCGCGACGGTGATGAATGGATTCTCAACGGATCAAAGATCTTCATCACCAACGGAATCCACGCCGACCTCGTGATCGTCGCCGCGATCACCGACCCCGGCAAGGGCGCCAAGGGCACCTCGCTGTTTCTCGTGGACACCAGCCTCCCCGGCTTCGAAAAGAGCCGCAAGATCGAGAAGATCGGCCAGCACACCTCGGACACGGCGCAGCTGTTTTTCCAAGACGTACGCCTGCCCGCCGATGCGCTGCTCGGCGAGGAAAATCGCGGTTTCGTCATCATGATGGAAGAGCTTCCGCGAGAGCGCCTGGGAATCGCTGCGCAGGCCGTCGCCGCTGCCGAGGGCGCCCTGGACATCACCGTCGAGTACGTCAAGGAGCGCAAGGCCTTCGGTCAGAGCATAGGCGCCTTCCAGAACACGCGCTTCAAGCTCGCCGACGTCAGAACCGAGATCGCTCTCAATCGAGCGCTCTACGAGCAGTGCGCGGATGAGTACGCGCAGGGTACGCTCACCGCCGACAAGGCGGCCATGCTCAAGCTGGCCTCTTGTGAAATGCAGTGCAGCACCATCGACGATTGCCTGCAGCTCTTCGGCGGCTACGGATACACGGTGGAGTACCCGATCTCACGCTTCTACACCGACGCACGCATCCAGCGGATCTACGGCGGCTCCTCGGAAATCATGCGCGAACTCGTCGCCCGCACGATGCTGGGACGCTGACGCTGACGCGCACGGTTATCCTTGCCGGGGCGACGGGCTACATCGGCTCGCGCCTCGCGCTCGAGCTCGTCGAGCACGGCTACACGCTGGTCTGCCCCGTACGCGATCCCGCAGCTGCCAACTGCCGGATCCTGCGCGAGCGCTGCCATGAGGCAGCGGTTGCCGGGGCGGATGAGCGACTCAAGCTCATCAAGGCCGACATCACCGACCGGGGCTCGCTGTTCAGCGCGCTCGATTCTGTCGCCGGCACGGCGATTCAGATCGCGCAGCGTTCAGCGCGACGCGGATCCACAGAAGGCGCCGCAGTCTGCGCCGTCTCCTGCCTGGCCAGCCGCAGCGGCGCTCCCGATGACAGCGAGCGTGTGGAATACGCAGCCAACCGCAATCTCCTCGACTGGTGTCTGGAACATCGGGTCGACCATTTCACGCTGCTGTCCGCCATCTGCGTGCAAAAGCCTCGCCTCGCTTTTCAGGCCGCCAAGCTCCGCTTCGAACGCGAGCTTGGTGAATCGGGTATGTCGCACAGCATCGTTCGGCCCACGGCATTCTTCAAATCGCTGAGCGGACAGGTGAATCGCGTCCGCGATGGCAAACCCTTTCTTATCTTCGGCGACGGCAGGCTTACTGCCTGCAAACCGATCGCGGAGGCCGATCTGGCGCGCTACCTGCGCCTTACGCTCGAGGACCCCGAGCTTCGCGGCGTACTGCCCGTTGGCGGTCCTGGCCCGGCACTCACACCGCTGGATCAGGCGCGCATGCTCGCGGAGCTTTGCGGTCAGCCCCTGCGCACGCGCTCCGTGCCACCCACGCTCCTCGCCTTCATTGGACGTGTGCTTGGCCTGGGGGGGCGGTTCTTGCCGACGCTGGCGGCAAAGGCGGAATTCGCCCGCATTGGACACTATTACGCGACGGAATCAATGCTGCTGTGGGATGCCGATCAGCGGCGCTACGACGCGGACGCGACACCCGAGTTCGGCAGCCACCGCCTGATTGACAGCTATCGCGCCCAGCTCGAAGGTCGCGAGACACAGGACCTCGCCGAACACGCCATGTTTGAATGAGTGGCGGCGACCGTTCGCCGTCCTCGGCGCGGGCAATACGAATTCGCGCGAGTGACGTAAACTCCTCTGGCGATCGCGCCCACTCAAAGGTTTTAAGCCAGGCGATCGCGCACGCCACCCAACACGCCATTCACGGGGACCTTCGTGTCAACGCAGTGCGCGACACGCCCCGACGCAGCGAGATCACGGAGAGCTATAGCATGACCAGAAAGACGACCCCGACCTTTCTTTCAAAAAGTGGAGCCGTAAAAGCGACCGTAGCCGGGCTGGCTATCGCCAGCGCCTCCCTGGCCTTTGCGCACAGCAGCAAGGACGAGCCGATGCAGGCCTACCGCCAGTCGTATTTCGCCCTCGTCGCCATGAACTTCGGCCCCATCGGTGCCATGCTCAAGGGCGACATGCCCTGGGACGACGCCCAGCTTAAAGCTTTCGCCGACAACGTGGCCGGCATGGCGACGGTCGATGTTGCACGTGCCTTCGGTCCCGGTTCAGACAAGGGCATGACCCGCGCCAAGCCGGAAATCTGGGAGAACACCGACGACTTTCTCTCCAAGTACGACGACTTCAAGAGCGCTGCCGCCGGCCTGGCCACGGCCGCTGCTACGGGCGACAAGGCCGTGATCGGCGAGGCCTTCAAGAAGACCGGCGGAACCTGCAAATCCTGCCACGATGAGTACAAGGCCAAGGACTACCTGTACTGAAGCCATGCCGGGAACGTGCTGAGGAAGTGCTGAGAAAGTGCTGAGAAAGTGCTGAGAAAGCGCTGAGAAAGCTGAGAAAGTACTGAGACGGCGGGCCGAGCAGGCCCGGCACCCGGCGGCAGCCTGTTGCAGCCGGGTTCTCAGCCCCCCTATTCCCTTCTCACCTCGATTTCCTTCTCAGGCCCCACCGCTCTTCACGAAGTACCAGGAACACTCGCTTCACCAAGTACTAGGAACAGTCGCTCCCAGTAGCGCTGGTGCTACCAGTAGTAGCTGCTCGGCTCGGGCGCCATCGCGATCAGCGCCCAGAGCATGCCGGCGACCAGTGCAGCGACGATCAGCGCCTTGTATAGCGGCTGCGCGGGCGCCGTCCCGTGACGACCCGGCGCACTACCAGTGATCATCGGACGCAGCAGCGTTTTGCCACGCAGGCGCTCGTAGTAGACGATTGCGAGCACGTGTAGCGCAACGAAAGCAAGCAGGATATTGAACAGCGGCTCGTGCCAGGCCGCGATGGCATCGGCGAGGCCACTGTCGAGATATTCACGAAAGGGGCCCGTGAAAAGGATGTCGTCGCTGTTCACGGTGCCCGAGAGCGCCTGCGCGAGGAGCAGCAACCACAGCAGGATTGCCGACCAGCCTCCAGCGGCGTTATGGCCCGGGGTGGTAGCCGCCTCGCCGCGCAGTGCGGCGACCACGGCACCGGGGCCACGCAGAAAGTCGCTGAAACGCGCCTGCGCCGAACCGATCAGCCCCCAGCACAGGCGCGTGACCACGGCGACGAGCAGGGTCAGGCCCAGCCATTGATGGGCTTCGAGCTTGCCCTGTTCGGCCGTCCACCAGCTCGCCGGCAGCAGTAGCACGATCAGCCAGTGAATCAGACGTACGGGCCAATCCCAGAGCGGGTAGCCCGCGCTATTGCGCCCCGTAGCGGCGTTCTCCGCCATGCCGTGTCCTCCGTTCATGCATCGATGCCCGCGCTGCGCCTCAATCCAGCGTCAATCCAGCGGATAAAGCGAGGGTTCGTCGCTTACGCCTTCGTAGGTGTAGTGCCACGCACCGTTGAGCAGCACGGCCCGGTGCCGGGGACCGGGATCGTTCAGCCGGTCGCTGCCGCTGGCGCCGTAGGCCACATCACCGGGATAGAGCGTTGCGAAGCCGGCCGTTCCAGCGGCTTTCGCGACGGCTTTCGCGGCAGCTTTCGCGGCAGCCTTCCCGGCTACCATTCCCGCACCCTCGCCAACAGCGCCGCCTGCGGCACCGCCGCCTTCCTCTTCGCCGAGCGGCACCATGCGGGGCAGGATATGTGGACAGGGAGAGGCCTGTTCACCGCGCAGCGCCTCCTCGGCGCTGCCATAGCGCCCGAGGGCGCACAGGGTAATGAAGGTGGGCGGTAGCATGGGCAGCTGACCGTCGCGATGCGCCCTGAGCGCATCGGCGATGCGAATGAAGCGCCAGTCGTGGATTTCGTCGCGATCGATCCGTACCTCGCAGTCCTCGGGCACCGCGGCGGCATAGAACCAGGTCGAGAAGCGCTTCACCTCGCCGACGGGCGTGGTCCAGTGGCTCACCAGCACCATGGAGGAAGGGTCAGGCGAAATGCCCGCCTCCTCCGCAGCCTCTCGGGCCGCCGCGAAGCGTGGCGCCTCGTCCGGCTCGCTTCCGGCCGCGAGCAGATCCTCGGCATCCACCGCGCCGCCGGGGAACACCCAGAAGCCTCCGGCGAAGGCCAGGGCCCGGTTTCGCCGCACCAACAGCACTTCGATACCTCCGGCCTCGGCGTCGCGCATCAGCACGACGGTGCTCGCGGGGCGAACGGGAACTTCCGTGGATGTCACAGGCGCGCCGCTCAGCGCAGCGACATGGTCACGTCAAAGCCGAGCTGCGCAGCCCGCTGACGCGCGGCGTCACGCTCACCTGCGGGTCGGGAGCTGATCCACAGGTTGGCCGAGCGGGTGCCACTGCGACAGAACGCAAAGACCGGCGCCTCGTCGTCGTCGAAAAGTTCGCGCATGCGCTCGATATCATCGCCGGGATAATTGAAGGCGTTCAGGGGATAGTGGTGATAGGCAAGGCCGGCTGCCGCTGCCGCCGCGGCGATCGCGTCGGACGCAGGCTGATCGGGCGCTTCGGCGTCGGGTCGGTTGTTGATCACCACCTTGAATCCCTCGTCGGCAATCGCCTGCATGTCCGACGGCAGAACCTGCGGAGAGGCCGCCACCGTATCCGTGAGCTTGACGAAGCGCAGATCTGCCATGCGCGAGATTCTCCTCAGCCGTGCATCGGTGTTTTTCAGTCGCGGCGCAGTATAAACAAGCTCCCCGATCGGGGACAGCTCGAGCCTCGGCGATCACTGCGCACTGGCCTGCCGGGAATTTTCGGGCAGTGCGCCGACGCTCAGGGCAGCCCCTGGAAACCGTCGTAGAGCAGCTTCACGCCGACGAGCACGAGAAAGGCAGCAATGATGCGGTAGTACATCCGGGGGTTGGATAGGCGCACGAGTCTGCGGCCTATGAGCACGCCGAAGGGCGCGAAGGGAACAAGCGCTGCCGAGTAAACCAGGTTGTCGCTGGTGAACTGTCCCAGCACATAGTACGGCGGCAGCTTGGCCAGGTTCACCACCCAGAAGAACAGTCCCGCGGTGCCCGCGTAGACCATCGGCGGAAGCTGCTTTGGCAGCAGGTACATGGTCAGCGGCGGCCCGCCGGCGTGGATACTGAAGCTGGTGAAGCCGGCCAGGGCGCCGAAGAAGCTCGCTGCCGCAGCGTTGTGCTCCCGCCCTACGCTGGACAGCCAGCCGAGCAGCGCCTGCAGACCGAACAGCAGCGCCACGCCGCCGACGAGCACACGCATCAGCGCATCATTCATGGCATCGGCGAGAACAAAGCCCGCCGCGACGCCGAGCAGTGCACCGGGCAGCAGAAGACGCAGCGCCCGGCCGTCGTAGTGCCCGCGATAGCTGTAGATCACCACGAAATCCATCACCACGAGGATTGGCAGCATGATCGCCGCCGCCTGCGCCGGCGCCATGATCAGGGCCATGAGCGGCACCGCGAGAATCGCCACGGCACCGCCGAAGCCGCCCTTGGCAATACCGTAGAGCAACACCGCCGGAATGCTCACGAGATAGAAGAGCGGATCGCTCAGCATGCGCCCCGGCCCATCACCTTACCGGGCACGAAGCAGACCGAGTTCGCCGAGGCAGGCAAGCAGCGACTCGCGCGGCGCCGGATCGACATCCACTGCCCGCCCGACAAGGCTGCTTGCCTGCCGGCGATAGGTGTCGCCGAGATCGGTGAAGAACCGATCGGGCAGACGCGACTCGCGAGCCAGCGCCGCGCGCTCACCCATGCGCGAGGCATCGAGGAGCACATCCCGGTCGCGCACCCAGGCGAGCAGCGCCTCGCGGAACTGCTCCTTGCTGTGCTCCCTCGGCGCGCGCGCGAGCCAGTCCTCGCGATCCCAGATGCGCGAGGAATCGGGCGTACCGACCTCGTCCATCACGATGATTTCCTCGCTACCATCGCCGGCGGGCGCTAGGCCGAACTCGAACTTCGTGTCCACGAGCAGTTGCCCCTGAACCGCCAACGCGGCCTCGATATGTTCGAAGCCGCGGCGCAGCAGCGCCACACAGCGATCGACATCTGCCGCCGAGCGCAGATCGAAGGCCCCGGGGAAGGCCCGGAGAATGGCCGGATCCAGCGGCGCATCGTCGCTCTCGGCCACGCCGGGAACCGAGCGGATCACGCCCTTGGTGCTGGGGGTGAAGAGCAGGTCAGGCAGCTCGTCGTACTGGCGCAGGCCCTCAGGGAGACTCACACCGCCGACGCGGCGTTCGCCCTTCGCGTAGGCGCGCCACAGGGAACCGGTGATGTAGCGGCGCGCAATCGCCTCGATACGCATCGGCCTCGCCTGGCGTACGACCCACAGCAGGGGATGCGGCATCTCAACAAGGTGATGCGATGCGAGGCCCTCGCGGGCAAAGCCCTCGAACCAGTGCGCGGCTATCGCGTTCAGCGCCGCGCCCTTGCCAGGAACACCGTCGAGCGTCTCTCCACGCCACAGGCAATCGAAGGCGGACAGCCGGTCCGATATCACCATCAGAGCGAGATCGCTGGCGGGATCGATGGCATAGGCGCGCTCGTCAATCAGGCGCTTCGAATCCTCGCGGCGGAGGAAGTACACGGAGCGTACCTTGCCGCTGTGCACCGGTCTTGCCACGGGCACTGGCAGGTCATCACTGACCGTCAGGACCCCGAAGTCAGAATCCGCCACAGGAATCTCCTAAGCGGCGAGCGAAAGAAAAAACGACGCGATCGCGGCGCTCATCAGGTTGGCCATGAAGCCTCCGGCCACGGCACGCAGTCCGAGGCGCGCAATCAGCTGACGCCGCTCGGGCGCCAGCGTGCCCAGCCCCCCGATCAGGATGGCAATCGAGGAAAAATTGGCAAACCCGCACAGGGCGAAGGTGACCACGGCCTGCGCATGCGTCGACAGCTCTGCCTTGTCGCTCGCGTAGGAACCGAAGGCCACGAACTCGTTGAGCACCAGCTTCTGGCCGATGAGGTTTCCGGCCACAAGCGCCTCATCCCAGGGCACGCCGAGCAGGAAGGCCAGCGGTCGGAAGGCGTTGCCGAGAAGGAATTCGAGCGAGAGGTAGTCAGCGCCCAGAAGACCGCCGAGCCAGGCGAGCATGCCGTTGAGTAGTGCGATCAGGCCGACGAAGGCCAGCAACATGGCACCGATGTTTACCGCCAGGGACAGGCCGTTGGCCGCGCCAGAGGCCGCAGCGTCGAATACGTTGACGCTTCTTTCGATGGTCAGGTGCAGGTCGCGCTCGGAGACATCGGTCTTCTCTTCTTCCGGCACCAGCAGCTTGGCCATCAGCAGGCCTCCGGGGGCGGCCATGAAGCTTGCGGCGATCAGGTAGCGCAGCTCGACACCGAGCGCGACATAGCCCGCCAGCACGGAGCCGGCCACCGTCGCCATACCGCCAACCATCACCGCGAAGAGCTCCGAACGCGTCATCGTCGGTATGTAGGGCTTGATCACCAGCGGGGCTTCGGTCTGACTGACGAACACGTTGGCCGTCGCCGACATGGACTCTGCGGGACTCGTGCCCAGGATGCTACGCAGACCCCCGCCGAGCACGCGGATCACCTGCCCCATGATGCCGAGGTGGTAGAGCACCGCCACCAGCGACGAAAAGAAAATGATGATCGGCAGCACGTGGAAGGCGAACACGAAACCGACCTCGTAGCGACCGATATCCCCGAAAACAAAGTCAATCCCCGCCTGACCGTAGGCGATGATGCCGGCGACGCCCGAGGACAGCCATTCCAGCGCCGCACGCCCCGGCGCCAGGTACAGCGCCACGCCGCCGAAGGCCAGTTGCAGCGCGAACGCACCGATGACCGTGCGGAGGCTGATTGCGCGACGCCGCGTCGACATCAGGCAGGCAATCGCGACGAGCAGCAGCATCGCGACAAGCGCCAGAGTGGCTGTGACGGCGCTGCTCACGTGAGCTCAGGCTGCCGGCGGCGAGGCGGGCTCGGCGTGCTGCAGACCGATGAGATGGCCGCGGACAAAGTCCAGCGCAACGCGGTTCTGACCGCCGCGGCGGATCAGCAGATCCGCATGCGCGGCGCTTGGCGCGATGAACGCCTCGTACATCGGCCGCACCGTGCGCTGGTACTGCTCGAGCACGGAGGCCAGGGTGCGTCCGCGTTCGGCCACGTCACGTTCGATGCGCCGCAGCAGGCAGACGTCGAGCGGCGTATCCATGAAGAAACGAATGTCGAAGCACTCGCGTAGCGCCACATGCGTGAAGAGCAGGATGCCCTCGACGACGATCACCGGCGCCGCTTCGACGCGCTGCGTGTCCGGCCGCCGCGTGTGCTGGGCGTAGTCGTACAGGGGCGTGTCCACGCCCTGCCCCGCGCGCAGTGTCTCGAGATGCTCAAGCAGGAGGTCCTGCTCGATGGCATCGGGGTGATCGTAATTCACCAGCGCGCGCTCCTCGAGGGGAAGGTGCTTCTGATCGCGGTAGTAGGCGTCCTCGCGCAGCAGTGCGACGCCCAGCTGCGGCGCGTCGCGACGCATTTCCTCACACAGCGTCTGCGCGAAGAGACTCTTGCCCGAACCCGACGGGCCGGCGATGGCAATAAGACAGGGACGCACTAGGAGAGCCGGGCCATGGGCCGTATGCCGACGGCCTCGCGGACCTTGTGCATCAGCGGCGCACTTTCCGCGCGGGCGCGCTCGGCACCACGGCGCAGCACACGCTCGATGTGGCCGGGATCGGCGATGAGCCGCTCGTACTCCTCGCGCGGTCCGCGCAGTTCCTCGTTGATGAGTTCGAAGAGCTGCTTCTTGGCCTCGCCCCAGGCGATACCCTCGGCAAAGGCACGGCGCATCCCGGCAATCCCCGCCGCGTCGGCGAAGGCACTCCACAGCTGGAATACGGTGGAGCCGTCGGGATCCTTGGGCTCGCCCGGTTCGAGGAGATTGGTCTTGACCTTGTTGATCGCCTTGCGCAGGCGTTTCTCCGATTCGAACAGCGGTATCGTGTTGTTGTAGGACTTGCTCATCTTGCGCCCGTCGAGGCCCTGCAGTACGGCGACGTTCTCCTCGACGCGGGCCTCGGGGAGCACAAAGAGCTCGGCGAAGTTGTGGTTGAAGCGCTGTGCTATGTCCCGCGCCATCTCGACGTGCTGGATCTGATCGCGGCCTACGGGAATGTCGTGCGCACGGAACATGAGAATGTCGGCGGCCATCAGCACGGGATAGCTGAACAGCCCCATGGTGACCGCGTAGTCGGGGTCCTGACCTTCGGCCTCGTTGGCCTGCACGGCGGCCTTGTAGGCGTGGGCACGATTCATCAGCCCCTTGGCGGCGCTGCAGTTAAGAATCCAGGTGAGTTCGGTGATCTCCGGGATGTCCGACTGACGATAGAAAACGGCCTGCTCCGTATCGAGGCCCAGGGCCAGCCAGGTCGCCGCGATCTCCAGCGTAGAGCGCTGTACCTGCTCCGGGTCCGTGCACTTGATCAGCGCGTGATAGTCGGCAAGGAACAGAAACGACTCGGCGCCGGGCGCCGACGCCGCGGCGATTGCCGGACGGATCGCCCCCACGTAATTCCCCAGGTGGGGCGTCCCCGTGGTCGTGATCCCCGTGAGTACTCGACGCGCACTCATCGCTTTGCTCTCCTCTCTGTCAATCCCTTTGCGGCAACGCGGTGTCCGCGTGCACGGCCTGCAGTCGTGCAAGAAGACTGCTTGTATCCCAGCGCGCGCCGCCGAGATCCTGTACCTCGGCGTAGAACTCATCGACGAGCCGGGTCACGGGCAGATCGAGACCGAGCCTGCGCGCCTCGTCGAGCACAATCGCCAGGTCCTTGCGCATCCAGTCAACGGCAAAGCCGTGTTCGTACTCACCCGCCAGCATCGTGCGGTAGCGGTTTTCCATCTGCCAGGACTGCGCCGCACCCTGGCTGATCACATCGATTACCGCCGCCGTGTCGAGGCCGGCGCGCTCGCTGAGCAGCATGGCCTCGGCGAGGCCCTGCACGACACCGGCAATGCAGACCTGATTGACCATCTTCGTGAGCTGCCCCGAGCCCGGCGGACCGAGCCGCCGCGCGCGGCGCGCGTAGGCCGCGAGCACCGGCTCCGCTCGCGCGAAAGCATTCGCCTCGCCGCCGCACATGATCGTGAGCGCGCCGTTCTCGGCGCCCGCCTGACCGCCGCTCACGGGCGCGTCGACGAAGGCGATATCACGCTCGGCACAGCGCGCGTGGAGTTCGCGCGCCAGCATCGCCGACACGGTGGTGTGATCGATCAGCAGGGTCCCGGGACGGGCGCCGGCGAGAACGCCCTCTTCGCCGCAGACCACCTCGCGCAGGTCGTCGTCATTGCCGACGCAGATCGCCACCACGTCCGCCTCTTCTGCCGCCGCGGCGGGCGTCGCGGCCCAGCGGCCGGGATTCGCACGAATCCAGCGCTCGCGCTTGTCAGCGCTGCGGTTGTAGACGCAGACCTCGTGCTCCGGCTGCGGAAAACGCGCAGCAAGGTGACCGGCCATGGGAAAGCCCATGACGCCAAGGCCGAGAAACGCCAGCTTCATCGTGGAATCTCCGCAAGAGTGATACTCACGCGCTCCACCACACGAACAGCAGCAGAACACCGAGGGCGAGACGGTACACCACAAAGGGCATCATTCCGACCCGCTCGATCAGGCGAATGAAGAGCGCGATGCAGGTATAGGCGCTCAGCGCCGCCATCAGCGCAGCGCCGCCCAGAACCGCCCAGGCTACGGGCTCCGGGTCGGCAATAAGATCGAGGGTCTGCAGCAGGGCCGCGCCGAGAATGACGGGAATCGACATGAGAAAGGAGAAGCGCGCAGCCGCTTCGCGGGACAGACCCAGCAGCAGCGCCGCAGTGATCGTAATGCCCGAACGCGACGTCCCCGGTACAAGCGCGACCGCCTGCGCACAGCCGATGATCAGCGCCGCCGACCAGCTCTCCACTGTGAGACGGCCGTCGCTGCGTACGCGACGATCGGCGATGCCAAGCAGCAGGCCGAAGAGAATCGTGGTGGCGGCGATCACCGCGATACTGCGCAGCTGGTCCATGCGATCGCTGATCAGCACGCCGGCAATGATGGCAGGCAGCGTCGCCAGGGCGAGAAAAAGCACTTCGCGCAGCTCCGGCGTCAGCCTGCGCTGCGGCAGCGCCGCCAAGGAACCGCGAGCAAGCATCGCCAGATCGCGGCGGAAATAGGTGAGCACCGCCAGCAGCGTTCCAAGGTGTACGGCCACGTCGAAGGCAAGCCCCTGATCGGGCCACTGAAGAAGCAGTGAGGGCAGAATCAGGTGCGCCGAGCTGGAGATCGGCAGGAACTCCGTCAGTCCCTGCAGCAGCGCAAGGCACAGCGCCTGCCACGCGTCGATCACGCGCCGCGCCTCTGCTCGGCGAGCGTCTTCCAGCCGATGCGCGTCTGCACATAATCGGGCACGGCGGCCTCGGCGGCGAACACCTCGCCGCGCAGGAAGCGCGCCGCCGCCGGGTCGAGCATGTCCTCGGCCTCGGGCAGCACATCGCCGTGAATACCGCCGAGGCGATCGCGCAGCGCCGCGGCGAAGCCGTCGGCGAAGCTCGCCCCCGAGCCGATGATCACGAGCGGAAGCCTCTCGGCCAGCGAAAGCGCCGTCGCGGGGAGGGCCAGCTGCGGCGCCTCTGCAAGCAGCGCTTCGCTGAGCGGGTGCAGGGCGCTGCCGTCGTAGTGGTAGCAGGCTGCGTACAGCTGCCCGATGCGCGCATCGAGGCTGCTCAGTATCAGCATCGGCCGCGCGACAGCCTCGCGGCGAAGGAAGGTCCGGGCCTGCGTTTCAAGCGTCGAGAGGCCGATCACCGGCAGATCGAGGGAAAAGGCGAGGCCCTGCACCGCGCTCACCGCGATACGCAGCCCCGTGAACGATCCTGGCCCGCGGCCGTAGACCAGGGCATCGAGGCCGAGCGCTGCCGGCCCCTCCCCCTGCAGCAGTTCGCTCAGGGCAGGAAAGAGCTGCTGCTGTTGCTGCCTCGGCAGGCGCCGGTGCAGACAGCGACGAACACCCGCGCGCTGCAGCGCGAGGCTGAGCGCGTCCGTTGCCGTGTCGATTGCAAGCAGGGATGGCAAAACGGTCACCAGGAGGACTTCGCTGTTTCGATATGAAGACGGGGCGCCGTTGGCGGGAACCGCTGCCGGCGATGTCCAGGCACTGAAAGGCGCCAGGCCGCTCACCCCAGGAGCGCTGAATTATCCCATACTCCCGGCAGATGAGCCTCTGCAAAACCCCCGAAGCGACGAGCAATATGATCGATATGCACCTGCGCGGACCTCGCCGCCGGAGCGCAGCCTGATGGCCGCGCCGTACAGCGCCGATCGCAAAGCCGTCGAGGGGATCGTTCTCGCGGGCGGCGCCGGACGGCGCGTGGGTGGTCGCGACAAAGGCCTGCTTGCGCTTGGCGAAAGTTCGTCTGGCGCCCCTGGCACCTGCGCGCCGCAGCCTTGCGCCGAGCGCGCCGTGGAGCTGCTGCGGCCGCTGTGCAGCCGTGTCTACATCAGCGCCAACCGCAATCGAGAGCGCTACGAAGCGATGGGAAGCGACGGCGTCTTCGCTGACCGGCGTCCAGCCTATAGCGGCCCGCTGGCCGGTCTCGAGGCCCTGCGCGACCATCTGCGCTCCGAACGCCTGCTACTCCTTCCCTGCGATACGCTTCCGCCGACACCGGGACCGCTACTGCAGCTACTCGACGCCCTCGACGATCGGGAGGATCTGGACCTTGTGTACGCCGCTTCCCAGGGCCGCGATCAGTACCTCGTGGCCGCGCTGCGCAAACGCGCGCTGCTTTCCGTAGGCCGCATCATCGACGAGGGCTCGGGCTCGGTGCGCGAGTGGATCGAGGGGCTGGTGACGCGGCGCATCGAGCTTTCCGCGCACTATCCCCTCCACAACCGTAACGAGATGACACAGTAAATCGCGCAAAGCAGAGGCGCGCAGGAAGCCCCGGGATAGCGGGTTCAGGCGGCGGCGCCGAGCGCCTCGAGAACCTGTGCGCGAATCGCGTCGACGCTGCCCGTACCCATGATGCGGTGGTAGGCCGGCGCCTCGGGGCCGCTCATGCCGCTGTAGAAATCCACCAGCGGACGCGTCTGCTCCTGATAGACGGCGAGACGATGGCGTACCGTGTCTTCGCGGTCGTCATCGCGCTGCACCAGCGCTTCACCCGTTTCATCGTCGACGCCGTCAACCTTCGGCGGGTTGTGCGTGACGTGGTACACGCGACCCGAGCCCGGATGCACGCGGCGACCGCTGAGACGGGCGACGATTTCCTCGTCGTCGACGGCGATTTCAACCACGTGGTCAATGACCACGCCAGCGTCGACCATAGACTGCGCCTGGGGAATCGTGCGCGGGAAGCCGTCAAAGAGAAAGCCCTCGGCGCAGTCGCTTTCCGTAATCCGCTCCTTCACCAGGCCGATAATTATGTCGTCGGAGACGAGACCGCCGGAGTCCATGATGGACTTGGCCTTGAGTCCCAGTTCCGTGCCCGCCTTGACCGCAGCGCGCAGCATGTCGCCCGTCGAGATCTGCGGGATACCGAACGCCTCGGTAATGAACTGGGCCTGGGTGCCCTTACCCGCACCGGGGGCGCCGAGCAGAATCAATCGCATGGGTTTCCTCATCATTGAACTGGCTGTGATCGCGCTTCGCGCCCCACTGGCGACTCCTTCCCGGATGCTCTGCGCAAGAGAAGAAGTCCGGAAGCCGGAGTCGACCCGCGCTGCCGCGGGAGCGCGTCACCATACCTACGCCCCTCGCGAGAGACAAGAGAGCGAAGAAGCGCTCCCGACGCCACGCCGGGCCACGGCTCGCGCCGTCAGCTCGGGCGCAGCGCCCGCTTGGCCTCACGCCAGAGATCGTCGAGTGCGGCGGCGTCTAGGTCATCGATGACAAGACCACGGGCCTGCGCCGCCGTCTCCATGTGCCGGAAGCGGGACTCGAATTTCGTGCTGGCACGACGCAGCGCCGTCTCCGCATCGATTTTTCGGTGGCGTGCAAGATTCACCGCGGAGAACAGGAGATCGCCGAGCTCTTCCTCGACCGCGTCTTCGTCGCCATCGGCAAGCGCATCGCGCAGCTCGTCGAGTTCCTCGGCAAGCTTGTCCATGACCTGCGCCTCGGCCTCCCAGTCGAAGCCGACGCGCGCGGCGCGCTTCTGCAGTTTCTGCGCCCGCGGCAGTGCCGGCAGCGCCACAGGCACATCATCGAGCACCCCATGCTGCGCCCTTCCGGCGCGCTCGCGAGCCTTGATCGCCTCCCACTGCTGCTTCACGGCGCCCGTATCGATACGCGCGTCCACCACGCCCTCGATGTCACCGTCGGCGAACACGTGCGGATGGCGGCGCAGCAGCTTGCCTGCAAGACCATCGACGATACTGGCGAAGTCGAAGAGGCCACGCTCGGCGCCAAGCTGGGCATAGAAAATCACCTGGAACAGGACGTCACCCAGCTCATCGGCGACATGCGGGAAATCGCCGGCCTCGATGGCGGCGGCGAGTTCGTAGCACTCCTCGAGCGTCGATGGAACGATGCTTTCGAAGTCCTGCGCGAGGTCCCATGGACAGCCATGCTCCGGGTCGCGCAGGCGCTGCATGATCCGCAGCAGATCTACCATGCCGTAGCGCTCGCTCATGATCGGGACCTCTGCTGCACGGAGGCGCCGCCGCCTCGACAGCGGAGTTCAGGAAGTGAGGCGACGGGCGGAGATGACATTCTTGAGTCGGTTCAGGCGTTCGAGGAGCTTGGACAGGGAGCCGAGGTCGCTCACTTCGACGGTGAGACGCATCGTCGCCGAATGGGTCTTGCGATTGGTCTCAGTGCGGATGGCGAGCACATTGACGCGCGCATTCGCAAACAGCTGGGTAACGTCGCGCAGCAGGCCCTGGCGGTCGTAGGCCTCGATGGCAATATCGACCTCGAAACGCTCGTCGGGAGCGCTGCCCCAGTCGACGTCGATCACCCGCTCGGCGTACTGCTCACCGAGCTTGAGAAAGCGCGCGCAGTCGGTGCGGTGAATGCTCACGCCGCGTCCCTGCGTGATGAAACCGCCGATGATGTCGCCGGGAACGGGCTTGCAGCAGCCGGCCATGTTGGTCAGCAGATTGCCAACGCCCTGCACCTGTACCGTGGGTCCGCTCTTCGAGCCCGTGCCGCGGCTGACGCGCAACTCGGGTTGAGGCTTGTCGCCGATGAGGCTTTCCGCGGCATGGAGCACGTGTCCGGCGCTGATATCGCCGGCCCCCACGGCCGCGTACATCTCCTCGACGGTCTGGAGCTTGAGCGCGGCGGCAATGCGCTTGTAGTCAACGCTTGTCAGCGCAAGACGGCGGAATTCGCGCTCGAGCAGGGCGCGCCCCGCGTCGACATTGTCCTCGCGCGCCTGACTGCGGAACCAGGCCTGGACCTTGGCCCGCGCGCGCGAGGTATTCAGATAGCCCATGCCCGTCTGCAGCCAATCACGGCGCGGCTGCGCATCTCGTCCGGTGAGTATCTCGACGCGATCACCGGTCTGCAGCGCATGCGTCAGCGGCACGATCTGTCCGTTGACCTTGGCGCCGCGGCAGCGATGGCCCACCTCCGTGTGCACGTGATAGGCGAAATCGAGCGGCGTTGCGCCGGCGGCAAGATTCACCACGTCGCCGCGCGGCGTGAACACGTAGACCCGGTCCTGGTCCATGTCGAAGCTGAGCTGCTCGGCGACACCGAGGGCGTCCCCGGTCTCCTCGTGCCAGTCGAGGACCTGGCGCAGCCAGTTGATCTTCTCCTCGTAGGTCGACGCCCTGGCGCCGTGCGCATCGGTGCCCTTGTAGCGCCAGTGCGCACAGACGCCGAGCTCGGCCTCCTCGTGCATCGCATGGGTGCGGATCTGCACCTCGAGAATCTTGCCCTGCGGACCGACCACGGCCGTGTGCAGCGATCGGTAGCCGTTCTCCTTGGGGCTGGCGATGTAGTCGTCAAACTCGTTGGGAATATTGCGCCACAGACCGTGGACGAGACCGAGCGTCGCATAGCAGTCCTTCACCTCGGGCACGAGGATGCGCACGGCTCGAATGTCATGAACCTGGGAAAAGCCAATGCCCTTGCGCTGCATTTTCCGCCAGATGCTGTAGATGTGCTTCGCGCGGCCGCTGATCTCGTGGTCGATAGCTGCCTCCGCGAGCACGCGACTGACCTGATCACGCACGCGGGCAATGAACTGATCGCGCTCAACGCGCTTCTCGTCGAGCAGGCGCGCGATGCGCATGTAGGATTCCGTGTGCAGGTACCGGAAGGAGATATCCTCGAGTTCCCACTTCAGGTGTCCGATGCCCAGACGGTGGGCCAGCGGCGCGTAGACGTCGAACACGTCCCGGGCAACGCCCGTGCGCCGGTCCTCGTCGTCCTTGACCGCGCGGATTGCACAGGTCCGCTCGGCCAGTTTGATGAGGGCCACGCGCACATCGTCGAGCATGGCCACGAGCATCTTGCGGATGTTATCGCGCTGCGCCTCGCCCTGACCCAGCACAATGTGGTCGCTGGGGTTGCGCAGATCGGCGATCGCAGCCATGCGCAGGACGCCGCGCAGCAGCTTTCCGACGGCTTCGCCAAAACCGACCTCGACCTCCTTGAGGCTGATGCGTTCCTCGCGGACGGCGCGGTACAGCAGGCCGGCGAGCAGGCAATCGCTGCCGACGCGGAGCTCGGCGAGAATCTGCGCCGTTTCCACCCCCGCCGCCTCGCAGTTCGCCGCCCGCGCCCAGTCCGTAAGGTCGCGACCCTCGCGCGCGGCGGCGGCCCGGAGCGTCAGCAGCGCCTGGCGCAGGCGACTTTCCTCCTCCACGGCCAGCGGACTGGCGACGGGCAGCTGCGCCAGCCAGCGGTCGGCGTCGACCTGACCGTCACAGTTCAGATAGGGCTGTTCGCGAACCCTGACCATCAGTCCGTCGCGAACACGCCTGTCGACAGATAGCGATCGCCGCGGTCGCAGATGATTGCGACGATCGTGGCATTCTCAACCTCGGCGGAAATCCGCAGCGCGCCAGCCACGGCGCCGCCGGCCGATACACCGCAGAAGATTCCCTCCTCGCGCGCCAGGGCCCGCATGCAGTCCTCGGCCTCCTCCTGACTGATATCAAGCACGCGATCGACGCGCGCGGGCTCGAAGATGGAGGGCAGATAGGCCTCGGGCCAGCGCCTGATCCCCGGAATACTCGCGCCCTCCGAAGGCTGTAGCCCGACGATCTCGATTTCCGGATTGCGGCCCTTGAGAAACGCCGAGCAGCCCATGATCGTGCCCGTCGTGCCCATGGAGCTGACGAAGTGGGTCACCTCGCCATCGGTCTGTGACCAGATTTCCGGCCCCGTGCCGCGCAGATGCGCCAGCGGGTTGTCGCTGTTGGCAAACTGGTCCAGCACGAGGCCCTCGCCGGCATCGCGCATGGCGAGCGCCAGGTCACGGGCGCCCTCCATGCCCTCCTCGGCAGAGACTTCGATCAGCTCGGCACCGTAGGCCCGCATCACCTGCTTGCGTTCCTCGCTGGCGCTTTCGGGCATGATCAGGCGCATGCGATAGCCGCGAATGGCTGCGGCCATCGCCAGGGCGATGCCCGTGTTGCCGCTCGTCGCCTCGATCAACACGTCGCCGGGACTGATATCACCGCGCGCTTCCGCCTCGGAAATCATGCTCAGGGCAGGACGATCCTTGACGGACCCCGCCGGATTATTGCCCTCGAGCTTGGCAAGAACCCTGTTGCTCGTCTCGCCGGGCAGGCGCTGCAGGCGCACCAGCGGCGTGGCGCCGATGCAGGACTCGATCGTTGGGTATTGCGGCATGTCGTTTCTCTGCTCGTGTTTGAGCTCGCGGGCCTGACGCCCGACCTTATTGCAGCACCAGCGCGAATGCCACTGCATAAGCGCGCTCGTCGGCGAGGCTGAGCAGGATCTGCCGCCCTCCCCGTTCGCGAAGCAGTGCGGCGGCGCGCTCCGAGAGGCGCACGACCGGCGCACCGGAGGGCTCGTTGTCGATGTTCATATCGCGCCAGCCCAGCGCTTCGCCGATCCCCGTGCCAAAAGCCTTGGCCACGGCCTCCTTGGCGGCAAAGCGCTTGGCAAGGTAGCGCGCCGGCTGCGTACTGGCGCGGAAGCGGCGCAGTTCCGCGTCGCAAAGGATCCGGGCGCTGAAGCGGTCGGCATGGCGGTCGAGCACCGCTTCGACGCGCTCGATCTCGACGATATCCGTACCGATGCCGATCACGCGGAGCCGGTCCCGCGGGCAACGCCGCCGCTGACTTCGCGAAAGACGCGTGAACTGCGCAGGGCCTCGCCGCCGACGTGATCGGCGAGCAGCGCCTGCGTCAGCCCGCGCAGCACCGACGGGGGCACCTGCTCGAGTTCACCGTCGGCAATCTGCAGCAGGTGGGCACCGTCAAACACCCGGGGATCGGGCGGACCATCGTCGGCCACGAAAAAGCCTTCACCGGGAACAAGGCGATAGCGGCGCTGCGCGCATAGAGCCGCCGAGTCGTCGGCGAGACGATGGAAACTGACCGCATAGCCGAGCTCGTCGACGAGCGCCAGCTCGAAACGGCGAAGGGCGCAGGCTATCCGCGCCCGACCGTCGTCCCGCGCGAGCGCCGCCACGGCCTCGGCGTAGGCGAGAAACAGGCGCGAGTGCGCTTCATGACGCTGCAGCGCACGCAGCACGAGTTCGTTGAGGTAGAAGCCGCTGAACAGGCTTTCGCCGACCAGCGGCGGCACGACACCGCCGGACTCTACGGCGGTCAGCGTGAGCAGGTCGCCGCGTCCCGACAGACTCAGAAGCAGCGGCCGGAAGGGCTGGAGCACCGCCGCCAGCGGGCCGCCGGAGCGACGACGCCCGAGGCCGCGCGCCACGGCACCGAGACGGCCGTGCTCGAGCGTGAACACCTCGAGCAGATCGCTGCTGTCGCGATAGGGTCGCCGGTGCAGGAGGTACCCGGGCTGCAGCTGGATGCGCATGATCGCGCCTCAGGAGCCGTCGCCGTAACCCAGGGAGCGCAGGGCGCGTTCGTCGTCGGCCCAACCGCTGCGCACCTTCACCCAGAGCTTGAGCATGACGCGACCGTCGATGAGCGTCTCGATGTCGCGCCGCGCCTCGCTGCCGATCTGCCGCAGGCGCCCACCCTGATGTCCAATGAGGATCGCCTTCTGGCCCCTGCGCTCGACGAGAATAGTCGCCGAAATATGCGTAATACCGCTTTCCTCGGCGTACTCCTCGATCTCGACGGCCGTCGCGTAGGGCAACTCGTCGCCGAGCTGCCGGGTAATCTTCTCGCGAATGATTTCGGCGACCAGAAAACGCGTGCTGCGATCGGTGAGTTCTTCCTCGCCGAACAGCCAGGGCGCCTGCGGGAGCCGCGCCACGATCTCCTCTTCGAGCGCCTCGAGATTGCGGCCGCGCAGCGCCGACACGGGGACGATGGCGACGAAGTCAGCCTTTACCGAGAGCGCCTCGAGCACCGGCAGCAGCGTGTTCGGATCCTCCTCGAGGTCAACCTTGTTGACCACGAGGATAAGCGGCGCCGCGCTGGCGAGGCAGGCGTCGAGAACGCGCTGGTCGTCATCCAGCCAGGCACCGCGGTCGACAACCATCACCACCACATCGACCCCGGGAAGCGCAGAGCTCGCGGCGCGGTTCATGTAGCGATTGAGAGCCTTCCTGCCGCCGCCGTGCATGCCCGGCGTATCGACAAAGAGGATCTGGGCGTCGCCGGCAGTCTTGATCCCGAGGACCTGATGGCGCGTGGTCTGCGGCTTGCGCGAGGTGATCGACAGCTTCTGGCCGATCAGGTGATTGAGCAGCGTCGATTTGCCGACATTCGGACGACCGATGATGGCTGCATAGCCGCAGCGCTGCTCCGTGCTCATGGTTTCTCGAGGCGCTGCAGCATTTGCTGCGCCGCGGCCTGCTCGGCGGCACGTCGGCTCGAGCCCTCGCCCTCGGCGTCAATGGATTGATCGCTGAGAAAACAGCGAACGGTGAAAGTCCTGGCGTGGTCGGCACCGCTCACGCGAAGCTCCTCGTAGTTCGGCAGCGGCCGCTGCCGGGCCTGCAGGAACTCCTGCAGTCGCGTCTTCGGATCCTTCTGCGCCTGCTCGAGACGCAGGCTCGACAGCTGCTCGGCGAACACCTGGCGTACGGCCGCGCGTACCGCCTCGACGCCGCGGTCGATCACGATGGCACCGAGCAGCGCTTCGAGCGTGTCCGCGAGAATCGACGAACGCTGGCGACCGCCACCGCTGCGCTCGCCCGTGCCCAGACGCAGATGTGCACCGAGATCGTGGCTGCGGGAGACGCGGGCGAGCGCGCTGCCCTTGACCAGGCTGACGCGCAGGCGGCTCAACTGTCCTTCGTCGGCATCGGGGAAACGCCGATACAGCTCCTCGCTGATCACGAAGCTGAGCACGGCGTCGCCGAGAAACTCGAGGCGCTCGTTGTTGCGACGTCCCACGCTGCGATGGGACAGCGCCTGCTCAAGCAGCGCATCGCTGTCGAGGCGACAACCGAAGGTGCGCTCGAGCCAGGCTTGATCGTCCACGCGTCAGTCGTCGTAGGTCTCGCCGGCGATGAAGATCAGGTCGTCGTATTTGACGATGGCGTCGATACGCCAGACCAGCGGAATGCGATCCTCATAGCTGGCATCGATAACGACATCGCCGTCCTTGCGAACGATCTCGATGTCCTTCGGCTGGAGCGCCTTAATCTGGTTGGTGTTCATGTAGTCGGCGAACTTGCGGCGCAGCGTGGCGATCGTATCCGTGTCGCGGTCGTACTCGCCGGCAATACGCATCGTGATATCGCGCATCGCGCGGTACTCGAAGTATCCCGGAAGAATGCGGATCGCCGACATCACGAAAAAGCCGACCATGACCGCAATCATGAGGAGGCCGAGAAGACCCATTCCCGACTGCCTGTTTCGCGGATAATTCCGCGCCCTGTCCCGCCTACGCATGTCGTCCGTCCCCGTCCGGAAAGCCCTAGCCTACTCGATCGCACCCACGCGGTCGAAGCTGGGAATGCTGAACAGCGAGTCCCAATGCATCCAGATCGCGAAGGCCTTGCCGACGATGTCGCGCTCACGCACCTGCCCCCAGACGCGTGAGTCGGAGCTGTTGTCGCGATTGTCGCCCATCATGAAGTAGTGGCCGGGCTTGACGGTGATGGTGAAATCGCGCCCCGGACGCATCAGGTTCACCTGCTGCAGATGGCGACGGTCGCCGAGCTCGGCCAGGCCTACCTGCATACGCCCGCCCGGCTGCGGGAGGACCGCAAGCGACTCAAAGGGCACGGGCTCGCCGTTCACGTACAGGCGCTTGCTGCGGTAGCTGACCACGTCGCCCGGCAGGCCGATGACACGCTTGATGTAATAGGTCTTGTTCATGTGCGGCGGGAAAAACACCATCACGTCGCCGCGCTGGGGCTCTCCGAGATCAAGCACCTTGCTGCGCAGAATCGGCAGGCGCAGGCCGTAGGTGAACTTGTTCACGAGGATGTAGTCGCCGACCTCGAGCGTCGGCACCATCGAGGACGATGGAATCTGGAAGGGCTCGACGATAAAGCTGCGCAGGACGAAGACCACGGCGAGTACAGGAAAGAAGGACCGCGAGTACTCCACCAGCGTCGACTCGCGCGGCAGCGAGGCAGCGGCCTGCTGGAAGCGCTTCGCGTCCGTGGAGCCCTCTTCGGACCAGCCCGGATACTCGGCGCACAACGCTTCATGGCTGCGTCGGCGCGCCGGGGCAAAGAGAATCCGGTCGCCGAGCCAGATCAGGCCCGTGCCGAACACCAGAATCACGAGTATCAGCGGGAAATCCAAGTACCTACTCCACCTTGAGGACCGCGAGGAAGGCTGACTGGGGTATCTCGACGCTGCCGACCTGCTTCATGCGCTTCTTGCCCGCTTTCTGTTTTTCCAGGAGCTTGCGCTTGCGGCTCACGTCGCCACCATAGCACTTGGCGGTCACGTTTTTTCTCAGCGCCTTCACGGTCTGGCGCGCGACGATGCGACCGCCAACGGCCGCCTGAATCGCAACGTCGAACATCTGCCGCGGAATGAGTTCCTTCATTTTCTCTGTCAGCAAACGCCCGCGATGCTGCACCTGGTCGCGGTGAACGATGACCGCCAGCGCATCGACGCGATCCCCGTTGATGAGCACATCGAGGCGCGCGAGGCTCGCGGCCTCGAAGCGATCGAAGCTGTAGTCGAGGGAAGCATAACCGCGACTTACGGACTTCAGGCGATCAAAGAAATCGAGGACCACATCTGCCATGGGAATGTCGTAGGTGAGGGACACCTGCGAGCCGAGAAACTGCATGTCCTTCTGGACACCACGTTTTTCCACGCACAGCGTGATCACGTTGCCGAGGTATTCCTGGGGCACGAGAATGTTGCAGCGCGCGATCGGCTCGCGCATCTCGTCGATGTCGGCCGGATCGGGGAGCGCCGAGGGGTTGTCCACGCGCAACACTTCACCGTTGTTCTTGAGAACTTCATAGACCACCGTGGGCGCCGTGGTTATCAGGTCGAGATCGTACTCGCGCTCGAGACGCTCCTGAATGATCTCCATGTGCAGCATCCCGAGGAAGCCGCAGCGGAAACCGAAGCCGAGCGCGTCCGAGGTTTCGGGCTCATAAAACAGCGAGGCGTCGTTCAGCGTCAGCTTGGCGAGCGCCTCGCGGAAATCCTCGTAGTCGTCCGAGGACACGGTGAAGATCCCGGCGTAAACCTGTGGCTTGACGGTCTTGAAGCCAGGCAGCGACGGCACATCGGGGGTCTTTGCGTGTACCAGCGTATCGCCGACGGGAGCGCCCTGGATATCCTTGATTCCCGCGATCACGTAGCCCACCTCGCCGGCGAGCAGGCAGTTGCGAGCGACGCGCTTGGGCGTGAAGATGCCCACGCTGTCGACCTGGTGCTGCTTGCCGTTCGACTTGGTGAGAATGCGATCTCGAACGTGTAGCTGCCCCTGCTTGACACGGACCAGGGAGACCACGCCCAGGTAGTTGTCGAACCAGCTGTCGATGATCAGCGCCTGCAGCGGCGCGTCCCGATTGCCCTCGGGGGGCGGGATGTTGGCAACGAGGAACTCGAGCGCCTCCTCGATGCCCATACCGGACTTGGCGCTGACCAGGCAGGCATCGGTGGCGTCGATACCGATGATTTCCTCGATCTCCTGCCGCACGCGGTCCGGGTCCGCCTGGGGCAGATCCATCTTGTTCAGTATCGGCAGGACCTCGAGACCCTGTTCGATCGCGGTGTAGCAGTTGGCAACGGACTGCGCCTCGACGCCCTGACCGGCATCCACGACGAGCAGCGCCCCCTCGCAGGCCGCGAGCGAGCGCGACACCTCGTAGGAGAAGTCGACATGCCCGGGCGTGTCGATGAAATTGAGCAGGTAGGTCTGGCCGTCGCGCGCGTGGTAATCGAGGGAAACGCTCTGCGCCTTGATCGTAATGCCGCGCTCGCGCTCGATGTCCATCGAGTCGAGGACCTGTTCCTGCATCTCGCGCTCGGTCAGCCCACCGCAGTGCTGAATGAAGCGGTCGGCGAGCGTCGACTTGCCGTGATCAATGTGCGCGATGATCGAAAAATTGCGGATATGGGTCAGTTCACTCAAGACTCGATTCACTCGATGCGGGCTCGTCGGCCGGGTCCTTCTCTAAAAAGGGACGGGCCACGCCTGCCACAACGTAAAACGGCGGCCGTAGCCGCCGCCGGGGAGCGCGATTGTAGCCGAATTGGCGCCGGGAAGGGCGCGACCCGATGCGGGGCCGCCCTATCCCGAACGCGCCTGCAGGAGCTCAGTCTTCGAGGCGGAGACCGATGAACAGCGGTGACCCGCGGCGCATCAGGCGCAGGGGCACGGAAGAGCCCGCGTCAAGATCGGCGACGATACGCGCGAGGGCCTCGACGGAGCGCACGGGAGCCGAACCGACCGCCGTGATCACGTCGCCCGGTTGAAGGCCTGCACGATCCGCCGGAGACCCCGGCTCCACGGAGCGCACCAGCACGCCGCCGTCGAGATCGAAGCGCTCGAGCATTTCATCGGGGACTTCCTCGATCACGATGCCGAGACGGCCGCCGCTCTCGTCGCCGCCGCTACCGCGATAAGCCTGGGCGATGTCGTCGTCGGCATTGAGACCGCCGACCTCGACCTCGATACGACGCTCGCGGCGGTCGCGCAGGATCACAACCTCGACTTCCGTTCCGGGAGCCAGCAGGCCGACCACGTGGGGAAGATCAGCCGAGGTATCGATGGGCTCGCCGTCGAACTCGACGATGATGTCGCCCGGCTCGAGGCCCGCCTCGGCCGCAGGGCCATCGGGCGCCAGCTGGCTCACGAGCGCACCACGGGGACGGTCGAGACCGAAGGACTCGGCGAGGTTGCGATCCACGTTCTGGATCGTCACGCCCAGCCATCCGCGCGTCACCTCGCCCGTCTCCTTGAGTTGAGCGACGACGTTACGCAGAACGTTGACGGGAATGGCAAAGGACAGGCCGATGGAGCCACCGGCGCGCGTCGTGAAGATCTGCGAATTCACACCGACGACCTCTCCCTCGAGGTTGAACAGCGGCCCGCCGGAGTTGCCGGGGTTGATCGCCACGTCGGTCTGAATAAATGGCACGTAGTTCTCCCGGCTGCGCGTCGGCAGACTGCGGCCTTTCGCCGAAACGATACCCGCGGTTACCGAGTAGTCGAGGCCAAAGGGGGAGCCGATGGCCAGCACCCACTCACCGACCTCGAGGGCATCGTCTTCACCGAGACGAAGAAAAGGAAGGTCCTCCGCGTCGATGCGCAGCAAAGCCAGGTCCGAGCGCGGGTCGAGGCCGACGACCTCAGCATCGAACTCGCGCCGGTCGGCGAGGCGGACGGTGACCGTGTCGGCGTCTTCAACCACGTGGTGGTTGGTTACCACGTAGCCGTCTTCCGACAGAATGAACCCGGACCCCGTAGCCATGCGCTGGGGACCACCCTGCTGTGGAGGCGGCAGCTGGAAATAGCGCCGCAGGAATTCGGGAATGTCTTCCTCATCGAATTGCGGATGACTCTCTGCTGAGGCCTCCACAATGATCTTCACCACCGCCGGTGAGTTATCACGAACGATCTCGCGAAATTCGGGAAGCTCGGCCTGCGCCGGCGCGGCGATCGCCAGCGTGGTCGCTATCGTGAAGAACAGCGCGAACAGACGCGTCTGAAACGACCGATCAGGACAAATTCCAGGACATTCACTGTGCATGCATCTACTCCTGCTAGCTTGAAAAACGGGTCTTTGATTCGGACACGGGGTCTACGGAAAAGTGTCTTCAGGGGTTCAAATAATTGCCGGGGCGAACTCGACTGAAGTCGGCCGAGCTCGGCCAGGCATCGCCGATCCGGCGGTCAGGCCCTCTGCAGGCGGGCCGTCACCTCGGGCGTGTAGGCACCCGTTGCCAGGCCACGGCGCGACAGCCATCGCACCAAGGCCAGACCGGCGATGACACCGCCGAGGGCACCCGACGCCGCCCAGAGATCTGCCGCCGCCGCTGCCGCCGGACCGATCAGCCCCTGCGCCAGCAGCGCACCGGCGACGGCGGCGGCGATCGGCAGCCCGTAGAGCGCGGCTGCGGCGGTGAGAAAACTGCGTTCGGGCAGGGACAGCTCCACCGTATCGAAGAGCTCCAGGTCGTCACCTAGCGATGCCGCGCGACGCGCCTCGACCAGCGCCCGACTGCCGCGACTCACCGCTGCGTTGACCAGCCCGTGTCCGCAGCCCGAGCGCGCTGCGCAACTGCCGCAGGTACTCTGGCGGAGCGTCTCCACCCAGACGGCATCGCCTTCGAGCCCGACGACCCGCCCCGTTTCCGTCAGCACCGGTGCTTTCCCCGCGGGTCCCGGTCCTGTCCGGCGCCGATGCTCATCGGAGACGCACCGCATCGGCCACCATGCGCGCCGTGTTTGTGGGAATTTCGCCAACGACGGTAATCAGCACGGGCCGCTGCTGCAGCGCCACGCCTCGCGTGTAGGCCACGGTACTCCCCTGGCGCTCGACCCCCTCACCGGGCTTGATCGCCACCTTGAGCGGTTCGAGGAAGACGGAGAACGACGCAAGGCCATCGGTAAAGCTCTTGCGCGGCGCTCCGGGCGGCGACGCGTCCGTCGCCATGAAGCCGTCGGGCAGCCAGGTAACGATCCAGGCCGGCCCCGTAGACTGCGGCTGCGGCTCCGAGGGATGCGGGTGTCCCGCCCGGTAAGCGACACCGGCATCCTCGAGGCTGTCATTCATGCTCGGGAGGCCATCCGTGCTGACGCTATCCATGCTGAGGCTGGCGAACTGATACTGCTCGAGCACGCGCTGATCGGCGCCGTACGTTGTCGATTTCAGCATCAAGGCGGTTTCGCGGTCGAGCTCGAATACGTAGCCGAAGCGGTACATGTCGCGCGGGTCCGCGCGCAGGCGCAGGGCATCGCGACCGGCGATTCGCTCTCCGGAATCGAGATGGAAGCGATAGCCCGCCGCAAGGCCGCAGACGCCGTTTTCCAGGGCGCTCGCAGCCTTGAGCAACCGGTGCCCGGGATGGGTGCAGTCCGTCGGGTGCTCCGTGCGCAGCACCAGGGCATCCTGGCCCGTCAGTCGCGACAGTACCTCCGTGGCCACGCCGTCCACCACCCGGTGCGACAACTGCATGACCTGCATATCGTTGCCCCGCTGAAGCGTGAGTACGCCGCTATAGTCACCCCGGGCCGTACTGTCGGTCATCGTCCTGAGCAGTCGATTGACCTCGGGATCAAGTTCCGGACAGCGGTCCTGAGCGGTGGCGACGGGTGCGAGGGCGAGAAAGCTCGCGGAGAAGCCCGAGCAGAGGGCGAGGGCAAAGGCCGAAGCCCTGACTGCCGATGGAACCCTGGCCACCGCCTGGCTGATGCGTTCATCCATTGGCGACACGCCTACCTTTCAATGACGGGAACGCGCGCGAAGGGAACGAGTCCCTGGGGGGTGTTAAGCGAGGCGTGCTCGGCGTGTTCCTGGCTGTAGCGACGCAGGCGCTGACGGGCCAGCTCGCGGTAAGCGGTGCGGTCGGCGGGCTCGAGCGTGGGCACGGCACGCGTTCCGAAGCTGGCCTGAACCGGCACCGCACCCAGCGTGTTGACCACCCCCGAAGGCAGCGGCGCAACGCGCACGGCATCATCGACGCCATCGCTGAGCTGCTGACCTCCGAGAACGACGACGGCAGCCACCGACGCCGCGACCGCCATACTGCCCAGGGCTCGGCGCCATCCGGCCGCTGCGGGCTCTTCGGCCATGGCTTCTGCCGCGACGGCTTCCGCAACGCGCAGACTGAAATCCGGCGCGTGGCGGGGCTGATCACCCTGCAACGCGGCGCGGATCAGGTGCTGGCGATACCACTCTCCCTGCAGCTGACGGCTTTGATCGTCGTCGCGATCCAGCTCGCGCAGAAGGCGACGCAGCTCCAGCTCCCGGGCCTCGTCATCCAGAAGCGCTGACAGAACCTCCCGATTCGACGCGCTCATAGTGCTCCCTCCTTCAAATTCCAGCTGTCGTATTCCAGCCTCTTCCGGCTTTCCTGCTCCAGCTCTATCCAGGTCTGCCGTAACGCTATGCTGACCGGCTTCCCGATGACTTGTTTACTGGCTTTTGAGCCCGCAACTGTGTCTGCGGCGATGCCCACAACTATGCCCACACCCATGCCTGCAATCCCGGCTGCTTCGAAGCGCTGGACGCACCGCCGGGTCATCCGCGCGGCCCCCCTGTTGACAGCCCTTCGAGCTGTGCCTTGACGCAGCGGTCGATCGCCTCGCGGGCGCGAAAAATACGCGACCGCACGGTGCCGACGGGGCACTCCATGACTTCGGCAATCTCTTCATAACTCAGACCATCGAACTCGCGCAAAGTTACCGCAGCACGCAAATCGTCGGGAAGGTCTGCGAGCGCCGCATTGACGGTCTGCCTGAGCTCTTCGCCAAAGAGCATATTTTCCGGGTTTTCGAGGTCGCGCAGCTGACCCGCCGACTCCATGAACTCGGCATCCTCGGGGTCGACGTCCGACCCCGGCGGTCGCCGCGAGCGCGAAACCAGGTGGTTTTTTGCCGTATTGATCGCGATGCGATAGAGCCATGTATAGAAGGCGCTGTCGCCGCGGAAACGCGGCAGCGCACGGTAGGCCTTGATAAAGGCCTCCTGAGCGACGTCCTGCACCTCGTCCGCATCCTGCACGTAGCGACTGATCAGACTCATGATCTTCTGTTGATATTTGACAACCAGCAGGTCGAAGGCGCGTCGGTCGCCTTTCTGCACTCGCTGCACCAGCTGCTTGTCCGTTGCGGTGGCGCTCACGCCTCGCTCTCCTCCCTGATTCACGCCACCCTGTCGGCGAGCCGACGCGGTCTGCCCCGAGCCGATCAGTCCCGATCGGACGCCACCCTACCGCGTAAACAGACCCGGGGCGATGGCGCAAAGTTCCATGGCACTTTTTCACAGCTCGCCTGCGGCGTATCCGGATGCGCCCGACCCGCCCTTACGATGCCCGCAGGGCTCGCGTCGATACCCTGTGACAGCAATTGACAGTCTCGTGCATCATGGCGGGCCCCAGGCGGCAGCGGATACGCAAACCATGGTGCGCTACTATCGCCACGACGTCGTCGTCATTGGCCGCGGCGCTGCGGGGCTGGCCCTCGCCCTGCGTTTGCCCGATCGACTCAGCGTTGCCGTGCTCTCGAAGGGCGACGTTACGCAGAGCTCTACCTACTGGGCACAGGGCGGCATGGCCGCCGTGCTCCACGCCCGCGACAGCGTCGACGCCCACGTCGAGGATACGCTCCGCGCTGGCGCAGGTCTCTGCCACCGCGACGCCGTCGAACTCGCGGTCTCGCACAGCCGGGAAATCGTTGACTGGCTGGCTCGCCTGGGCGTGAACTTTGACCTGCGCGAGGACATGGACCCCACGCAGTCGCCGGAATACCACCTCGCCCAGGAAGGCGGACACAGCCACCGTCGTATCGTCCACGCCGCGGATCGCACCGGGGGCGCCATAGGCGAAGTGCTTGAGGCGCGGGCAGCCGAGGCGGCTAACATCGAGCTGCTGCCGGGTCACATCGCCGTCGATCTGATCACCAAGGACGGCCGCTGCCGCGGTATTTACGTTTACAACATGGCCAGCGACTGCGTTGATGTGTTCGAGGCCGGCGCCGTCGTTCTGGCCAGCGGCGGTGCAAGTAAAGCTTATCTGTACACCTCCAATCCCGATGGCGCGAGCGGCGACGGCATTGCCATGGCCTGGCGGGCCGGGGCGCGCGTGGCCAACCTCGAGTTCAACCAGTTTCACCCCACCTGCCTTTACCACCCGGAAGCGAAGTCCTTCCTGATCACCGAAGCCCTGCGTGGCGAGGGCGCAACGCTGCAGTTACCGGACGGCGAGCGCTTCATGCCGCGCTTCGACGAGCGCGCCGAGCTGTCGCCCCGAGACATCGTTGCCCGCGCCATCGACCACGAGATGAAGCGCCTGGGTATTGACTGCGTCTACCTCGACATCCGACACCGCGACGAGGCGTTCCTGCAGCAGCATTTCCCGACGGTGCTGGAGCGCTGCCGCGCCTTCGGCATCGACATCACACGCGAGCGGATCCCTGTCGTTCCCGCAGCGCACTACACCTGCGGCGGCATCGTCGTGGATGCGCACGGCCGCACCGATATCGAAGGCCTGTATGCCATCGGCGAGTGCTCCTTCACGGGTTTGCATGGCGCCAACCGCATGGCGAGCAACTCGCTGCTCGAGTGCCTCGTCTACGCGCAGACGGCCGCCCGGCGCATCACCGAACAGGAGGCCGCCAAGGCGCAGGGTGACCCATTGCGGCCCTGGGACGAGTCGCAGGTGACCGACTCCGACGAGGATGTGGTGATCTCGCACAACTGGCACGAACTGCGGCGCTTCATGTGGGACTACGTCGGCATCGTCAGAACCAGCAAACGGCTGCAGCGCGCCCTGCGCCGCGTCGAGCTGCTGCAGGGCGAGATCGCCGAGTACTACGGCAACTACAAGGTATCGCCGGACCTGCTCGAACTGCGCAATCTCGCGATGGTGGCCGAACTCATGATCCGCTGCGCGATGGCACGGCGCGAGAGCCGCGGCCTGCATTTCACGCTGGATTATCCAGAGACGAGCGCCGAACCCCGCGACACGGTGCTGGAGCCAGCAGCGCAGCGAGGCTGAGCCCGCGCACACTCTCCCGCGGCTCCCGCGCGCGCTCTCGTGCTGTTTATTGCTGCCGCAGCAGGCGACGCAGGCGTCGCCAGGCAGACTCGCCGAGCGCGTCGCGCGCGACGATGACCACGATCAAGGGCTGGCGGCGCGATGCTGGACGCAGGCGCAGGACCATCAGCGCGCGGAAACAGCTTGCACCGTCAAGCGTGACGAACTGCGGTCCGCCGCGATCGTGGCCGCTGATCACCCCCGGTCCGCCGGAGACGAGCTGCAGCGTGACTCCCCGCGGCTCGGCCCGCAGCAGCGCCCGGCGCATCAGGCCTACGGCGCCGCCAAGGGTCAGCCCGACGACCGGTGATTGCGCGGCAACAAGGCAGCAGGGAACCAGTATCCCGAGCGCAGCCGCAGCGCGAAGTCGCGCGAGCGTGCGCGACGGCGCGAACTCAAAGGTCGCCGCGTGCGTGCGCAATCACACGGGCCACGATCGCAGCGAGTTCCGGATCCTCTGGGGACTCGCGCTTGAGGAACCAGGCGAACAGCTCCTGATCCTGACACTCCATGAGCTGGCGGTATCGCGCCCGGTCTTTCTCCCCGAGGCTGGCAAAGCGTTGATCGACGAAAGGCTCGAGGATCAGGTCGAGTTCGAGCATGCCGCGTCGACTTGCCCAGCGCATGCGCCGATGTTCCTCGTCGCGTGCCGCACTGCTGTCCTGCATCTTTGTTTATTCCAAGGATACGTTCGGCCTCACATCTTAACGGCCTCTCGGGCCGAACACCGCGAAAGAGCGCAATCGACCAGATACAGGCGCTGAAGCACCGCGCCGCGCTATCATCCGCAGCCAATGGAGCGCGCGACGCGAAAGCCGCGAAAGCCGCGAAAGCCGAAACAGGGAAGCAGCAGGCAACACCGCCATGTCAACGGACCTCTACCTGACCGACCTGCCCGCAGAGGCACTGATTCACCTGCGCGGAGCCAACATCTCCGGGTTCCTGCAGGGACAGCTGACCTGCGACCTCAGGCCTCTGAGCACGGACCGGGCACTGCGCGGCGCCCTGTGCAACGTCAAGGGACGCGTGATCAGCGACCTGTGGGTCATTCAGGTCGACGACCAGCACTGCCTGCTGCGCCTGCGCCGATCCCTCGCCGCCGATTTCGTGGCGCACCTGGCAAAGTTCGCGCGCTTCTCGCGCATCGATGTCAGCCTTGACGAGCGCAGCCACGCCCTTGCCGGGCTGTACGGCGGTGGCATCGGCCTGGTCGCCGGGGGCAGCGTGGGCGACTGCATCCGGCAGGCCTCAACACTGCTGCTGCTGAGCGGCCGCGAACAGGCCCAGATGATCAGCCTCGGGGGCGATGATGAAGCGCCCTCGCCGGGGGCGCTGGGACTGGCCGATGCCTCGTGCGATCCGGGCACCGAAGCGCACTGGCACGCGCGGGATCTGCTCGAGGGGCACTACGCCATCGAAGCGCACGACCGTGAGCAGTACACCCCGCAGGCCCTCAATTACGACGAGCGTGGCCTCGTATCCTTCAACAAGGGCTGCTACACGGGGCAGGAAGTCGTAGCCCGCCTGCACTACAAGGGGCGTAGCAAGCAGCGCCTTCAGGTCTACCGCTGCGCTGCCGACCGCGCCCCGGAGGTGGGCTCCCCGGTTCGCGACCGCAACGACGCTGAGGTCGGCCGCATCCTGCGCAGCGAAGCCCTGGGCGCTACCGGCAGCCCGGGAGACGCCGTGGTGCTGGTCGCGGCCATGGTTGCTGCCGATCACCGCGCCGAGGAGGCTCGCGGCAGCAGCGGCTGCGCGCTGCATCCGCTGACCCCGCCCTCGCGCGCGACCGTAGGCGGGGCGTCTTCAGCCTGAACGGAGGTCCAGTCTGTCGCGCGGCGGCAGGGACCAGTCGATCGGACTGCGACCAACGGACTCCAGCCAGCGATTCGCGGCACTGAAGTGCCCGCAGCCGAGAAAGCCTCGATGCGCACTCAGCGGCGACGGGTGCGGCGCCCGCAGGATGCAGTGACGAGCCCCATCGATCCGCTGGCCCTTGCGCTGCGCCTGCGCGCCCCAAAGCATGAACACGACCGGCTCATCTGCCTGAGCCAGGCACTCAATCACCCGATCCGTGAAGCGCTCCCAGCCGCGCCCCTGGTGGGCCCCGGCCTCCCCCCGCTCGACCGTAAGCACGGAATTCAGCAGCAGCACGCCGCGTTTGGCCCAGGGCAACAGGCAGCCGTGGTCGGGAGGCGGCAGGCCGAGATCGGCCTCGAGTTCACGGAAGATATTTGCCAGCGACGGCGGGACCTGGATTCCGGGATTGACGGAAAAGCACAGGCCATGCGCCTGGCGCGGGCCGTGGTAGGGATCCTGACCCAGGATCACGGCCTTGACCGCCTGCGGCGGGGTTGCGTCAAAGGCGGCGAAGATCTGCGGCGAAGGCGGAAAAAGCTCCGCTCCCGCCCGTTTGCGTTCGCGCAAAAACAAAGCGAGCTCGCGCATGTAGGCGGCCGAGAATTCCTCCTGCAGCAGGGCAAGCCAGTCCGCCTGCAGATTCACTTTGCGAGTCACGCGGGCTCCCTTGAGCTTTTCGTCGATCCGGAACGGCCTCTGCGGTCGCCCGGCGGCGCGATGCTAAAGCGCCGGGGATAGTCGCTCAAGCGCTGCCCTGAACGGACGCGACGACGTAATGTCCTCGGCACGCCTATTCCGTATACTGCCGTGCAGGCGAGTTGGCAAAGACATCAATGAGCAAACGGGCCAGAAGCGCTTCACCCGACAGCGGTATCACGACCCCGACGACGCGCTCGGCAGCGCGCGCGCGCAGCGGCGCCTCTGCCTTCGCGATCGGTCCGGCCTGCGGGCCTTGCTCGGGTGCCGCCAGAGAATGCTCCCCATGAGCGAAGCCCGGCCTTCGCGCCCCGCCTACCTCAGCTTTCCCGACGGTCTGCGCTTCGCCGGCACGGCACGTGCATCCGATGGCGGGCTGCTGAGTTTCTCGCCCAAGCAGCTTATGTCACCCGTACCCCCGGACGGGCTACCGGTACACCTGACCGTGGCCGGTCTCGGCGAGGACGAAGAAGGACAGGCGACGATCGCGGCTACCGTCGACCACGCCGATGCGCGTGAACTGCTGCTTGAGCCCGACGACCAGCCGCCGCGCGAGCTCTTCGAAGCGCTGGCGGCGCCGGACGCCGCCCCGCAGATGCCAGCAGCCGAGGCAGAGGCTGTTCTCAACGCAGCGCTTGCAGACGGCAAGGCTTTTCTAGCGTCAAGGCTCAAGCGCTTCACCCTGGACCTCGGTGACCATCTTTTTGACCTTTCAACCTCGAGCAAGTACGGCCCCTCGGGAAAGCACGACCACTATGACGCGCTGAACGCGCTCAAGCGTCGCAGTGAACAGTTCCAGGAGCAGGTGCTCGACAGCATCGCCGCAAGCCTCGAGCAGCGCAAAAAGAAAGAGGAGGACGACAGGCGGACTGACCTCGAGAGCGCCTCGGCGCATAACCTGGATCTTGTCGACCTCGAGGAAATGGACCTGCAGATCGCGGTCGACAAGAGCATCAACGAGCAGATCGAGCGCCACCGCGTCTCCCTCGAGTGCCTGACAATCCGGGCCGCGCTGGCGGCGGGAATCGAGCCGCCCCAGGCGCGGACTCCCTTCCATCCGGCGTTCATCGTTCAGGCCTTCGTCGACGCATTCTCGCAAATGTCGCCGAGCATGCTGGTACTCATCGACGGAATCAGATTTTTTCGGGAGCAGTACCTGCCTGCCCTCGAAGCGCTGTACCGGCAACTCAATGAGCAGTTAATCGCGGCAGGCATCGAACCGGATCTCGAACAGGAGATCCGCGAGAACGGCTCGCTGCTGCACCCCGTGGAAAAGCGCATCGTCAAGTCTTCTTCGCGGGATACCGACGACGCTGCGGAGTTCGAAGCCGAAGACACGCCCAACGACAGGGACGATGGGCCTGCGCGGGCAGCGTCAACGTCGGAACGACGGGACTCGCCTTCGCGGCGCGACGACTCGGCCTCCGCTGAGGCTCGATCCTCAGATGCCTTCCGGGACTCGGCCTCTCACCGCGCGCAGCCGGGCGAGATGGCTTCGCCGGCGGCGACGGCGCCGCGCGACAAGCACGACGCTATGTACGAGGCCGTTGTTCGCGCGCTCGACACGAGCCGGGGAGGCGCCCCCGGAAGAGCTCCAGATTTTTCCACCGAAGGCTCGGGCGTCGCTGCAGACGAATCACCCGGTGCCCGGGGAACGCCACCGGACAGCACTGCATCGTCTCATGCGCCCGGGCCGGCGAGCGCTCCGACAAGCGCCGGCGATGGCGATACGCCCCCGGACGCCGGATCGCCGCTCAGCGAAGCACAGCTCGGAGCACTGCTCCAGCAGTTGCAGCAGTCTCATTCGCCGGCGCCATCGCTCGCCGACCTGCCACCGCTCGAAGATCTGGTACGTGAGCTTAGCGGCCGCGATGACACCGTCCTCGATCGCGACGGTGCAAACCGCCTCGGCTTCATCGATAACGTGTTCCGGACGCTTCATCGAAATTTCGAAGTCAGCGCCGATATGGCGCCAACTCTCGCCAGGCTGCGCGTTCCTCTCGCTCGCCTGTCGCTGCAGGAGCCGCGCTTCTTCGCCCAGCCCGAGCATCCGGCGCACCAGGTCCTGGACAAGCTGTCGATGCTCGCAGGAGCCGACAAATCGTCAAACCGCGCGCTGCAGAACAAGCTCGCGACCATCGTCGATGCGATCGCCCACGACTACGACGGTGGCAGCGAGGTATTCGCCAGGGCGCGGGGCGAGCTCGACAAGCTACTCTCGCAGCAGGGCCGGGTCCTCGAGCGGAACATCGAGCGCGTGGTCAAGGGCCTCGAGGGGCAGGAGCGGCTGGCACGCGCGCAACGCCGGGTGGAAGAGCTGGTCACGCAGCAGATCGACCCCGAGAGTACACCGCGCGCGCTTCTCGAGCTTCTCGAAGGCGGCTGGCGCTCAGCCATGGTGCAGCTGGCGCTGCGCGAGGGCGAGGACAGCGGCGCCTGGAAGGAAGAAGCCGCGCTCCTCGAGCAGCTCCTCAGTGATCTCAAGCAGCGCGAGGACGGCGCGCTTGCCACGGAAGAGCTGCGCGAGATGCAGCTGCGCCTGCGCGCGCTGAACAAGCGCCTGAATGCTTCCAATCCCGGGTCCGTCAGCCACGAGAACCCCCTGCGCGAGCTCTCGCGCGTGCTCTCCGGCGAGATACCGCTGCAGACTTCCGCCTACAGCTCTCCGCTGCCGGCGAGCGGCCTTCCCGACTCGGAGCGCGTCGAGCAGCTTCCGCGCCTGCGGCGCTGGCTGGAGCGTGTGAAGGCCCTGGAGCCCGGCGCACGCCTGCGCTATGTCAACAAGGAAGGACAGCGCCGGCGCATGCGCCTGGTGTGGGTCAGCGATGACCGTGATCGTTTCGCCTTTGTCAACGAACGCGGCCAGAAGGTCGCCGAGCTGACGGCGGTACAGCTCGCCCGCCAGCTGAGCCGTGGAGCGCAGCCGCCGACGCGCGTGGACAACATGTCCGTGCTGCATCAGAGCATGTACGAGACCCTAGAACAGGCGCAGAAGACGCTGAGTTTCGAGCGCAATCGCGACCGCGTCACCAAGCTGATCAACGCCGATTCGCTGGTGAACCAGCTGCGGCGCACGCTACGCCACGCTCATGCTCACGACAGCGAGCATGCCTACCTCGCCCTCGACATCGACAACTTCGCCCTCGTCAACGACGTCTTCGATGAAACCAGCGGCGATGAGGTCCTTGCCGCCTTCGGCCAGCTTCTCGGCCAGCTGCACGATCAGCGCGCGCTGTCGGCGCGCATGCGCGAGGACGAGTTCGGCATCCTGTTGACCTACTCTGCCCTTGGGGACGCACGGCGCGTCGCCGACAAGATCCGCGGAGACATTGCCGAAAGCGGCCTGACCGTGGCCGGTGAATCCGTCTCCTTCACCGTGTCCATCGGCATCGCCCCGATCCTTCGCAGCACCGCTTCGCCACAGCAGGTGCTCGAGCAGTCGCGCAGCGCGCTCCAAATTGCCAAGGATCAGGGCCGGGACCAGGTTGTGGTCTACGACGTCGACCAGGAGGAGATTCACCGCTACCAGCGCGAACGCGCGAACTCCCGCCAGCTGCTAGACGAGGCCATGGACACGGATCGCCTCGTCCTGCGCGCCCAGCCCCTGGTGCAGACCGCCGTCGACGGCAGCGAACAGGCCAGCCACCACTACGAGGTTCTGCTGGCCCTTCGCGATGACGATGGCGAACTGCAGTCGCCGCAGGATTTCATCCGCTCCGCCGAGCGCTTCGGCTTCGTGACGCTCGTCGATCGCTGGGTTGTGCGCCAGACCTTCGCCTGGATCTCCAAGCTCGTTGACCGGCAGAAGCAGGTACCCCAGCTTGCCATCAACCTCTCCGGTACCAGCATCACCGACAACGAGTTCCTCGAGTACATTCTTGAGCAGATTTCCGAGTACGGCGTTGGCACCAGCCGTCTGTGCTTCGAGATCACGGAAACGGGCGCCATCGACAATCTGGCCAAGGCGGCGGACTTCGTGCGCACGCTGAAGAACATCGGCTGCCTGTTCTCCCTCGACGACTTCGGCACTGGCCTTGCGAGCCATAAGTACCTCAAGGAACTACCCGTCGACTACGTGAAGATCGACGGCACCTTCATCAGCGACATCCACAACAACTCCACGGACTATGCCATGGCCAAGTCGATCAACGACCTGGCCCACTTCCTCGGTCAGAAAACCATCGCCGAGTGCGTCGAGACGCTGGAGATTGTGCCCTCGTTGCGCGAGATCGGTGTGGACTACCTGCAGGGCTGGGGCGTCGGCATGCCGCGTGAACTCGACGAGATCTTCGAGGAACTCCCCGATCTGGAGACCTGATCCGCCTGCACCGCAAGCCCAGGCCGCGGCGCCGGGGCATGGCATCGACCGCTACTCCTGCTTCCCTATTGACGCAAATCAACGCCGCGCGATTCGAGCGCTGCTACGGTGTCTCCCATCTGAGAGGACTTCGTCGCGCATGAACAAGCATATTGTCCAACAGGACGGACCGCCGGTCGCCTCGGTACTCGGCGAGCAGGATGACGAGCGCAGCCTTCCCGCGGAATGGCGGGCAGGCATGGCCATGGCAAAGAAGTATGCGACCAGTGGCCCGCGCTATACCTCCTATCCGACAGCGCCGCAGTTCAGCGAGGAGTTCGATCTCGCCCGCTACCTGAACTGGCAGGCGCTGCAGGAGCGCCACGCTGACCCGCTGTCGCTGTATGTGCACATCCCCTTCTGCCATGACATCTGCTACTACTGCGCCTGCAACAAGATCGTTACACGGCGCGAAGGCGTAGCCCGCGCGTATCTGGACCACCTCAATCGCGAACTTGCGATGCAGAGCGAGGTGGTGGGCCGTGAACGCCCGGTCACGCAGATGCACTGGGGCGGCGGCACGCCAACCTACCTTGACGACGGCGAGATCACCGAACTGATGCACGCCCTGGCGAGCAATTTTCGCCTCCTCGACAAGGGCTATCGCGAGTACTCGATTGAAATCGATCCGCGCACGGTGTCCGCCTCCACGATCGCGCTGCTCAAGGGCGTCGGCTTCAATCGCATCAGCCTAGGGATCCAGGACTTCGACGCGCAGGTTCAGCAGGCCATCAACCGCGTGCAGCCCTTCGAGCAGGTCGCGGACATTGTCGATGCCGTGCGCAATCACGGCTTCCGTTCGCTCAGCTTCGATCTCATTTATGGCCTGCCGCATCAGGACTGCAACAGCATGACCGAGACGCTGCGCAAGGTGATCAAGCTGCGGCCCGATCGCATCGCCTGTTACAACTATGCGCATCTTCCGGAGCGCTTCAAGTCGCAGCGCTCCATCGACCGCCTGACGCTGCCCGAGCCGCAGGAGAAGCTGCTGCTGGCACAGATGATCAGCGCCACGCTGCAGGACGCCGGCTACCGCTACATCGGCATGGACCACTACGTGCTGCCCGACGACGAGCTCGCTCGCGGCCAGGGCGAGGGACGACTGCAGCGCAACTTCCAGGGGTACTCGCTGCAGATCGCCGAGGACCTGCTGGGACTGGGCGTATCGTCAATCAGCCAGATCGGTGACTTCTACCTGCAGAACTCTCGCGTGATGGACGAGTACTGCAGCCTGGTCGACCAGGAGCGCCTTCCAGTCACCCGCGGCTATATGGTGAACCAGGAGGATCGTCTGCGGCGGCGCGTGATCATGTCGCTGATCTGCGATCTGAGCCTCGACCTGAGCGAGGTTGAACGCGATTTCGGCATCGATTTCTGCGAACACTTCAAAGACGCGCTGGCTGATCTGGGCCCCGCCTTCGAAGACGGGCTTATCGCCTTTGAGGGCAAGCGACTCCAGGTATCTGACGCGGGGCGCCCCTTCCTGCGCAATCTGTGCATGCCCTTCGACGAGCACCTCGAGCACCAGAGCCGCAGCGGCAAGGCGAAGTTCTCCGCAACGGTCTGAGGTCAGCCAAGCCTGCGAGACGGCGACTGTAGCGGTCGCAGTGTCGTGGACTAGTTGGCACTTTCATCGTAAACCCAGCTTGACACGGTTGTGTCCGAGATTTACTTTGCTTGGGTGGTCGAGTTGGGGGACTCACGATGAACAGGCAAATAATCGAGCTCGAAGAAGATCTGAAGCTCGGCGCTTGCGCAGCCGACTATTCCCCTCATTGCAGTAACTGTCGCCTCGCTGGAATCTGCCTGCCATTCAGTCTCGAAGCGAAAGAGGTCGACCAGCTCGACAGCATCATCCAGCGCGGTAAGCCCTTGCAGAAAGGCCAGCACCTTTACCGTGAGAGCGACCGCTTCGAATCGGTGTTTGCCGTTCGCTCGGGCACGCTCAAGGCCTACCGGACGACCGATGACGGGCGCGAACAGGTCACCGGCTTCTACTTCCCCGGAGAGATCCTGGGCATGGACGGCATCGCCAACAATGCGCACGCGTCGTCGGCCCGCGCCCTCGAGACCGCAGCCGTCTGCGAGATACCTTTTTCGTCGCTTGAGAAACTCAGCGCCACCACCCCTCACCTGCAGCGGCACTTCTTCCAGCTCATGAGCCGGGAGATTGCCGAAGACCAGCAGTTGATCACCCTTCTTTCAAAAAGCTCCGCCGATGAGCGCGTGGCTGCCCTGCTTCTGAGCATCTCTGCGCGCAACGCCCGGCGCAAACTCAGCGCCTCGCATTTCCGCCTGAGCATGTCGCGCGTTGACATCGGCAATTACCTCGGGCTCACGGTCGAAACCGTGAGTCGCGTGTTCAGCCGTATGCAGAAGCTCGAAGCCCTGCGCGTGGAGAACAAGGAGATCGAGATCCTCGATCTCGACGCCCTGCGCAAAATAGCCGACATGCACTGACCGACTCGGACTCTGCAGCGCCCGGCCCTGCGCGAAGGCTTGCCCGGCAAGCCCCTGGCACAGTAACCGCCAAAGGAAGCACGCACCCCAGGGAGCCCGGCAGGGTGACAGCAAAGCCGCCTCCTTGCATCGGAGGCTGCCCCCGGACCCGCCTGACCGCCTCTCAGACCTTTCTCTTAGACCTTTGACCCCCGCGATCTAGACCAATGTCTAGGCGCAGTAAACACCTGTTTTTCCAGACAATCCGAGGCTATTGACGCAAGTCAAAAATCGCCGTCGGCAAGTCTCTAGAATTGCCTCCAGCAAAAATCCAGCAGGGGTGAAGAAAAACATGATCCAGCACACCTTCGGGCTCATTTTTAAACCCAAAGACCAGTGGCGGAGTATCTCCGAGCTACCCGAAAGCTCGCAGAACATGCTCGTGCTCTACCCGCTGATCTTCGCAGTCTTCCCCGCGATCGCCTGGTACTGGGGAACGAGCCAGGTCGGCTGGACCGTGGGCACCTACAACGAGGTGATTCGACTCACGCAGGCCAGTGCGCTGCAGGTGAACATCCTTTTCTACTGCGTGATGGTCGCAAGCGTGGCCGCCATCGGCTACTTCATTCACTGGATGTCTGACACCTACGGCGCCGAAAACTCGACGGTCGCCAAAGGCATCATGATTGCCGGCCTCACGGCAACACCGCTTTTCGTGACCGGCCTCGTCGGTTTCTATCCCGTACTCTGGATCGATCTGCTCCTGGGCGTGGCTGCCATCAGCTGGGCCGTGTACCTCATGTACCTGGGCATCCCCATCGTCATGCACATACCCGAGGAGCGCGGTTTTCTCTTCTCCAGCGCAATCCTCGCCATCAGCATGGTCATCCTCGTTGCGATCATGGTCGTGTCGATCCTGGCCTGGGACTACGGCGCCGCCCCGGCATTCACGGACGGCTGACCAGCCCCCGGGCCGAGTCGGACCCGGGGCGCGAACACGCTATTAATTACCCGCCCGGCACGGGCCCGGAACAAACGATTTCTACCACTCACGGGAAGCAACCATGAGCGAACTCAGCGCAGAACTGGAACACCCCGTCTACAACTACAAGGTTGTAAGGCAATTCGCCGTCATGACGGTGATCTGGGGCATTGTGGGCATGCTGGTCGGCGTACTGATCGCCGCGCAGCTGGTCTGGCCGGCCCTTAACTTTGACCTGCCATTTCTGACCTACAGTCGGCTGCGCCCGCTGCACACCAACGCGGTCATTTTTGCCTTCGGCGGCAGCGCCCTCTTCGCAACCTCCTACTACATCGTGCAGCGCACCTGCCAGACGCGGCTGATCTCGGACAAGCTGGCGGGCTTCACCTTCTGGGGCTGGCAGCTCGTGATTCTGTCGGCCGCAATTACGCTTCCCCTTGGCTTCACGACCTCCAAGGAGTACGCCGAACTCGAATGGCCCATTGATCTGCTGATCACCGTGGTCTGGGTCAGCTACGCGGTCGTGTTCTTCGGCACGATCGTCAAGCGCAAAACCAGCCACATCTACGTCGCCAACTGGTTCCTCGGCGCCTTTATCATCACCGTCGCGGTCCTGCACCTTCTCAACAGCGCCGCCCTCCCCGTCGCCGGCACGATGAAGTCCTACTCGGCCTATGCCGGTACCGTCGACGCCATGGTGCAGTGGTGGTACGGGCACAACGCCGTGGGTTTCTTCCTCACCGCCGGCTTCCTCGGCATGATGTACTACTTCGTACCGAAGCAGGCCGAACGCCCCGTCTACTCCTACCGCCTGTCGATCGTGCACTTCTGGGCTCTCGTCGCCGTCTACATCTGGGCCGGACCGCACCACCTGCACTACACGGCGCTGCCCGACTGGGCGCAGAGCCTCGGCATGGTGATGAGCATCATCCTGCTGGCTCCGTCCTGGGGCGGCATGATCAACGGCATCATGACCCTGTCCGGTGCCTGGCATAAGCTGCGCAACGACCCGATCCTGCGCTTCATGGTGGTGTCCCTGTCCTTCTACGGCATGTCCACCTTCGAAGGCCCGATGATGTCCATCAAGACCGTGAACTCCCTGTCCCACTACACGGACTGGACCATCGGCCACGTGCACTCTGGCGCCCTGGGCTGGGTCGCCATGATCTCCATCGGCTGCCTCTACCACCTGATCCCGAAGGTCTACGGCAAGGAGCGCATGTACAGCACGGACCTGATCAACGTCCACTTCTGGATGTCGACGATCGGTACGGTGCTCTACATCGCCGCCCTCTGGGTCAACGGCATCATGCAGGGCCTGATGTGGCGCGCCTACAACCAGGACGGCACGCTCACCTACGCCTTCGTGGAATCGGTGGTTGCAAGCTACCCGGGATGGATCGTGCGTGTCCTCGGCGGCGCCATCTTCCTCGGCGGCATGCTGATCATGGCCTACAACGTCTTCATGACCATCCGCAGCGAAGAGCCGGCGCAGGCGCCCGCTCCCGCCGCGGCATAAGGAGCAGCGAGAATGGGAACTTCATCCACGCACGAGCCCATTGAGAAGAGCGTTCCGCTTCTCATCATCCTGGTCATCGCGGCCATCA
>JAZBOX010000086.1:0-5783 GCA_036351355.1 Halieaceae bacterium
GTGCTCGAGATGCAGGCGGGGAACCGTGACGCCGCCGCCATCGAGGCCGGCAGGGCGCTCGAAATCGATCCCGAGAACATGGTGGCCAATGCGACGCTTGTCCGCAAGCGCTTCCAGGACGGCGATTATCCGGGCGCGGTCGCGCAGCTCGACGCGCTGATCGCGGCAAAACCGGGCGAGCTCACCTACGAGTTGCTCAAGCTGCAGATAGTTCTGTCGGTCAATGACGGCGATGCGGCACGTCAGCAGCTTGAACGTATGGTAGACCTTTATCCGGAAGAAACCAGATACCGCCAAATGCTTGTCCAGCTGTTGGTCCAGCGTGGCGATGCCGACGCCGCCGAAGATCAGCTGCGCGCGCTGGCGGCAGCCGATCCCGAGAACCTGGCACTGGTCATGGATATCGTCGCCTTCCGTACCGCCATGGGCGGTCGCGAGGCCGGGCGGGCAGAACTCGCCGCCCAGATCGCGGCCGCGCCGGCCGGCATTGCGGAGAGCCTGCGGCTTGCAATGGCCCGTTTCGATCTTCAGTCGGGTCGTCGCGAGGATGCCATCGCCACTCTGGAGGAACTTGCCGCTTCGGGATCCGATTCCGAAAGCGTCAACGAGGCCAGGGCAGGTCTGGCGGAGGTCATCATCACTGAGGACCCGGAGCGAGCCGCCTCGTTGGCCGAGACGGTGCTTGCCGAAGACGAAAGCCATGTGGGCGCCCTGGCAATCCGGGCGAGACTGGCGATCGCAGACTACCGTCCTGCCGACGCGATCAGGGATCTGCGCGTCGCCCTGGATGCCGATCCCGACAATGTCCAGCTGATGCTTCTCGAGGCGACCGCCCATGAGAGAAACGGCAACATCACCCTTGCCGGCGAACGCCTTGCCTCGGCGAGTCGGGCTGCCGACTATACGCTGGACGTGTCGCGCCGATACGCGCAGTTTCTCCAGACCATGGGCGACGTGGCCGGTGCCGAAACCGTGATCGAGGAGGTGACACGGCGTCATCCGCGCAATGCTGAAGCACTCAGGATGCTTGCCGATCTCCGTCTCGGTCTGGGTGATTGGGCTGGCGCCGAGCAGGCAGCGTCGGCGCTGATGCAGATCGAGGGCAACGAGGACATCGGCGAACAGATCGTCGCATTCGCGCTGACCGGTCAAGGGCAGGTCGAAGACAGCACGGCGCGTTTCGAAGCGCTCATGCAGCGCGAGGAAACGCAGCAGAACGCCATGATCGCCCTTGTCAGGAATTATGTGAGCATCGGCGAGGTGGAGCGCGCCGTCTCGCTGATCGACAACGTGTTGGACAACGATCCCGGCAATTCCGTCGCGACGGTCGCCAAGGCCGACCTGCATCTCTATCTCGGCGAAATGGATCAGGCCCGGGACTTGCTGAAGCGGTCGATCCGGGATTATCCGCAGACAGAAGTCTTCTATCTGGCGTTGGCCAGACTGGGATTGGGCAACGACGAGCCACGCCTTGCCGAGGCCACGCTCCAGCAGGGTCTCGAACTGTTTCCCAAGAACGAGACCCTGCGCTTCACGTTGGCGCAGACCTATGAACGGCTGCGCGACTACGAGGCTGCTATCGCGCAGTATCAGATGCTCTACGAGTTGAACCCGTCATCGGTGATCTACGCCAACAATCTCGCCAGTCTGCTCGCCGAACATCGCACCGACGACCCCGAGCAGATATCGCGGGCGATCCAGATCGCGCAGCGGTTGCGGGGTTACGACTCGCCCCATCTACAGGATACCTATGGGTGGCTGATGTATCTGAGCGGCGACAACACGGCCGCCCTGCGCAGCCTTGTGCCGGCTGCGGAAGGTCTGCCGCAAAATCCCTACGTGCGCTATCATATAGGCCATGTCTACGCCGCGCTTGAGGAATATGACCTTGCCCGCAGTCATCTCGAGGCCGCGCTCGCCATTGACGGGAATTTCAGCAAGGCGGCGTCAGCCCGAGAGATTTTGTCTTCCATGCCAGCGCCGTAGAGGTGGAGAAGGAACAAAGGCCCTTAGGGCTTTGTTATTTCAAATCATAGATCTTCGTGATAGGAGCCATTCGTATCTTGGGAGTGATGCGTTGCGGTGCAGCATCGGTTGACGGTCATCGCGTGCGGCGGGTCCGACAGCTGGCTGCGGAACAGCACACGGTCCGCTATGCGAAACTTCGCGTATATAAGGTGACCTCATGTACGAGGAATTCTATGGACTCACAGAGCGGCCATTCCTGACGGTTCCCGACCCGGATTTCCTCTATTGGGGCGAGGGGCATACCCTCGCCTTCACGATGCTTCGCTACGGGCTGCTGACCCGTGCTCCGATCACGGTCATCACCGGCGAGATCGGTTCCGGAAAGACGACTTTGTTGCGCCAGCTGATGCGCGAGATCCCCGGCGATCTCGAAGTGATTCTGATCTCCAACATGCAGACCAACCGAGGGGAGCTTCTGCACTGGATTTTCATGTCAATCGACAGAAATCCGGCCGACAAACCCTATGTCCAGCTGTTCAAGGAATTTCAGGAATATCTCATACAGTCTTACGCGGAGGGCAAGCGCGTTGCCATCATTTTCGATGAAGCGCAGAATATCGGTATCGATTCGATCGAAGAAATTCGAATGCTGACTAATATCAATGCCGACAAGGACGAATTGCTTCAGATCGTGCTCGTGGGCCAGCCGCAGCTTCGGGCGATGCTCGGCAGACCCGAGTTGCGACAATTCTCGCAAAGGATATCCGCCGATTTTCACCTGGGCCCTCTCGGCGAAGACGACGTGGAAAAGTATATTCATCACAGATTAGCGAAGGCGGGTGCAAAGTGGAATATATTCACAAATAAAACCTGCAAACTCGTCCAGAAGGCGACAGGGGGTGTGCCGCGGCTCGTGAACGTGCTTTGCGACCTGTGCCTGGTCTACGGCTTTTCGTCGGGGTCCAAGGTCGTGGACGAGACGCTCTTGCGGGAGTTTCTGGACAGCGCGAAGAGGCGTGGCATCTACGAGCAGTTTCGCCCGCTTGACGACACGCCGAAACTGGTTCGCCAGACACGATAGATCCGGAAAGCGGGCAGCCCAAAATGGATGACATCTTCGACATACGGTTTTTGATTGGCGTCCTGAAGCGCCGATGGCCGCTGATTGTCATTCCTTCGATCATCGGTGTACTCATTACCGTGACCGTCGCGATGCTGCTGCCGCCGGTCTATAGTTCAACAGCGCGCATTCTGGTGGAATCCCAGCAGATCCCGTCCGAACTCGTCCGGTCCACGGTGGCCGGGGGTGCTGCCGAGCGCATCCAGTCTATCGAACAGCGGCTGATGACCCGGCAGAACCTGCTCGAGATGGCTGGGCGTTTTGCAGTCTTCAGCAACAGGGGTGATCTCTCGCCCACGGATATCGTCAACAGGATGCGGGCGGCGACCAGCATCCGTGCGGTGGAGGGAACAGGCGGGCGGCGCACGCGGTCGAACGCGACGGTGACGACGGTCGAGATTTCCTTCCGCTCCGACCGTCCCGGCACAGCGGCGGAGGTGGCCGGAGAGTTTCTGACCCAAGTGCTGCAGCAGAATGTCGAACAGCGCAGCAGCAGGGCGGCGGAGACCGCCGATTTCTTCAATCGGGAAGTCGAGCGACTGAGCTTCGAGCTGAGTGCCATCGAAGACCGTATTGCGGCATTCAAGCGGGAGAATGCCGTGTCGTTGCCCGAAGCGCTCGACGGTGTGCGCAACGAGCTGACCGCCCTGCGTCGCGAGGCGTTCGCGCGCGACAGTCAGCGTCTCGCCCTGACCAACGCCAAGCGCAGTCTTGAAGCGGCCATCGCGGCCGGCGACGCCTTCTCGGCGGAGGAGCGGCGGGACCCCGAGGTCGTCGAACTCCAGCGACTGCGTCGTGAACTCGTGCAGCAGCGGGCGATTTTCGCGGAAACGCATCCGTCCGTTCGGGCGCTCACCGCGCAAATCTCGGCCCTCGAGACCCGGCTCGATCCCACGATCCTGTCGGGTCAGGACGACGTCGCGCCGGGCAGCCAGGAGCCCGTATCTAGTGCACGGCGCGAGATCGATCGCATCGAGGCCGAGATCGTCCTGATCGACGAACAGGAGGCGCGCGACGAGGCGCGTATCGAGCTTCTTGAGGCCGCAATCGTTCGTGCGCCCGAAGTGGGCGCCAATCTGGGCGCATTGAACCGCCAGTACGAAGCATTACAGGTGCAGTACCGCGAAGCGGTCCAGAAGCAGGCCGATGCAGCCACGGGCGAGCGTCTGGAGGTGAATCAGCAGGCCGAGCGTTTCGAGGTCATCGAGCGGCCGCAGGTTCCCGACCGGCCCATTTCGCCGAACCGTCCCCGGATAGCCGTGGCCGGCAGCGTCGTCAGCGTCGGTCTGGGCGTGGCGCTGGTGGTGCTGGTGGAAATGCTCAATCCGGCGCTGCGTTCGGCGCGCAGCATGGAGCGCGTGCTGGAGATCAGGCCGATCGTAATGATTCCCTATCTCTCCTCCGCGCAGGAGCAGCGCCGCCGCCGGTGGCTGTTGCGGATCCTGATCGCGGCGATGGTCATCTGCATACCGCTCGCGATATACGCCGTCGATCGCTTCTATCTTCCGCTGCCGCTGCTGTTGGAGATCGTGATGCAGCGGACCGGGGGTGCAGAAATCCTGTCGATCGTCAACCAGCGGTTCGGCCTGTAGGCAGCTGCCGAGAGGGAGGAACACAGTCATGGTCGAGAGGCTGAAGGCCGCAATCGAGAAGGCGCGGGAGCGCCGCAATGCCGGCGCGCCAACCACTGTGCCGAGCGGCGACACGCCCGCATCGTCGGCCGCTTCGGCAAAGTTCACGGACCTGCAGGAGGTCGTCTTCGACGAGGATGCGCTGATCCGAAACAGGATGGTGAGCTATCATCGCATGGATCAAGCCTATTTCGCCTTCGACATTCTCCGGACACGGCTGCTCAAGGTCTGCAAGGGCTATGGCTGGCGTCGGGTCGGCATAACCTCGCCGACCAAGGGCTGCGGCAAGACGACGGTGCTTTGCAACCTCGCCTTCAGCCTTGCGCGGCATCCCTCCGCCCGAACCGTCGTTCTGGATCTCGATCTGAGAGGACCCGCGATGGCGCGCCGTCTGGCCGTCAGGACCGATGTTCCGATCACGGCCTTCCTGCAGGGCCACGCGACGCCGGAAAGCTTCCTGCAGCGCTTCGGCACCAACCTCGCTTTCGGCTTCAACGGCGTGCCCGAGCCGAACCCCGCCGAGTTCCTGCAAAGTACTGCCTGTCGCGAAAGCCTCGAAACCATCGCCCGGACGTTGAACCCCGATCTTGTCCTGTTCGACCTGCCGCCGATGCTGGTGGCCGACGATGCGCTAGCCGCGCTAGAACTGGTCGATGCGGTCCTGCTGATCGCGGCAGCGGGCGAAACCCGCCATCAGCACATCCGGGAATGCGAGCACCTCATGGAAAGCGGGGTGCCCCTGATCGGCGTCGTGCTGAACAAGTGCGAGCAGGACGATATCTCCGGTTATCAGTACGAATATACCGATGTGTGAGGCTGTTGCCGTGTTGTGACGCGGTACGCAAACTGCGCTCAGGCTGCATTGCGCCAGATTTCTCCGCGACCGCAGTATGCTAGAGGAAGCTGTTAAAGCGTCTTGGGAGCAACGATATGATTCGAGTGATCGCGCAGGCTGCCATCGTCCTTGCTTTTCTCGCCGGTGGCGCAGCGGCCCAGAGCTATGTCGTCCGCCCAGGCGACGTTCTTGACATCTCGGTTCTCGAGGATCCCGCGCTCAACCGCGA
>JAZBOX010000087.1:0-2130 GCA_036351355.1 Halieaceae bacterium
ACCTGATGCTTCGAGACCGCGTGACGGATGCGATAGAGGCCGGCAAGTTCAGCGTTATCCCGATCACAAGCGTTGATGAGGCGGTCGCGCTGATGACAGGCGTTCCAGCTGGCGCGCGGGGGGCCGACGGCACATACCCGGAGAACAGCGTCAACTCCCGTGTAGAGGCGCGTCTACGCGAATTCGCCACGATGCGCAAATCCTTCGCAGCCCGCGCCCCGGCGGCGGAGGGAGAAGAGCCGCGATGAGCGCGGTAGACCGCAGGCTGGTCATCGCAGCCGAGAGCCTTGATGGTGCAGACGCGGCGCTGTCCCTGTGCCGTGCCATACTTGGATGGGCGCCCGCCATGCCGTCGGGCCTGATCATCGAGCCAGTCGGCGATGACTACTGGAGCGGCCGCGATCCGAAGATCATTTCGACCCGCGGCGCCTTGATTGCGCTTCCAACGATCGACCGGTTGCGGCGGATGGCAAGGCGGGATGCGGTAGAGCTTGGTGCGCGCCTTTCGGACCTCGCGAAAGACCTCGGCACCGAATGGGACTGCACGGTGGCCGCCGGAGACGTCGTGGGCGCGGCCTGCGCCGCGCTGAAGGACGAGGATATCCTGCTGCTGGGGCAGCGTCCCCTGTTCCGTGGCCTGAGCCGCGTCGTTCTGCTCGGAGGCGAAAAGGGTCCATCGGAGGCAGCCCGCACTCTGGCCGACGCGCTGGCGCAGGACTCCCGAACCTCGGTTGTGGTATTGTCTGCCGAGACCCGCGCGGACGACCCGATCACCGCCCTTGTCGAGCGGACGCACGCAGTGGCACTGGTTCTCGATCTGCAAGCCGGCCCCGTAATAAGCGAGGAAAGCCTCAAACGGGTTTACATGGCCGCACGATGCCCCATTGTGGTCCTGGGGGCTGCACGCTTTGGGCGGATCACTTCGAATGCAGGCCCGTCTCGCGCCGACAGGAGAGACTGATGCAGGACGACATGATTCACGAGGGTGCACCGGGCTTCGAGGACTTTATCGAAGAAGAGATGGCCGGTCTAGGCCATCGCGCGCAGCGAAGAGGCATCTGCGTCGACTGCCTGACAGACCGGCTCATTGTCGAAATGGTCGCCTACCTGGCGCGTTCCGGCGTGTCCTCATCGGATATCCTCAGCATGGTCGTGGATGGATTGGTCCTCGCTGAAGAGGAAGAGCCGCAAGAGCGTGTTGGACGGGTGCATCGGATGCACTGAACTGCGAGCGGTTTGGAATGATCCCGACAACCCTGAACACTTCCTTGGTCAGCTTTCGGATGGAGCTGTCAGACAAAGTCGAACTCGTCTCCACTTGGACCGAGTCGCTGTCCCTTATGCGACGCCGAGATTGCGCCACTCTTCCAAAGCGGCGGTTCGGTGCAGCTTGAAAATATCCCGTCGGGTGAGACTGCGATCCTGATTAAAGTGGTTGAAGACGGAGGAGTGGACGGCTGCGAATTTCTGCAAACTTCGCATTCTGCGGAAGCGTTGCATGGCTCGTTCTCGTCGTCGGAAGGGGAGGTGCGAGTTTTCAGCGCGGTTGTTGAGCCAGCGACCGCAGGACTGCAGATCGCCACAGCCGAGTTCCCGAAGCGCTGCGCGATACGAGGGTAGGCGGTCGGTGACCAGGACTTCTGGCCTTCCGTATCGCCGCATCAGTTTCCTGAGCATTTTCAATGCGGTTTGCTTGTTTCGTCGCTTGGTGACAACGCTTTCCAGAACCTCGCCCTCATGGTCTACGGCGCGCCAGAGATAGTGTCGCTCGCCGTTAATCTTCACGAAGACCTCGTCCACGTGCCACTGCCATTTCGAGAACGCACGAAGTTGTTGAACACGTTTCCTGCGGATCTCGGATGCGAACAACGGTCCGAACCTGTTCCACCAGAACCGCACTGTCTCGTGGCTGACGTCGATGCCACGTTCGTGCAGCAGGTCTTCGACGTTCCTGAGCGAGAGTGGGAAGCGAACGTAGAGCATCACCGCCAGGCGGATGATCTCCGTGCTTGATTTGAAATATCTGAAAGGATCGCGTTTTGCCATGCGAGCAGGCTAGGCGGCCGATCAGCCGGCCTAAAGCCCAGTTTGTCTGACAAGACCGTCTTGCTCATGATGCTCCATCCTGCT
>JAZBOX010000088.1:0-9369 GCA_036351355.1 Halieaceae bacterium
ATCGTGTAAAACAAAAAACACTGGATTTATAGACATCACTGGCCTTGCGGCGTCGTGCAGTCGTAGCGATTTACGGTCGCATGGAGCGTCACGGATGGCGTCTGGTGGCCACGGAAAGCGGACAAAAAATAAACAGATGCGGGCGCCGAGCATCGGGGGTGCAGCTGTTACTCGGCCCAGAGGTATTCAGAACGACTGGCGTGGCAACGGTGGTGGAGAACCGTTGACCAAATGCGAAATGAACTGCGTGGCGAGCTATGTCGCCGCGCCTGCCTTAAAGGAAAAGGCGATCAATCCGCCATGTGGATCTGAATCGCTCGCAGCTGCTGCCGGAGGTCCTCGACATCGACTTTGATGAATTTCAGCTCGCGGAGAATGGCTTCGAGGAGCGCCACAATTTGTTCATCGCTTTCTTCGGTCATCGCTATATCGACTTTCCGTGAGTTCGAGTCGGCGTATTCGAGTCCATATTTCGGATCGTTACGCTAGACAGCCCGGCGTGGAGTCGCTGGCTTTGTTGTGCTGGATTTGTTGTGTAGGTGGTACCGGAGGCCGGACTTGAACCGGCACGCCCGTTAGGGCATCGGATTTTGAATCCGACGTGTCTACCAATTTCACCACTCCGGCATGGCAGAAATATGACGGCGAGCGCCGTCTCACCCCGGAGACTCCGGGGCCGGCAGAGTATATCAGCGCAGCGGGTCCCATTGCGCTGTCTCGCAGGACACTACCGGTAGGTGCGATGCGTTCATCGCAACGGGCAGAGCCGCCGGGAGCATTGCAGAGGTCGGAGCAGCGGTCGAAGAGGAGGCTATTGATTTAAGCGACGTCGGCGTCGTTGGCTCTGTTGACGAACAGGGTGTTTCTGTACACTTCGCTCCGCGGCTTTGGCCGCCTTGCTGAGTATCGGTCCCCGTAGGGAGGTTCGGCTGGCTCAGGCCACCGCATCGCGCTTTCGGGGATAGCCAGTGTTGCTTGCCCGACAAGCACACGGAGAAAGGAAAGACCTTTTCAAGGAACAAGCTAATGAGCATGAAGCTGATCAAGAAGACCGCTGAATACAGTATTTTCCAGCGCGGTGACGAGCGCTACGCGGTCAAGGGCGCAGACAAACAGCCAATCAACGGCGAAGACAAGGTAAAGATCCTGCTCGACGAGGGCCTGATCAAGCTTGCCGAGCCGAGTGCTCCCGCCGAGCCGGAGCCCGAGGAAGCTGCGGCTGAAGCCGGCGAGGCGGGCGACGAGGCCGCAGCCGAAGACGAGACACCGGTCGAATAAACGGCCCGCGGGGCACGCCTCTGGCGTGCACTCCTCCGGAACCCCTCGAAAAGTCCCCTCAGGCCCACGCACAACGCCCTCCCATGCGTCGGACGGATTTCAGCTACGAACTGCCGGAAGAGCTGATCGCCCAGCACCCGCTCGCGGAGCGATCGGCCAGCCGTCTGCTGTGTCTGGATGGCGGCTCCGGTGCCGTCGAGCACCGGATGTTCCGCGATCTTGTCGACCTGGTCAGCGCCGGCGATCTGCTCGTCTTCAACGACACGCGGGTCCTTCCGGCGCGTCTGTTCGGTGTCAAGGAAACCGGCGGTCGCGTCGAGATTCTGATTGAGCGGCTAACCGGCGAGACCACGGCACTGGCGCATGTGCGCGCGAGCAAAACGCCAAAGCCGGGTGCACGTATCACGGTTCTCGGCGAGGAGGATGCTGCCAGCGATCACGCGCTGATCTCGGTGACCGGGCGCGAAGGTGATCTTTTTGTGCTGCAGGCCGACGAGCCCCTCGGTCCGTTGCTCGCGCGCGTTGGACACATGCCGCTGCCCCCGTACATCGACCGTGAAGACGCCGTCGATGATCGCGAGCGTTACCAGACCGTGTATGCGTCAAAGGATGGTGCCGTGGCAGCGCCGACGGCCGGCCTGCATTTTGACGAGCCGCTCTTCGAGAGCCTCGCCAGGAAAGGTGTGGAGCGCGGCTTCGTCACGCTGCACGTAGGCGCAGGCACCTTTCAGCCGGTGCGCGCAGATGACATACGTGATCATCGGATGCACGCCGAGTATCTCGAGGTCAGCGCCGAGCTGTGCGCGCAGATCGAGGCCACGCGCAGTCGCGGTGGCCGCGTCGTTGCGGTAGGTACAACGGCCGTGCGTTCCCTTGAGACCGCAGCGGCCAAGGGCGAGCTTCAGCCCTATATCGGCGACACACAGCTTTTTATCTATCCAGGCTACGAGTTTCGCTGCGTCGACGCGTTAATCACCAATTTTCACCTTCCGGAGTCGACGCTGCTGATGCTGATCAGCGCCTTCGCCGGCCGCGTGCAGGTTCTCGCCGCTTACGCCGAAGCGGTGCGCGAGCGCTACCGCTTCTTCAGCTACGGCGATGCCATGCTGATTACGCCTCAGCCAGGGGCGCGCCGGTCGTGAGATTCGAACGCCTCGGCGAGCAGGGCGCGGCGCGGCGCGGTCGCCTGCTCTTCGAGCGCGGCAGCGTCGAAACACCGGCCTTCATGCCCGTCGGAACCTACGGCACGGTCAAGGGCGTGCTGCCACGCGACATCGAGGCGCTCGGTGCCGAGATCATCCTGGGAAACACCTTTCACCTTTGGCTGAGGCCGGGCACGGAGGTTATCGCGGCCCACGGAGACCTGCACGACTTCATGCACTGGCAGCGACCCATCCTCACGGACTCGGGCGGCTTTCAGGTATTCAGCCTGGGCGCCATGCGCAAGATCAGCGAGGAGGGCGTTGCCTTCAAATCTCCGGTGAACGGATCGCCGGTTTTCCTGTCCCCCGAGAAGTCGATGGAGATCCAGGCGGCGCTCGGCAGCGACATCGTGATGATCTTCGATGACTGCACGCCCTATCCCGCGACCCGCGACGAGGCCGCGCGATCGATGGAGCTGTCCCTGCGCTGGGCTGCTCGAAGCCGGGCGGCGCACGGGGACAGCGGCAGTGCGCTTTTCGGTATCGTCCAGGGCGGCATGTACGAAGACCTGCGGCGCGAATCCCTGGATGGGCTGACGCAGATCGGCTTCGACGGATACGCGATTGGTGGCCTCTCCGTCGGCGAGCCCAAGGAGGACATGGTGCGTGTCCTCGAGGCGATTGCAGCTGAGCTTCCGGCGGACCGTCCGCGTTACCTGATGGGCGTGGGCACACCGGCGGATCTTCTGGAGGCCGTGCGCCGCGGCGTCGACATGTTTGACTGTGTGATGCCGACACGCAATGCGCGCAACGGTCATCTGTTTACATCCCGCGGGGTGGTGAAGATACGCAATGCGATCCATCGCTCGAGCACCGCGCCCCTCGACGAACACTGCGACTGCTACACCTGTTCCAACTTCAGCCGTGCCTATCTTCATCATCTCGACCGCTGCAACGAGATTCTCGGCTCGCAGCTGAACACGCTGCACAATCTTCACTACTATCAGGCACACATGCGCGGCATTCGCTCGGCCATTGACGAAGGGCGCCTCGACGAATTCGCAGCGTCCTATTACGCGTCGCAGGCCGGAGAGTCCAAAGCATGAAAAAGCTCTGCTTTTTTGTGCCTGCCAGCCACCTCGATGCGGTCAAGGCCGCCGTTTTCGCTGCTGGTGCTGGGCGGGTGGGTGACTACGCCGACTGCTGCTGGCAGACGCTGGGACAGGGACAGTTCAGACCGCTCGATGGCAGCGACCCGTTCCTCGGCAAACGCGGCCGCCTCGAGATCGTGGATGAATATCGCGTCGAGATGCTGTGCTCGCCCGACAAGGCCGATGCGGTGATCGCGGCGCTGTGCGAGGCCCATCCCTACGAGGAGCCTGCCTGGGATCTGGGCGACGTGCGTGCACCGGGCGGTGACTTGAATGCCGGGTCAAGCCATTCGCTGGACGCAGTCCCCTGACCGGAAGCTTTCCCCCGAAGATCGAGAGAGACAACCCTGCCATGCTGTATGCCCTTGGAGACGAAAAACCCCGCCTGATCGGCGACGGTCATTTTGTGGCACCCAACGCCGCTGTGATCGGGCGCGTCACGCTGCAGCCCGAAAGCAGCGTGTGGTTTTCCTGCGTGCTGCGCGGCGACGTCGAATCCATCGAGGTCGGCGAGGGTAGCAACGTTCAGGACGGTGCGGTGATCCACGCCGACCCCGGTTTTCCCACGCGCATCGGCCGCAATGTCACCGTCGGCCACAGCGCCATGCTCCATGGCTGCACCGTTGGTGACGGCAGTCTTGTCGGCATCGGAGCGGTGGTTCTCAACGGCGCGGTCATCGGCCGCGGCTGCCTGATCGGTGCCAATGCGCTGGTCACAGAAGGCATGCAGATACCCGATGGCTCGCTGGTTCTCGGCTCGCCGGCGGCCGTGCGCAAGACGCTGAGCGATGAGCAGCAGTTGGCGCTGGCGCATAACGCCGACCACTACGTCGCTAATGCAGCGCGCTATCTGCGCGATCTTGAAGCTTTCGAAGACGCAGCGCAGGGAGCAGACCAATGAACGACGAGCCCCAGTCTCCCTGCGTATCCGTTTGCGCCCTCGATGAACGCGACATCTGCATGGGCTGCTATCGCAGCGCCAGCGAGATTACCGATTGGTTCATGGCGACGGCGGAAGAAAAGCGCGAGATCCTGCGACGCGTGGAAGAGCGGCGCCGCGCTGACGGCGGCATCCAACTGCTCTGATCGCCGGGTGAGCACGGCGCTCCGTGGTGTCGAGTATCAGCCGCTTGCGAGGCTGCGGCCGCGGATGGCGCGGACTACGTTGCTCTCAAGTTCGAGGATTTCGATGCCGTAGTCGTCGATGCGCAATCCCGCGTTGCCGTCGGGAAAGGACTCCAGGTACTCGAGCACCAGGCCCGAGATCGTCTTCGGGCCGTCCGTTGGCAGTTCCCAGCGCAGCGCCTTGTTGACTTCGCGCACGCTCGCGCTGCCGTCGATGATGAAGCTGCCGTCGCGCTGTGGAAAGATCTCCACTGCGCTGTCGCTGAGATTCGAGGTGAATTCGCCGACGATCTCTTCGAGGATGTCGGCGACGGCGACGAGGCCAATGACGTCGCCGTACTCGTCAACGACGATGGCAAGGCGCAGCTTTTTTTTCTGGAAGTTGCGCAGCTGCACGTGCAGCGGCGTGCTCTCGGGAATGAAGTAGGGTTTGTCGAGTGCCTGCTGCAACACGTCGCGCAGCAGCTTGCCGCCCTCGATGATGCCTCCGACCTTGCGCAGGTGCAGCACGCCCTCGATGTTGTTGCTGTCCTCGCGCCATACGGGCAGCAGCGTGTGGTTGGCATTCTGAATCCGGTTGATGATTTCCTCGTCGCTGTCATCCAGGTCGATGCCGTAGAACTCGTTGCGCGGCACCATGATGTCGTCGACGGTGATGCCTTCCAGATCGAGGATGTTGACCAGCATGCCGCGGTGGCGCTGAGGGATCATTGCGCCCGGGTCGGAGACGATCGTGCGCAGCTCCTCGCGCGATACGCGATCCTCGCCCGGTTGAGCTGGATTCACGCCGAGCAGGCGCAGCAGCCCGTTGGTCACCCAGTTCACCACGGCGACCAGCGGCATGAGCACGCGCATCAGCGGCAGCAGAACGTGGCTGGCCGGGAAGGCAATGCCCTCCGGGTGCAGCGCAGCGATGGTTTTCGGGGTCACCTCGGCGAAGATCAGGATTACCAGCGTGAGCAGGAAGGTGGCGATGACGATGCCCGCATCGCCGTAGAGGCGGATCGCGATGACCGTGGCAATCGCTGAGGCCGCGATGTTGACCAGATTGTTGCCGATCAGGATCAGGCCGATGAGCCGGTCCGGGCGCTCGAGGAGCTTGCTGGCGCGTTCGGCACCGCTGTGCTTTTGCTTGCGCAGGTGTTTCAGGCGATAGCGGTTCAGCGACATCATCCCGGTTTCGGAGCTCGAGAAGAAACCGGACATGAGTATCAGCGCCGCAAGCACGGCAAACAGCATTCCCAGCGGGGCCTCATCCAACTCAGGCGCGCTCCAGGATTACTTCCAGAACCAGCTTTGATCCGAGGAAGGCCACGGCGAGCACCGTGAAGCCGATGACCGTGAGGCGTACCGCGGTCTGGCTGCGCCAGCCGAGTTTGTGCCGACCCCAAAGCAGCACGCTGAACAACACCCAGGCCAGCAGGCTCAGCACGGTCTTGTGCACGAGATGCTGCGCGAAGATGTCGTCCATGAACACGAAGCCCGAGGCGATGGACAGGGTCAGGGCGACAACGCCCACCCAGATCAGCTCGAAGAGCATGCTTTCCATGAGCTGCAGCGGCGGGAGCACGGAAAGGGGGCCATGAAAGCGGCGCTTGCGCAGCTGAGAGTCCTGCGCGGCGAGGAGGGCGGCCTGCACCGCAGCGAGCGTCAGCAGCGAATAGGCGACGATCGAGCTGCCCACGTGCAGCGCCACGCCGATAGGAAGGTCGTGGGAAGCCTGCGTCCGCGGTCCCAGTGTCGCGATGACGATCGCCAGCGCGGAAAGCGGGAACAGCACGATGAGCAGATTTTCCAGTGGCCGCCAGGTCAGGGCGACCAGGCAGGCGAGATTTATCCCGATGAACAACAGCGATAAAACGCGGAAAAATCCAAAGTTGACCCCGCCCTCGCCGAGAATGTTGTTCCAGGTCACCGCAAGGTGCAGGCTCAGCGCGAAGAAGGAGAGAATCAGCACAGCGCGACTCAGACCCGTGTTGCGCTGCAGGGCGTTGGCCAACTGGATTCCCGCCGCCGCGAGATACAGCAGCGCGGCAATAACGGAGATAAAGGCGATGGGCATGAGTTTGGGGGGCTTAACCCGCCACGCGTATACTTGGCGCCCCTTGTACCGGCTTGCGGGGTCGTTCGCAATAGGCGGCGCATCCGACCCCCTTGCGGACCACGCGCTTACGGGCTCGGGAGCGCAGCATGTGCGCTCAAAGAGCGCCGATATAGCGCCGATATAGCGCCGCTATAGCGGCGATATAGCTGCGAAATAGTGCAGAAATAGCGCGGAAAGAGCGCGGAAAGAGCGCGGAACGAGCGCGGAACGAGCGCGAAAGTAGCCCAGAAAGCGCTCAGAAAGAGTGCAGAAAAAGCTCAGAAAAAAGCGGAGAAAGTGTTGATGTTCCAGAACCTGTCCGAGCGCCTTACGCAGAGCCTGCGCGCTATCAGCGGCAAGGCGCGCCTGTCCGAGGACAATATCCAGGGCACGTTGCGCGAAGTTCGCATGGCGCTGCTCGAAGCAGATGTTGCGCTTCCCGTGGTCAAGGATTTTGTCGAGGCGGTGAAGGTGCGTGCTCTGGGGCAGGAGGTGATGAGCAGCCTGAGTCCCGGGCAGGCCTTCCTGAAGATCGTGCAGGCGGAGCTCGAGCGCGTCATGGGTGCGGCCAACGAGGCCCTCGATCTGAGTGCCCAGCCGCCCGCGGTGGTGCTGCTCGCGGGCCTGCAGGGTGCCGGTAAGACCACCTCTGCCGCGAAGCTTGCCCGCCTGCTCAAGGATCGCGACCGGAAAAAGGTCACCGTGGTCAGTGCCGACGTCTATCGTCCCGCGGCCATCAGGCAACTCGAGACGCTGGCCGCAGAGGTCGGTGTCGATTTCTTCCCCTCTACGCCCGACCAGAAACCCGTCGATATCGTCAATGCGGCGCGCGAGCACGCGCGGATCCGGTTCAGCGATGTACTTATCGTCGACACGGCGGGCCGCCTGGCGATCGATGAAGCGATGATGCAGGAGATTGCCGAGCTCGAGCGCGCGGTCAATCCCGTCGAGACGCTGTTCGTGGTCGATGCCATGACTGGCCAGGATGCAGCGAATACGGCGAAGGCTTTCGGTGAGGCGCTGCCGCTGACCGGCGTCATTCTCACCAAGGTCGATGCCGACACGCGCGGCGGTGCGGCGCTGTCCGTGCGTCAGATCACCGGCAAGCCGATCAAGTTCCTCGGTGTGGGCGAGAAGACCGAAGCCCTCGATCCTTTCCATCCCGACCGTCTGGCCTCGCGAATCCTCGGTATGGGCGACGTGCTGTCGCTGATCGAGGAAGCCGAGCAGAAGGTCGACCGCGCCAAGGCCGAAAAGCTCGCCCGCAAGGTCAAGAAGGGCAAGAAGTTCGATCTCGAGGACCTGCGCGACCAGCTTCAGCAGATGAACAACATGGGCGGCATGGCCAGCATGCTCGACAAGCTGCCCGGTATGGGCGGCATGGCGCAGATGGCGCAGGCGCAGATGGACAACAAGACCTTTGCGCGCATGGAGGCGATGATCAACTCGATGACGCCGCGTGAGCGACGCAATCCTGAAATGATTCAGGGCTCGCGCAAGCGCCGCATCACTCAGGGCTCCGGTACGCAGGTACAGGACCTTAACCGTCTGCTCAAGCAGCACAAGCAGATGGCCAAAATGATGAAGAAGATGAAAGGCGGCGGCATGGAGAAGATGATGCGTGGCCTCGGTGGAATGAAACCGCCGGGCGGTGCCGGTATGCCGCCCTTTCGCTAGTACGGGGCGCTCGCCAGAGCTCTAAACACCCGCCAGCACAGGAAAAATTGCCACCTCCGTCACTTCCTCCGCGGAGCCAATATCTGTATGATGCGCGGCCTTCCGCCGGCGGACGCTTCTGTTGCGCCCCAAACTTGGCCCAGATTCGCCACAGCCGGCCCTGACAGCAGAAATAACCGCCCGCGAGCGACGAGACCAAAACCGTCGTTCCGGCCGAAATACAGCAGATATCAAGCAGAGAGAGTTTGCAAAGGTCATGGTCACGATTCGCCTTTCCCGCAGCGGTGCCAAGAAGCGCCCCTTCTACCACCTTACGGTTACCGACAGTCGCAACAGCCGCGACGGACGATTCATAGAGCGCGTGGGCTTTTTCAATCCCGTTGCCCGCGGCCAGGAAGAGCGCCTTCGCGTTGACCGTGAGCGCATCGAGTACTGGCAGGGCCAGGGTGCCCAGCTGTCCGAGCGCGTCGCCAAGCTGCTTAGCGTCGCCGAGGAGAGCTCAGAAGCCAACGCCGCCTGATTCGCAGTGGCATGGCCGATGGCGCGTCCATGCTGCTGGCCGGGAAGATTTCCGGCGCTTACGGAATCAAGGGCTGGGTGCGTATTCACGCGCTCACTGACGATATAGAAGACATACTGGCGTTTCCCGCGCTGTATCTTGAGACGCGCGGGGCGATGCAGCCCCTCGAAATTCTCGAGGGGCGCCGGCACGGCAAGGGACTGATCGCGCGACTGGCCGGTGTTGACAGCCGCGAAGCGGCCGAAACGCTGCGCGGCCGGGATATCTGGATCGAGCGCGCCGACCTGCCAGCGTTGGAAGAGGGCGATTACTACTGGCACGAGCTTGAGGGCATGCAGGTCTGGTGTCGCGTTGATGGTGACTATGTCGAAGAGGGTGCCGAAGAGGGTGCCG
>JAZBOX010000089.1:0-17260 GCA_036351355.1 Halieaceae bacterium
CGGCGAGCGCCAGGCCTTCACCTGGCGCATTACGGAAGGGTTTACCGTTGATGACGTGATCGGTGAACTGGCGGCGCGGGTTGAGCGCGCTGATGGCAGTCGCCTGCTCTTTTCCTGCGGGGGAGTTTCCTGCGGCAGCAGCGTGCAGTGGGCCAACAGTGTCTTCGACGAGCGGCTGCTCTACGGCACGCAGGACTCGCAGGAATACCGCGTCTACGCGCTCACGGACGGCGACGCGGAATATAGGCTCATGATCTACGGCGCCGCGCGGACCGTCGATCGGCAGTATCTGCGCGTGGAGTTGCTGCGCGTCGAACCCTCGGCGTAACGATTAACGCTTACGGAGAAGGGACGGAAGTCCTGGGGCGTATGCTCAGTGGCGGAGCTGAAGCAGTGACAGGAACTCTTCGCGGGTTTTCTGATCGCTGCGGAAGGTGCCGAGCATGGCCGAGGTCTTCATCCGCGAATTCTGCTTCTCTACTCCGCGCATCATCATGCACATGTGTTGCGCCTCGATAATCACGCCCACGCCCTCGGCCTCGGTTACATCGCGGATCGTCTCCGCGATCTCCATGGTGAGAGACTCCTGGATCTGAAGACGGCGGGCATACATGTCGACGATGCGTGCGACCTTGGACAGGCCCAGCACCTTACCTGTGGGGATGTAGGCCACGTGGCACTTCCCGATGAAGGGGAGGAGATGGTGCTCGCAGAGCGAGTAAAGCTCGATGTTCTGCACCAGCACCATTTCCTTGCTGTCCGAGGGAAAGAGGGCGCCGTTGACCACCTCGTCGATGGTTTGGTCGTAGCCTCGATTGAGGAAGGCGAAGGCTCGCGCCGCCCGGCCCGGTGTATCCTTGAGGCCCGGACGATCGAGGTCCTCACCGATGGCCTCGATAATTGCGGCCCAGTGCGCTTCCATGGCGCTTCTCCGTAAGTGACAGCGCAGCGATGGTAACAACCCCGCCTGAATCCGACAAAGCAGATCGTGCCGCAATTGTGTCCGAAGAGGCCGGAGCATCGCGGTGGCGCACGCTCGGAAAGGCGCTCGAGGCGGTTCACTCGGCTCTGGACGAGGCCGACCTCTACTTCGGCCACGGTACGGACAGCGCCTGGGATGAAGCCGTCGCGCTCGTGCTCACGGCCTGTGATCTGGATATAAGCTCCGGTGAAGAGGTGCTCGATCTGCCGCTGACCGCAGCGCAGGCGGAGCGTATCGCGCGCTGGTGCGAAGAGCGCATCGCACGACGGCGGCCACTGCCGTACATCACGGGTCGAGGCTGGTTTGCCGGGCTCGAGTTCAGCTGCGATGAGCGAGCCCTCGTTCCCCGCTCGCCCCTGGGTGAAGTGATTGGCAACGCCTTCGCGCCCTGGTGGCAGGGCAGGCCACCGGTGACGTTGCTCGATCTGTGCTGCGGAGGCGGCGCCATCGGTATCGCCGCCGCCGTGCGCTTGCCCGACCTGGCGGTCACGCTTGCCGATCTTTCGCCGGAGGCCCTTGAACTCGCGCGGATCAACACAGCGCGTCATGCGGTCGCTGAGCGCGTGGAGGCGCTGTGCTCGGACCTGTTTTCGGCTCTGGCGGGGCGTCGCTACGACATCATTCTGTGCAACCCGCCCTACGTAAACGCCGAGGATCTGGCGGAAATGCCCGCGGAGTATCACCGCGAGCCCTCCATGGGGCTCGGTTCCGGCGCCGATGGTCTCGACCACGCGCGGCGCATCCTTTGCGCGGCGTCAGAGCACCTGACCGGGAACGGCCTGCTGTTCCTCGAGTTGGGCAACTCCTGGGCGACGCTCGATGCAATCCTCGCCGAGCTTCCCCTTACCTGGCTTGATTTCAGCGAGGGCGGGCACGGTGTGCTCCTGCTGCGCCGCGATGAGCTCGATGCGGTCGCAGGGAAACTCGGTGCCGGTCCACGCGTATAATCGCGAGTCACGATCAGCAAGGTGCAGCGCTCAGCATGGCAGGTAATACCTTCGGCCGTTTGTTCACGGTCACCACCTTCGGCGAGAGTCACGGCCCGGCGATCGGAGCGATCGTCGACGGCTGCCCGCCGGGTCTGCCCCTGAGCAGCGCCGACCTGCAGCCCGATCTGGACCGGCGCAAACCCGGGCAGTCGCGCTTCACGACGCAGCGTCGTGAGAGCGACGAGGTCCGAATCCTGTCCGGAGTCTTCGAGGGTGTCACGACCGGCACGCCTATCGGTCTGCTGATAGAGAATGAGGATCAGCGCAGCCGCGACTACGCGGACATCGCCGAGCGCATCCGCCCGGCTCATGCCGACTACACCTACATGCACAAGTACGGCCTGAGGGACTACCGTGGCGGCGGGCGCTCCTCGGCCCGTGAGACCGCCATGCGCGTGGCGGCGGGGGGGGTCGCCAAGAAGTTTCTGGCCACGCAGGGCATACGCGTGCGCGGCTACCTGCAGCAGCTCGGTCCCATCGCCGCCGAGCGCTTTGACTGGGACGAGGTGGAACGCAACCCGTTCTTCTGCCCCGACGTCGACAAGGTGCCCGAGCTCGAACAGTTCATGGCGGCTCTGAACAAGCGCGGTGACTCGATCGGCGCGCGCATCAACGTGGTCGCCGAGGGCGTGCCTCCGGGGCTCGGCGAGCCGGTCTTCGATCGTCTCGATGCCGATATCGCGGCAGCGATGATGGGGATCAACGCAGTCAAGGCCGTCGAGATCGGCGCCGGCTTCGACAGCGTCACGCAGCACGGCAGCGAGCACCGTGACGGGCTAACGCCTGACGGCTTCCTGAGCAACAACGCCGGCGGCGTACTCGGCGGCATCAGCAGTGGGCAGGACATTCTCGTCAGCATGGCGCTGAAACCCACATCGAGCATCCGTCAGCCCGGTGCGAGCATCAGCCACAGCGGGGAGCCCATCGAGGTGGTCACAACGGGGCGTCACGACCCCTGCGTGGGGATTCGCGCAACGCCGATTGCCGAAGCCATGCTTGCGCTGGTGCTGATCGACCACCTGCTTAGGAATCGCGCTCAGAACGCAGGTGTGCATAGCCCCACTCCGGACATCGAGGCCGTGTCGGGGTCATCCGCGTGAAGCTGCCCGGTCTGCGCCGGTCGAACGCTCGCACGACGCTGCTCGGCGTCGCGGCGCTGGGCGTATTGCTGTGGGCCGCCGTCACGCAGCTCGGCGTCGACAGGAACAGCCTGATTGCTCAGCTGATTCTGGTGTTGGTGGCCGTGCTGTCACTGGCCGTCATGGCAGGCCTGTGCGTACTGGTTGCCACCCTGCTGCTGCGCAGACGACGCGACCGCCGCCCGTGGACGAGTTCGGATTGACAGACCCTGCCAGCCCTGAAAGCCGGCGCTAGGACGGACTCAGGTCGATCTCCAGCGTCATTGCCTCGGCGAGCGCATCGAGCTGCGCCTCGAGCTCATCAATCCGGCTGGCCTCCAGCACCTCGATGCGCGCCTCGGCGCGGAAGAGGGGCTCGCCGCTCATCGGCGCGGTTTCCACCGACGTGGCCAGCGACAACACGTTGAAGCCAGCGTCCTGAAGCGCGCGCGTCATCTCCTGGACGATGCCTCGCCGGTCCGGACCCAGCACGCGCAGGCCGCGCGTGGTCGCCGCGCCAGCGGGCGCTTCACCGGCGCTGGTGAGCGTCGCCGTAATGCCCCGATCGACGAGCGCGGACAGGGAGGCGTCGAGCGCTTCCTGCTGCGCCGCCGGCACCTGCGCCTGCAGCACGCCGGCGAAGCGACCACCGAGGCGGGAGAGCTGCGAGTCCATCCAGCTGCCGCCGTGATCCTCGATGGCTCGGCTGATCTCATGGATCACGCCCGGTCGGTCATCGCTGAAGAAGCTGATCAGTACGCGGCTGCTCAAGCGTCGTGCTCCACTTTGCCTATAGCAGCGCGTATATTAGCGCCCCGCCTGAGGTCCAACGAAGGAGTTTCTTCCGTGCCCATTTCACGATCCTTTTACGCTTCTCGCTCGCGCCTGCGCGGCGAGGGGAGCCCTTGCCTCGTTCTGGTCGCGGCCCTGTTCGCGCTCGTGGCGCCGGTTTCCCATGCCGAGCTCGACTGGGAGATGGCTCTCGGCGGTGACCACCGCTCGGAGACAAATGCGGCGCGCGACAGCCATCGGCATCCGAAAGAGACCCTCGAGTTCTTCGGCCTGCGCGAAGACATGACCGTCGTTGAGCTTTCGCCCGGCGGTGGCTGGTACACGGAGGTACTCGCGCCGCTGCTCGCGGACAGCGGACGCTACTACGCGGCGCACAGCAGCCCCAACGGTGGCGCCTATGCGCGTCGCGCGCTCGGGGCCTATCTGAGGAAGCTTGGTGAAAACGACGAGGTGTACGGCGGAGTCACCGTCACGACACTCGCGCCGCCGGAGTCGATCATCATCGCACCGGCGGGCAGCGCCGACATGGTGCTCGCCTTTCGCAATGTGCACAGCTGGATGGGCGCGGATGTCGTGTCGGAGGTGTTCCGAGCGGCCTTTGATGCGCTCAAACCCGGTGGTGTATTCGGTGTCGTGCAGCACCGTGCGAAGGATGGGCGCGACGAAGAACGCATGAAAGACACGGCGTACGTGAGCGAAGACTACGTGATTGCCGCCGCTCGGGCCGTCGGCTTCGAGCTTGGCGCGCGTTCCGAGATCAACGCCAACCCCCGCGACACGGCCGATTGGGAAGGGGGCGTTTGGGAGTTGCCGCCCTCGCTGGCTGGCGATGAAGCCGATCGCGAGGCGCGCCTTGCGGTAGGCGAAAGCGACCGCATGACGCTCAGGTTCATCAAGCCCGGCGCCTGATCCATGGCCGAGCTCGTAGAGGTTCCGACGTCGCGCCTGTCTGCGGACAGCCTGCAGGGGCTGCTCGAAGAGTTTGCCAGCCGCGATGGCACTGACTACGGCGAGCGCGAGACGCCCCTCGACGAACGTGTGAGTCAGCTGCGTGCTGGTCTGGAACGCGGTGAGCTGCAGCTGCTCTTTGACCTGTCGAGCGAGACCTGGGATCTGCTGCCGCGCGATCGTGCCGGCGAGTTTCTTGGGGGAATCTGCGGTGAGTGACGAGCCGATAAAAGAGCTCGACGCCCGCGGCTTGCGTTGTCCCGAGCCGGTGATGCTGCTGCACAAGGCCGTCGCCGAGATCGCCGCCGGTGATCGCCTGCGCGTCGTCGCGACGGATCCGACCACGGAGCGCGATATTCCGCAGTTCTGCCGCTTCCTCGGTCACGCGCTTCTGAGTCAGGACAGTGCAGACGGCGAGTGGGTGTATGTGCTGCGCAAAGGAGGTTGAGGATCCCGTATCGGCGCGTCGCCTGGGAGACATCTTCAACCGGCTGTTTCTCGCCTCGCAGAACGCGATGCTTTGCGGCGGTGCAGATGAGCCCCTCTACACACCGGCCACAGGCACGCAGCCGGCTGTCATTCACTATCGCGCCGACTATCCGGCAAGTGCCCTGCACGAGGCGGCGCACTGGTGTATCGCGGGCGCGGCAAGGCGCCGGCTCGTCGACTACGGTTACTGGTACGAGCCGGACGGGCGCGACGAAGCGGCGCAGGCGCAGTTCGTTTCCGTGGAGTCGCGGCCGCAGGCGCTCGAGTGGTGCTTTTCCCAGGCCTGCGGGCTGCCTTTTCGTCTCAGTCTCGACAACCTCGATGATCCTCCGGGCCCCGAGTTGCGTGAGGCACTTGCGCAGGCCGTGAGTCGTGCCGGACTGGGGCTCAAGCACGGCGGGTTGCCGCCGCGAGGCGCGCTGTTCTTCGCTGCTCTGGCCGCGGACTTCCGCCCTGGTTTCCAGCCGGAGAATCTCGACTTTTCGCCCAAGGCGTTGCGCTGATGCGACTGCTCGCCGACGAGAACATGGTCGGCCTCGACGCGCTGCCGCGCGAGATCGAGGTACATACGGCGCCTGGTCGAGCCATCAACGCCGAGCTGGTGAAGCGCTTTGATGCGCTGTGGGTGCGCTCGGTGACGCCGGTGGATGCGGGCCTGATCAAGGGGAGTCGACTGCGTTTCGTCGGCAGCGCGACGGCGGGCCTCGAGCATGTGGATCGAGCGGCGCTGGACGACGCGGGAATTGAATTCGCATCTGCGCCGGGCGCCAATGCCATGGCCGTCGTGGAATATGTGATCGCCGGCCTGCTGGCGGCGGAGCGACCCTGGCAGCAGCTCTGCGCAGGCGCGTCGCTGGGCATCGTGGGCTACGGGAACGTGGGCCGGCGCCTCGCTATCTTTGCCCGGGCCATGGGCTGGGAAACTCGTATCTGCGATCCCTGGGTGGCGCGCGATAGTGCGCGCGAAAGCGGGGAGGGCGCTGCCTTCGTCGGTCTCGATCGGGTCCTCGCCTGCGATGTGATCAGTCTGCACTGCTCCTTGCACCGTGAGGCGCCCTGGCCCAGCTTCCACCTGCTCGATGCACAGCGTCTAGAAGCCCTTGCCGCCGAACAGTGGCTGGTGAATGCCTCGCGTGGCGCCGTGATAGACAACGCGGCGCTGCGCGCGCGCATCCGCTCCGATGACGCGCCACAGCTGCTCATTGATGTATGGGAGGATGAGCCCGAGCTCGACTGGGGGCTGCTCGAGGCTCCCTCGCTGCGTGTGGCAAGCGCGCACATAGCCGGCTACAGCTGGGATGCAAAATGGGCGGCGGTGCAGCAACTGCTTGCGGCCATGCATCGGGCCGGGCTTCTTTCCGGTACGGACACGCACCTGGTTACGCCACCCGTCGAAGACCTTGCCGCCGACTGGCCGCGCTGCTGTGTCTCGCCGCGCGACGTAATGCACGCCATTTACGACCCGTGCGAGGATGACCGGCGTATGCGCGGATTGCTGTCGCTGGCGCGCAAGGAGCGCGCCGCGGCGTTTGACGGTCTGCGCAGGGACTATCGCCTGCGGCGCGAGGTGAGTGCTGTACTGATCGAGCGTGGGGAGGACGGGGAGCAATTGACGAGCGATGAAGGCAGGCGCCTGGTCGGGGCGCTTCGACGCGCAGCCTTGGAGGCTGCGGAGGAGGCTGCGGACTTTTAATCTGGAGCGGGCGCACCGGGCAATTGGAGCGGGAAACCGGGTTCGAACCGGCGACCTCAACCTTGGCAAGGTTGCGCTCTACCAACTGAGCTATTCCCGCGGTCACTGACGGGCTGAAGTGGCGTCCCCTAGGGGGTTCGAACCCCTGTTCCCGCCGTGAAAGGGCGGTGTCCTAGGCCACTAGACGAAGGGGACGGAAGGCTCCTCGTCAGGAGGCGCGCATTGTAGGGACGCGTATGCAGAGCGTCAAGCAAAATGCTGCGCAGCTTTGCTGTTTACAGCCCCGGTCTACTGCAGCTTCAACGCCCGCGCCCGCTCCTCGCGCCAGTTGAAGTCTATGCCTGCTGCCACGGCTTCGCGTCGCCGCTCGTCCAGGCGAGTCAGCGTGCCGATTTCCTCGTCGGGCATGAAGTGCAGGCAGTCGCCTCCGAGGTACCAGAGCAGATCGCGGGGCAGCTGTTCGGCAAGCTGCGGCGCGGTGGTGAGCAGTCTTGCGACAAGGAACGGCGCTTCATCCATGATTCGGGGCGTCTCTGCTGCGGCGATCTCGGAGATGGCTTCGGCGGCGGAGACCAGGGGCTCGCCGCCGGGTGCCGCTGCCAGCACCTGCAGACGCTGTGCAAATGCCACGAACTGAGCCATCTGCTCGTTGTGGAACGCCGTATCGTCCATTCAGTGATTGCCTCGGCCGCTGCCTGGCAACACTGAGCGCCGCACCGCGAGTGGCTCTCGCTTCTCGCTGGCCGGTGCAGTGTTTACAATGCCCGTCCCGTACCGAACCGTGATCGGGGTAAGCAAGGCGGGCCGCGCCATCGTGAAAGCTGATCCTGGCCCGCAGCAAGCCGGGTCCCGCGAGCCCCCGCTCCCGGCAACCCGGTCCCCGATAATCGCGCCCCACGAGCGAATGAGGAAAAGCATGGCGAACACTCCCGCCCTGCGCATAGGTGATTTGCGCAAGGTCTACGGTAATGGCTTCGAGGCGCTGAAGGGTATCAGCCTCGAGGTAGAACAGGGGGATTTCTTCGCGCTGCTCGGACCGAATGGCGCCGGCAAGTCGACGACAATTGGCGTTATCTGCTCGCTGGTGGACAAGAGCGGCGGTAGCGTCGAGGTCTTCGGGGTTGATATCGATCACGATTTTCCCGCCGCGAAGAAGTTTATCGGTATCGTTCCCCAGGAATTCAATTTCAACGTTTTCGAGAAGGTCTTCGATATCGTCACCAACCAGGCCGGCTACTACGGCCTGCCGCGTGAACTCGCCTGTGAGCGAGCGGAAAAGTATCTGAAGGCCCTCGGCCTGTGGGAAAAGCGCGACGTATCGGGACGCATGCTGTCAGGAGGCATGAAGCGCCGCCTGATGATTGCGAGAGCGCTGGTGCACGAGCCCCGCCTGCTGATTCTCGACGAGCCCACGGCGGGCGTCGATATCGAGATGCGCCGCGGCATGTGGGATTTCCTCAAGGAACTCAACGCCGGCGGCACCACGATCATTCTTACTACGCACTACCTCGAAGAAGCCGAGGCGCTGTGCCGGAACATCGCGATCATCAATCACGGGGCCATCGTGGAGAACACGTCGATCCGGGACCTGCTGCGGCGGTTGCAGCGCGAGGTATTCATCATCGACTGCGCCGATCCTGTGCCGGACGGGCTTGAGGTGGGGAACTTCGTGATGCGTCGCATCGACGAGCAGTCCATCGAGATCGAGGTGGAAAAGGGGCAGCATCTCAACGGAGCCTTTGCCGCCCTGGACGCCGCCGGCGTGCAGGTCGTAAGCATGCGCAATCGCGCCAACCGGCTCGAGGAGATGTTCGTCACGCTGCTGGAGCAGGCGGCATGAGTCCCGCCGAGCAGTTGATTGCATTTCAGACCATTCTGCGCAAGGAAATCCGTCGCTTCCTGCGCATCTGGCCGCAGACGCTGCTGCCCTCGGCGATCACCATGAGCCTGTACTTCGTGATCTTCGGTTCGCTCATCGGCTCGCGCATCGGCGACATGGGCGGTTTCAGCTACATGGAGTTCGTGGTGCCGGGCCTGATCATGATGGCGATTGTGACCAACTCCTATTCCAACGTGGTCTCTTCTTTCTTCGGGTCGAAGTTCAATCACAGCGTCGAGGAATTACTCGTTTCACCGACGCCGAACTACGTGATCCTGATGGGCTACGTGATGGGCGGGGTGATTCGCGGCCTGCTTGTGGCGCTGATCGTCACCGGCGTGTCTCTGTTTTTCACCCGCCTTCAGATACACAGCCTCTCCGTTGTCGTTATCGGCGTTGTGCTGACGTCGGTGCTGTTCGCACTTGCGGGCTTCATCAACGCGGTTTTCGCCAACAGCTTCGATGACATCTCGATCATCCCCACCTTCGTGCTGACGCCGCTGATCTATCTTGGCGGCGTGTTCTATTCGCTCGACCTGCTGCCGGACTTCTGGGCGGCGGTGTCGAAGCTGAACCCGCTCGTGTACGTGGTCAATGCGTTCCGTTACGGCGTGCTCGGGGTTGCCGACGTCTCCGTGGCCTTCGCCTTCGCGATGCTGGGCGGCTTTGCCGTCGTGGCTTTCAGCTACAGCATGTATCTCCTCAACAGCAGTACGCGCCTGCGCCAGTAAGGCGTGGCGGGATTCTGCACAGCTGCTGAGTCGCCGCAGTGAGCGCGCACGACAAGGGGCCGCTGCTGGGCCAGCAGGTCAGCGGTAGCGAAAGCTACGACCCCTCGCTGCTCTTTCCCGTGCCGCGCGCCAATGCGCGCTCGACGCTTCGCGACGCGCGTTTCGAGGGCTTCGGCGAGGACCTGTGGCATGCCTACGAGCTGAGTTGGTTATCGCCTTCAGGCATGCCGCAGATGTATACCGCCGTCCTGCGCGTTCCCTGTAGCTCGACGAGTATTGTCGAGTCGAAGTCGCTCAAGCTCTACCTCAATTCGCTGAACAATCATCGCTTCGCCTCGGCGGAGGAGGCTCGCGCCACGATCGAGGTGGACGTCGGTAGAGTTGTGGACGCGCCGGTCTCCCTCGAGCTTTTCGGCCCCGATGACCCGGCGATGTCCGGTTGCGCCGTCGACGCCCAGTGCCTCGATACGCTCGAGGTCGCGATCCCCGAGACGCCGGACAAGGCACGGCTGCGCGCTGAGCCGGGAGCTCAGATGCGCGTCTGCACGCACCTGATGCGCTCGCGCTGCCCGGTAACGGATCAGCCCGACTGGGCAACGGTCGTGATCGAGACCCGCGGTGTGGCCGCCGAGCGCGAGGGCCTGCTTGCGTATCTCCTGGCCTATCGCAATCACCAGGAGTTTCACGAGCAATGCGTGGAACGTATCTACACGGATCTGAAGACGCAACTGGCGCCGGAGTTTCTCTCGGTGCACGCGCTGTACACACGGCGGGGCGGCATCGACATCTGTCCGTGGCGTTGTAGTGAACCCTTGCCGGCGCCGAATTACCGCATGCATCGGCAATGACGCCGGATGCCTGGCGCTGGCACTATCCAGAAATCGGGAGCAACACAGCATGGCAAAGACCGCATTGATCACCGGCGCCTCGGCGGGCATCGGCGAGGCCCTCGCATGGGTTCATGCCGAGAAGGGGGGAGACCTGATCCTCGTCGCGCGCCGCAAGGAGCGACTGGATGTGCTGGCCGCTGCGATCACAGCCGATCATGGGGTCCGCGTCGAGGTGATTACCGCAGACCTTTCAAAGCCCGGCGCCGCAAAGCGGCTGGTTGCCGAAGTCGAGGAGCGCGGCCTGCAGGTCGACATCCTGATCAACAACGCCGGCCTCGGTGCTCACGGCGCTTTCCACGAATCGGCGCTAGAGCGCCAGACCACGATGCTGCAGGTCAATATCACCGCGCTTACAGAGCTTACGCACCTGCTCGTACAGGGCATGGTGGAGCGCGGAAACGGGAAGGTGCTCAATGTCGGGTCCACCGCCGGCTTTCTTCCCGGTCCGCTGCAGGCCGTCTACTACGCGACCAAGGCTTTCGTGAACTCCTTTTCCCAGGCGATCGCCAATGAGCTCGAGGGCACGGGAGTCACCGTGAGCGTTCTGTGCCCGGGGCCCGTTGCCACCGAATTTCAAGGTGTTGCCGACATGGGCGGCGTCAAGGGCTTCGATTTTGCCGCCGACGCCCGTTCCGTGGCCGAGTGTGGCTACCGCGCCATGGAGAAGGGCCGCCTCGTGGTGGTGAACGATCCTAAGCTGCGCGTGCTTCTCGAGGGTATCGTGCCTTTTATCCCGCGTCGTCCCTTGCTGTGGATGTCGCGCAAGACCATGGAAAAAAGCGCCTGAGCGGCGCTCCCGAAGAGCGGCGGCCGAATCAGTAGCCCGCGAGCAGCGCCGCGTAAACCCCGACGGCTGCCGTGAGGTTGCCGATGCGCAGGTTCTCGTCGCGGCCGTGCTGGTTGTTGTCGTGATTGGCGATGGGCAGCATCACGATCGGCATGTCGAGGGCCTGATCGAAAAGATGAATCGGCAGGCTGCCACCCATGGTCGGGGTAAGGAGCGGTGCCTCGCCTTCGTAGTCCTCGAGGATCGCGGCCAGTCGCCGTGCTTCCGGGCCATCGAGGTCGCTGCGATAGGCGGGGTAACCCCCATCCCAGCTGACCTTGAGCACACCGGGATTGCTGCGGCGTTCCTCTATCGTCGGCTCGCGGTCGACGACGTAGAAGCCCTGCTCACGGAAGTGGGCTTCGAGCGTGCGTTTCACCGTAGGAATGGTCTGTCCCTTCACGAGGCGAAGGTCTAGCGATGCCTGCGCCGTGGAGAGGATGATGTTTCGCGCCTGCGTGTCCACGCCCCCGGCCTGAAAGCCCACGATGTTTATTGCCGGCTGCATGATCAGCTCTTCGAGGCGACGACCGCTTCCTTCGACACGGCCGAGGGCCAGCTCGTCCCGCAGCTGCTCGTCGACGCGTGGCATGGCCTCGATGGCCGCGGTTTCCGCTTCGGTGATCGGTTGCACCTCGTCGAGGTAGCCGGGAACGAGAATGTTTCCGTCCATGTCCTTGAGGGTTGCCAGCAGTCGCATCAGCGCATCGGTGGGGTGGGGTGCCCAGTTTCCGTAGTGCCCCGAGTGCAGGGGCCGCGCCGCGCCGTAGGCCGTCAGGTGTACGCCGATATCGCCACGTACGCCAAAAACGAGCTGGCGCCGCCCGCTCTGGTGCATGGGGCCGTCGCAGAACAGCATCAAGTCGGCATCAAGTTTGTCCGCGTGCTCGGCGAGAACGTCGGCGACGGTTGGGCTGCCGAATTCCTCCTCGCCATCGAGAAAGAGCTTGATGTTGACCGTCGGCACGATGCCGGCGGCGTCCAGCGCATCCATCGCGTGCATGAGCGCGATGATCGGCGCCTTGTCATCGCCGGCGGAACGGGCATACACGCGCCATTCGCTATCGAGCTCACCACCGTCGAGGACAGACCACGGCAGCGTGGTGCCGTCTTTCTTGAGCGTCGGCTCGAAGGGCGGCGTCGCCCAGTTCGCAGGCTCGACGGGCTGGCCGTCGAAATGGGCGTAGATCAGCAGCGTGCGTTCGGCTCCAGGGATGTTCTTTTCCGCGAGGATGTAGGGCGCCCTCCCAGCCGAGACGACCGTCGAGGTGAAACCACGCTCGCCGATATAGCTCTGAATCCACGCGGCATTGGCGTCCATGTCGCTGCGCACCTTGGACACGTTGGGCAGACCAAGGAACTCGCGGAACTCACCGAGCATGGCGGTTCCGTGCCCGCCAATGTGCTCCTCCACGGCGGTACGAACGGCACTGGCGTCGGCCTCAGCGAGCGCCGCTCCCGCGGCGACGATCGCCGCCGCCGTAGCGGCCAGCAGGCACGCCGGCGCGCTCAACTGCTTTCGTCGGTGCGGCCAAGACGCTCCGGATTGCTTCGATGCCATGGTTTTCATGCTGTGCTCCGCTGCGTGGGGAGGCCGAATCCTCCCGCGGATCAGCGCTGGCGTCCAGAGGAGGCTTTCGGTAAGATCCGCGGCCTTCGGAGAGGTGGCCGAGTGGTCGAAGGCGCACGCCTGGAAAGTGTGTATACGGCAACGTATCGAGGGTTCGAATCCCTCCCTCTCCGCCAGGTCCCCTTTTCCCGAGCATGGTGCCGGCGATATACCGGCCCCAGAGTGTGGCTCGTTTTTTCAAACATGGCGAGGTAGTTGCGCAGGAGGTTCTCCAGCTGCGGGTCGTCCCGCGAGATGACGATGCCCAGGGGCTCTGTCGACAGCTGCGGCATCAACAACTCAAGCTTCGCGTCGGGGTAGCGGTTGCGCGTGTAAGCGAGGATTGGCACGTCGGCGACCATGCCGTCGACCTCGCCGGCCATCAGCTTCTTCACCCCTTCGTCATAGTCTGCAAGCGGCACCAGCGTGGGCTTCGGCAAGTCACGGCGCACGAGGCTTTCACTGGTCGACCCACGGAGCGCTGCCAGGGTAACGCTGTCTTCATTGAGTTCCATCGGCGTGGAGCGCTCGGCCGCAGCCTTTTGCGTTACGAGAACGGACTTGCCCGACAGCATGTAAGGCCCGATAAAGCTGACCTCCAGGGAGCGCGGTGCCGTGATCGTCATGGCGGAAATGGCCAGGTCAGCGCGGCCGTCCGTGCGAGCCTCCACGAGTTCGTCGAAGGGGACGGGGACGATTTCGAGCTCGACATTCATTACCCGCGCCAACTCCCCGGCGAGGTCCACGTCGATACCGACTATCCTGCTGCTGCGGCCGTACTTGAAGTTGAAAGGCTGCTGGTTGCCGGACATGGCCACGCGAACAACGCCGTCATCGACGATGCGCTTGAGCGTCTCCGCCGCAGCCCCTTGCGACACGCTCACGGCGCACAGCAAACACATCAATACACCGGGCCGAACCGCCGTTGCGACGCGGACGATCTATCGTGTGATTGCGTTGATCCTTGCAGGTTCATCGAATGGGCGCAGCACGGGCAAAAGGAAGCGACGGACTTGATGGCACTCCAAGGCGCCCGACAGCGCCCCACGGCGACACATCGTTGCCTGCGAGGCGCCTCTTTTCCGCCATTCATGATAAGCGTCAAAACGGTAACCGCTACGCCGATGAGATGCAGCCTCGCCCGCGGAGCGACGGCTACCGGTGAGTGCCGCGGGGGGCGGCTTCGCGGGCCCGGGATATACGCTGGCGCGTGACCACCCGGGCGCGCTCCGAGCCGATACTGCCCGCGGCCCGTCTTGCGAGGAACTCAGGCGCTTTCGGCAAACTGTGGTGCGTACTCCTCGCTGCCAGCGACGCCGGCGAAGCCCTCGAACTCCGGCGGACCCGCGTAGAGGTTCCGATTGGACCCCGCACCCTTGTGCGCCTGCCGGAAAGCGTCTGACTGCGTCCAGGCGGTGAATGCGCCATGGCTTTCCCACTCCGTGTGGGAGGCGTACAGCGTATGGTCGTCGCGGTCGGGGCCACGCAACAGGACGAAGGAACGGAAGCCGGGCACGCTTTTGAGATGGCTTTCCCGGGTGAGCCAGACTTGCTCGAAATTCTGCTCTTCTCCCTTCGCGATACGAAAGCGGTTCATGGCGATATACATACCGAGGCTCCTTTGGCGGATACCGGGCTAAGCCGGTGGGTTGGCAATGGCGGGGGTTGGCCGAACGCAGCCACGCGGTTGATGAATCCGAAGCATCTAATACACCGGATTCGCCCGCTGCATTGGACCAGATCAAATAATAGCAAGAACGATTCGCATTAGCGAAGCATGTGAGTGTCCCGCTCGGAACGCCCCGCAGGGCGAAGCGGGCCGGGCTGTCAGGCGAGGACGCTTTGAAGCCAGCGAGCGATGTCCGCTATTTCCTCGCCGCAGACCGCGTGTTCCACCGGGTACTCGCTGTAGTCCACGGCGTAGCCCATGTCGGTCAACCGCCGACACGCCGCCTGACCGAGCTGCACCGCGGCCATGGGGTCCCGTGTACCGTGGCAGATCTTGATGGGGATGTGTCGATTCGCCCGGTCTGCCGTGATCGTATCGCCGGTTGCGAAGTAGGTCGATAAGCACAGCAATCCGGCCAGCGGGTGGACATGCGTCAGTGCGGTCTGGTAGGCCACGGCACCGCCCTGCGAAAAACTGGCGATGACAATGCGGTCACTGGGGATGCCGCGATCCATCTCCCGATCGATCAACAGACGGACCTGCTCCGCGGAAGCCACCAGCTGCCTGACATCGACGGTCCTGTCGATGTCCATGGCCGTGATGTCGTACCACGCAGGCATCACCTACCCGCCGTTGATCGAGATCGGGATCGACGGTGCGTACGGAAAGACAAAACGCACCGGCATCGTGGCCGGTAGGGCAAGTTCGGGAATGATCGGCACGAAGTCACTGCCGTCCGCACCCTGGCCGTGCAGCCAGATGACCGCGGCATTCGCCGCTGTTTTCGGTTCCTTTACGATGCACGGTAGCAGCGACATATGACCTCTTTACGGAAGGAATACGGACACCCGGGCGTATATCGCGGCTTCCTGGCCGGGCCCGTCTGCGTCGAAGCATGATCTGGATCAATTGCAAATGATAATCATTGCTATTATTGTGTGCCTGAACCAACCAGCCCGTCAGGCGATAGGACATTGCCCATGCGACTGAATTTCTTATGTCCCCCGCAGCGCGACGCGCTCATCTCGGATCCGGCGTCTGCGCGCCAGCTGTGGCTCGTCAAGCTCGAACTCCTCGAGTCAATCCCCGCCGAACCCTCGCCCTATCGCGTGAGCCTGGCCGGTTCGGCCCTTGAAGCCGCCACCATTTACCTGCACGCCCGGCCGCCGCGCACCGCGGAGCTCCTCGAGCGCTATACGCGCACTGCGCTGCTTCTCGTGGACATGCTGGTGTCGCTCGGTCAGTCGCGTCTGGCGATCGTGGTGATCGCCGTTGCCAATGCGCTGCTCGAACACGTTGCTCTCGAGGGCGCCGATGCGGGCCATGCCGCCAGCGCTTGCCGTCGCCTGTGCCAGGCGGGGTTTACACGGCTGCGCAGCGTGCCCCTTCCGGCCCTGAGGGCTTCGGACGGCGCTCGCCGTCGCGCTGATGGTCGACTCGCCAACGCGTGAGCACTGCACGGCGGCCAGCCCCCGCAGACCGCCTCTCTCAAGGTCACGGACTCGTCCTTCGAAGAGTGTGCCCGGGACTGTATCGCAGGCATCCTTTGTCAAAGGAGCGATTGGTAAAGCGCTTCCAGCTTTCGGGTCTGCTTCCTGATGCAAAACAGCTCCGCCACGCGAGCGACGCCATTCGATCCGAGCTCCTCCCTGAGCGGTCGGGACCTGAGCACCTGCAGCAGCCTGTCGGCCAGCGCGGGCACGTCCTTTTCCCGGCAGAGCAGACCGGTTTTCTGGTCTGCGACGGCCTCGGGCACTCCGCCTGTATCGAATCCGACGACGGGGGTTCCGACGGCCTGGGACTTCACAGCCACGGTGGTCAGGCCCTCTTCGTTTCCCCTGGCCATGCGAATGCTGGGCAGGCAGGTCACCCCAGGCCTTCGACATCAGCGCCTTGACCTCGTCGCGATTTTGCGAGCTTGCGCCACTAACTGTGGAACTCGGGCGACCCAGCGGTACCCTGCCAGCAAGCACCGCATCGCAGAGACGCGATCATGCTGTTACCACCAGCCGGCACGGATGCCAGCGCTGTGGCGGGGGCGCCGGTCTATGTGCGCCACCGCCCGGAACGCACACTGCTCTACCGGGTCGTGGAGGAATACCTCCCCGAGTTTCGCGCACATCTTGCGCAAAAGGGCGTTACGCTGCCCGATTTCGTCGAGCAGGGGTTCGACGCCTATCTGGCCTGTGGCCGTCTGGAGCACGGCTTCCTGCGCGTGCGCTGCGAGCAGTGCCACGCGGAGCAGCTGGTCGCCTTCAGCTGCAAGAAGCGCGGGTTTACTCCGGGCATCCTGCCCTCCGCCCTTCGGGTCGGCCTGCGGCCGCTCAAAATCGCTCCCTGCGATTTTGTTGCCCCAGTTGTGGTGCCCGGCGCATGGCCGACGACTGCATGGATGCAGGAGGTAGAGCGAAGCAGGAGCCAGAGCCGAGACCGCGGCGTTGCCGGTCGACGAGATCCTGCCCCTCCAACCGCTGCGCAAGTGGGTGCTGAGCGTTACGTATCCGTTGCGGTTCCTTTTCGCCAGTCGACCCGACGTCATGGGCCGTGTGCTGGCCATCGTGCACCGCGCCATTGCCGCACACCTGATCCGCAAGGCGGGATTGACGCACAAGACCGCCCGCACCGGCGCGGTCACCCAGGTGCAG
>JAZBOX010000090.1:0-11103 GCA_036351355.1 Halieaceae bacterium
AGCAGCCCAAGGGACCACCGGCTGCCGCACCGACCGAACCCGGCACCAAACAAACATACCGAAGCCCGCACTAAACAAACAGACGAAAAAAAGCCCGACCTGTCTCCAGGCCGGGCTTTCGATCAGCAATGGCTGGTCGGCTTACATCATGCCGCCCATGCCGCCCATGTCGGGCATACCGCCACCGGCCGGAGCCGACTTGTCTTCGGGCTGGTCAGCAATCATCACTTCCGTGGTGATCATCAGACCGGCGACCGAGCCAGCGGCCTGCAGCGCCGTGCGGGTTACCTTGGCGGGATCGAGGATACCCATCTCGATCATGTCGCCGTACTCGCCCGTGGCAGCGTTGTAGCCGAAGTTGCCCGTGCCGTGACGCACCTTGTCGAGGACTACAGACGCTTCGTCACCGGCATTGGCAACGATCTGGCGCAGCGGACCTTCCATGGCACGCAGCGCTGCCGCGATGCCGATGTTCTGGTCTTCGTTGTCGCCCTGCAGGTCCTGGATGCCTGCGATAGCGCGGACCAGCGCGACACCGCCACCGGCAACCACGCCTTCTTCAACGGCGGCACGCGTGGCGTGCAGCGCGTCTTCAACGCGGGCCTTCTTCTCCTTCATTTCGATCTCGGTGGCAGCGCCAACCTTGATCACTGCAACACCACCGGCCAGCTTGGCCACGCGCTCCTGGAGCTTTTCGCGGTCGTAGTCGGAGGAGGTATTCTCGATCTGGACGCGGATTTCCTTCACACGCGCCTCGATGGCGGAGTGGTCGCCGGCACCGTCGATGATGGTGCTGGTGTCCTTGTCCATGGTCACACGCTTCGCGCTGCCGAGATGCTCGAGGGTAGCGGACTCGAGGTCGAGTCCGACTTCCTCGGAGATCACCGTACCGCCGGAGAGGATGGCGATGTCCTGGAGCATGGCCTTGCGACGGTCGCCAAAGCCCGGCGCCTTGCAGGCCGCAACCTTCACGATGCCGCGCATGTTGTTCACGACCAGCGTGGCCAGCGCCTCGCCTTCAACGTCTTCGGCGATGATCACGAGGGGCTTGGACGCCTTGGCGACCTGCTCGAGCAGCGGCAGGAGTTCGCGGATGTTGGAGATCTTCTTGTCGACCAGCAGGATGTAGGGCGCTTCAACGTCCACGCTCATGCTGTCCTGGTTGGTGATGAAGTAGGGGGAGAGGTAGCCGCGGTCGAACTGCATACCTTCAACCACGTCGAGTTCGTTCTCGAGACCGGAGCCTTCCTCGACGGTGATGACGCCTTCCTTGCCGACCTTGTCCATGGCCTCGGCGATGATCTCACCGACAGCGGCGTCGGAGTTTGCGGAGATCGTGCCGACCTGGGCAATGGCCTTGCTGTCTTCGCAGGGGATGGCCGCGGCCTGGATCTGCGCAACGGCAGCGATGACTGCCTTGTCGATGCCGCGCTTGAGGTCCATCGGATTCATGCCAGCGGCTACGGCCTTGAGGCCTTCGTTGACGATGGACTGGGCCAGAACCGTCGCCGTGGTGGTGCCGTCACCGGCCGCGTCGGACGCCTGCGAAGCCACTTCCTTGACCATCTGCGCGCCCATGTTTTCGAACTTGTCCTTCAGCTCGATTTCCTTGGCGACAGACACGCCGTCCTTGGTGACCGTCGGCGCACCGAAGGCCTTGTCAAGAATCACGTTGCGGCCCTTGGGACCGAGCGTGGCTTTCACGGCATCAGCGAGAACGTTGACGCCGGCGAGCATACGATGGCGGGCTTCATCGGCAAAAAATACATCTTTTGCAGGCATTTCTTCTTCCTTTATCTTGAAAAAAAGTCTGGTTCAGTTCGGACGTGCGAGTGCGGGGCCCGGCTTACGCAGCAGCCTTCGCAGCCGTCTTGTTCTCGATCACGGCGTAGATTTCGCTCTCGCCCATGATGATCAGTTCTTCACCGTCGATTTCGATGGTGTTGCTGCCCGCGTACTGGCCGAATACGACCGTGTCGCCGACCTTGACGGCGCAGGGGCGCGTCTCACCGTTGTCGAGGGCCTTGCCATCGCCCACGGCGACCACTTCACCCTGGTTGGGCTTTTCCTTGGCGGATCCGGGAAGGACGATACCGCCCGCGGTCTTTTCCTCTTCTGCCTGGCGACGAATGACCACGCGGTCATACAGGGGACGAATGCTCATGATGTTATCTCTCCGATAGAACTACGTAGTGAAGCCCCGACGCCGGGGACTGCCCCTTTGATGGGGTGTGCCGAGGGGATTTCAAGGGATTTTTTGGCACTCTTTTTCATCGAGTGCTAACCGCAACAGGCAGCGCTGCGCGGAAAACATTTTTATTTATTTAAAACAGTGACTTACGGCTATTCGTCGTCGAGCCTTCGGTACTCGCCCTCGATCGTATCGGGGCGACCGGAGCCCCTGTTTGCGCCCCTGTGTGCGCCGGAGGGGTCGCGTTGGGGACCTGAAGCCCTCGAAGAAGCCCCCGAATCAGGGCCCGCAGACGGCCCCGGCGGCGGGCTGGCTGCCCGCGTCTGCCCCGTGAGGCGGCGCCAGATCGGGCCAACGAGCACCGCGGCGGCGAGAAAGTCCGTCACCAGTCCCGGCACCATCAGCAGCACGCCGGCGAGACCGACGGCCAGGTCATCGGCGAGCAGGCGCTCCGTAAGCACCCCACCCTGCTGCGCCTCGCGCAGCCGTGCGATGATCTCCATGCCCTGGAGTCGCACGATCGACAGCCCGAGCACCAGGGTCAGGAACACGTAGAGCACAGCCGGGAAGCCGCCGATCTGGCCGCCTAGCTTGATCAGGCTGTAAAGCTCGACCCAGGGAAGAAGCAGGAAAATCCAGCGCATATCCGAGGATATTGGGGGAGACTCGAGCAATGCAAGCCGGGCGGAGCCGCAGGCATCACAACGAAGGGACCGATGGCATGCGTGGGAGCGACGGGAACGCCCCTGCATCGGACTCGGGCGGCCTGTCGATCGACGAGGCCATCTGGCTGACCGTCTGCGCGATCCCGCGCGGCTGCGTAGCCACCTACGGCGACGTCGCCGAGCGTGCCGGCCTGCGTGGCGCGGCGCGACGTGTCGGCGCGGCGCTGCGCAAGCTGCCGAAGGGCAGTGAAGTCCCCTGGCATCGCGTGGTGAATGCGCAGGGGCGCAGCTCGCTGCCGCCGGGTAGCGGCGGCGCGGACCGCCAGCTGGCGCTGCTCGCCGACGAGGGCGTGCTTCTCGGCGCGGGTGGTCGCGCTAGGCTCGAACGCTATCGCTGGCGCTGACGCCGATCATGCGGCGCCGGATCAGCCACAGCGCGAGGCCGATGGCGGGCAGGCCGAGACCCGCGGCTACCACGAAGAACACCGCGTAGCCAGAGCCGTCCACGAGCCAACCGCTGAAGCCCGACAGGAACTTGCCGGGCAGCGTCATCAGCGAGCTGAACAGCGCGTACTGCGTTGCCGTGTAGCTGCGGTGCGTCAGACTCGAGAGATACGCAATGAAGGCTGTGCTGGCGATGCCACCGCTCAGGTTGTCGGCGCTGATCACCAGCGCCAGCCAGAACAGCGGCGGCGTGCCCGCTCCGCCCTGCTGCGCCAGCAGCGCAAAGAGCAGGTTCGTGGCAGCGACGAGCACGGCGCCAAGCAGCAGCGGCCGGGCGATGCCGAGCTTGAGCACCATCACGCCGCAGAGCGCCGAGCCGGCTATCGTCATGAAGAAGCCGAAAATCTTGGCCACGCTGGCAATCTCGGATTTCGAGTAGCCGAGATCCAGGTAGAAGGGGTTCGCCATCACGCCCATGGCGATGTCGCTGAGGCGGAAGACGGCGACGAAAACCAGGATCAGCAGCGCGAATCTTCCGTAGCGCTGCAGAAATTCCAGGAGCGGACACACGACCGCACCGAGCAGGTGGCGCTGCCAGGCGGGACGCTCTTCGAGATGCATCGACCTGCCCATCACGCGATCGACCATGTCGGCGTCCATGCGCCGCTGCTCCTCGCCGGTCCGGTGCGCGGGCTCGTCGGCCCACAGCGTGACCAGCATCGCCACGCCGATCGCCGCGCTCATGCTCAGGTACGCCGCGCGCCAGCCTTCCGCCTCGGCGATGTACAGCGCCCCAGCGCCGGCGAACAGCAGCGCAAGGCGATAGCCGAAGATGTACCCCGCCGACATGGCGCCCTGCACCTCATCGCGCACGGACTCGATACGAAAGGCATCGATGGCGACATCCTGCGTGGACGACGAAAAAGCCACCAGCAGCGCGGCGAGCGCAATCGCCGGCAGCTGCGTGGCCGGATCCATCACGCTCATGAGGGCCAGACCCGCCGCGATCCCCAGCTGTCCGAGGGCGATCCAGCCGCGGCGCTGACCGAGCGCGGCCGTGAGCAAGGGCAGGCGAAGGCGATCGACCACCGGCGCCCACAGCACCTTGATCGAGTAGGTAAGTCCCACCCAGGCGAAGAACCCGATCGCCGTGCGCTCGACGCCGGCATCGCGCAGCCAGGCGGTCAGCGTCGAGAACACCAGCAGGAAGGGCAGGCCGGCGGAGAAGCCAAGAAGGCTGATCACCACTACGGGCTTGCGCGTGTAGATCAGCGCTGCGTCGCGCCAGTCCAGCGACGCAGGCTCACCCTCGGCGCTCACCGTAGACCCTCGGCGCAGCCTGCTGAGCACCCGCGCCGCTGTGCTAAGCTGCGCGCGCGCGGCCCTGGACCGATCGCCGCCGGCACATACCGCAGCCCGTTCTTCGACCGCCCGGACCCAAGGGGGAGCACGGAGTATTGCGCCACCCGCTCCCGACCGTGACATCGACTACGTCCAAGCTTCCCATTCCGCCCGCCGATACGCCCGTCGTGTGCGCGCCACACGGCGCCTCGGGCATGGCCGGGAACACTGCGGGCAATTACGCGGTTGCGGTGATCTGCTACTACCCCGAGCGCGAAGCCCTCGCGACGCTGTGCACGCGCCTTCAGGGCGGGGGGGTGCTGCGCTGTCTCATCGACAACGGCTCGGATGAGGCGGCAGAGCTGGACAGGCTCGCCGCCGAGTCGGGATTTGAGCTGATCGCGCAGGATGGCAACCTCGGCATCGCGGAAGCGGTGAATCGCTGGGTAGCAAGCCTACCGGAAAGCATCGAGGCCTTCGCCCTCTTCGACCAGGACAGCCTGCCCGAGGCCGGCTACTGCGATCGCCTGTGGGAAAAGCTGCAGCAGGCGAGAGTCAGCGGCGATACGGTCGCCGCCATCGGCGGTCAGGTGTTCGATGCACCGGAGCACCTGCCGCTCAAGTTCGTCCGCCTCGGGCGCCTTCGCGTTCACGAGCTCGATCCGAGCGGCGCCGACGTTGCCCCGGACTACCTCATCATCTCCGGCACGCTCTACGACCGACGCATCTTCCGTGAGAGCGGCGGCTTCGACGCGGCGCTGTTCGTTGACAACGTCGATCTCGAATGGAGCTACCGCGTGACGGCCTGCGGTGCACAGCTGCGCGGCACGGCGGACATGGCGCTTGCGCACCGCATCGGCGACGACTGCCTCCGGGTGCCGGGTCTCAACCGCGGCCTGAAAGTGCACAGTCCGCAGCGCCTGCGGCTGATGAGCAGGAGCCGCGTGCTGAGCTACCGCCGTCCGAGCGTCCCGCTGCGCTGGAAGTATCATGATGCCCTGCGCTTCCTCGCCAAGAGCCTGTTGCTGCTGATCCTGCACCCGCAGCGTGTGCCGATGGCGAGGCAGATCGGCCGCGGTATCGTGGACGGCCTGCGCCCTATGCCAGCCGGACCCTCGGCCAGCGCGCTGTCGCGGCGCCTGCGTGGGGGCGAGGAACCGCCGGATTATTCGCTGGGCGCTCGCATCCAGCGACGGCTGAAGCGCAGCCTGAACAGCACCATCTGGAACAAGCTGAGAAGACGATTCATGGGATTACACAAGCTTCGCCACACCCGTTCCCGCAAGGTCGCCCTCTTCGACTTTCTGCGCGAACAGACGCCGCTGCATTTCGATGCGCCGGAGCGCCCCACGGTCTCGATCGTGCTGATCCTGTACAACCGCGCCGAGCTCACGCTGGCCTGCCTGCACAGCCTGCACGAGCACATGGACGTCGCCTACGAGCTGATCATCATCGACAACGCCTCCGAGGATGAAAGCAGCCTGATGCTCGACCTCGTCGAGGGCGCGACGATCGTGCGCAACGAGGATAACCGCGGCTTCCTCCTCGCCTGCAACCAGGCGGCGGAGCTCGCGCGCGGTGAACTGCTGCTGCTTCTTAACAATGACTCCGAACTCGGCGATGGAGGCATCTCCGCCGCTGTAAACACGCTGAAGCAGTCAGAGGACATCGGCGCCGTGGGTGCCAAGATCCTGCTCCTCGATGGTCGCCTGCAGGAAGCGGGCAGCATTCAGTGGTCCGATGGCAGCTGCCTTGGCTACGGACGCGACATGGACCCCGCCGACCCGCGCGGGCATTTTCAGCGCGACGTGGACTACTGCTCGGGCGCCTTCCTGCTCACGCCGCTGGCGCTGTTTCGCTCTCTCGGCGGCTTCGACGAGCGCTTTGCGCCGGCCTACTACGAGGAGACCGACTACTGCGCGCGCCTGTGGCAGGCCGGCTATCGCGTGGTCTACGAACCGGGCACGCAGATCACGCATTTTGAGTTTGCCAGCAGCAGCACGGGCAGCACGGCGGCGATGCAGCAGATGGAACGCAACCAGGAAATCTTCCGCGCCAAGCACGCGGACTACCTGGCGACGCGCCTCGCGCCGCTGCCGGAAAACATCCTGCGTGCCCGGCACCACCACCACGACGCGCCGCGCGTGCTCTATATCGACGACCGCGTTCCGCACCAGTACCAGGGCTCGGGCTTTCCCCGCTCCAACGATGTGGTCAACGTGCTGGCGGACAGCGGCGCGCTCGTGACCGTCCTGCCCTACAACTTTCCCTACGAAGACCCGGTCTTCGCGCCGCGCACGGACATCCCAGCCGGCGTCGAGGTGATGAGCGGTTACGGGCGCCACAACATTACGGAGTTTCTCGCCGAGCGCGAGGGCTTCTTTGACGCCGTCTGGGTGAGCCGCCCGCATAACATGCTGCATTTTCGCGCCTACCTCGAGTCGCCCGCCCTCGAGAACGCCGCGGTGATCTACGACGCCGAGGCCTTCTTCGCCTGGCGCGATATCCGCAAGGCCGCGGTCAAGGGACGCCCCCTCGCCGAGGACGAGCAGGAGGCATTGCTGAAGAAGGAGGGCGAACTGCTCTGCCATGCCGATCACGTGGTTACGGTCACGGAAACGGAAGGCGCTGGATTCATCGAGCACGGGGACCTCAGCGCCGAGGACCTGACCATCGTCGGCCATTCGCTCGCCGCCGTGAGCGAGGCCCCGGATTTTGCGTCGCGCAGGGATTTTATGTTCGTGGGCAACCTCGACTACTGCGATGCGCCCAATGCCGACTCCGTGCTCTGGTTCGTGCGCGACGTCTGGCCGCAGCTGCGCGCGAAGCTGCCAGAGGCCTGCTTTCACGTGGTCGGCTCGAACCACTGTGACGCGGTGCGCAACCTCAGCGTGCCAGGCGTGACGCTCCACGGCCGCGTCGAGGATCTTCGCGACCTCTACGACCGTTGCCGCGTGTTCCTGGCGCCCACACGCTACGCGGCGGGTATCCCCTACAAGATCCACGATGCTGCCGCAGCGGGCGTGCCGGTGGTAGCCTCGGAGCTGGTCGCTCAGCAGGTCGGCTGGAAAGATACACCCGCGCTATCGAGCGCGCCCGTTGAAGACCCCGCGGCCTTCGCCGCAGCCTGCGCTCGCCTCTACGTTGACGAAACGCTATGGCTCGCTCAGCAGTTGGCCGCCCACGAGCGCCTGCGTGAGGACTGCGATCCGCAGCACTTTGCCCAGCAGGTCATCCACGCCCTCGAGCGGGCACGGGCGAAGCATGCGCAGCGCGGGACTGCAGAGAAGGATCACGCGCTCGCCGGAGCGGCCTGAGCGCCGCAGCAGCCTCAGGCCGCGGGAAGCTCCGTGGAATCCGGATCGTCCGGATGGGCGTGCTGGTCGAGAAAGCGGTTGATATAGAAACCGTCGGGGCGGCCGCGACGGGCGAACTTCATCAGCCGCACCGCCTCCTTACGACTCAGTGTCTCGCCGCGCTCATACTTGAAGGCGAGATCACGGAAGAACTCGACGGCATCGTTATCGAGGCGCAGCGTGGGCTCAACGGGCGTCTCGACGCGGATATCCTCGAACAGGCTCACCAGCAGTTCGAGATAATCTTCCTCGAAGCGCCCCTCGAGGAGAAAATCCGGGTCTGCGCCGACCTCCGGGGCGGCAAAAGCGACCTCCTGGCCGGGGAAATAGCGCTCGAAGACGCGCGCGTTGGACTCGCGGAAGCGCTCGAAGATCCTCTGTGGATCGGGCAGGCGCAGCCTGCCCGAACTGAGATGGCGATGCGACACGATGCGCTCGGCGAGGCGCCGGCGCAGATCGTCGTCGATGTTTTCCGGGCTGCTGCGATTCATATAGCTGTTCACCAGCCGCAGCAGAATCGCCTGCAGGCGTCCGATCGACTGGTTGCGCTCGCTGACTTCGTGATCGAGTTCCACGCCTTCGAGCTGCGGTAGCACGCGCGCAAGAAAATCATGGCGAACATCGCCGCCAACGAGCGTATCGCGCCCGAACAGCCCCACGGACAGCGCCTGCGCCCCGAAGACCGACGCCCACAGGCCGAGCATCAGCTCGTAGTTGAAAAACACCTCGTCGACGGCGGGTTCGCGATGATAGGCCTCGATGGCCATGATCTCGCCGTCAATCAGCGCCGTTGTGTACAGGCTGCGAATCAGCTCAGACTGCTCGCGCAGGTAGCAGACCACCGTGAACGAATCGACGTGCGGCTCGAGCAGACGGCGCAGGCGCGCCACGCTATCGGCGTCCTTCAATCGGCTGGAGAAATGCTCCGAAGTCAGCAGCAGCGTGTCGTGGGTTTCGGCTGCAGCGGTGAGTTCCTCGGCCAGGGAAGCCTCAAAGTCCGCAAAGAACTCGGCCTTAGCCTCCGCATCGCCGATGCCGCGGGCGCGGAAAAAATCATCGAAGCCCGGCTGACAATAAGCCGCGAGCAGGCGGTTGTTGGGCGTGCCAGTGCTCTCGCACAGATAGATACCCTGCTCTGACAGCAGCTCGCGGTTGGCGTAGAGCCAGTCCTGCAGCGTTGTGGTGCCGGTTTTCTCCGTACCGATATGAAGAATACAGCGCACGCCTCAGGACTCCGTCAGCATCGCCTCAAAGGGCGTACCCTTCAGCGCGTCGAGCAGTTCGTCGAAGTTGAGGATCGACTTCTCGAGGCTGTTGCTGGTGTTCTTCTTCACGTTGCTCTTAGGCACGTGATCGGCAGTCGTCTGCAGGCGGGAATACAAGCTTGAGAAGAAGGCACGCTGGTCGGCCAGCATATCCTCGTAGATGAGTTCGGCTTTTTCCGGGTGGGTAAGCAGCTCAAAGAAATCAGTCTCGCGCTGCTTGAGTTCAAGGAGCTCGTTGATCTGGTTCAGCAGCGCCTGCGCTTCGATCCGCGTGGCGCCGAGGGGCTTCTTCTCGGCCTTCACGTTGTAGTCGCCGGACTCATGAAACAGCGCGATCGCGCGCAGCCGCGACACGGCCTGCTTGACCACGTTCCTGCGCGTCAGGCGCAGCGGAAGAATGTCGCGCTCGCCCAGATACGCCGCGAAGGCCGCCGGATCGGCGAGCTGCTTGACCTTCAATCGAAAGCCACCGGTGGGCATGCCCTTCTGTTCCCGGTCTGCGAAGAAGAAGTTGCTCCACTTGACCTGGGCTTCGTGCGTATCGAGCTTGTTGTGCGGAAACGGCTCGCTCACGCAGGCGATCTGCGGGTGCGACTTGAGGCTGGAAACGAGGTGCGTTCCCCCGGTGCGGGAGTCGGCGAAGACAACAAACTTGAACACGAGCGATTGCTTTCCTGATTGCCTGGGAATTGCTTGGGGGTTGCACTGGCGGCGCCAAACGGTCGCTTCAGCCAGGCAATAAGCCTGAGGTCGGACGTGCGCTACCAGCCACGGCAGCGGCCGCAGCAGTTTTCAGGCGGCGCCGATACCGCGCTTTACAGCTCGAATCGGTGCAGACACCTTCCAGCTGGTGGAACTGTACACACGGCGGAGCTCTTCCGCACTGTGGCCGAGCGCATCGCGCAATTCTGCTTCCTTCGCGGCATGCTCGGCCTGCACTTCGGCGAACTGCTGCTTCAGTGACTCCAGCTCCGTGCGCGCATGGTGCAGCGCCTCTTCCATCTCGGAGCTGGCGACAAAATACTTCTGGCAGCGGTTCACCAGGATCTGCAGCTGCGTGTTGTGCTGCCTGCTGCGTCGCTCGGCTTCGACACGCTCCGCATTCAGATCCTTCTCGACGCTGCGCGTGTAATCGCGCTGCTTCTCGGCGTCGGCCTTGGCGGCCTCAAGTACCGACAGCAGCTCCTTCGCGTAGCTATCCGCACGTGCAAGCTCGGCGTCCTTGTCCGCAAGCGCCTTTTCAAGCCCGTCGACCCACTTCTTTTCCTCGGCCTCAAGGAAACACAACGACTCGTACTGCAGATCGATGTACTCAAGCGTCTTCGCCATGCCGCGCCAGCGCTGCAACCACCGCTCGAGCGGCACACCCGCGGGACCCTCCGCAAGCAGCGTAGCGTGCACCTCTTCGGCAAAAGCCCAGAGCGCACCGCTCGTCTCTATCGAGCTCGCGGCAGATGCGAGCTGCGTTTCGAAAAAACCGAAGAATGGTGCTTCGTTCAGCTTGAGGTCGCGCAGCAGCGCTGATGCCTTCTCACGTGCAGAGGAAGCATCCACGAGCAGCTCGTCGAAGCTCAGCAGGTAACAGCGCTCCAGCGCCCCCACGGCCCCAAGCCCCTGAAGCAGCGCCAGGTTGTACTTGAGCCACAGCGCCAGCGACTTCTCTGCACTGAAATGATCGCGTACGTAGAGCGAACGCGCCACATGCTCCGGTCGGCGCAAACAGATCACCCAATGCGCCTCGCAGCCGAGCTCGTCGAACACCGAAGCCCAGAAAGGAACCAGGAGCGACATGCGCGGGTCCTTGAGACCACAGATCTTAGCCTCACCCGCGAGACAGGCGA
>JAZBOX010000091.1:0-6278 GCA_036351355.1 Halieaceae bacterium
GCGATTCGATTCTCCATGGCTCAGAAGTATCCGGCGGACGAAAACGACCTTTCGTCGCTGTTCCGGTTTTTCCGCACGATCCTCGCGCCCGAAGGCAGTTTCTACGGGCTCGCGCTCATTTATGGGGTAGGGATCAGCCTGCTGTCGCTGGCGACTCCGGTGTCAGTGCAGATGCTCATCAACACCGTGGCGAACATCCAGCTTGCCACGCCGCTGGTGGTGCTGTCGTTCTCGCTCTTTCTGCTGTTGATACTCGCTGGAGGTCTGAACGCGCTGCGCATCTATATCCTCGATGTGTTCGGGCGTCGCTTCTACGCGCGCATCGTCTCGGAGATCGCACTGCGCACGGTGTACGCGCGCAACCCCTTTTTCGACGACGAGGGCAAGAGCGCGCTGTTCAACCGCTACTTCGACATCATCATCGTGATGAAGATGGTTCCCAATATCCTCGTCGGCGGCTTCACCATCATTCTGCAGATGGTGGTCGGCTTTATTCTGGTGTCGTCCTATCACCCGCTGCTGCTCGCCTTCAATGCCACCGTTGCCCTGTTGATCTGGGCCGTCTGGGCGATCTGGGGGCGCCGGGGAATCCGTAGCGCCGTCGAGCTGTCGCACCGCAAACACTACGCGGCGTCGTGGCTGGAATCCCTCGGTCACGCCAATGGCTTCTACAAGACCGAGATGCATATCGCCGAGGCGCTGCGCTACACCGATGAAGTCACCGGCTCCTACATGGAGCAGCATCGCCTGCACTTCCGCCACCACTTTTCGCAGACGCTGAGTTTCCTGTTCATCTACGCCCTGGCCAGCGCGGCGCTCCTCGGTCTCGGTGGCTGGCTGGTTATCGGCGGACAGCTGTCGCTAGGGCAGCTGGTCGCAGCGGAGCTGGTGCTGTCGGCGGTCTTCGCCGGCGTCGCGCAGCTGGGCATCTACTTCAGTTATTTCTACGACGTCTGCGGCGCCGTTGACGAGCTGTCGCTGTTCTTCAAGGTTGCGCAGGATCAGCCAAAGCAGGCGCATACGCGGATCGACGGCGACTCGAGTCTCACCTTCAACAAGGTCGTGGTCGGGCCGACGATCACTCTGGACTTCAAGATTCCCCCGGCCTCACGGGTCTGCGTCTACGCCGACAGCCACCGCGCGCAGCGCGTGTTCACCAACCTGGTTCGCGGCCATGCCGAGCCGGACAGCGGCTATATCGCCGTCGGTGGCGTCGATCTGCGCGAGCTCAAGGCCTACGAAATGCGCCAGGAGATTATCGTTCTCGACCGACCGAATGCAGTCGAGACGAGCATCCGCGAGTTCCTCCAACTGTCCGAGCCCACAGCGGCACCCGTCGACGTCATGGAGGTGCTCGAAATCGTCGGTCTCGCCGAGACGGTCACGCAGCTGCCAAAGGGCCTCGATACGCAAATCGTCGGCACCGGCTGGCCCTTGTCCATCGTGGAGACCATGCAGCTCAAGCTGGCCGCCGCGATTGTTTCGCGGCCACGCGTGCTCGTGCTCACGCAGGCCTATGACGGTATGCCCGAGGTCTTCCTGCTGCGCGCAATGGACGCCCTCAAGGAACGCGGGAAGACAACGATTGTCTACTTCACCTACGAAAACATCGACATGCGCTACGACCACTTCCTGCGCCTGGGCTACGACCAGCAGATCATGGTGAATGACTACGACGAATTGTGTGACGTGATGGGGCTTGCGGAGCATCCCATGCGTGTTCCGCTGTCCATTTATGGCGAGTCAGCGGTTTCTGCGCGACGCGAGGACGCGGTATGACCGTTGGCTATCACGCCGACAAGTTCCACACGCTGAACGAGATCGGCACGCCGCGAATCGCCCGTGTCGTGGGTTTTGGCCTGCTCTTCTTCATCGTGCTGGTGATCCTGTTCCTCATTTACGTGCCCTGGGTGCAGACCGCGTCCGGCCCCGGCACGGTTACGGCGCTCAACCCCAACGACCGCATGCAGGAGATCAATGCGCTGGTATCAGGCCGGATTCAGGAGTGGTACGTGCGCGACGGATCGCGGGTCAAGGTCGGCGATCCTATCGTACGCATTGTCGACAACGACCCGCAGTTGCTACAGCGCCTGCAGGCCGAGCGCGAGCAGACCATGGCCAAGCTCACGGCGGCGGAAACCGCGCTTGAAATCGCCCAGATTGACAAGCGCCGTACCGAGCGGCTGTTCGATGAAGGTCTTGCGGCGCGGCGCGAGTTCGAGCAGGCGCGGATCCGCGTTGAACAGCTGCGCGCCGACGTGGCCCAGGCCGGCGCCGAACTGAGCCGTGTCGACGTCAACCTGTCGCGCCAGTCCGTGCAGATTGTGCGCGCGCCGCGCGATGGTGTGATCCTGCGCGTGAACGCCGGTGACGCCGCCACATTCATCAGCGCCGGGCAGGTCGTGGCGACCTTTGTTCCCGATAACGCGGAGCGGGCGCTGGAGCTGTTCATTGATGGGCGCGATGTGGCTCTGGTCCGCGATGGCGCTCGCGTGCGCGTTCAGTTCGAGGGCTGGCCGGTGATCCAGGTCAGCGGCTGGCCGTCCGTTGCCGTGGGTACCTTCTCCGGCCGCGTGATTGCCATCGATCCCTCGGCCCAGGCCAACGGCCGCTTCCGTGTGCTTGTGGAGGAGGACCCCGACGCGCCGGAGCCCTGGCCAGACCGTCGCTTCGTGCGCTTTGGCTCCAAGGCTCGCGCCTGGGTGCTGCTGGAAACCGTACCCGTCGGCTACGAGATCTGGCGTCAGCTGAACAACTTCCCGCCGAACTTCGTCGGCCAATCCGATCCCATGGTGGCTGACGGCCGGTGATCAGATATCTGCTGTACCGCTACCGGCGCGCCTGCCGGGCGCTGATGGTCGGCGCCGCCTTGCTCTGGGTGGCGACCGCAAGCGCCGATGTGCCCGAGGCGCAGAATCCGCTGTTGCCCGAAGAAGTGCTGGCGGCCGCCGGCGAACACTTCCCCACGATCCTCAAGGTGCTCGCGGACCGGCAGGCGGCGGCGGGCCGGGTCACTGAATCGCTCGGCGCCTTTGACCTGGTGTTTTCGGCCGATGGCTTCGACCGGGCGGCGGGGTTCTACGACGGCACGGCGATCGGCGGCAAGGCGCTCAAACCCCTGCGACCCCTGGGTGCCCAGCTCTACGGCCAGTACTCGCTGTCCAACGGCGATTTCCCGATCTATGAGGACCAGAACTTCACCAACAACGGTGGCACGGCGAAGCTTGGTGTATTGTTCAGCCTGCTTCGCGACCGCGACATCGACGACCGGCGCTTTGGGCAGATCGATGCCGAGCTGGCCCTGCGTCAGGCCGATCTCGAGGTCCTGCTGACGCGCGTGGGCGTGCAGCAGCGCGCCCTGTCAGCGTACTGGCGATGGGTTGCGGCAGGGCAGCAGCTGGCGGTTTACGAGAACCTGCTTGCTATCGCCCTGAAGCGCGAGGGCGGCCTTGAGCAGGAGGTCGAGAGCGGGCGTCGTGCGGCGATCTTCATCACCGAGAACCGGCAGAACATCACTCGCCGCCAGACCCTGGCAACGGCGGCGCGACGTGATTTCCGCGTGGCTGCCAATCAGCTGGCGTTTTTTCTTCGCGGTGTTGATGGCGAGCCGCTGCTGCCAGCTCAGCAGCGTCTTCCGGCGGAGCCGCAGCTGAATGCCCTGCCGCCAGTGCCCGAAGCTTCCACCCTCGACGTGTCGACGGTGTTGTCGCGCAGGCCCGAGCTGCAGATTCTCCAGACCGGAGCCGAGCGCGCGCTGCAGAAGATCGCCCTGTCTGAGAACGAGCTCGAACCGAAACTCGACCTGTCTTTCGAGGTCGCCGAGGGCATTGGGTCGATCGGCGAGGGCGGCGCCTCGCGCGACGGGACCGATCTCGTCGTCGGCTTCAAATTCAGCGTGCCTCTCGAGCGGCGTCAGGCCCGCGGTCGCATATCGCAGGCCCGCGCGCAGCTCGAAGCCCTGCGTCAGGAGCAGCGCCGCGTCGAGGATCAGGTGGAAATCGAGCTGCGCAATATTCTCCTCGAACTCGACATCGCGCTGGAGCTGATGGCGCTGGCAAGGCAGGACGTGGAGCTTTCTGAGACCATGCGCCTCGCCGAGGTCCGACGTTTCGAGCAGGGCGCCAGCGACTTCTTCCTGGTGAATATCCGTGAGGAGACGGCCGCCGATGCGCGCGTGCGCTATTACGAAGCTCTGCAGCGCACCCGTGTCGCCCAGGCCAACTTCGATGCCGCCACGGTCAATCTCGAGCGCCTTGGCATCGAAGACGGCTGAGCGCAATCAGACGCTCAGTGCGTCGATCATTGACTGGATTTCTTCCTCGTGTCGCTCGAGGAGCGCCGAGAGGTCCGCTGGCCGCGTACGCAGCCGAGCGAGGGCGTCGAGGTCTCCAAACTGGGCGGCCGCCTTGAAGCCCGCACGCGTCAGCAGATTCGCCAGAAACAGCACGTCGCTGAGGTCGGCAGCTCCGGCACGGTGACGGCTTTTGACTTCCTGCTCATCAACGCCATGCGCAACGGATGACGGAAATTCCCAGGACTCCACGATCGCGCGCGCCACGCCCGTGTGCCAGCGTGTGACGATGGCGTCGAGGGCGCTGCGATCCTGAAACAGCTCCGGAAACTCCGCCGCGCGCATGTAGATGTAGAACTTGCCCACGGCGTGCAGCAGTCCGGCGAGCATCGCTTCCTCCGGTTTTCCTCCGAAGGGGCAGTAGCGGCCTAGGAAGTAGGAGATCGTCGCAACCTTGACGCTGTGGCGGCGCAGGGCGTTGAGCTCCTCCATCGACGGATTGCCGGGCGGGCACCGGAAGGCTTCGCGCGCGGCGAAAGCCACGGCAAGGTTTTGCACCATCGCCATGCCGACACGCGAGATTGCCGTGGGGATGTCGGTGACCTCGATCGGGCCGCGGCGCATCGCTGCCGAATTCGCCATTCGCTCGAGGCGCGCCGCGAGCGTGGGTTCGCTGGCGACGATGGCGGCGAGATCCTGCACGGTCGAGTTGGGATCGTTGACACAGCGTTGTACGCGTACGGCCGTGTCGGGGAAGGGCGGTAACTCAAAATCGCCGGCGGCGAGGTTTTCACCCAGCTGACGCACAAACTCGAAGGCCGGCGCTCGCGGTGAACGCACCGCGAGGGCATCGATTCCCGTTGCTGACTCGCTCAGCTCGTCGCCGCCGGTCGCCTGCGGTGAGTTGGTCGAATCTGTCCCACTCATTGCCATGGTCTGGTACATGCGCCGCCGGGGCAGGCCACATTGGGCCGCCACTGGGGACGGGCGCTCTCGCTACGTGTACCCCATTTTGACACTCTCCGGTCGCTCGCGTCACCGTTTCCTTTGTCGTTTCCTTTGTCAGGTCTGCGCCGCTGCTATCTGCTGGCTGCCGATAGCGCTTTCGTCGCTTTGTCTCTCACGGCCCGATACAGCGCGATGAGGCCGACGAGGAAGAGGTGTGCAGGCGTAGGCGTCGGTACGCTGGCGGCCCCTGTCGGTTCGTTGTCGACCAGCACTGTGCCAAAACCGTCCCAGCGCCCCGGCGTCGGTGAGGCTCCCGTCCAGCTCGCCGGCGCGTTCAGGTCCACGGCGTCGGCGAGGAGCTGCAGCGACTCGCCGCCGCCATCGGCGCCGCGCGGCCATAGGCCGGTGTCGTCATAGCGAACGCTGAATACGCTCGCACCGGTGGCATCAAGGAGTTCCAGCGTTTCGCCGCCATTGGAGAGACCGCCTGCCGTGTCGACGAGTAGTCCACTGAAGTCGGGAAAGCGTTTACGGAAGCCGTCGGGATTGGGTGCCACGACAAGGCTGGACTTCGGCCGCAGCAGCAAGGACTCAAAGCTCAGGCTCAGGCCGGCGCCGAAGCGGTAACCGCCAAGGTCGACGGCGAGGACCGAACGATTGCTGATTTCGAGAAATTCGTCCGGATCGGCGCCCCCCAGAGGACCGTTGTAGTAGATCTCCGTGGGGATCAGCGCGGCGTGTGAGGCCTGCGCCGCGAGGAGCGAGGCGATGATTCCCAGGCTTGCGCGCAACTTCGCCGCGGAGCGCCGTGCCCGCGCGCGGCGCCCCACGCTGTTCGTCGACGCGATGCTCCAGCGGGCATCCACATCGAAGTCGATCAGTCGGCGGCTGGCATCGTAGCTGCGCGGGGCACAGCTATGGGCGTATTGTGAAATCATGGAAGCGGTCTCCAACGGTGCGAGGTTTGCTCGCATGTTGGTGAACGGGCCGCGTCAGCAACACATCGAAAGCGGTCGCGAACTCTTCAAATCGGGTCGCC
>JAZBOX010000092.1:0-2236 GCA_036351355.1 Halieaceae bacterium
CATCGCCAGCGTGGGGTAGGGCAGGTTCTGCAGGCGGTTGAGGTTGGCGTTGTTGTGGGCCGTGAAGCCGGCGATGTCGTCGCCGGCGGAGTCGAAGAGGCTGGTGAACTCGGTGATGTCCGCGCCGACGATGAAGACGCCCTTGGCGCTGGTGACAAGCAGGCCGCGCACGTCGCTTTCACCGTCGAGGGCGTCTAGGGCATCGGTCAGGGACTGCACCGTGCGCTGGTCGAATTTGTTGACGGACTCGTCCTTGAGGTCGAAGCACAGTTCGACGATACCGTCGGCGTGTCGCTCCAGGCTGAGCGCGTCGCTCTGGTAGATCATATGGATTCCCCTGAGTCGTTTATGCGGTGGGTTTAGCGGCCGGGCGTGGCCTTCGGCGCGAGGCGCTGCGTTGCTGTGAAGGCCCTGATCTGCGGCGACGCATGATCCTCGCCTATGTGTTCACTGTCAATATTGCTCAGGCGGCGGGAAACCTCAGGTCGCAGAGCGCTTCGGAGCGCCTCCACAAGGCTTCCGCGAGCGCCTCGTCGCAGACATGGGCGCTCACGCCGCTGGTCCGGTTCCGGGCCTGATCCGCGGGCAGAGCCACGTTGCAGTCCTCGCAGTACACGCCGCCCACGCCGCCCATGCCCGCGAGCAGCGGCGACGTCGCGCACCACACGGTGGTGGCCGCACCTTCCTCGACGGACTTGAAGGCCGGGTTCAGGTTCCCCTCTTCGTCGTACCAGCCCATGGCGGTCTGCTCTTCCATGCTCAGGTGGCGTTGCAGCGGCGTACGGATGCCGCCGGGATGGACCGAGAAGGCGCGCACGCCCTGCGCTTCTCCCAGGCTGTCGAGGTGAAGGGCAAAGAGCGCGTTGGCCGACTTCGCCTGCCCATAGGCCAGCCACTTGTCGTAGTCGCGCGCTTCAAAATTCGGATCATCCACATCAAGGCCGTTCAGGCGATGACCGATCGATGACAGCACCACCACCCGCGCCTCCTCGGCGGCGACGAGCAGCGGCCAGAGCCGTGCCGTGAGCTGGAAGTGACCCAGGTGGTTCGTGGCGAACTGGAATTCGTAGCCGCGCTCGTCGCGCGTCAGGGGGCAGGCCATGACCGCAGCGTTGTTGATGAGCAGCGGCAGCGCGGCGATGCGCTTCGTGATCTCGGCGGCAAAGGCGTCGATGCTGGCGGGTGACAGCAGGTCGAGGGCGACAACCTCGATCGCGCCGTCCAAAGCGGCAAGCACCTCGCGCGCCTGGTCCGGACGGCGTGCGCCCACGATGACCTGGGCACCCCGCGCGGCCAGGGCGCGGACCGTCTCCGTGCCGATGCCGGAGTAGCCACCGGTGACGATGACGTGCCTGTCCGCGAGATCGGCGTCCGCCGCCACGTCCATCGCGGTGGAGCGTTCGCCGAAGGGCGAGGCGACGGGTTGTTGGGGAGAGGGCATGGCAAAGCTCCTTTTTCTTATGAGCTCCCGAGCATACGGTGACCTAGGAAGCAGCGCTATCGCCGGCCCCGGGTGCTTCCCTGGTGCGGTGCGAGCGCCGGTGCAGCGCGAGGTCCAGCCAGGTCTTCAGGGCAACCAGCACGATCAACAGAATGACCGGCTCGCCGAGGCTCATGACGGCAAAGCCGCCGACGAGGATGGCGACGTGCAGCGCCACGATGCGCCCGTAAGGCGCGGCCATGAGGCGATTCGTGGTTGTCTCGCGGTACTCCCCCGCGCCGATGAAGTTGACGAAGAAGGAATAGCCGTGGCTGATCACCAGCCCGACGAAGGCCAGCAGCCAGGAGGCTGGGGCGTTGGCCAGCAGCTGCGCGCAGACATCGACGAGCAGCTCGACGAAGACGAAGAAGAAGGGCCAGGTCATGTCGTTCAGAGCGGGTTCGCCATCGAGCAGCAGGGCCTGGATGAAGAGCCCGTGTACGGCGCAGAAGCCGCCGTAGTGAATCAGGAAGAACAGCGCCAGGGGTATGCCGCCGAGTCCTCCCACGGTGAGCATCTTAGCGATGTTCCAGGCGCCGATGATCAGGTTCTCGGACCAGTACAGCACCACCACGGCGGCGATATCCCAGCCGAGAAGCAGCACGCCAAGCAGCGGGAAGAGATTGCCGAGAATCAGCGCCAGCGCGCTTGCGGGGAGCGGGAGCACCTCGTGTTCGTCCGCGAGCTAACTGCGCGAACGCACCGGCAGAAACACTATTCGCTGCCGTAGGTCTGCCGGAGGTAATCAAACACTGC
>JAZBOX010000093.1:0-38704 GCA_036351355.1 Halieaceae bacterium
GATCAGGGGGCTTGCGGCAGCTCTCGCATGCGTATCGATGCTGATCGCCTGTTCGCCGATGCCACCGTCGGTGGACACGGCGCAGTACGTGCCCCTGGCGCTGGCGCCGGCCAGCCTAAGCGGCGCGCGCGACCGCCGCGCCGAATTCCGCGAGTTTTTCTGCGACGAGGCATCGGGAACACTCACCCCCGAAGAAGGCGTCAAGGCCTGCCGCACGGCGCTGCGCCAGTTCCGCGGCGAGACGGCGGTCGACTCCGTTATCCGGCGTCGCGAAGACCAGCGCGGCGCCTACCGCATCGGCCTCGCTCTGGGCATGGGCTGGGACTGCGTGCGCGGCCTGATCGAGGAAACCCAGCTGCCAACAGCGCAGCTGCGCGAGTATGGCTTCGACACGCTGCTGATCGAAGTCGAGGGATTGTCGAGCAGCGAACGCAACGCCGCGATCATCGCCGAAACGCTGCGCGAGCAGTTCCGCGGCGACGACCAGCGCCCCTTCATTCTGATTGGGTATTCGAAGGGCGCGCCGGATATCCTCGAAGCTCTTCAGCAGTACCCATCGGTGGTGGAACACACGGCGGCCATGATCTCGGTAGCCGGAGCCATCGGCGGCTCTCCCGTAGCCGAGCATACGGGCCGGGGCACTATGGCGGCTCTCAAGTACAGCCCCTTCGGCGACTGCTCCGCCAGCGACGGCAGTGTCCTTGGCAGCCTGCATCCCGCCACGCGACAGGCCTGGCTCGCAGACCACCTGCCGCTGCCCGTACCCTCCTATTCGCTGGTGACCGCTCCCGAGCCCGCGCACGTGTCGCGGGCGCTGCGCTCGAGCTTCAAGCTGCTCGGCGCGGTCCACCCGATCAACGACGGCGCGTTGCTGCACTGGGACCAGATGCTTCCGGGCTCGACACTTCTCGGCTACGTCAATGCCGATCACTGGGCCGTCGCCGTACCCATCGACGTCGACGACATACCGCTGGGCCAGTTCCTCGTGCGCAACGGGTTTCCGCGAACGCAGCTGTGGCTGGCGCTGGCGGATTTCGTGATCGCAGATCTCGAGTCACACTCCAAGCAGAACCCTGACTCCGATCTACCGAGATAGGCCACCGATGAGTTGTTCAAGGGAGCACGCGAATGCCTCGCTGCAATGGGCTGCACGCCTGCTACTACTCTTTTTCGTCGCAATCGGCCTGACCGGCACGAGGGCAAGGGCCCAGGACGCGGCCGAAACCGCCGACGAACGGATCAGCGTTCCGCTGACCCTCGACTACACGCTTCTGGAGACGCTGCTCGAAGCGCAGCTGTTCACGGGGCCCGGTCGCAGCCTTGATGTCCTCGGCGGATCGCAGGCCTGCAGTGATGTGCAGCTGCGTTCGCCAGAGCTGTCCACGCAGCAGAGCGAGCTTAGGCTGATAACCGACGTTCGTGCGCGGATCGGCGTGGGCGCAGCCGGCAACTGCTCGGTGCTGTTCAGCTTCGACGGAAAGCTCGGCGTGCGCGGCACTCCGGAGATTCGCGCCAGTGGCAGCGCCTTGGCCTTCTCGCCCAGCAGCGTGCAGCTGCTCGACAGCACGGGACAGACGGTGAGCAACAGCGCGCTCGAATCGATGGCAGCAGCAGGCGTCCGCCGCGTCTTCGACAGCTACCAGATCGACCTGAAGCCGCAGCTCGCCTCCGTGGGCGACTTCATTCCCACGGTGCTCCCGCGCTACTCGCGCGAACAGGTGGAGGCGCTGGCAAGGACGCTCCGCGTCGACACGCTCGAGATCGGCGATAGCGCTGTGAATGCTTCGATCAGCCTCGAGATCGCGCCGCTGTCGGCGCCGCTCGAGCCCGAGCGTCCTCTGACCGAGGCTGAGCTGGCGGAATGGGAGGAACGCTGGCAGACCATGGACGCGCTGCTCGTACTCGCCGTGAAACACTACGCGGCAACCACCCCCCTGCAGGATCTTCGCGACGCGCTGCTCGATGCGCTTATCGAGAGCCGATACCGCCTGCGCGATGCCCTTGCCGAAACACCCGACACGGGTTCCGATGCGGTGCGCGAGTGGTTCCTGCAGAGCTGGGCTCGCCTTGCGCCCGTGCTGCGCCGCATCGCCATCGAGCAGCAGGGTCAGGAGCAGCTCCTGCTGGTCAACGTGATCACGGCCACCGACGCGCTCGCGGCGCTCGATCGTCTGGGCCCGAGCGTCGGCCTCGACATTTCCACGGACGGCCTGCGACGCCTCGCACGAATGATCAACGCCGGTGAAGCCGGCACGCTGCTGCAGTACGACCTCGATGTGGACCCGGCCCTGCGCCGCCTGCTCGAGGAGAGTATCGACGGCACACCGCCACCGAGCGCCTGGCGCATCGAATGGTCGCTGTTCCCGCAGGCTTACGCGGCGGATGCCGATCGCCTCAATCGCTGGGCGCCGCAGCGCGAGGATCTTCCCGAATACCTGCCCTCGGTAGCGGCACTGATGGACACCACAATTCAAAGCACCCTCGATGAGCGCTCGCTCGATTCGCGCTACCACACGCTGTTTCGCAACCTCGTACTCACCACGGCCTGGCAGGAGAGCTGCTGGCGCCACTACGTGGTCAGCGACGACCGCAAGCTCGTGCCGCTGCGCTCCGGCACCGGCGATGTCGGCCTCATGCAGGTCAATGAGCGCGTCTGGCGCGGCTTCTACGACCAGCAACGCCTGCGCTGGGATATTGAATACAACAGCGCCGCCGGCGCCGAGGTCCTGATCGACTACCTGACAAAATACGCGCTGCGAAAGGGCGAGCACCGGCAGCCGGGCGGGCTGGCCAATCTCGCGCGTGCCAGCTACTCCGCCTACAACGGCGGCCCCAGCCAGGTCGCGCGCTACCGCAGCAGCGACGCGTCCGCCTACGGCAAGAAGGTCGATGCAGCTTTCTGGGAAAAGTACCAGCAGGTCGCCGCCGGCAACGAGCTCGCCGTATCGACCTGCCTCGGGGGCAACCTCTCGGGTCGGGCCGCGGCCCTGGCGTCGGCACCGACAGCGGCAGCTGCCGGCGGCGCCAAGGAAGCAGCGAGCGCCACGATAAGCGCCGAGCGCTTCACGCTTCAGCTCGGCGCTTTCAGCACCGAAGAGGCCGCGAAACGCTTCGTCGAGGAACAGCAACTGAAGGGCCGTGCCGAGGTGAGAGCGCGCAGTGCCGGTGGCAGCGGCGGCTACCTGGTGCTTTTCGGCGCCTTCGAGTCGCGCAGCGCGGCCGAAGCCGCCAGCGCGTCGCTCGGTGGACTGAAACCGTGGATCCGGCAGTTCAAGGATCTTTGATCGCCCGGGGCGAGCCCGGTACCGCCGGGCAAAGACGAGCGCTCAGGCGTGCCCTCCGTCGACGCTCAGCACCTGTCCGGTGATCCAGGCCGCGCGCTCGGAGCACAGAAACAGCACCGCGTCGGCGATATCCTCGGCGCTGCCGAGGCGGCGCAGATGAATCGCCTCGAGAACCTGCTTCTGGCGCGCCTCACCGAAGGCCTCCCATTGGCGCTCCGTGGACGGGTTCGAGAGCACGAAGCCCGGCGCAACGGAATTCACCGTGATGCCCGAGGGGCCGAGTTCGAGCGCAAGCTGGCGCGTGAGACCGATAAGCGCATGCTTCGCCGCTGCGTATGCCTGGATTCCCGTCAGGCTGGGCCGTAGCCCCGCGCCCGATGAGATCGTCACGATGCGCCCGCTGCCGCGCGCTTTCATCGACGGCGCAAAGGCCTGGGCACACCAGCTCGCGGCGTCGACGTTTGCCGCAAAGATCGCGCGCCAGTCGGTCTCGGACACCTCTTCCAGGGGCTTTCCGACCTGGCCACAAACCCCGCCGGCCGCCGTGACCAGCCCGTCCACCTGGTCATGGCGGGCAAGGATATCCGCCGCGACGGCCTGCGTGGCCGCGCGCGATGCGAGGTCCGCCGTGAACTGGCTCACGCTGCCGAGCTCGTCGAGGCGAGCGAGTCCCTGGCCGTCGATGTCCAGCGCCGCAACCGTCGCGCCCTCCTCGACCAGCGCTCGCACGATCGCCGCGCCAATGCCCTGGGCAGCGCCGGTCACCACGAAGATCTTGCCATCGAGCTTCAGCTGCATGACTTCAGCAGCTCCTCAAGCAGGTCGGTACCCTGTTCGCGCCGGCCCGCTTCGACGTCGTGAACGAGCTCGATGAGGCGCGGTACGGCGCGCAGCGGAACGCGCCGTCGCTCGGCGATCGGCAGCAGGACGCCGAGCTGCGCATCGACCTCGGTCTTGCGCCGGCGCACGGCCAAATCGCGATAGATGCCGGAGTGCGTTTTTGCCGTGTTGCGGTTGTGAGCCACCATCGCCTCGAGCGAGCGGCGCAGGCCCGGCTCGTTGCCCGCGGCAAAAGCCGCGGGATCGAAGCCGTTGAAGCCGATCGGGGTGACGCCCTCGGCGCGCGCCAGTGCCATCACCTCGCGCCCGAGGCTGGCGTAAACGGCCTGGAATTCCTCCATGGCCAGCGCATCGGCCATCGAGGCGTGCGTGAGCGCGGTCGCAAAAAGCAGCGCCCCATAGCCGAGCTTTCCCCAGAGGTAGCCCCAGATGTTGTTCGTGACAACGGCGCCGGGCTCGACCAGGCGGAACAGCTCGTGGAGCTGCGCGAGGCGTTCAGAGTCGCGACCATCGAGCTCACCCAGGGCGACGGCCGCGCGATTGCCAAACAGGATTCTTCCGGGAGCGAGCCAGTCCGCGCCGAAGTTCACAAAGCAGCCCACGGTGCGCTCGGGTCCCACGGCCTCGGCGATGCGCTTCTCATTGAGACCGTTCTGCGCCGACACCACGCAGCCGTCGGGGTGAAGGTGGGGCAACAGCTGCGCAAGCGCGGCCTCTGTGTGGTGCGCTTTCACAGCGAGGATGATCGTCCGGTACAGCCCGGCAACCGTGTCCGGTGTATGCGCCGTCACGGCCTGCGAAAAGGTCGCAACGGGGCCCTCGATGCGCAGACCATCGGCGTTCATTGCGGCCACGTGCTCGGCGACCCTATCGACCATGAGTACGCGATGGCCGGCGCGCGCAAAATGCGCGCCGAGCACGCCGCCGACGGCGCCGCTGCCCCAGATCAGCGTGGTGCCGGTCTCGCCGCCTGCGCTCACGCCCAGTCGCCCTCCAGCAGCTCGCGCGTTTCCTCGACGGCCACGGCCCAGATGTGCTCCATCACTTCGTCGGGCTTCTGGTAGTAGCCGCCGAAGTTGCCGTCACCGACCAGCTCGCGCACGCCCCGCGCATTGCGATCGCGCAGGCGTGAATAGTCGACCAGAGGCTTCTGCTCTTCGGGCATCGCGCGACCCTTGAGGCGCGTCCAGGCAAAGTTCTCCATCCACGAGGCGTGTGAGGCTACGGGGTCCTCGGCCTGCACCGCCGCCATCGTCTTCGGCGCTTTCCACCAGTCGTGGAAGCGACAGCGCGCGCCCGGCCGCTCGTCCATCCACTCGGCGCAGGCGGTCTGCACCGGACTGTTGCCGCCGTGGCCGTTCACGATCAGCACGCGGCGAAAGCCGCTCTCGTAGAGGCTGTCGAGGATGTTGCGGATCAGTAACGCGTAGGTACCGAGCTTGAGCGATACGGTGCCGGGATAGGCCATGAAGTAGGGGGTCATGCCATAGGGCACGGCGGGGAAGACGGGTACGCCGAGCGGCTCGGCGGCGTCGCTCGCCACCTTTTCCGACAGGATCGAGTCCACGGAAAGGCTGAGATAGGCGTGCTGCTCCGTACTCCCCAGGGGGAGCACGCAGCGATCATCGTGCTTCAGCCGCTCTTCGATCTCGAACCAGTTACTCTCGCTGACCTTCACCGCACTCTCCTCATCGAATTTCTTGCATCGAACACCCTGCGCAAGCCAACGGCAACACCCGCCGGGGCGTCAGCGGTGAGCGTCTGCGCTGACGCGCTGGCTATACTCGCCGCTACAGCCCGAAGAAAGCAGGAGCAACCGTGAAGCGCCGCACCCTAGAAGCAGGTCACGGCTGGCGTCAACTTGCCAGAGCCTGTGTCTTCATCACCGCCGTAGCCGGCGCCCCCGCGATCGTGACCTTCAGCGCCGCACACGCATCGGCGGCCGAAAGCCTCGAGGCCTACGAGGGTTACACCGGTGAATACGAGGGCTTCTCGCTGGTCCTCGACGAGCGCTTCGACCGCCTCGACAGCACGGTCTGGGCCATCGGCGACGGCGCCGTCGGTACGGAATCCATGTGCCGATTCCAGAACGAGGGCGTTCGCGTCCGCGATGGTGTCCTCGAACTGATCATCGACGAAGCGGCAGTGCCGGCAGGATGGTCAAAGGATCATCGCAAGCGCAAAGCCGCCTACGACTATCGCTGCGGCGAACTGCGCACGCGGCCCGAGCGCCGCGTCCGCTACGGGCGCATCGAAACGCGCATGCAGGCACCTGCCCGGGAAACGGCCTCGGGCTATATCTCGTCGCTCTTCACCTACGTAAACGAAGGCGACGGAGAGGGTCGGCGCATCTGGGAGGAGATCGATATCGAGCTCGAAGGCGGGCGCCCCGACAAGTTCCAGGCCAACCTGATCTACGGTGTGAACGCCGAAAGCTGGACCGAGACGCGCGCCTACGGCGCCTGGGAAGACAAGATCGACACGGGCCCCGTCGATCGCTGGCGCGTGTTCGCCATCGAGTGGCTACCCGATTCGATCCGCTGGTTCGTCGACGGCAACCTGGTGAAGACCCTGCGCGCCGAGGACCTCGACTGCGAACCCTCGTGCATCGCCCCGCAGACGCATCCCACGCCGATACCGCAGCGGCCGACGGAGGTGATGATGAACTTCTGGATCCCCAACGACGCGATCGAGGAGGTCTTCGGCGGCAGGAAGGGGCGCAATCGCTACCCCATGCGTGCCCGCTACGACTGGCTGCGGATCTATCAGTACGACGCCGCGCCGATGGACAACTGGTCGGTGATCGACCAGGGCTGAAAGCGACGCTCCTTCGAGCCGCGCTCGCGATCGTCGCATCGCCATCTATACTGCCTCAGGGAAAGCCGAAGCGCCCCGGGTCCCAGCTGTTGGCCGTCCGCGCGCGAAGCACCGATAAAAATAGAGGACAACGCATGCTTCCATCGTTTCCAGCCTTCGCTCGCAAGCACCGCTCGCTGATCGCCGGTCTCGGCCTCGCCGCCTTCAGCGCTACGCCGATGGCGCAGGAGGGCGAAGACGAGGGGCCTCGGCAAGCCGAGCAGGTAGCGCAGCCGAGCTTCGAGTTTCTTGGCCCGCTGAGCGCCGGGCGAATCTCCGCCGCCGCTGCAGTCGCCGGCCAGCCCGGGGTGTATTTCGCCGGTGCGGCCTCCGGCGGCGTCTGGAAATCCGCCGACGGCGGCGAGACCTGGACACCCACCTTCGATGATCAGGAGTCGCAGGCGATCGGCGCCCTCGCCGTTTCCGCCAACAATCCGAACATCGTCTGGGCGGGCACGGGCGAAGCCTGGGCCGTGCGCGACATGGACATGGAAGGCGATGGCATCTACAAGTCCACCGACGGCGGCGAGACCTGGACCAACATGGGCCTCGAGGCGACGGGGCGCATCGGCACCATCGTCATCGACCCGCGCGACGACGATGTCGTGATGGTCTGCGCACTCGGTCGCGCTACCGGCCCGCAGCAGGAGCGCGGCGTATTCCGCACGGAAAACGGCGGCAGGAGCTGGAAGCGCACGCTTTTCGTCAATGAGGACACGGGCTGCTCGGGCCTGCAGCAGTCGCAGCAGAATCCCGACATCGTCATCGCCGGCACCTGGGAGATCTTCCTGGCGACGCACGTGCTCGAAAGCGGCGGCATGGGCAGCGGCATCTGGCTGTCGAAAGATGGCGGCAGGAGCTTCGAGCGCCTCGAGCACGAGGGCCTGCCAAAATCACCCTACGGCAAGACCGACGTTGCCATTGCGCCGTCTGACGACTCACGCATGTACGCCCTCGTGCAGACCGGGCGCGACGGCGTAAAGGGCCTGCCCTCGGAGGCGCAGGGCTCGCTGTGGCGCTCCGACGACGGTGGCGCGACCTGGGCCAGCGTCAGCTGGGACCGCCGCCTGATTGGCCGCGCCGGCTACTACATCCGTATTCGCGTGGCCCCGGATGATCCGGATCACCTGATGATCGCCAACAGCAGCCTGTGGGAATCCATCGACGGCGGCAGGACCTTCGAGCGCGGGCCGCGCGGCTGCGGCGACTGTCACGACATCTGGTGGGACGTGAACGCCGATGCGCCGGGGCACTTCATCATCACCGGCGACGGCGGCATGACCATCTACGGATCCCCGCTCAAGCCCGACGGCGGCACCCGCGTTCGCCTGCCCATAGGCCAGATGTACCGCGTGACCGTCGACCAGCGCGACCCCTACTGGGTGTATTCGGACCGCCAGGACAACGGCAGCATGCGCATCGCCAGCGACGCGCCGATCGTGCCGCCCAATGTGCCCTCCTACGCACCGCCGCCTGAACCGGAGCCCGAAGAGGACGGCGACGGCCTCGGCTTTGGCCCGCCGCAGCGCGAGCTTGTGGGCCCGGCACAGGAGCGCATGCCATCCTGCGAGTCCGGCTACACCTACCCCGAACCCGGCAACCACCACTTCGTTTGGGGCACCTGCTACGCCGCCCATGTCGCGACCTACGACGACATCAGCGGCCTGTTTCGCTCCGTGAGCCCATGGCAGCACACGCTGGACTCGGATCCCGTTGGTCTCAAGTACCGCTGCCAGTGGTCGCCGCCGCTGGCCATCGACTGGTTCGACAACTCCGTGTATTTCGGCTGCCAGGTGATCTTGCGCACGCGCGATCGCGGCCAGAGCTGGGAGGTGATCAGTCCCGATCTGTCCACCGGCGACCCGAGCCGCATCCTCTTTTCCGGCGGCGTCGTCGGCGACAACCTCGGCCAGTTCTACGGCGCTACGATCTCGGCCATCGCGCCATCGCGCACGGAACAGGGCGTAGTCTGGGTCGGTACCAACGACGGCAAGGTGTGGATCTCGCGCGATGCCGGTGCCACCTGGGAGGACCTCAGCGCCAACGTCGACATGCCGCCCTGGGGCCTGGTGCGGCGCATCGACGCATCGCATCACGAGCCGGGCACCGCCTACATGGCGGTGGACTACCATCTCGTCGATAACCGCGATCCCTACCTGTACCGGACCACGGACTACGGCCAGAGCTGGACCCGCCTCGACGGCGATCTCCCGCGCGGCCATCCCCTGGACTACACGCTGTCCATCGCCGAGCACCCGCAGCGCCCCGAGGTGCTCTTCGCCGGCACGGGCCACGCTTTCTTCTATTCGCAAGACGGCGGTCGCCAGTGGACGCGCTTCAAGGATCGCCTGCCCGCCGTCCCGGTCAACTGGATCGAGGTTCCCGAGAATGCCGCCGAGGTCGCCATCGGCACCTATGGTCGCGGCATCTGGATCCTGCGCGACGTCTGGCGCCTCGAGGTGAGCGACGAAGAGGCCGCCAGCGACACGCTGGTCATCCACACGCCGCGCCCCGCCACGCGCCACGCCAGCGGCGGCACGGCGGAATTCGTGTTCACGCTGAATGAAGCGCCCGCGGAGGCGCTGACCATGGAGGTGCTTGATCGCGTCGGCCGGCGCGTGTCGGGCAGTGAGTTCATCGCCCACGAGGGCATGAACCGGATCAGCTGGGACATGCGTTACCCGGCACCGGCCCTTCCCGTGCTGCGTTCGCTGCCGCCGGACAATCCCTACATCTGGGAAGCAGGCCGCTGGGAGCAGCGCGAACGCGAGGTCAGCCACTGGGGCCTCGGCGCCGCCGAGTGGCAGCCCTCAGTTGCCCCGGGTCAGTACACGCTGCGCATCACCCATGCGGGACGCAGCTACGAGCACCCCTTCGAGGTTCGCGCCGATGTCGAGCTGCCCTCGAGCGATGACGACCTGGTGGCGAGCACGAAGCTGCAGCTGGCGATCATCGACGCCATCGACACGGTCGTCGATCGCATCAACCGCATCGAGGTCATGCGCGCGAAAGTCGAGGACCTGCTCGATGGCAGCGAGGACGCGGAGCTGAGCGCCGCGCTGCGCGAGCTCTACCTCGACCTGTACAACGCCGAGTTGCACTACCTGTCGCGCACGGAGATGCACAGCGACGACAAGTGGTACGTAGAGAAATACCGCCTGTACATGAACCTGGTGTGGCTGCTCGCCGAAGTCGGCGGTCGCGGCGGTGATGTTTTCGGCGGGGCGGGCTATCGACCCACCGACGCCGCCGTCGATGTGTTCGACGACCGCCTTCGCGAGATCGAGGCCGCCGAGAGCGATTTCGCCGCGCTCCTTCTGCGCGTCGACGACCTCAACGAGCGCTTCGCCGGCAAGGTGCCTCCGGTCACGGACGACCCGGCGGGCCTGCGCGGGCTGCCGCTGAATTGAGTACTTCGCGCGGCATGGCTGGCGTTGCGGCGGACACAGGGACGGGCGGCCGATGAACCCGCTGCAGATTCTGCGGCGCGAGCTGTCCACCGTCGCCGGGCTGCGCGCGGTAAAGAAATGGATCGATGTTGTCGACCCCGAGAGTTCGACGCTCGTCCCCGACGAGATCGAGGAGCTCGTCGATCGCCACGGCGCCAGCGTCGCCTGGATCTTCGAGGGGCAGAGCTGGTCCTACACCGACATGGAGGCCTTCGCCAATCGCATCGCGAACTGGGCCATCCAGATCGGCCTCGAGCCCGGCGACGCGGTGGCGCTGTTCATGGAGAACCGCCCCGAGTACGTGGCGATCTGGTACGGGCTGTCAAAGATCGGCGTCGTCACCGGCCTCATCAACAGCAATCTCGCCGAGGAGTCCCTCGCCCACTGCATCAACATCATCGAGGCACGCCTGGTGATTGGCGGCAGCGAGCAGGATGAGGCGCTGCGCAGCGCCCGGGGCCTCATCGACGGCGATCCCGCCGTGTTCACCCTTGGCGGCAGCGAGGGCGATGACCTCGAGAAGGCGCTGGCAGGCGCGGCGGACACGCGCCCCGACCGCAGCCGGCGCGAGGCCCTGCTGGCCCGCGACCTGTGCCTGTATGTGTACACCTCGGGCACCACGGGCCTTCCCAAGGCGGCGAAGCTCGCTCACGCGCGCACGCGCGCCATGATGCGCTCCTTCGTGGCACCCTGCGGCATTACGGCGAACGACCGTATCTACATCACGCTGCCGCTGTACCACGGCACCGGCGGCATCTGCGGCGTGGGGCAGGCACTGATGGCCGGGGCCTGCATCGTGCTGCGCCGGCGCTTCTCCGCCAGCCACTTCTGGGACGACGTCGCCGAGCACGATGTCACCTCCATCGTGTACATCGGCGAGCTGTGCCGCTACCTCGTGAACTCGCCGCCGCATCCGAGGGAACGCGATCACCTCGTGCGCACCGGTTTCGGTAATGGGCTGCGTCCCGACATCTGGCAGGCCTTCATGGACCGCTTCGACGTGCCGCATCTGGTCGAGTTCTACGGGTCCACGGAAGGCAACGTCAGTCTCATGAACATCGATGGCAAGGTCGGCGCCGTCGGCCGCATTCCCTCCTACCTCGAGAAAAATGCCTTCGCGAACATCGCCTTCGTTCGCTTCGACGTGGTGGAGGAGCACCCGCTGCGCGATGAGCACGGCTTCTGCATGCGCACAAAGCCCGACGAAGTCGGCGAGGCCATCGGCCGCGTGGGCAAGGAGGTGCGCACGCGCTTCGACGGCTACAACGACAAGGCCGCATCGGAGAAGAAGCTCCTGCGCGACGTGTTCCGCAAGGGCGACCTGTGGTTTCGCACCGGCGACCTGATGAAGAAGGATCGCGACGGCTACATCTATTTCGTCGATCGCATCGGCGACACCTTTCGCTGGAAGGGCGAGAACGTGTCGACGGGCGAAGTCGCCGAATGCCTCGCACGCATTCCCGGGATCACCACCGCTAACGTCTACGGCGTCGGCCTTCCCGGCGCGGACGGTCGCGCCGGCATGGCGGCAATCACCACCGAGGGCGAGGTCGACTTCGGCGGTCTGTACAGCGAGCTCGCAAAGCAACTGCCGGCCTACGCGATTCCGCTATTTCTGCGTGTGCAGCCGCAGGCCGCTACCACGGGGACCTTCAAGTACCGCAAGATCGAACTGGTAAAGGAGGGCTTCGACCCGGCGCTGACAAAGGACCCGCTGTGGTTTCTCGACGCGAAAAAACGCTGCTATGCGCGCCTTACGAAAACAGCACACCAGCGCATTCTCGAGGGCAAGCTGCACTTCTGAGCGTATCGGGGCGCCCGGGGCGATCGACTGACCTCAGGCCTGAAAGACGCGCTCACCGTTCATCCAGGTCTCAACAACACCGATATCGGAGATCGCCGTCGCCTCGACCACCCGCGGGTCCTTGTCGAGGATCACGAGATCGGCGAGCTTGCCTTCCTCGAGGCTGCCGATCTCGTGCTCCGACTGACAGGCCCAGGCCGCGTTGCGCGTCACGGCGCGAATCGCCGCCTCCACCGACACCCGCTCCTGCGGCGCCAGCACGGTTCCCGGCTCCGCCCAGAGGTCGCGGGCCACGGCGACGCGAATCTTGTGCAGCGTGCCCAGCGGCGAGACCGGCGCGTCCGTGTGGATCACCCAGTTCAGGCCGGCCTCCTCCACCGCCGCGCAGCGATCGAGCAACCGCACCTTGTCGGGCCCGAACACCTCGTCGCGCATCACCTTGCCCCAGTAGTGCACGTGGTTGATCAGGAAGCTGGGAACCACGCTGAGCGACTGCATGCGTGCGATCTGCTCATCGTGGAGGATCGAGCAGTGCTCGATGCGACAGCGCAGGCCGGGCACGTCGATGCCGGACTGCGCGGCCGCGTCCAGCGCGTCGAGAATGCTGTCGATCGCGGCATCACCGTTGCCGTGGATGGAGAGCTGCCAGCCGCGCCCGGCGCGCTCGATCACCTGCGCGCGCAGGTCATCGGGCTCGATATAGAACAGGCCGAGCGTATCGCGCGTGTAGTAAGGCTCGCGCTGGCGACCGGTGAAACCCTGGTTGGAGCCGTCGGCGATCATCTTCCAACCGGCCACGCGCATGAGTGCATCACCCTGGCCGGGGAGCACACCGGCCTCGTCCCAGCCGGGCTGCACGCCGTAGGCGTAGGCGCGGATGCGCGCCTTCATGCGTCCGCCTTCGTACATCGCCCGATAGGACTCCAGCTCCGCAGGGCCGGCAAGGCCGCCTGTCGCCTGATCACAGAGCGTGGTGATGCCGAGGCGCGATGCCTGGTCACCGACCTCGCGGCCGGCACCGACGAATTCTGTCGCCATGCGCGCGGTGATCTCCCGGTTCTTCGCCAGTACGAGACCGCTGGCGCTCTGGCCGTAGAGCACGCCATTGAGACGACCGTCCTCGAAACGCCCGAAGGAACCGCCGGGAGGATCGGGGGTGTCGCGGGTGATACCGGCAAGTTCAAGAGCCCGGCTGTTCACGTAGGCCACGTGCCCCGAGGCATTGAGGATGAAGGCCGGATTTTCCGGTGAGATGGGATCGAGCTCGTCGATCGTGAGATCGCGCGGCGGCGTTAGCAGAATCGGGTCGAACTGACGCCCCATCACCCAGGCATCGGGCCCGCGCGTAGCGGCCTCGGCATGAATACGGCGCAGGGCATCGAGAGCGTCGGCGAAGGTCGGCTGCTGAAAGGGGCCGATGTCCTCGATATGACCAAAGCCCGCCAACAGCGCGAAGTGCATATGCGGTTCAATGAATCCCGGCAGCAGCGTGCGCCCTTCAAGGTCGACGAGGCGCGGGCTTTTGCCGGCCGCGGCCAGTACCGCTTCCTCCGAGCCCACGGCGAGGATTCGCGAGCCGCGTATTGCCAGCGCCGGATGCTGCGAGAAGGCGTCATCAACGGGCAGCACGATGCCGTTCCTGAACACGGTCACAGGCGCCCCTTGGTCTGTGGCCGTGCCGGGGTTGGTCACCGCAGCACCCTGTTCGGGCGAGCGATTGCAGCCCCAGAGCGCCGCACTCGCCAGCGCCGTGGCGCTCGCACCAAGAAAACGTCGTCTGCTGCTTGCCATTGGATTGCCTTCGCGATCTCGACACGGCGATACTGCCAGAGATTCGCCCAGCGCACAGGAACCCGAGAGCCGCCGAATGCGGACCCCTCGCTTAGCACCGGGAAGCCCTTTCGCCTTGAAAACCCAGAGCATTGTTATCGGCGCCGGCATCGTCGGCCTGTGCACGGCGCTGTACCTGCAGGAGCGAGGGCGGCGCGTCACGCTCATCGATCGTGGCGGCCCCGGCGAGGGCACGAGCTCGGGGAATGCGGGCATCGTCTCCGCCGGCTCCTGCCACCCGGAGGCCATGCCGGGCATCTGGAGAGACATACCCGAGATGGTGTTGCACCCGATGGCGCCGGTCGTGCTGCGACCGGGCTACCTGCCGCGTTTCCTGCCGTGGCTGCGGCGCTTCCTCGCGGCGAGCTCGGCGCCGCGGGCGGAGGCGGCCTCGATCGCGATCCACGCGCTGTCGAGCCGCGCCATGGACTTTCTGATGCCGCTGGTGAAAAGGGCGGGGGCCGCTTATCTGCTGCGCCAGGACGGTCTGCTGTACGTGCATGAAAGCGCCGCGCAGTTCGAGCGCGCGAAGCGCAACTGTGCCTACTACGAGCGACGCGGCGTGGACGTTCGCCTGCTCGGGGGCGAGGAACTGCGCGAGTTCGAACCCGCGCTGCGCCCGGGTATCGCCGGCGCCGTATTCATTCCCGCGGCGGGGCATACGGTGTCGCCCCTCGCGCTGTCGCGCGCGCTGTTCCAGCTTTTTGAGCAGCAGGGCGGGGAGTTTAAGCGCGATACGGTGCGCGGTTTTGTTACGAAGGACGGAAGCATCAGCGCCGTGCAGGCCAGCAGCGAGCTCGCCTGCGATGAAGTCTTCGTCACTGCCGGCGCCTGGTCGCACCGCCTGGCCGCGCTGCTCGGCAGCCGCGTGCCGCTCGATACGGAGCGGGGCTACCATCAGCAGCTGCCCGACCCTCGCATCACGCTCGGGCGCTCGATGCTGTTCCCGGCGCGCGGCTTTGCGGCGACCAGCATGCAGCATGGACTGCGCCTGGCCGGTACCGTGGAGTTTGCCGGGCTTGCTGCAGCGCCCGACTACGCCCGCGCGCGTGTCCTTGCGGAGCAGGCGCTCGAGCTCTTTCCCGGCCTCAATGTGGCGGGCGGAACATCCTGGATGGGCTACCGGCCCAGCCTGCCCGACTCGAATCCCGTGATCTCCGCGTCGCCCCGCTTCAGCAACGTGTTCTTTGGTTTCGGCCACGGCCACCTCGGACTGACCCAGTCGGCGGTCACCGGAGCCATGCTCGCCGCGATGGCCTGCGGCGAGGAAAGTCCGGTGAACCCGGCGCCCTATCGCATCGATCGCAGGTTTTAGAAAGCGATGCGCACCGCCTACCCTCAATACAGTTCGCGCAGCGGCTGGAATGCGCTGCTGCCGCCGCGGACCGCGAAACCCGCCCTCGAGGGCGATCACGCGGCAGATGTCGTCGTGGTCGGCGCCGGCTTCACCGGCCTGGCCTGCGCACGACGCTGGCAGGAACTCGATCCGCGGGCGCGCATCGTCGTGCTCGATGCCAGCGAAGTGGGCGAGGGCAATCCCGGTCGCAACTCGGGCTTCCTGCTCGAGATCGCCCTTGCCGATGACGCCGACGCTGGCAGCCGCGAGCGCATGGAGCAGTGCAACCGCCTGACGCGCGAGGCGATGCAGCGCATCGTCGCCGACGTTTCCGCCAGCGAAGACGCCATCGATCTGAGTCGAGCTGGCACCTATCGCGCCGCCGGCGGCGAGGTGGGCATGCGCGCGCTACACAAATACGAAGCCTTCCTGCAGGCCTCCGGCCTGCCCTACCGCCGCCTCGACCAGGCGCAGCTGCGCGCCGAACTTGGCACGGACTTCTACGGCGCCGGTCTGTACTCCCCGGACTGCTATCTCGCGCAGCCCGCCGCGGTGATTCGCGCCATTGCCGTGCAGCTTCCCGAATCCGTCGAGCTGTTCGAGAACAGCCCCGTGACGGGCTTGCGCCGCAGCGGCGCCGGCTGGCAGGTCAGCACCGCGCAGGGTCAGGTCAGCTGTCGGAAACTTGTGCTCGCGAACAATTCCTTCGCACGCAATCTCGGCATCGCCCGCTCGCGCCTCGCCGCCGTGTACACCTACGCGGGCATCACGCCCGTCCTCGATCCCGGGGTGCTTGCGGAGCTCGGGAGCAACCCCAACTGGGGCGTGCTGCCAATGCATCGTCTCGGCTCGACGCTTCGGCGCACCGCGGATGGACGCCTGCTGATACGCTCGCTGCACGACTATGAGAGCGAGGGCGAGCCGGCGCGGGTCGAGCGGGACCTGGCCGACCGTCTGTGGCGGCGCTTTCCGCAGCTGCGCGGTGCGCGCTTCGAGCAGCTGTGGGGCGGCGCCGTAGGCTTCACCTACAACGCGGCACCGCTCTGGGGTGAGCACGAGCCGGGACTCTTTGTATCCTGCGGCTGCAACGGCGGCGGCACCGTGAAGGGCACGCTCTTCGGTCGCCTGCTCGCGGAGCTGGCCAACGGCGAAGCCGTACCCGACGTCACCGCCCTGTTCGGCAGGGCCGCGTGGATGCCGCCGGAGCCGGCGCGCGGGATCGGCTTTCGCGTCAGGGCGGCACTGGAGAGCTGGCAGGGTCGCAGCGAGCTGTGAAGCGCAGCGTAAACGGAGCAAGCGGAAACATGGCGAAGGCAAGCGACAAGGCGGGTGACTGATGGAGGCAGGCGACTACATCGGCCCGCTGTCGCTCGTCCCCGCCGGCATCGCGATCATCCTGGCCTTCACCACGCGCAATACGGTGTTCTCCCTCGCCGTCGCCTGCATCGCGGGCGTGCTCGTGGCCGGCGAAGGCCTGCTCGGTTTTCCGGCGCTGCTGGTCGGCGCCCTGGGCAACAAGGACTTTTCCTGGGTACTGCTGCTCGAATTCTTTATTGGCATGCAGATCGCGTTTTTCCAGCGAACGGGCGCGATCGCAAATTTCTCGCGCTTTATCGCCGAGCGGCGCATGACCCGCAAGCGGGTGCAGCTCGTGGCCTGGGTAATGGGCATGTTCGTGTACTTCAGCGACTACTTCAGTCCGCTCTTCGTCGGCTCGACCATGCGCAGCCTGACCGACCGCTTTCGCATATCCCGGGAGAAGCTCGCCTACATCTGCGATTCGACCTCGGCGCCCGTGAGCATCCTGGTGCCCTTCACCGGCTGGGCCGTTTTCGTCGCCGGCCTCACGATCGGCATGGGGCCGATCAATGATGCGGCCGACGCGATGCGCGTATTCATCGCCGCCATTCCCTACAACGTCTACGCGATCCTCGCCGTGTTGATGGTCGGCTTCATCGCCTCGGGCCTGCTGCCCGATTTCGGGCCGATGAGAACCGCCGAGCGTCGTGCCATCGACGAGGGCAAGCTCCATCGCGACGACGCGCAGCCGCTGATGGCCGATGAACTCACGGGCATAGAAGCCTTCGAAGGCATCCGCACAAGCCTGCTTTGGAACTTCGTGTTTCCCGTGCTGCTCGTGGTGGGCTTCGCCCTCGGATCGGTGATCATCACCGCGAGTGCAAAACCCCTCGAAGCCTTCATGCTTGCCGTGTTCGTGTCCGGCATCATCATGCGCATGCAGGGCGTGCCCCTCAACGAGATCACCAATACGGCGATCACGGGTGTGAAGGGCATCATGCCCGCCGTCGTCATCCTCGCCTTTGCCTATGCGCTCAACGACCTCTCTGCGGCGCTGAATACGGCGGACTACATCGTGTCCGTTTCCGAGTCCTGGCTGAGCCCCGCCGTGCTGCCGATGCTCGTGTTCCTGATCACCGGCTTCATCGCCTTTTCGACGGGCACTTCCTGGGGCACCTACGCGATCATGATCCCGATCACCGTGCCGCTGGCTTTCAGCTTTTCCTCCGGGGAGATCAGCACCCTGGTCTATGCCACGCTGGCCGCCGTCGCCGGGGGCGGCGTGTTCGGCGACCACTGCTCGCCCCTATCGGACACCTCGATCCTCGCCTCGACGGGCGCGGCCTCGGACCACATCGACCACGTGAAGACGCAGCTGCCCTACTCGCTGCTGATCGGCCTGATCGCTGTCGCCGTGTATCTCGGCATCGGCCTGAGCCTGTAATGCGCGAGGCCGCATGACAGCGGATCGCGACGCGGCGAGAGACGGCGCGCAGCCGGCCATCGACCCGGACTTTGCACCCGAGGTCGTCGCCGACCTGTACCGCTTTCGCCCGCGCCGCCTGCTCCCGACTGCGGCGCTCGCGCTGCCGCTGGGCATCGTCGGAGCACACCGCTTCTACCTCGGACGCTTCTGGAGCGGGCTGTTCATGCTGCTCACCGCAGGGGGCGGTCTGCTGTGGTGGCTGTGGGACCTGTCGCGGCTGCGCCGTCTGATCGACGCGAGCAACACCGAGGGCCGTGAACGCGAAGCCGAGGGCTTGCCCCCCTGGGGCATGGGTTTTCTGCCGCCGCAGCAGGAACTCTGCCTCGATGCGCCGCCGGCCTGGGCAGCGGCGCGATCGGGCCGCCAGCGCGTGTTCTACAGCGCACTGCTGCTATTCGCCATCGGCCTCGTCCTCGGCGGCCTGTGCCGCTCGACGCAGTCCTACGAGCCGGCTTTCGTCCTCACGCTGTTCATCGTCGTGTCGCTGATCGCTTCGCGCGTGAAGGGCGTGGCGAAGATTCCGGTGCTGAATGCGCTGGTGCGCTGGGTGCATCGATTGCGCCTGTTCTATCACAGCGTCGATCCCGGCAGCATCAGGGCGCTGATCACACGGCCGATCTTCGGCATCTTCTTCGCCATCTGGCGCCCGAAAATCCGCGCCGAGGTGCGGCTGCATCTGCAGATGGGTGGTCTCGTGGTGCTTGTCCTGACCGCGCTGGATGCGCTTCAGCTCGCGACCAGCGAGGGCTTCTGGTCCGGCGTAGGCCTGCTGGCCGCAGAGTTTGCCCAGACGCTGCTGTGCACCTACGTGTTCGTGGCGCCAGCGAGCGCGCTGCTCACCTCGCAGCTGCTGCTGGCGCGGCGTGACCACGTGGTTTGGGCGCTCAGCGCAATCACGCTGTTTGCGCTGTACCTGGGGCTGTTTGCCTAGCGATGTGAAGCCGCCATCACAGGCCCAGCACCATCCCCTCGCGTGCAAGATTGAATCCGGCCGCGCGCACTGCGGCGCTCTCAACCGTGTCATCCCACAGGACCGGGTTGGTGTGATTCATATGGATGAACCACACCTTCGACCGCTCCTGCGGCGACAGGTGCGCCAGGCGCTCCATGGTCTCGGTGACGAAGGGATGGGGGATCTTGCTCATGTCACGCCCCGGAAGCTCGCCGTCGGCGAAGAAGGTTGCATCGACAAAGGCAAAGTCGACGGATTTCACCACGGCCTCGAGGTCGCGATCCCACAGCGACCACTTGTTGATATCGGGGATAAACAGCGCCTTCCTGCTCGGTCCCGCAATCTCGAAGCCGACGGTTTCGCTGTACTCGTCGCGGTGCGGGACGAGTACGGGCGTCACCGTTATCGCGTCGAGCACCACGGGCTGTTCATGAGCCAGCGGCATGAGTTTAATGTTGCGAAACTCGACGAGCTGGCTCCAGGGGCCGTTCTCCTCGAGGAACCGGCGCATGCGCGGCATCGCGTAAACGGGCACGCCTGAAGCGCCCATGGCCTCGTGGCCGAGAAACATGAGACCCGCGTAGTGCCCGATGTGCGCGTGCGTAAGAAAGATCCCGCTGAGCGCATAGGACGAGGACGGCGCGATGCGCTCGAGCTTAAAGTACTGCGCGGGAAAGTCGGGCGTGGCTTCAAAGAGGTAGCGCCGCCTGGCGTCGTGATCGATCAGCGCCAGGGAGACAGCCGGGCGCCGGGGCCTGTCGCCTTCCCAGCCGGGCATGCAGTGCGCCTGAAAACACCCGGCCTGGGGATAACCGGCGTCCTGGCCGATCCCGAGCACGTGCAGCTCCACGCCCTGCGCCGCGGCGAAGGCCGCACCGAGCACGGGGCCAAGCGCGAGACTTATTGCGGGCAAGAGCAGTCGGAGGCACTTCATGGCGCCGTCACGAGGCCGTGATCGGCGGCGCGTGCTCGGGCGGCGCATACACGCCGAGCCACTTCGAGGTCAGCGTGCCCGCGGTGATCGAGCCGTCGACGTTGAGCGCTGTCCTTCCCATATCAATCAGCGGCTCGATGGAAATCAGCAGCGCCACCAGCTCCACGGGCAGCCCCATGGCTGGCAGCACCATTAGCGCAGCAAACGTCGCGCCGCCGCCCACGCCGGCCACTCCAAAGGACGAGATCACGATGACCGCCACCAGCGTACCCAGAAAGCTGACGGCAAAGGGGTCAATACCCACCGTCGGCGCCACCATCACCGCCAGCATGGCGGGATAAATGCCGGCGCAGCCGTTCTGGCCGATCGTCGCGCCGAAGCTCGCCGCCACGTTGGCCACGGCGGGGTCGTTGCCGAGCGCTTCGGTCTGCGTCTCGATGCTCAGGGGAATCGCGGCGGCGGAACTGCGCGAGGTGAAGGAGAACGCCAGCACGGGCCAGATGCGCTTGAAAAACGTCACGGCGTTGATGCCGTTCAGCGTCAGCAGCAGGGCGTGTACGCCGAACATGATCGCGATGGCCACGTAGGAAGCGACAACGAAACCGAGCAGGCTGAGAATGTCGGCACCGCTCGAAGTCGCGGCCATTTTTGCCATCAGCGCCAGCACGCCGTAGGGCGTCAGGCCGATGATCATGCGCGCGAACTTGTGCACGATGGTCTGCGCCACTTCGACAAAACCGCGAAAAGCCGCGCCGTGCTCGGGGTTGTCGCGCGTCACCAGCAGACCCGCGACTCCGAGGATGATACCGAAGATCACCACGGCGATGATCGAGGTATCGCGCAGCCCCGCCAGATCCTGAAAGATGTTCGAGGGCACAAAGCTCACGATCATATCCGCGGCCGACAGGTCACCGAGACGCACCTGGCGATTGGCGATGTCCGCAGCGGAAGCAAGTTCGCGTTCGCCCTCGATCAGGCCTTCGGCACTCAGGCCAAAGCTGCCGGCCATGAACACGCCGACCAGCGCCGCCATCGCCGTGGTCGCCAGCAGTACCCCGATCACCAGACCACCGACCTTGCCGAGCGTTGCGATCTCGTCGAGCTTGACGATCGCGGCGACCATAGACACAAGCACCAGCGGCGTCACGATCACCTTGAGCAGATTGACGTAGCCGCGACCGACCACGTTGATCCACTCGAGGGAGCCATCGATAAGCGGCGAGCCGATCCCGTAGGCAAGTTGAAGCCCGGCGCCGAACAGCGCGCCGATCACCAGGGCGACAAGCACGCGACGGCCGAGGGACCAGTCGCCGAGACCAAGGCGAAAGAGCGCGCCGGCGCAGGCAAGGAAAACGGCAAGGTTGAGTGCGATCAGCATGGTGTCATCCCCAGTCGGTGAGGCGGCGGCCATGGTAACAGCAACGCCGCCGCATTCATCGCGCCACAGACGCCGCTTAGGCAGCTGGACAGACCGGGTTCCTCGGCTTACTGTCCTCGGCCTTCCATCGCCGACAAACAACGAGGACAGCATGCGCGGAACGATTCTGAACGCGGGCACCGGCCTGATCCTGAGCCTGGCCGCGAGCACGGCCCTGAGTCAGGGTGACGCCTTCGAGATCCCTGCAGCAGAGCGCGACACCGCGCAGCAGCTGATCAACACGGCGCTGGACAGCGACCTCGCGTACGAGATCGTCGAGTCGCTGACCACGGACATCGGACCGCGCCTCGCCGGTTCCGATGACGAGGCCCGCGCACGCGGCTGGGGCGCCCGCCTCGGCGAGGAACTCGGCTTCGACCGCGTCAGCGTCGAGCCCTTCACCATGGCCTACTGGGAGCGTGGCGAGTCCGAGCTCACGCTCAGCAGCCCCTACGAGCTGCACCTGCACGCCACGGCGCTCGGTGGCTCCGGCGCCAGCGACGGCAGCTTCGAGGCCGAGGTGGTGTATTTCCGCGATGTGTATGAACTGAGCAAGGCTGCACCGGAGAGCCTGGTCGGCAAGATCGCCTTCGTCGACGGTGAGCCGCTGGTGAAAAGCCAGACCGGCGCAGGCTACGGCCAGGCCAACCAGCGCCGCCGCGTCGGGTGGCAGCATGCCGAGCGCGCCGGCGCCCGCGCGCTCGTCGTGCGCTCCGTGGGCTCGAGCTCACACCGCTTCGCGCACACGGGCATGATGAGCTCACGCTCGGGCGAGGACACGGGGCAGGTGTGGGCCGACATCCCGGTCATGGCGATCTCCAACCCCGACGCTGATCAGCTGCGCCGCCTGCACCAGCGCGGCGAGGCCCTGCGCCTGCGCCTCGAGTCCGGCGCCGGGTTCTCCGGTGACGTCGAAAGCGGCAACGTGATCCTCGACCTCGTCGGCCGCGAGAAGCCCGAAGAGATCGTATTGATTGGCGGCCACCTCGACAGCTGGGACCTCGGCACGGGCGCGATCGACGACGGCGCCGGCGTTGCCATCACCACGGCGGCCGCGGCGCTGATCGCACAGCTGCCCGAGCGCCCGAAGCGCACGATTCGCGTGGTGATGTTCGGCGCCGAAGAGGCCGGTCTGCTCGGGGCGCGCGCTTATGCCACCGCGCACGCGGAAGAGGCACCGATGCACGTCCTCGCCACGGAGTCCGACTTCGGTGCCGACTCGATTTGGCAGCTGGCGTCCAACGTGAACCCCGATGCCAACCCGGTGATCGACGCCATCGGCCGACTCCTCGCGCAGCTCGACATCGTACGCGGCGGCAGCGCGGAGGGCTCGGGTGGCCCCGACATCATCCCGCTGGCAGCAGCGGGTGTACCGACCGTCGACCTCAATCAGAACGGCCGCGATTACTTTGACCTGCACCACACGCCGGACGACACGCTCGACAAGATCGACCCCGACAAGCTGGCGCAGAATGTCGCTGCCTACGCCGCGCTGGTTTACCTCGCGGCGGAGCTCGACGTGGACTTTCGAAAGACCGACGCGGGCAACTGATCTCGCGCAACTGATCGCGCAGCTTGTAGCGGCACGGCGGACGTCCGTAATATAAGGCCATGTCACGTTCAAGCTTCAGACTTGCGCTGGGCTGCTGCCTCCTGCTGCAGGGGCAGCTGCTGCTCGCATCCGTCGGCCATTGCCAGATGCAGGAACGGTTGTATGGCGAAATGCGGGGCGCTGTCGGGGTAATGTTGCTGGCTTCGGATTTGACGCCGATGCCGATTCCGGAAGGCAAGGCCGCGGTAGACATCGCGGACATCGACCTGTCGGCGTCCGCGGGTCAGGGTTCAACACCCGCGGCCCTGGCCTCCCCTGCCGCCATGCCCTGTCACGACAACGCGGACTCCGCCACCCTGCCCCCCACGTCTTCGATCCCGGCAGATTCATCCGGCAGCTGCCTGAACTGCGAGTTCAGCTGCGGCTTCGTCTCCCTTCATCCGGCCATTGCGGACAGCGGCTTCGACATGCCTCCACCGCTGGCCATATCCGCGCCCGAGCCCGACGCGCTCACGCTGGCCGGATCGCGTGACCGGGCGCTGCGCCCCCCCATCCTCCCCCGGACCCGGTAATTCACCTGGTCTGCGTCGCGTTCGCGCGACGTGCAGCGACGGCTCGTCGCTGACATTCATCCGGAGGATCCATCATGAACACTTTCACAGCGTCGCGCCTGTGGCGCGCCGTGTGCGTGCTTTGCCTTGTTCAGGCATCTGCTGCCCTCAGTCAGGAGCATGTGCACACCCACGTCGCGGCGGAGCCCCGCGCAACTTCAGCGCAGGACCATGACCAACATGGCATGGCGCCGACAGCTGACGATCACGCCCAGCACAGCATGGCGCCGACAGCCGACGAGCATGCTCACGACAACACGGAACCAGCCGCAGACGAACACGCCCATCACAATATGGCGCCCGGCGCCGACGAACACGCTGATCACAGCATGGCGCCAGCAGCGACGGAGCGCGCGATGCCGCAGCTACCGGAGGCGCAGCGCTCGCTGGACACGGATCCCGTCTATCGCTGTCCGATGCATCCGGACGTGATGCAGAACGAAGCCGGCCGCTGTCCGATCTGCGGCATGGAGCTGGTCGCGGACACGGCGACATCCGCTCCGCGCGACGCAAGGCCGGCAGCAGTGCAACTCGACAGCGCCGTGGTACAGACCCTGGGCGTGCGCGTGGTGCAGGTTGAGGAGCGGCCTCGCGTTGAGTGGATCAGCGCGCCGGGGCGTATGGCCTACGACGAAACACGCCTCTATCACCTGCATCCGCGCGCCGCGGGCTGGATCGAGGACCTGCGAATCCGGGCCGAGGGTGACCCCGTCAGCACCGGCGAGACGCTGGCGGCCCTGTATGCCCCCGACATCCTCTCTGCGCAGGTCAACTTCCTGATCGCCCTGCGCGACGCATCGGACAGCCGTCAGGTAGCCAATGCGCGCAGCCTCCTGCGCCTGCTGGCTGTACCCGATCAGATCATCCTGGACATCGAGAAGACGGGGGAAACGCGCAACACAGTGCCCGTCGTCGCACCATCGGACGGTGTGATCACCGGCCTGCAGGCGCGCGACGGCATGTACGTGGCGCCGGAAACCGCCATGTTCACGATCGCCGATCTATCGTACCTCTGGCTGCTCCTTGACGTCCGCGAAACGGAGTCGGCGCTCCTGAGTAAGGGCCAGCCCGTCGAGATCAAGCTCGATGCACTCCCCGGCCGGCGCTTCGAAGGTCGCGTCGACTACCTGTATCCGCAGCTGGATCCGCAAACGCGCAGCCGACCCGTGCGCGTTGTCCTGGACAATCGCACGGGTGAGCTGCAGCCCGGGCTCTGGGCAGAGGCACGCATCCGCGTCGGCGATGGCAGCACCATGAGCGCCATACCGCGCGATGCGCTGATCAGCGACGGCCGCTCGGAGCATGTACTCGTCATCCTCGAAGACGGCCGATTCGAGGCCCGCGAGATAGAGACGGGCGCGGTGTACGACGACTGGATCGAGGTGCTCGCCGGCGTCAGAGTCGGCGAGCACCTCGCCGGCAGCGCGCAGTTTCTCATCGATTCGGAGAGCGACCTGCAGGCCGAGCTGCGCCGCCTCGATGGCGGCGCGGGCAGCGCGGGAGGCCACGACCATGTCCACTGAAGGCTGGCTGGCCGCGCTGATCCGTACATCGATACGCTACCGCCTGCTCGTATTGCTCGGTGCCCTCGCTCTGGCCGTGAGCGGCTACCGCGCCGCAAGCGAGAGTCGTCTCGATGCGCTCCCCGACATCTCCGACATCCAGGTCACGCTGCGCGCGTCGGCCCCCGGGATGGCACCGCAGCTCGTCGAGGACCTGATCACCTACCCCCTCAGCCGTCTGATGCTCTCAGTACCCGGCGCAAGCGTGGTGCGCGGCTACTCTTTCTTCGGCGATGCTTACGTGTATGTGCTGTTCGAAGACGGCACGGACCGCTACTGGGCGCGATCGCGTGTTCAGGAGTATCTCGACCAGGCCGGAGACCTGCTGCCAGCACAGACGGCGATCAGCATGGGTCCCGATGCATCGGGCGTCGGATGGATATTCAGTTACGCGCTGGTCGACCGCAGCGGAACGCACAGCCTTGCCGACCTGCGCAGCCTCCAGGACTGGTTCCTGCGCTACGAACTCCAGGGCCTTGCCGGCGTTGCCGAGGTGGCGTCCGCCGGCGGCATGGTGCGCGAATACCAGGTGGTCCTTGATCCGGAGCGGCTCGCCGCGCTGCGCCTGGGAGTATCGGATCTGCGCGCGGCCATTGCCGATGCGAACGGCGAGGTCGGTGGCGGCGTGATCGAGGCAGCGGGCGCCGAGCTCATGGTGCGCAGCCGCGGCTTCCTCAGCAGCATCGAAGACATCGAGTCCATCGTTGTGCGCGCCGACGAAGACGGCACGCCACTTCGCCTCGGCGACATCGCCCGCGTACGCCTTGGACCGCAAATGCGCCGCGTGGTCACGGACCTCGATGGCCTCGGCGAAGTGACCGGCGGAATCGTGGTGATGCGCGACGGCGCCAATGCCCTCGCCACCATCGATCGCGTGCGCCAACGCATCGACGAGCTTCGCGCGTCGCTGCCACCGGGCGTCGAGATCGTTGAGACCTACAATCGCTCGACGCTGATCCGCAATAGCGTGGACAATCTGCGCGGCAAGCTTGGCCTTGAGATGCTTGCCGTCGCCGCGGTCTGCCTGCTCTTCCTGCTCCACCTGCGCTCCGCACTGGTCGCGGTGCTAACCCTGCCGCTCGGTGTGCTCGCCGCGCTTCTGCTGATGGATGCGCGCGGTGTCAGCGCCAACATCATGTCCCTCGGGGGCATCGCGCTGTCCATTGGCACCATGGTCGACGCGGCGATCGTCATGATCGAGAACGCGCACAAGCGCCTGGAGGCATTCTCCGTCGAATACGGGCGCGACGCTGCGAAGAATGAACGCTGGTTGCTGATCGCTGATGCTGCAGTGGAAGTCGGTCCCGCGCTGTTCCTGTCCCTGCTGTTGATCACCGTAAGCTTTATGCCGATCTTTCTCCTTGAAGCACAGGAGGGTCGCCTGTTCCGCCCGCTGGCGCTGACCAAAACCTATACGATGGCCGCGGCGGCCGTGCTGTCGGTCACGCTCGTGCCGGTACTGATGGGCTGGCTGATCCGCGGTCGCATCCGCAGCGAGCGTGCCAACCCGATCAACCGCGTGCTCAGCCGTGCCTACGGACCCTGCCTGGCCTTCGCCCTGCGGCAACCGCTGCTGATCCTCGCTCTCGTGACGGGCCTCCTCGTGGCAACGCTGCTGCCGCTGTCGCGCCTGCCCGGTGAGTTCATGCCCGAGTTCTTCGAAGGCGACCTGATGTACATGCCCACCACGCTGCCGGGCATTTCCATCGGCGAGGCACGGGCGCTGCTGCAGAAGAGCAATGCGGCGATTCGCCGGATTCCGGAGGTGGTGCAGGTCTATGGCAAGGCCGGTCGCGCCGACACCGCCACGGACCCCGCGCCGCTGACCATGATCGAAACGGTGATTCGCCTTAAACCGCGTGAGGCCTGGCGCGAGGGACTCGACGTGGCGGGACTCAAGGCCGAGCTCGATGCGGCCGTGCAGCTGCCCGGCCTGCGCAACGCCTGGGTCATGCCCATTCGCACCCGCATCGACATGCAGTCGACGGGTGTGAAAACCGCCCTCGGCGTGCACCTCGCGGGGGACGACGTCGGCGAACTACAGGCCGCTGCCGAGCAGATCGAGGCCGCGCTCCTCACCGTCGACGGCACGGCGTCGGTGATCGCCGAACGACCCGGGCGCGGGCGCTATCTCGATATCCTTCCCCGCCGCGAAGCCCTGGGCCGCTTCGGCCTCAGCATGAGCGATATCAACGAGTTCGTCCGTTACGGCATCGGCGGCAGCGAGATCACCCGCACCGTCGAGGGTCGCGAGCGCTATCCCGTGGCCCTGCGCTTTGAGCAGAGCAGTCGCGACAGCGCAGAGGCGCTCGCTCGTCTGCCGATCTGGTCGCCGCAGGGGGCCTGGGCAACGCTCGGTCAGATCGCCGATATCGAGCTCGTCCCGGGCCCGGCGATGCTGCGCAGCGAGAACGGGCGGCCCGGGCTTTGGCTGTATGTCGCCGTCGAGGATAGCGACCTCGCTGCCTATATCGAGCGAGCCGAGGCGGTACTGGCGGACGCCGTCGAACTGTCACCCGGCATCAGCCGTCAGTGGACCGGTCAGTTCCGAAGCCTCGAACGGGCTCGCGAGCGGCTTCGCGACATCCTGCCAATCACACTGATACTCGTGGTCTCCCTGCTTTACCTGGCACTCCAGCGCCTGTCGGACGTGATCCTTGTGCTGCTGTCGCTACCCTTTGCCGTGGCCGGCGGCGTCTGGCTTCTGGACCTGCTCGGCCATGCGCTCTCCGTGGCCTCGGCCGTGGGCTTTATCGCCCTGCTCGGCGTGGCCGCCGAGTTCGGCGTAGTCATGCTTCTGTACCTCGAACGGGCGCGCCGCGACGCCGGCGCCATCCGCAGCCGCCAGGCGCTTCGCGAGGCGATCATGCAGGGAGCGCTGCAGCGTCTTCGTCCAAAGGTAATGACTGTGGCCGTCGTGATCGCCGGCCTGCTCCCCATTCTGCTGGGCACGGGCGCAGGCTCGGAGGTGATGCAGCGCATTGCCGCACCTATGGTGGGCGGCATGGTTTCGGCCCCGCTGATCAGCCTGTTCCTGATACCGGTGCTCTACTACCTGTGGCACGGCCGCCGGCTCAACGCGACGGATTCGCCAGATCCGCCTCGGCGGCGATAAAGCCGAAGGAACTCCAGCTCGCGCCATCGACGATGCGAGCGAGCAGCGCATCGGAGCGGGCACGGTCGCCGTTGTAATAGAAGTAGTTGGCCAGACCGTAGGCCACGGCGGCGTTGCTCGGATCGTCGCCGTCGGCGCCGGCCAGCGCAGCGACATCCAGTTCACCACGATAAAGCAGGCAAAGCTGGTGGTAGCTGGTGTTCTCGACGATGTTCATGTTGGCGCTGATGTCGGCCAGCGCCTCGGCGGCGCGCTCCTCCTCGCCCATACGGCGCAGGATCATATAGATCCAGTGGCCCGTGGAAACGAGGTTGTCGTCGTTGCCGCCAAGGCGGTAGCCGTTCTGGAACGCCGCCAGCGCCAGCGGCCAGTCCTGCTTCAGGTAGTAGGCCAGGCCGAGGTGGTACCAGACGTTGCCCTGGGTGGTGGTGAGCGGGATGTTCTGCGCGTTGGGCAGGCCGTCGGGCTCCGTCGCGGGCGCCATGCCCTGCATCAGCACCACGGCGCGCAGAAAGTCATCGATGGCGCGATCGAACTCGCGCGTCGAAATGTAGCGGTGCCCGCGGTGCCGGTAGAAGCGCGGGTCCGAAGGAAAGCGTTCGATTCCCTCGGAAAAAATCTCGATGGCACGCTGGTAATCACCCGCATAGGCCGTTCGCCGCCCGTACCAGATGACGTTTTCGGCCACCTCCGGGTTGGCGTCGTAATCCCGCTTCGCAGCTGCGAGCTTGGCCAGCGTGTCCTCGCCCGGCGCAGCCGCATACAGCGCCTTGCCCTCGAGCGACAGCGCCTGCGCGCCCGGGGGAAGCTCGGCGGCGCCGACGGACGATAGCACCAGGCAGCTTCCCAGCGCGAACAGCGCCATCGATAGCGACGGCGTACGAGCGATTCGAATGCGTTTCATCGTATTTCCCTTTTTGTTGTCGGTGATCGTGGCAGGGATCGCAGCACGCGATGGGTCCGCCATAGGCGCCTGAGCGCTCGCTCAGGACAAATCTGTCAGCACGGCCAGCACCACCGCGGCAATCCCCAGCGCGAGCAGCAGCAGCCAGATGCGAAAGGCCGCGGCGATCCAGCTTTCGAAGCGCACACCCGCGGCGGTCAGCACGGCCATGAGCGCGCCGTTCGTCGGATTGATCATGTCGATCAGCCCCGCGCCATACTGGAAGGTCAGCACCACGACCTGCCGCGACATGCCGAGCAGATCGGCGAGGGGACCGAGAATCGGCATCGTGAGCACAGCCTGGCCGCTGACGCTCGATACGGGCACATGGAGCACGGCGTGGGCAATCACCATGCCGACCGCCGACGCCACAACGGGCAGATGCTCGAGCGGCAGGAACAAGCCGTAGACGATCGTGTCGACCACCTGCGCATCCTGGAGCACGAGCACGATCGCCCGCGCCATGCCGATAAGCACGCCGGCAAAGGTCATGTCGCGCGCCCCGGCAACGAAGGCATCCGCGGTCGCCGCTGGCCCAAGGCCACCGACGAAACCCGCGACGATAGCCAGCCCGAAAAATGGCGCACCCATCTCCACGAAATCCCAGCCCTCGAACTGGATGCCCCAGCCGAGGTACGCGAAGGTAGCGAGCATCAGCAGCAGCACGACGACATCGGAGCTGCGGAGCGGTTCCGGATGATCCTCCGCCGCGGCGATGGCCACCCGGTGTCGGTTGGCGTAGCGCATCACGAAAACGCACCAGATGATTATTGCCAGCGCAAGGAAAAACAGGCGGAAGCCGGCCGCAGAGCCACTCGGCAGCTCGAGCACGCCCTGGGCGATGATCACCTGGAAAGGATTCATATGACTGAAGGCGCCTCCGAGAGCAGCGGATCCGATGCTGATCATCACCACCACCTCGCGCGTGTAACCGAGGCGGCGCGTGAACAGCATCAGCACGGGAACGAGAGCGACGCATTCCTCGGCCATGTTGAACAGCATGCCACCGGCAGCAAACAAGACCGCGATCACCGGCAGCAGGAGTCCGCCACGCGCACCGGCGCGAGCCACAAAGGCGCCGACGGCTCGACCGAGCGCCCCCGTGCGGTCGATGACGGTCAGCGCACCGCCGATCAGAAAGATCATCGCGAGGATGTCGGCCACGCCGACGATGCCACGGGGAATTGCCGTCAGCGCCTCCAGCACTGTGGTCGGACTGCCGTCGGTACGGTGGTATGAACCGGCAATCACCACATCGCGACCCGAGGCGGCGTCGGCGACACGATCGTAGAGCCCGGCAGGCAGCAGCCAGGTGGCCGCCGCAGCGATGAACACGCAGCCGCTCATGAGAATCAGCGGATGGGGGAGGCGCAGGCGCGGTTCGTGACCGTCCGGTTCATTCATCAGCGCATTGTCAGCGCCGGACGCTTCTCCGTCCAGCCAGAGCGCTCCGCAGGTCGCGAAGCCCCGCGACACGATCATCTGCGGCTACAATCGCCAGGGCCGAAATCACTCGCGAGCACGAGACCGCTCCAGACTCCAAGGACGAGAACCCGATCATGAACGAAACCGAGGCTTCCGGTGGCCTGCTCAAGTCGCTCGGCGAGGGCGTTGGCAACTTCATTTCGGCCATTCCCGGCGCGATCAACAGCTTTTTCTCGGGCCTCGGCGAAGGCGCCGGCGTGCACGGTGCCATCGACTGGATTGCCCTGGTCATCTCCATCGCGATGCTGATCTCCGCGGCTCGCGGGATCAAGCGCGGCCGGATCGTCGGACCGGCGCTGGGCGGACTGATCGGTGTCGCCCTTCTCGGCTGGGCCGTGTCCTGATGCCCGCGTCTTCGGCCAACCGGCTTGTGTCCAGCGTCGCTCCGGCGCTGCGCGCAGTGATCTTCGATCTCGACGGCACCCTCGTCGACTCGCGCCTGGACTTTGCCAGCATGCGCCGCGCCATCGGCGCCCCCGAGGGAGTGGGGCTGCTCGAGCACGTCGAGGCGCTCGCCTGCGCGCAGGAGCGCCAGCGGGCCATGGAGATCATTCACCAGCACGAAATCGCCGGCGCGCGGGCCGCCTGCTGGATGCCCGGTGCCGAGGCCCTGCTCACGCGCATCCATCGCCGTCGCACCCCGACGGCCATCGTCACGCGCAACAGCCGCGAAGCCGCGCGGCTGACGATGGCGCGCCTGCGCATGCCGGAAATTCCGCTCATGGCTCGCGAGGACGCGGCGCCGAAGCCCGATCCGGAAGCACTGCTGGCGCTGGCCACCCGCTGGAATATCGAACCTCGCTACTGCGCCTATGTCGGCGATTTCCGCTTTGACATCGAGGCGGCCGAGCGCGCCGGAATGGTGCCGGTGCTTTACCAGCCCGGAACCGGTGCCGGCGGCGAAGGCGGCGAAGGCGGCGAGTTCGCCGGGCGCGCCTACGTGGTCGAAGACTTCGAACGGCCTCCCTTCTGGCTGCTCGATCCCTGATGTCACCCCCGCGCCCGGATTGAAGGAGTTCGCGCCATGTCCAAGACCCCTCGTGCGCTCATCCTGCTGCTGAGCGTGCTGGGCATCGGACTCACCGCCTGCGATCGCGACGCCAGGATCGCCGTCGAAGCCGGTGTATCAGCCGAACTGGCGCGTGATCGCGCCGAGCGCCTGTCGGATATTCATTATCGACTGACCCTCGACATCCCGCGCGAGCAGAGCGAGGACATCAGCGCCGCGATCACCATCGACTTCGAACTCGCGACCGCTGACACGCCGCTGCAGGTCGACTTTCGCGCCGACGCCGAGCGGCTGCACAGCCTGAGCGTCAACGGCAACAGCGCCGAGATCCGCTTCATCGACGAGCATGTGCTGATCGGCGCCGACCTGCTCCGCGTCGGGCACAACACGCTGGCCTTCGAATTCCTTGCCGGCAACAGCTCGCTGAACCGCAATCCGGACTTTCTGTACACGCTGTTCGTCCCCGACCGGGCACGGACCGCCTTTCCCGTCTTCGACCAGCCGGACCTGAAGGCGAACTGGTCGTTGACGCTATCGCTTCCGGCAGACTGGAACGCGCTGTCGGCGGGTCCGCTGGAGCGGCGCGAGATCGACAGCGAGCGCCAGACGCTGCACTTCGCGGACGCCGGCCCGATCAGCACCTACGCCTTCTCCTTCGTCGCCGGCGCCTTTGAGACCGTAACGCGCGATATCGGCGGGCGCAGCATGACGATCCTCCACCGCGAACCCGACGCAGCAAAGGTCGAGCGCAACCTCGACGCGGTGTTCCAACTTCACGGCGACGCTCTGGCCTGGCTCGAGGAGTACACGGGAATCCCCCTCCCCTACGCGAAGCTCGATATCGCCCTGATTCCCGCGCACCCCTACGGCGGCATGGAGCACGTTGGGGCAATCCAGTACCGCGCCGACAGCCTGTTCCTCGACGAGGGCGCGGCGCAGGCGAGACTCCTCGGCCGCGCCTCGCTTATCGCCCACGAGGTGGCGCACATGTGGTTCGGCAATCTCGTGACCATGCGCTGGTTCGACGACGTGTGGACCAAGGAAGTCTTCGCGAACTTCATGGCCGCCAAGATCGTCAACCCTTCCTTTCCCGATATCGATCACGAGCTCGACTTCCTCATCGACCATCATCCCGGCGCCTACAGCATCGATCGCAGCGAGGGCGCCAACGCCATCCGCCAGCCGCTCGCCAATCTGAACCAGGCCGGCCAGCTCTACGGACCGATCATCTACGACAAGGCGCCGATCATGATGCGCCAGCTCGAGCGCCTGCTCGGGGAAGACCGCTTCCGCGAGGGCATGCGTGAGTACCTGCAGACCTTCAGCCACGCCAATGCGAGCTGGCCCGAGCTGATTGCCATGCTCGATGCGCGCAGCGATGAAGACGTCGCCGCCTGGAGCGAGGTCTGGGTGAACACGCCGGGCCGGCCGCATTTCAGTCTGGACGACGCGGACGGGGGCACGCTCGAGCTTGTGCAGAGCGATCCCGCAGGGCTCGGTCGCCTGTGGCCGCAAAGCTTCACGGTGCTGGCCGAGGGCAGCGATACGGCCACCAGGCTCGAGATGCGTACGCCGCGCATCGCCCTGGGCGATATGGGCGTCACCGACGGCGAGGCCGCAGTCTTCAATGCCGATGGCTTCGGCTACGGCCTCTTCCCCGCATCCATCGAGCGCCTCGACGACTGGCGCTCGATGGCGCCGCTGCACCTCGCCTCGCTGCTGATCGGTCTGTACGAGCAGATGCTCGAGACCGGGCTGCCCTCGCCGCAGACTTACTTCCCGCGCCTGCTGGAAATCGCCGGCACCAGCGACGACCAGCTGCTCCTCGACCTGGCCCTCGCTCAGCTACAGCGCATTTACTGGACGCTGATACCCGATGCGCGGCGCGTGTCCCTGTCGCCGACGGTAGAACGGACCCTGTGGCGAGCCCTCGACAAGGCCGAGGATCCGAGCCTGCGCAAGCTGTACTTCAAGGCCGTCGCCTCGATGTCGCTTACACCGCAGGGCGTGGCGCGCGTTTCGCAGGTCTGGTCGGGCGAGCAAGTGATCGAGCACCTCCCGCTTGCGGAAAACGACTACATCGACCTCGCCATCGATCTCGCCATCAAGCGCCCGAAGAACGCTGAGGCGCTGCTGAGCGAACAGCGGGCGCGCACGAAAAACCCCGATCAGCTGCGCCGGCTCGAGTACCTTGCCCCGGCGCTATCGGCCGATCCTGCCGCGCACGATGCCTTCTTTGCCTCGCTGAGCGACGAAGGCAAGCGCGCGACCGAGTCGTGGACGCTGGACGCGCTCGGCATCCTGCATCACCCCATGCGCGTCCGCAGCTCCGAGGCCTATCTGCTGCCGAGCCTTGAACTGCTCGAAGAGATCCAGGCAACGGGCGATATCTTTTTTCCTGCCGGCTGGCTGCGCACGACGTTCCGCAATCATCACTCCGATGTCGCAGTGGCCACGGTGCGCGGCTTTCTCGAGGCGAGACCCGACTACAACGCGCAGCTGCGCATGAAGATCCTGCAGGCGGCGGACCCGCTCCTTCGGGCCAACCGCCTGCGCGGGTCGGGCTGAGCGCGACGCGCAGTCGCCCGGATCACCAGCCGACGGCCGAGCCGTCCTTGCGGTGGTCCGAGCCGGCGCGATACACGCCATTCACCGGATGATCCTCGTCGATGCTCCCCTGGCTGTAGACCGGGACCGCTAGCGAGGGATCACGGGTGAACAGGATCCCCTGGTAGCCGCCGACAGCAGACCCCGTGGCCGCGCGCACCGTATGCCCACGAGCCTCGAGCGCTGGACCGACGACCTTCTCGAGCTCGCGTTCGAGCACCAGCGTGTTCGACGACTGGCGATGCGTGAAGCGCGCCGCGTCGGTGGTCATCTGCACGTTCATGCCCAGATCGATCATGTTGACCATGTGCTGCGCGTGCGTCTGCGGCTGCACGGAGCCTCCCATGTTGCCGAAGGCCATCAGCGGTTCGCCATCCTTCATCACGAAGCCGGCAATGATCGAGTGGAAGGGGCGCTTGCGCGGGGCGACGACGTTGGGGTGGTCGGGATCGAGGGTGAAGGGTGCGCCGCGGTTGTGCAGGATCATTCCGTAGGGCGGGATCGTGACACCCGAGCCGTACACCTCGTACACGCTGTGCACGAAGCTGACCATGTTGCCCCAGCGATCCGCCGCGGCGAGATAAACCGTGCCGCCGCGCAGGCCGCCCTCCACCGAGGGCTCCAAAGCCTGGCTCATGTCGATACGACCGCACAGGCGCCTTGCGTAATCCTTTGACAGCAGCTCGTCCACGGGCACATCCACGAGCTTGGGATCGGCGTTGTAAGCGTAGAGATCCGAATAGGCGAGCTTCTTGGCCTCAACGAGGAAGTGCCAGTAGTCGGGATTCAGCGGCCCGAGCGCGGCCAGGTCCACCTCGTGCTGCGGCGCGCAGACCTCGAGGATATTGAGCATCTCGAGCGCCGCGAAGCCCTGCCCGGGCGGGGGCAGCTGGAACACGTCGTAGCCGTGGTAGTTGGTGGAAATCGGCTCGACCCATTCGGATTCGAACTCGGCAAGATCCTCGTGCGCCATCACGCCGCCGCCGGCCTGCACCTTGGCCACGATCGCATCGGCGATCGGGCCCTTATAGAACGCATCGCGGCCGTCCTTCTGGATCAGGCGCAGGGCGCGGGCAAGACCGGGATTGCGGATGATGCTGTACAGCGGCGGTACTTCGCCATCGACGAGAAAGGTCTCGGCTGAATCCGCGTCCTTGCGCAGGCGCTCCTGCACGCGCGACAGGTCGCGGTGACGGCGCTCCGCCTGCCCCCAGCCCTCCTCGGCGAGCCGCGCGGCGCGCTCGAAGGTCTCTTCGAAGCCCAGCGTTCCGAAACGCGACAGCAGCGCGTCGTAGCCCGAGATCGCGCCGGGCACCGTGGCCGCGTTCACGCCCCAGTAGGGCATGTCGTCGACGCCGAGCTGTTCCGTGAAGAACTCGCGCGTCCAGCCCTTCGGTGCCCAGCCCGCAGAATTAAGCGCATAGAGCTTCCGATCCTTCGCGCTCCACACGAGGGCGAAGAGGTCACCAGCGATGCCCGTGTCGTTCTGCGAGGTCACGTCGAGTACCGCGGCCGCGGCGACGATCGCATCGATGGCGTTACCGCCCTTGCGCAGAATCTCGAGTCCGGCCTCGGAAGCTAGCGGATCGCTGGTGGCCACCATGCCGTGACGCGCCAGCACCTCCGAGCGCCCCTGGCGCAGCCAGCCCTGGGCCCGATCGCCCGGCGCGGCGGCGATGCGCGACGCCGGTTGGGGGTTGGCAGGCGTTGGCGTGCCAAAGGCGTTGTCGGACTGGGCATGCAGCAGCGGCGAGGCGGCAAAGCCGAGCAGCAGGGCGATGACGGTGCGTCTCATAAAGGCTCCCTCGGGATATGAAGTGGATTGCTTTGTGCCATTATTGCCCACGCAGCTGAACGCGTGCTCAATGTCCTGAAACCCGTCCCGGTACGATCATGATTCGAACTCGCCAGTTTCTTGCATTTTTCCTGCTTGCAAGCTTTGCGGCCCTTGCGCTGAGCGCCCGCTCCGCCGAGCTGCAGCGCCACACGGTCAGCGTCGACGGGCACCCCTTCGCGGTCTGGGAGAAATCCGCACCCGATGCCAGCGAGGCCATCCTCCTCGTTCACGGTCGTACCTGGAGTGCGCTGCCGGACTTCGATCTGCAGGTCGAGGGCGAGCAGCTGTCGTTCATGGACAGCCTCGCCCGCGCCGGATATGCCACCTTCGCCGTCGACCTGCGCGGCTACGGCTCGACGCCGCGCGATCCGAGCGGCTGGATGACGCCGAAGCAGGCCGCCGGCGATGTCGCCGCGGTGCTCGCCTGGATCGCGCAGCAGCAGGACTGGGCGCTCGAACCGCACCTTTTTGGCTGGTCCATGGGGTCGTCGATCTCGCACCTGACCGCGCAGACCCGGCCGGAGCTGCTGGCGTCGCTGACGCTCTACGGCTTCTGGAAGGATCTCGACGAGCCCGAAGCCGAGGACACACCGAATATGCAGCCGCTGCGCATCGTCAATACGGCAGAGGCAGCAGCCAGCGACTTCATCACGCCGGGCTCGATCAGTCAGCGCGCTATCGACGTTTATGTTCAGGCCTCGATCGAAGCCGACCCGATCAAGACCGACATCCGCAGCCTCTCGGACTACAACGAACTCGACCCCGCAAAGCTGACGATGCCGACGCTGGTCATCGTCGGCGAACACGATCCGATCGCTCCCCAGGCAAAGCAGGCCAAGCTGTTCGAGCGCATCGGCACGGGGCACAAGCAGTGGGTGGTCGTTCCCGGTGGCGATCACGCAGCGCACCTCGAGGCGCCGCGCGATTACTTCCTGCGCCAGTTCATCACCTTTCTCGAGGGCGTGCCGCGCTGACATCCGTGTGAACGGCTGATCCGCTAAAGCCAGGCAAGGGGGGCTTTCCATGACCGCCACGCGCATCCTGATGCACGGTGTCGCCGGCACCCTGCTCGTCATCGCCGTCGGGGCCTGGAGCCTTGATCTCGATACGCTCATCAACACCTGCAACGACTGCCACGGCGAGCGCGGTGTGAGCGAGTGGGACGATACGCCCACGATCGCCGGCCTCGACTACTACGCCCATACCGATGCGCTCTGGGCGTACCGCGAGCGCACACGCCCCTGCATCAGCTCGGCCTATCACCGGCACGACACGGAGCGGCCGGCGACAGACATGTGTGCGATCGCCGATGCACTGGACGAAGAGCAGATCGATGCGCTCGGCGAATATTACGCCGCGCTACCCTTCGTAGCGGCCCAACAGCCCTTCGACGCGAAGCTGGCCGCACGCGGCAGGCGCATCCATGATCGCCACTGCGAGCGCTGCCACAGCGACGGCGCAAGCAACGCCGATGATGAGGCGAGCATCCTCGCAGGGCAGTGGATCAAGTATCTCGAGACAGCCTTCGCGCAGTACGCAGGGCGGGAGCGAGGCCAGCCCAAGGATATGAAAAAGGTGATGGACAAGCTCAGCGACAGCGACATCACCGCGCTGCTCCACTTCTATGCCAGCCAGCAATGAGCGCCGGGGCTGAGCGCGCAAGGAGGCTAGGCCTGCCCATCACCCTGGGCAGCGTCTTCGCCTTTCTGCTCGGAGGCCTGGCGCTTGGCTCCGGCGAAGCGCTTCTGCATAGCGCGAACAGCAACGAATTCTGCTACGGCTGCCACTCGATCGAGATGAACACGCGCGGCGAGTACGAAGCTTCGAGCCACTTCCATAATCCCTCGGGCGTGCGCGCCAGCTGCGCCGACTGCCACCTGCCGCAGGACGGCGCGCTGGCACTGGCCTGGGCCAAGGCGAAGGCGGCGCTCGATGTGATCCCCGAATTCACCGGCAAGCTGTCGACGCCGGCGAAGTACGAAGCCCATCGCGGCGAGATGGCGCAGGCGGTCTGGGAGGAGATGCGCGATAACGATTCGGCCTTCTGCCAAAGCTGCCACGGCTTCGCGGCGATGAATCTGGCGGCGCAGGAACGGCGCCCGGCGCGCCATCACGCACGTGCAAGGGAAAGCGGCCAGACCTGCATCCAGTGCCATTACGGCCTGGTACACAAGCTGCCGGAAAACGCGGATGAGATGGTCGAGCGGATTTTTGCGACGAATTAGCGTCGGAAGGACTCTCTCCGAATTTCCTCCAAACTCTCCCCCGGATGATTTCCTCGCTCAGCGCCCGGCCAGCTCCCGATCGAGAAGCCGCAGCGGCTCCTTCTGGTAGCCGAGCCAGTCCCACTTGATCGCGCTGCGGATTTCCTCGAGTTGTTCGCGGGTGCAGCGCTCAAGGTTATTGCCGGTCTTCAGCCATGCGGCTAATGCCTCGTTGCCGGCGCGTTTGCCGTCGTAGCCCGCCAGGGCCTCGCTAACGTTACAGCCGGCCAGC
>JAZBOX010000094.1:0-2001 GCA_036351355.1 Halieaceae bacterium
AGGTCTGCGCCCTGTGAAGTGACAGTAATCATCCCGTCAGCATTCGTAACGACGCTCGCTACATACTGCGATGATGCCGCGGCGCTCTCGCACCCGTAGCCGTTGGCAGCAGGTGCAGTACTTGTGGACTGATACACTTCGGTAACAGCAGTTCTACAAGCGGAGGCCGCTAGCACAACCTCGGAAAGCTTCGCCCGTACTGTGTAATCCTGATAAGCCGGCAGCGCTACAGCCGCCAAAATCCCAATAATCGCGATCACGATCATCAGTTCGATCAGGGTAAAACCGCCCTGGTTTCGGGGCAGTCGGTTGGGTAGTTGAACGTTCATAGTTCGTCTCCTAGTTATGTGTCCGGAGCCGACTGGCGCCGAGCAGGGTGGGATTTCTGATTTGGGGAAATCCCGTCACGGGTAACACTGCAACCGGGGGGCCAGTTCTGCCTTGATCGAGGACAATTTTTTTGCGCTTCGAGAAAAGCTTCACAAAAACAGCTCGTTAGGTCGCCGTCAGGGTGCTCACACCGTGAAATTCCGTTTGTGCGCTCGCTTTCGGGCCTCTCCTGAGGCGGTCCTGACTGCCGATAATCGTCGGCAGAGTGACAATAAACGTCAGTCGCCACAGAAGAATCGGTAAGTGGACTCAGTTTCCTTTCACTTCTTTAGCACGCCTCAGCAGCCGCTCAGCAAGCAAATGACGCGGATCAAGCGCCAGCGCGCGCGATGCTTCGGATTCCGCTTCGTCAAAGTCGCCGCGCTCAAAAGCCAGCAGTGCGGACAGAAAATGCGGTTGAGGCGCGTCGGGAATATCAATGCGCTGCGCGAAGGCTTCGGCCATCTCCGCGGCGCGTTCGTGATGCCCGAGTTCGGCTTCGAAATGGATCGGGAAGTAGCTGAAGTCTATGTTCTGCGCCCTTGAGGCCTGAATCGATTCGACCGCATCGAGGGCGGCCTGCGGGCCTTCGAGCGCGTGCACCCACTCAACGTATTCGATGATCACGGACCACTCATTGGGATAGCGCTCGAGAAAGGCGCCGTAGTCCTCGACTGCCCGATGCATCATCGCCGTCCGCTCTTCCGCCGATCCGCTCTCCCCGCGTTCGCGCATCGCGAAAAGCTCGAGCGTTGCCTGATAGGTGTTGAGCAGTAGCTGCCCCGCGTCGTCGACTTCGTCGCGCCGCGCTTCAACGGCCTCGTAGAGCGCCTGCCGCTCGCTGCTATCGGTGGTGATGCGCGCGAGGACGGATTTGGCGATCAGAAAGTCGGGGTCGGCGGCAGCGGCTTCGCGGTAGAGGCGTTCGGCCTCGGTCCAGCGGCCGTGGAGGAGGATTTCGCGCCAGCCTCGCCGATATAAATTGAGGGCTTCTTTGCTGGCGCCGCCGAAGGAGTACAGACCGCTGCTTGCGCCGTGTGCACCGGGGGTCGATGCGGACTCCACGGGTGCTGCGGCTGGGGCTCCGCAGGCAGCCACGACCAGGAAGCACGCAGTGAGAAAAAGGCCGCCCAGGGTGGTTGCTCGACTCTGGATAGCGTTCATCGGATTCCTTTGGCGGTCTTTCGCCTAGTCTCGCTGTCGGGGAACGCAGCGTCACGACTCATTTGGGCAGCTGATCGTCAGCAGCCGCTATCGGGCAAGCGTTCGATAATCGACACAGGTCATTTGCGACAGATCGCTGTAATCCCACGATGAACGTCACCCCGCCATATTGAGCTGCGATAGGGCAAGAAGAAACACTACGGGTTCCGAGCGGGCACGGCCCCGCAGTCATAAGCAAGGAGTCCGCCCCAGTGAAACGCCCCGCCTAGATCTTCCTGTTTGCCCTGTTATCCGCCGCAGCCACGGGCTGCGTCTGCATCGACGGCGAGCATGTATCCGGCGAGAACTGGCGCGAGGATCAGCGCGCGAATCGAGAGGCAATTGCCGGCCTGGCGCTGGGTACCTCTCGCGCCGATGTGCTGCGTGACCTTGGCACCCCTGTCGATTCCGAGGCCTTCGATCGCGATG
>JAZBOX010000095.1:0-2431 GCA_036351355.1 Halieaceae bacterium
AAAACCAGTATCCCGACCACGCAAGCGCCGCGAGGACGACGAGGATCAACAGCCGCTTCATCCGCCCATCCCTTTGCAGACGCTGCGGCGATGTTGTTTAACCGCGCCCCGAGGAAAGGACCAGACACCGTGACGATGTGGGTCTTCGGATACGGATCGCTCCTGTGGAACCCCGGGTTCCCTGTGGCCGAACGTGCGCTTGCCCGACTGCCGGGCTGGCACCGCAGCTTCTGCATGCGCTCGATCCACCACCGCGGCAGCGTCGAGGAGCCGGGCCTCGTGCTCGCGCTCGACGCGCTCGAGGGCGCGGTCTGCAACGGCGTCGCGCTGGCCGCTGAGCCGGGCACCGAGGACGAGACGCTGGCATACTTGCGCGCCCGCGAACTGATCTCCTCGGCCTATGTCGAGCGGATGCTGCACGTCGATCTTGCCGACGGTCGGTCGGTCGAGGCGGTGACCTACGTCATCGACCCCGCGCACGGGCAGTATTGCAGCAACCTCCCGCTGGAGGAGCAGGCAGCGATCATCGCCCGCGCCATCGGCGGCCGGGGGCCAAACGACGAGTATCTGCACAATACCGCGGCACATCTGGCGGACCTGGGGCTCGCCGATCCCGATCTTGAATGGCTCTCGGCCCGGGTGCGGGCGCTCAAGGCTTAGTGGCTTGGCTTGACCTGCGCCGACCTATAGGGTCGAGAACAGCAAAAAACCCGCCGGAAACCGCATCGCATGGCAAAGCCGCAGCTCGAGACGGCGCCGCATTTCTCGCAACCCGTCCGACAGATCCTGTTCATGTTGCTCGTGCTGGGCCTCACCGCCTTCGGCGCGGTGCTGGCGGCGCCGCGGGTGCTTCCGGTTTTCCTTGCCAACCCATGGCTCAATGGCTTCATCGGCGCGGTCTTCGTGATCGGCGTGCTCGCCTGTTTCGTGCAGGTGCTGCAGCTCATCGCCTCGGTCCGCTGGATCGAGGCCTTCGCAGAGGGGCGGCCCGGGATCGACGCCGCACCTGCGCCGCGGCTGCTGGCGCCGCTCGCCACGCTTCTGCGCTCGCGCGGGCGGGGGCGGCAGATCTCGGCCACCTCGACGCGCTCGATCCTCGACAGCGTGGCGACGCGGCTGGACGAAGCGCGCGAGATCACGCGCTACATCATCAACATGTTGATCTTCCTGGGGCTTCTGGGCACCTTCTACGGGCTGGCCACCACGGTGCCCGCCGTCGTGGATACCATCCGCGGGCTCGCACCGCAGGAGGGGGAGCCGGGAACGGCCGTGTTCAACCGGCTGATGACCGGCCTCGAAAGCCAGCTGGGGGGCATGGGCGTCGCCTTTGCCTCGTCGCTGCTGGGCCTCGCGGGCTCGCTGGTCGTGGGGCTCTTGGAGCTTTTCGCGGGGCACGGGCAGAACCGTTTCTACCGTGAACTCGAGGAATGGCTCAGCTCGATCACCCGCCTTGGCTTCTCGTCAGAAGGCGAGGGCGAGGTGGACGAGGAGGCGGTGGTCGCCGTCATCGACCACATGGCCGAGCAGATGGAAATGCTGCAGACCATGTTCGCGCAGTCCGACGAGAGCCGCGCCAGCGTGGACGCGAAGCTGTCGCAGCTTGCCGACTCCGTCGAGCGGATGACCGAGCGGATCGAGGCCGCCTCGCCCTCCACCGCCGCGCTGATGCGCGTGGCCGAGGGGCAGGAGCGGCTGGCCGACGTGATGCAGGGGATGGAGCGCGGCGCAGAGGGCGGCTTCGACACCGAAAGCCGGATGCGCCTGCGCTCGATCGACGTGCAGCTTCTGCGCCTGCTGGAAGAGATGTCCGCCGGCCGGCAGGAGAGCATCGCGGAGTTGCGCAGCGAGATTTCCGCGCTCACCCGCGCCGTGGGTCAGCTTGGCGCGCGGATGCAGCCGGGCACCGGGCCGCGCCTGCGCGCACGCACCACGCAGCAGGGGCAGGTGCCCCCCCAGCGCGAGGCGAAGGGCGGGGAGGGCTAGCGCATGGCGCTCGCACGCCGCAACGGCCAGCGCTTCCAGAACTCGATCTGGCCCGGCTTCGTCGACGCGATGACCGGGCTGCTGTTGGTGCTGATCTTCGTGCTGACGATCTTCATGGTCGTGCAATACGTGCTGACCGAAGAGATCAGCGGGCAGGAATCCGAACTCGACACCCTGTCGCAGGAGGTGGGTGCGCTGGCGCGTGCGCTGGGCCTCGCGCAGCGCCGGAACGCGGACCTCGAAGAACGGGTGGGCGAGTTGTCGGCCACGCTGGAGGCGGCAGAGGACGAGGCGAGCCGTCAGGAGGCGCTGATCGCCTCGCTGCAAACCCGGACGGAAGAGCAGGCTTCGGCGCTGGAGGGCGCGCGCGCCCGCATCACCGAGATCTTGCAGAAGCTCGAAGCGCGCGACCCGGAGCTCACCGCGGTGTGGAACACGACCCGTCAGT
>JAZBOX010000096.1:0-35112 GCA_036351355.1 Halieaceae bacterium
GCCGCTGGATCCGGCGGGCACGCGATCGAGCGCGTAGGCGTTGGCGGTACGCCCGTAGGATGAGCTCACGGTCTGGCGCGGACTGAAGGCCCATTCGGCCATGTTGGTCTTCGCCAGAATGATGGCGTCGGCCTCGCGCAGCCGGCGCACCATGAAGGCGTCGTCGGGCGGAACGCTGTCCTTGAGCGCGATGGAGCCCCCGCTGGTCGGCATGTCCGCCGTGTCGAAGTTGTCTTTGAGGAGCACGGGCACGCAGTGGAGTTCGCCGAGTTTTTCACCAGCGGCGATGCGCGCATCGATGGCGCGTGCCCTGTCGACGGCGCGGGGGTTGGTGAAGATAACTGCATTGAGCCCCGTGCTCTTGTCGTAGGTCTCGATGCGCTGCAGATAGGCGTTGACGATGGCCTCGCAGCTCTGTTGGCCTCGCTCGAGGGCTGCGTGCACGGCTGCGATGGTGGTCTCTAGCAGCGGGAAAGCCGTTGCTTCCGGTGTGTCGGCCCTGGCGCAGCCCGAGAGCGTCGCGGCCAGTGCCGAAGCGAGAATGAGGAAGCGGGGTCTGCATGTGGCGCGGGCGCGCCGGCGTGCGTTCATCGATGAGCTTGTCCTGTTGCTGGCGGGGCCGACGGTTCAGGCGGCTGCCCGACCCGGCTCGTAGGCGCGACAGGCGGCGATGAGCTGCTCGACGTCGTCGTCGCTGATGTCGAGGTGGAAGACCCAGCGTGCGCCGGAAATGCGGATGCCACGCTCGGCAAGATGCGCCTGTAGCGCTGTCGTGTTCATGTCGGGTGCGAGCATCACCATGTTGCTCTGCGGTGCTTCCCTCAGGCGAAACTGCGGCAGTTCGGCCAGGGCGAGCGCGACCCGTGTTGCACGCGCGTGATCCTCGCGCAGGCGCTCGACATGGTTCTCGAGGGCATGGATACCGGCAGCCGCGAGCACGCCGGCCTGGCGCATGCCGCCGCCGACCATCTTGCGCCAGCGGCGCGCAGCGCGGATCGTATCCGCGTCGCCCACGAGCAACGAGCCCACGGGGCAGCCGAGGCCTTTCGACAGGCAGATCGACACCGTGTCGAAGTGCCGGCAGATGTCGCTGACGGGTACGCCGAGGGCGACGGCGGCATTGAAGACGCGGGCTCCGTCGAGGTGCCGTCGCAGGCCATGGCGAAGTGCCAGCTCGCTGTAGCGCGCGAGGTAGTCCATGGGCAGCACCTTTCCCGCCTGCGTATTCTCGAGGCAGATCAGGCGCGTTATCGCGAAGTGGGCGTCGTCGGGTTTGATGGTCGCTTCCACCGCGTCGAGCGGTAGCGTCCCGTCCTCGTCGAAGGGCATGGGGTTGGGCTGGATGCCGCCGAGCACGGCCGCGCCGCCGGCTTCGTACAGGTAGGTGTGACCGGTCTGGCCTACGACGTACTCGTGGCCGCGCTGGCAGTGGCTGAGGATCGCGATCAGATTGCTCTGCGTGCCGCTGGGCGCGAACACCGCGGCCTCCTTGCCGGTCATTCGTGCCGCCAGCGCCTCGAGGGCGTTTACTGACGGATCCTCGCCGTATACGTCGTCGCCCGTTTCGGCCCGATACATAGCGTCACGCATGGCGGCGGTCGGTTGGGTGACGGTATCGCTGCGCAGGTCGATCATGGGAGTGGACGGACGATGGGCGGACGCTTATCTTGGCGCAGGCTCGCGGTTTTGGCGAGGGCGGCATCGGGGAAGATTCCCGAGCTCGTCCCAACGCCAGGCCGCGCCGGACGATCACACGCAAGCGCCGCCGCAAAGAGAGACTGAGCATGCCGACCAGCCGCCGTGAATTCTTTGGCCTGATTGGAGCCGGCGCGATCGCCGCCGCTGCGGGCGTCCGCGCGCAGACACAGTCGTCGCGGGAGGTCCGTTCGGCCTTCGCCTTCGCCGACGATCGCGTGCCCATGAATGCGGCCAACCTCTGTCCGTCGCCCGTACGCGTCGCCGAGGCGGTGACGCGCTACACGGCGATGATCGATGCCGACTGCTCCTTCCAGAACCGGGCGCAGTTCGCCGTCCTGCGCGAGACCTCGCGCGAGGCCGTGGCTGCCATGCTCGGCGTGTCCGCAGACGAGGTGGCCCTGCTGCGCAACACTTCGGAAGCCAACAACGTGATCAGTGCCGGTCTGGACCTCACGGCCGGTGATGAGGTGCTGCTGTGGGAGCAGAACCACTCGAGTAACAATGTGTCCTGGGCCGTGCGCGCCGCGCGCGGCGGCTTTTCCGTGCGCCGGGTCAGCGTCCCGGCCAAACCGTCGTCGGTTCAGGATCTCCTCGACCCCTTCCTCGCCGCCGTGAGCGAACGCACCCGCGTACTCACGGTCACGCACATCTCCAACGTGTCGGGCTTGAAGCTGCCCATCGCCGAGCTCGGCGCCCTGTGCCGTGAGCGCGGCATCCATTTTCATATCGACGGCGCCCAGAGCTGGGGAGCGTCAGCCCTCGACCTCGCCGCCATCGGCTGTGACTCCTTCAGCGCCAGCGCTCACAAGTGGTTTCTCGGGCCCAAGGAGGTCGGCATTCTTTACGTGCGCGAGGACGCGCTCGAGCGCGTATGGCCGAGCGTCGTATCCTACGACTGGGGCGACGACGCGATCAGCGACCTTGTCGGTGCGCGCAAGTTCGAATCGATGGGGCAGCGCGATGATGCGGCGCTCGCGGCGATCGCCGACGCTGCAAAGCTTCACGCACAGCTCGGTGCGGCAGCGGTCGAGGCCCATATCACCTCGCTGTCGACACAGCTCAAGGAGGGTCTGCTCGAGGCGGGCATCCCCCTGCTCACGCCGCTGTCTCCAGCATTCAGCGGCGGCGTGTGCATCGCCGCAATTCCCCGCGAGCAGCGCAGCGCGATCTTCGAGGGCCTGTATCGCGAGCACGGCATCATCGCCGCGCCGACGGGCGGCCTGCGCCTGTGTCCGCATATCTACAACACGGCCGAGCACGTCGAGCGCGCAGTGCGCGGGGCGTCGGAGCTGCACGCGCGACTCTCCTGAGACCGTGTTGGCGCTCCGCGGGCGGCGTGTCGTGCGCGTCGAGCCAGCTATAAAGAGAGTTCCTCTTGCGCTGATGATTGCGCTGTCTTTGCATGCGGCTTGCGCCGGGGGCTCTGCGCTCTCGTCTGAGTCCGCCTCATCCGACACGCTGGCGATCCCCCGATTCCAGCCTGCGATCCTGCTCGAAGAGGAGGCGACGACCTCGGCGAATGCGAGCGTCGGCGATCTCGACGGCGACGGACATCTCGATGTTCTGCTGATTCGCGGTCGTCACTGGCCCGTGACAAACCGCATTCTGTTCGGCGATGGACAAGGCGGCTTTCCCCGGTCCGCAATCCTGGGCAGCGCGGCCGACCGTTCCTACACTGGCGCGCTGGCAGATCTCGATGGCGATGGCGATCTCGACGTGGTGGTGAGTAATGACCGACCCGATCCGAAGCGCGTCTTCCTGAATGAACGCGGTGTTTTTCGCGAGTCCTCGAACTTTGGCGACACCGGGTGGAAGACGCGCAACATCAGTCTCGCCGATGTCAACGCGGATACGCATGTCGATATCGTTGTAGCCAATCGCGGGCCGCGCGGGGGGCCGAGCCCGAACTATTTGTGCCTCAACGACGGCGCGGGGCGCTTTCCCGCCTGTGAGTCCTTTTCCCCGGAGAGCGCGACGACCATCAGCGCTGAAGACCTCAACGGGGACGGCCGCATCGATCTCGTCGTACCGCACCGCGATGGCGGCCAGAGCCGACTCTACCTGAGCTGCGGCGGTGCGGACTTGTCCTTCCGGGCGCAGCCCTTTGGTCCCAGCGACGCTGCCATCCGCGCCACTGCGGTTGCAGACGTCGATGCCGACGGACGGCCCGATCTCGTTGCCATATACACCGGACGCTCCGAAGGCGGAGACGGCGAGCGCCGGGGGGAAGCGCGGCGCCAGGGCGCCTTTATCCACTACGGTGAGGCCGCGCTCGAGTTTGCGCCCGCCGTGGCGCTCGACGCCCGACCGCGCGCGCCCTACGCGCTGCTGCTGGCCGACCTCAATGCTGACGGGCGCGTCGATATCCTCATCGGCCATGTCGATGCGGGCAGCGTGCTGTACGTAAATCGCGGGGGACGCAGTTTTCTACCCGTCGAACTCGGCGACAGCGACGGTACGGCCTACGGCTTCGCCGTGGGTGACCTGAACGAGGATGGCTGCACGGACATTGTGATTGCGAAGTCGGGAGCACAGAACCGCCTTCTGCTCGCCGACTGCCGTTACGGCGAGTGATAAATTTGCTTCGCGCGGGCGGCGGCGTTACCGTCGACCGCCCCGGGCGTCGCTGCCCCGGGCGTCGCTGCCCCGGGCCTTGCAGCCCGTTTGCAGTCGAAGCGCCGAGAGCGGTATCGGCGACGTCAAAATCCGAACAATTCAAACAAGCAAAGGACGAGATCACGGTCATGAAGACACGATTAACGCACAGCGCCGGCCCGCTGCTCCTCGCGGCGGCCACGGCAGCCGCGACGTTTTCGCTGAATGCAGCGGCCCAGTCCGCCGCCGGCGCCGCCGAGGCCATGAAGAAGCTCGAATGGCGCGCCATCGGTCCGGCCAACATGGGTGGGCGCGTCTCGGATATCGACGGTGTGCCCGGTGACCCCTCTACCTATTATGTCTCGGGCGCCGATGGCGGTGTTTTCCGCACGACCAACGGCGGCGTGACCTTCGAAGCGCTGTTCACCGAAGAGAAGTCCTACTCCGTCGGTGCGCTGACACTGGCGCCCTCGGATCCGAACGTGCTCTGGCTGGGCTCGGGCGAGGGCGATCCGCGCAACAGCGTGGGCTATGGTCACGGCGTGTACCGCTCCACCGACGGCGGCGACAGCTGGACGCACCTGGGGCTGAACGGGACCGAGCGCATCAAGCGCATCGTCGTCCATCCCGACGATCCCGACACGGCGCTGGTCTGCGCGCTCGGACGCCAGTTCGGACCCAACGAGGAGCGCGGCGTATTCCGCACGACGGATGCCGGCGCCACCTGGTCGAAGGTGCTCTACATCAACGAGGACACGGGCTGCTCCGATCTCGACATGGAAATGGCCAACCCGCGCGTGATGTATGCGGGCATGTGGACCTTCCGCCGCAAGCCCTGGCGCTTCGACGGCGGCTCGGGCGAGACGGCGCTGTACCGCAGCATGGACGGCGGCAGCACCTGGGAGAAACTCGACGGCGAGGGCATGCCCGAGGGCCCGATGGCGCGCATCGGTGTATCGATTGCGCAGAGCGATCCGGAAACGGTCTACATGATGACCGAGACGACGGACGAGGGCTCGCTGTTCCGCTCCGACGATCGCGGTGAGACCTGGCGCATGGTCAACGACGACCGCTCGATCAACTTCCGACCCTTCTACTACAGCGACATCCACGTCGATCCGAACAATCCCGACCATCTGTATTCGCTGTCGGGGCGCCTGTACAAATCCATCAACGGCGGCGCGAGCTTCGAGCAGATCGCCAGCGACGTGCACGGTGACCACCAGTCCTTCTGGATCGATCCGGCGAACTCGAAGCGCCTTCTCAGCGGCAGCGATGGCGGCTACCAGGTCTCCTACGATGCCGGTGCGACCTGGGACCTGATCAACAACGTCGAGCTGTCGCAGTTCTATCAACTCTACGTCGACAACCGCGATCCCTACTATGTCTGCGGTGGTCTGCAGGACAACGGTACCTGGTGCGGGCCGAGCAACTCGCTGCGCGAGGCCGGGATTCTCAAGCGCGACTGGCTGCCCGTGGCCTACGGCGACGGCTACTACTCCGTGCCGGTTCCGGGTGATGAGCGCTACGTGTATGGCACCTGGCAGGGCGGTGGCATCTACCTCGTCGACACGGAGACGGGCAGCGCACGCACGATCCATCCCTATCCGAAAATCGTGGCCTCGGCCGGCGATGCGATTGCCGAGCACAAGTACCGCTTCAACTGGGATGCGGCCTTCAGCATTTCGCCGCACGACGGCGAGACGATCTACCTCGGCGGCAACGTCGTTTTCCGCTCGCGCGACCGCGGCAATTCCTGGGAGGTGATCAGCGACGACCTCACCAACAACGACAAGAGCAAGCAGGCCTCTTCCGGCGGAGAGATTTATCAGGACAACACGGCGGCCGAGTTCCACAACACGATTCTGTACATCGATGAATCTCCGGTGGAGAAGGGTGTGATATGGGTCGGCACCGATGACGGCAACCTGCATGTTACCCGCGACGACGGCAAGACCTGGACCAACGTCGCCGGCAACGTTCGCGGCCTGCCCGAACTCGCCTGGATCTCCAAGATCCACGCTTCGCAGCACGAAGCCGGTACCGCCTTCGTCACCGTCGACCACCACCGCAGCGACGACTACAAGCCCTATGTGTTCATGACCACGGACTACGGCAAGACCTGGACCTCGCTCGCGAGCGGTCTGCCGCAGGATGACTACGTGAAGGTGGTGCGCCAGGATCCGCGTAACCCGGACCTGCTTTACGCCGGTATGGAGCACGGTATCTATGCCTCGATGGACCGCGGTCGCAGCTGGGTTTCAATCGCCAACAACCTGCCGCCCGTCTCCGTTCGCGACATTCGCGTGCACCCGCGCGAGGGCGATCTCGTGATCGGCACCCATGGCCGGGGCGCCTGGGTCCTTGACGACGCGCGCCCGCTGCAGGACTGGGCGGCGGCCGCGGGTGAGGACGCGTATCTGTTCCCCGTACGCGACACCACACGCTGGTACATGCACGGTCGCCTTGAGGCCCAGGGCACGCGCCGCTACGCGGCGGACAATCCCGCATACGGCGCCTATATCAACCTTTATCTGAAGGAGGCTCCTGAGGAACCGATCCGCGTGACCATCCGTGACGCAGCCGGCGACCAGGTTCGCGTGCTCGATGATGTTGAGGTAGAAGCGGGCATCAACCGCATCGTCTGGGATTTGCGCCACGACGCGGCCACCCCCCTCGATAACCCGCCAAGCGGAGGCTGGGGCAGCGGCGGCATACATCCCTTCGCCGTTCCCGGTGTCTACACCGCGAGCGTCGAGGTCGGCGGCGAGCGCATGGAAGCCTCCTTCACGGTCAAGCCGGATCATCGTATTGAGCTCTCGCCCGAGGGCTACGCCGCGCAGTCGGAGATGACCTTGGCATTGCGCGACCTGCTGTCGGAAACGCACGTGATGATCAACCACGTGGAAGCTGCCATGCGACAGCTTGCGGAGCTCAAGGCCAAGCTGGATGACACGGCGCAGGCCGGGATGGTCGCGATGATCGACGAGGCCATGAGCGAAGGCGAGAGCGTCATGGCGCTGCTCAAGCGTCCGCCGCCGGCGATGAACTATCGCGTCAAGCCGCGCCTGCGCGACGAGATCCGCAGCCTGCTGCGCGCCGTCGACAGCCCGATCAATGCGCCGACGGAGCCGCAGGTGCTGCGCCTTGCCCAACTGCGCGAGGAGAAGGCGGAAGCCGAGGCGGCCTACAAGGCCTTTATTGAGGGCCGAATCGCCGCGCTCAACGCAGAGGCGGCGGGTATGCCGCAAATCCTTCTCTCGACGGGCGACTAGCGGCCAGGGAAGCCCCCGGCCGCCTCGGTCCCCGGAGCTCAGCACAAAGCTTGAGCCCGGCGGGCCGAGGCGGTAGCTTTCGCAGTCCCGTCCTCGATGGACGCTGCTTGCCGACTTTCGCTCATGCACCGCTGCACCGCGTCTCGCTCTATCCACTCTGTTTTGGCCGTCGCCGTGACCGCGCTCATCGGTTGCGTGGCGTCCGTAACCGCGACTGCTGCAGCGGTTGATCCGACACTGCTCGACGGTCTCGAGTATCGCCTTGTCGGTCCCTGGCGCGGCGGTCGTGTGACCACGGTTACCGGCGTTCCTGGCGAGCCGAATACCTTCTACATGGGTGCCGCCGGCGGCGGCGTGTGGAAGACGGTCAATGCTGGAACGACCTGGGACAACATCTCCGACGGCCAGATCCCCGTCGGCACGATCGGTGCCATCGCCGTGGCGCCCTCCGATCCCATGGTGATCTACGTCGGCACCGGTGAGTCACCAATCCGCGGCGTGACCACCAGCCAGGGCGAGGGTCTGTGGAAGTCCACGGATGGCGGTATGAGCTTCTCCTTCATGGGGCTCGCCGCCGCGGGGCAGATCTCGAAGATCGAAATTCATCCGACGGATCCCGACACGGCCTGGGTCGCGGCGCAGGGGCAGATCTGGACGCCGAATCCCGAGCGCGGCGTCTATCGCACCACCGACGGCGGTGCGTCCTGGGAGCAGGTGCTCAAGGTCAACGAGGATACGGGCGCCGCCGATCTGTCCCTCGACCCGAGTAATCCGCGCATCATCTACGCGGCCATGTGGCACCACGGGCGCAAGCCCTGGTTCATCAAGTCCGGCGGCGAGGGCGGCGGTATCTACAAGTCCGTGGACGGCGGCGACAGCTGGGAGAAGCTCGGCGGCGGTCTTCCGGAACTGGTCGGCAAGATCGGTGTCGACGTGTCGGCGAGCCGCCCTTCGCGCATCTACGCGCTGCTCGAGGCCGAGCCGGGGCAGGGCGGGCTCTGGCGAAGCGATGACTACGGCGAGAGCTGGGAGCACATCAACGGGCATCGCGTGCTGCACACGCGTGCCTGGTACTACATTCACCTCACCGCCGATCCGACGAATGCCGACACGGTCTGGGTGATGAACGTGCCATTGATGAAGTCCATCGACGGCGGCAAGAGCTTCACCAAGATCGACATGCCCCACGGCGATCATCACGACCACTGGATCAACCCCGAGGACAACCGGATCATGATCAACGCCAACGACGGCGGCGCGACCGTGTCCCTCGATGGCGGTGAGACCTGGTCGAGCATCCACAACCAGCCGACGGCGCAGTTCTACCGATTGATCACCGACGAGCAGACGCCGTGGCGACTTTACGGTGGCCAGCAGGACAACTCGACGGTTTCCATTGCCGCCTGGGCCTGGGACGGCAGCATCGGGCGCGATGATTATCATGCCGTCGGTGGCGGCGAGAGCGCGCACATCGCCTTCGATCCGGCGGACCCGGCGCTGATCTACGCCACCACGATCAACGGTACGCTCACCGAGTACAACGAGGCCACGGAGAAAAAGCGCTCCATCGTGCCCTATCCCGAGCGGGTCTTCGGCGAAGACGCGATCAAGCTCAAGTACCGCAGCAACTGGAACGCGCCGGTGATCACCTCGCCGCATGACCACTCGGTGATCTACTACGGCACGCAGTACCTGCTGAAGAGCTCGGACCGCGGCCAGACCTGGGAAGAGGTCAGTCCCGATCTCACGCGCGCGACGCCCGAGCACCTGGGCCGCAACGGCGGGCCGCTTACGCCTGAGAACGTCGGCGCCGAGTTCTACCACACGATCTACTACATCGCCGAGTCGCCGCAGACGCAGGGCACAATCTGGGTCGGCGCCGATGATGGCCTGCTGCACATCACGCGCAACGGAGGCAAGGACTGGAAGGACGTGTCGCCGCCCCACGGCAGCGAGGCCATGATCAATGCCGTCGAGTTATCTCCGCATGCGGATGGCACGGCCTACGCGGCAGTTACGGGCTACAAGCTCGCAGACTTCGCGCCGTACATCTACCGCACGCGCGACCACGGCGAGAACTGGGAGCGCATCGACGCCGGCCTGCCCGATGGCGCCTTCGTACGTGTGGTGCGCGAGGATCCCACGGTGCCCGGCCTGCTCTATGCCGGCACAGAGAAAGGTCTGTTCGTCTCCTGGAACGACGGCGCCAACTGGCAGTCGCTCGACCTGAACCTGCCCGCAGTGCCGATCACCGACCTTCGCGTCCGCGAGGATGCGCTCGCCGTGGCCACGCAGGGCCGCGCCTTCTGGGTCCTCGACGACCTCTTCGTGGTCCGTCAGGCAGCGCAGGCCGATGCCGAGGCGCCGCTGCATGTCTACACGCCGCCCGCGCTGCCCATGGGTCGTCCCGGTGGCTCGGCGAAAGACTTTGAGGGTGCAAATCCCGCGTCCGGGCTGCCGATCCACTATGTGCTGGCTGAGGACCTGCCCGAGGGCGAGGCGCTGTCCATCGATATCCTCGACGCCGAGGGCGCGGTGCTGCGTCACTACAGCAGCGAGGAGTCCGCGCACGATCGCTGCCGGATCGCCGGGATGGATCCGCGACGGCCCTTCACCATCAGCTATCCGGCTACAGATGCCGGCCTGCAAAGCTGGCATTGGGATCTCCACGAAAACGACGTGCACTGCGTAGACGGACACACGCTCTTCGAGGGCTATGACGGTCCTGCCGTCGGCCCGGGCGATTACACCGTTCGCGTGACCGCCGCGGGCGCGTCCGTGAGCAGACCGCTGCGCGTTCTGCCTGACCCGCGTATCGACGCCAGCGCAGCGCAGCTGCAGGAGTGGGTCGACACGCAGCAGAACATCGCGGCCGTGCTCAATGAACTGATGTTCACGCTCGAGGGTGCGCGCGATGCGCGGGCCCAGGCCCGGCTGCTCGCTGAGCGAAGCACCGATGCGCCGATGATGCGCCTGCTCGAGGAGGCGATCAGCGCGATCGACGGCTGGGAGGCCGGTATCACCGAGCTGCGCCACGAGACCTTTGAGGATGAGGACGCCTGGGTGATGAAGCTCGATGGGCAGCTGCGCCATCTCCTCGACGTGGTCGAGAATGGCGGTGCTCCGGTGACCGACGGCGCCCTCGAGCGCTTCGCCGATCTGCGCGAGGAATGGTCGCAGCACCGCGCCGCAATGCAGGCGATCTCCGATCAGCAGCTGGCACCGATCAACCGCATGGCGCGGTCGCGGACGATGCCGCATATCCCTGCGCCGCTTCAATGAGTGCCGTTCGCGGCACTCGCACCTTCGAATTCCGCCGTGGACGTGTTGTATTGGCGTCTGCAGCCTTTGCGAATCAACGATAGCTGGAGACGCTCCATGCACTTACCTGCCGCTCTGTTTACCGCGATGCTATTCGCAGCCACCGCCTTCGTGGCGCCGGCCCAGGCCCAGGAGGCGACCTTCAATCGGGACGTCATCAAGGGCATGGAGTGGCGCAACATCGGACCGAAGCGCGGAGGTCGTTCACTCGGCATTTCCGGCAGTCCCGGCCGCAAGAACGAGTACTACTTCGGTGCCGTCGGCGGCGGCCTGTGGAAGACCACCGACGGTGGCCTCAACTGGAAGCCCGTGACCGACGGTCAATTGAACAGCTCGTCCGTCGGCGCCGTCGCCGTTTCGGAAACCAATCCCGACGTGGTCTACATCGGCACCGGCGAGACGCAGCTGCGCGGCAACATCATGCAGGGTGACGGCGTGTACAAGTCCGTCGACGCCGGCGAGACCTGGGAGCACGTGGGGCTTTCAGACACGCAGGCGATCTCGCGCGTGCGCGTGCACCCGACGGATCCGGACGTGGTCTACGTCGCCGCGCTCGGTCATCCCTACGGCCCCAACGAGCAGCGCGGTGTGTTCCGCAGCCGTGACGGCGGTGTGACCTGGGACAAGGTGCTCTACGTCAGCGATCACGCCGGCGCTGCGGACCTGATCATTGACCGCCGCAATCCCGACACGATCTATGCCTCGATCTGGGAGGTGTACCGCACGCCCTGGAAAATGTGGGGCGGCGGCGGTGCCAGCGGTCTGTGGAAGTCCACGGACGGCGGCGACAGCTGGGTCGAACTGACCGACAAGCCGGGTATGCCGGCGCGCCCCGTGGGCAAGATCGGTATTACCGTTTCTCCCGTCGACTCGGATCGACTGTGGGCCATTGTCGAGTCTGCCGAGGGCGGTGTGTTCCGCTCCGACGACGCCGGCGAGACCTGGACGCGCACGAACGACGATCGCAAGCTGCGTCAGCGTGCCTTCTACTACAGCCGCATCTACGCCGACCCGAAGGACCGCGACACGGTCTACGCACTCAACACGGGCTTCTACAAGTCCACGGACGGCGGCGAGACCTTCGACACACGCTTTGAAGTGCCGCACGGCGATAACCACGATCTGTGGATCGATCCGAATAACCCGATGCGCATGGCCAACTCCAACGACGGCGGCGGCAACATCTCCATCAATGGCGGCGAGTCCTGGACGGACCAGGATTTCCCGACCTCGCAGCTCTACCACATCATGGTGACCCGGGATTTCCCGTACCACGTCTGCGGTGCGCAGCAGGACAACTCCACCCTATGTATCCCGAGCGAAGGCTGGGATTTCATGCAGGCACGGGGTCCGTCCTCGGAGTGGTACTACCCCGCCGGCGGCGGCGAGAGCGGCTACATTGCCCAGCATCCCGAAAAGCTCGACTGGTTCTACGCCGGCAGCCAGGGCGCGCTCCTGACCAAGTTCAACCGCGCCACGGGCTTTGAGCGCGACGTGCAGGTCTACCCGCGCTTCTTCTCCGGCGAACCGGCGAGCGCCCTGCCTGAACGCTGGCAGTGGACCTTCCCCATCGTGTTCTCGCCGGTGGATCCCGGCCGCCTGTACACGACGTCGCAACACGTCTGGGTGAGCGAAGATGAGGGCCAGAGCTGGAGCAAGATCAGTCCCGACCTCACCTACGCCGATCCCGAAACCATGGGCAAGACCGGCGGCGTGATCACCATGGACATGAACGGTCCCGAGATCTACGCCACCGTGTTCGCGCTGCAGCCCTCGCATCACGACGTGAACACGATCTGGGCCGGCTCCGACGACGGCCTGATGCACATCACGCGCGATCACGGCAAGACCTGGGAGAACATCACCCCGCCGGATCTGCCCAAGGACTCGCGCATCAGCATCATCGATGAGTCCACGCACAATCCGGGTACGGCCTATATCGCCGTGAAGCGCTACCAGATGGATGACCGCAAGCCCTACATCTGGAAGACGTCGGATTACGGCAAGAGCTGGACGAAGATCGTGAGCGGCATTCGTGACGACGACTTCATCCACGTGGTGCGCGAGGACCTCGTCCGCCCCGGTCTGCTTTTTGCTGGCGGCGAGCACACGGTCTACGTGTCCTTCGACGACGGCGCCAACTGGCACTCACTGCGGCTGAACATGCCCGACACGCAGATCTCCGACCTGCAGGTCACGGATAAGGATCTCGTTGCCGGAACGCACGGTCGTTCGATCTACGTCCTCGACGACATCGCGCCGCTGCGCGGGTACTCATCGGAAATCGCGGCGAAGAAGTTCCACCTCTTCGAGCCGCTGTACGCGGTGCGACGCGTGCAGGAGGCCTCCGTGCAGTATTACCTCGCCGAGGAGGCCGAGGAGGTATCCATCTCCATCACCGATTCGCAGGGCAGGGTGATTGTCGAGAAGACCGGGACAGAGCCCGAACTTGAGAAGGTCGATGACCCGTCAGCACGCTGGTACGGGTCGCTGCCCGTGGATCCGACCACGGCGCAGGGGCTCAACGTGTGGTCCTGGAACAACCGCTACGCCGGCGCTGCGGCCTTCGAGGGCATGATCATCTGGTCCGGCCGGCCGCAGCTCGGTCCGATAGCGCCCCCGGGCGAGTACACGGTCACCATGACCGTGGATGGCGAGACGCAGACGCAGTCGCTTACGCTGAAATCGGATCCGCGCTTCGATGTGCCCGATGCGCATATTCGCGAGCAGTTCGAGTTCACGGTGCAGATCCGTGACGCCACGGATGCGGCCAACCGCGCCGTGATCCGGATTCGCGATCTCAAGGCCCAGCTCGACGAGCGCCTCGCTGAGGCAGCGCCGGAAGATCTGGAGGAGATGGCCGAAGCCTTCGTGGCCCGTCTGAGCGGCGTCGAGGAAGCGCTCTACCAGGTGAAGAACGTGAGTGGGCAGGACCCGCTGAACTTCCCGATCCGGCTCAACAACCGCCTCGCCTATCTGCAGAAGAGCACGGAGAGCGGCGACGGTCTTCCCACGCAGGGCCAGCGAGATGTATTTGCGCTGCTCAAGGGTGAGCTCGACGAGCATCTCGCAACGCTGGAGCAGGTGATTGCGAGCGACCTGCCCGGGGTTAACGAAGCCCTCGCGAAGGAGGGCCACGAGTCGATCACGGATCCGGGCATGAATGCCCGGGAGTCAGTGGGGAATTAGTCCCGCGACAGGCGGTAGATCAGCAGCGCCGCGCGCTTGATCGCCACGGCCATCGAGTCCAGTTCGAGCACCTCGTTGGGCGTGTGCGCGCCCTCGCCGATCGCACCGAGGCCGGCGAGGGCGTCCGTGTAGGGGGCGACGAAGGAGACGTCGGCTGCACCGCGACGCAGTGGATCCCAGATCGGCATGGCGCCGCGACCCATGTCCTCGTTAATTGCCGAGAGCACGGCGGCGAGTTCCCGATTCCCGTCCGTGGGCGCCATTGCCGGGTAGCCCTCGTCGAAGCTGAGCGTCGCCGAAGTCTGCGGCAGGTGGTTGGCGACGATGGCCTGCATACGCTGCTGCACGCGCTCGAGCTGCTCGGGCGAAATCGTGCGAATGCCGCCGTGGACGACCACGGTGTTGGGGACGACGTTGGTCTTGCCGAAGGTCGTGCCGCGCTTCTGCTGCGGGTCGTACTCGACGGCGGTGCCGCCCTGGATATTGCCCGCATTGAAGGTCAGACCGTATTCGCCGCGCACCTCACCGTAGAAGGTGCTGAGGATGCGCGCCGCCTCGTTGATTGCACCGGCGCCGACGCGGTCGCTGAAAATGCCCGAGGAGTGAGCCTGTCGGCCCGTGACCTCCAGTAGCCAGTTGCTCGAGCTGCGTCGGGCTATCGTCGCAAAGTCGACCCCATTCTCGAAGGAAGCGCCCTCGAAGCCCAGCGCGATATCGGCCCACTTGCCGGCTTCAACCAGGTCGCCGCGGGAAATCTCGAGGGGACGTCCGGCGCTTTCTTCATCGCCCGTATACGCCACGACGACGGGGATGTCCTTGAGGGCGCCAATTTCCCGGAGCGCGCGCAGTGCGTACACGATCACGACGTTGCCCGATTTCATATCGGCGATCCCGGGGCCCATGGCGAGATTGCCGTCGCGGCTGAAGGCCTGGAACTCGTCGTCGGCCTCGAACACCGTGTCGAGGTGCCCGATCAGCAGGAACTTTCTGCCGGCGCCGTCCTTGCGGGCGAAAAGATGACCGGCGCGATTCATCTCCGGCGGCATGTCGATCCACTCCGTGTCGAGGCCGAGGGCATCGAGCTCGCGCTGCATGACCCCACCGACCTTGCGCACGCCCTCGGGATTCATCGTGCCGCTGCCGATGTTGACGGTTTCCTCGAGCAGCGAGATCGCCGCCTCGCTGTTCGCGTCGACCCAGTCGACAAGTCGCTGTTCGTCTTCGGTGAGCCCGACCGCGTTGGCCATGGCTGAGGCCAGCAGCAGACCGAGGGCTAGAAAATGAGGTGCTCGCATGATCGTTTTCCTGAAGCTTCGACGGGGGGTGAAAGCCTAACCGATGAAACCGCGCGGCGGCACAGGCACATTGCAGCTCTGACAGCGGCATCGGGCAGGCGACGACAGACGCAGGGCCGCTTCGCTCCAGGCGCGAGAGCCGCGCTGGTCCGTGCCGACTGCCGGGGATCCGTCCAGGCTCGCCTACTGGCGATCGCGACGCCGGCGGGTTAGCTTAGCCGGCCAGCTATGAACAGAAGGTGCAAAGACCGTGGCCGAGGCCTATGTGTTCGCTCCCCCGCAGCCCCCGAGCGTCCCCGTTGTCGGTGGTGGGTTGTTTCCCGTGCGACGGGTGTTCTGTATCGGGCGCAACTACGCCGATCACGTGCGCGAGATGGGCGGCGACCCGAAAGCCGACCCGCCGGTGTTCTTCACCAAGCCGGCGGATGCGGTGGTCGAAAGTGGCAGCGTGATTCCCTACGCGTTGGGAACAAGTAATCTGCATTTCGAGGGCGAGCTGGTTGTCGCTCTCAAACAGGGCGGCAGCTGTCTGGCGTCTGCGCAGGAGGCAGCGGAGCTCGTGTTCGGCCATGCCTGCGGCTGCGACCTCACGCGCCGCGACCTGCAGGCTGCCGCGAAGAATGCCGGCGGTCCCTGGGATTCGGCCAAGGCCTTCGACGACTCGGCGCCCATCGGGCCGATCGCGCCGCTGACGCCGCAGTCAGCCGAGGAGTTGAGCACCGCGCGCCTGCGCCTCAGTGTGAACGGTGAGGAACGCCAGAACGCGGCGCTCGGAAGCATGATCTGGACCGTCCCCGAGATCCTCATCGAGCTGTCGAAGCTGTTTCGCCTCGAAGCCGGCGATCTCGTTTTTACGGGAACGCCCGAGGGCGTCGGGGCGCTCGTCGCCGGCGACGCCGTGACGGTGGAAATCGGCGCTCTGCCTCCGCTCAACTTCTCGCTGGCCTGATCGATGAATCAACTTTATCGTTTTCCCGTCCTGGTCTGCCTGACGCTGTTACTGGCCGCGTCGCCACGAGCCGAGGAGCTACCGCCGGACTTTCTCGATGCCGATGACCGCCTGAGGCTCTACTTCGCCTACGCCGAGTTCAAGATGGGCAACTACCCCCTCGCGCGGCGCATGTGGGAGACCATCGATGGTAAGGGCAAGGGCGAGGCGCACTTCAACCTTGGGATTCTCCACGAACTTGGCAAGGGCGTGCCCGTCGACCTGAGCGAAGCGGCGAGGCACTACCGCCTGGCGGCACAGTTCGGCAGCCGAGCCGGCGCCTACCAGATGGGCCTCATGCACTTTACGGCGCCGGAGTTCGTCGATCGCGAAGAGGCCACGAAATGGCTCACCGAGGCGGCCCTCGAAGGCGACGAGGACGCGCAGGAGCTGCTCGTTTCCATGCAGCAGGAGCAGCCCGATCCGTTGACGGAGGTGCGCGTGGCGCTGGCGGGCAAGGACTATGCGGCGGCGCTGCGTATGCTCGAAGAGCTGGTGCAACAGGACGAGTATCGTGACCAGGCGCTTAACCGCCTCGGCTGGATGTACGAAATCGGTATGGGCGTGGAAGCCGATCTGGCCCGTGCGGCGAAGTATTTCAGCGAGGCCGCCGAGCTCGGCAATGCCGAGGCGATGTATGCCATCGCGGTGATGTATCTCACGGGCACGGGCAAGCCGCAGAACAGCGCGCTTGGCGAGCAATGGCTGCGCAGGTCGGCGGAATCAGGAGACCCGCGCGCAGCGGACAAGATCCGCGAATTCGATGGCTCCTGAGGCCCACGCGGGTCCCCTACCGCTGTGCTCGCCGCCTCGGCCAGGGCCGCGCGTGGATCTTTGCCGTGCGTCGTCGTATCGCGGCGTTCTTCGGACAGGCTTTCACGCAGCCGTACTGGCCGCTGCGGCGATGGCTGTCGTTTCGGTCACCCTTTCAGCGCATCCGACTCGGGCCGACGAGGCGCGCAAGCGCCCGCGCGAGCTGGGCATCGAAACCGGCATCCTGCAGCCCGGTCCCCTCAATGCGATCACCGATGTCAGCGGCGTCCGCGTCGGGCACTTTACGCTCGAGCGGGGCCGCGACGTGCACACGGGTGTTACCGTGATCATGCCCCACGGCGGCGATCTCTATCGCCAGCGCGCGCCGGCGGCCGTCTACGTCGGCAATGGCTTCGGCAAGGCGCTGGGTTTCACGCAGGTCCAGGAACTCGGCGAGCTGGAGACGCCGATTGCGCTCACCAACACGCTCAGTATTCACAGCGTCGCCAACGGGGTCGCGGACTACATGCTTCGCCTGCCGGGCAACGAAGCGGTCCGCTCGATCAACCCCGTCGTCGGAGAAACGAACGACGGCTACCTCAACGATATCCGCGCGCGGCTGCTAACGCCGGAGCACCTCGCGGAAGCCATTGCCGCCGCGTCGGACGGACCCGTGGCCGAGGGCAATGTCGGCGCGGGCACGGGAACCTCGGCGCTGGGTTACAAGGGGGGCATTGGCAGCGCCTCGCGCGTACTGCCGGCGCAGTACGGAGCGTATATCGTTGGCGTTCTGGTGCAGTCGAATTTCGGTGGCATCCTGAGCATCGACGGTGTGCCCGTCGGTGAAGCGCTGGGCAATCACTACCTTGCTGGCGAGGTGCCCTACGACGTCGATGGATCCTGCATGATCATCGTGGCGACGGACGCTCCGCTCAGCGACCGCAACCTCGAACGCCTTGCCAAGCGTGCGTTCCTGGGCATCGCCCGTGTCGGGGGCTTCGCATCGAATGGGTCCGGCGATTACGTCATCGCCTTTTCGAACAACCAACGCGTACTGCGCCGTCGCGGCGATGGGGCCGTGCGGCGCATCGATGAACTTGCTAACGACGCGATGACGCCGCTGTTCCTCGCTGCCGTCGAGGCGACGGAAGAGGCCATCCTCAACTCGCTGTTCATGGCCGAGGACCTGGAAGGACACCGTGGTGCACGCAAGGCCCTCCCCATTGATCGGGTGCTCGAGCTGGTCAGGGAGCGCGGCAACTGACCGCCCGACGGACTAATACTGGTACTGCAGGGTCAGGATTGTCTCGCGCGGCCGCGCGTATACCTGCTCCACGTAGGCCGCGGCCGTAGCGAAAGCCGAATTGCCTGCCACCAGATAGCGTTCATCGAGGAGGTTGCGCGAGGCGAGTGATAGCTGCCAGCGCTCGTCGCGGCTGCGCAGGGCGACGGAGGCATTGAGCACGTCGTAGGCGCCCTGGCGTACGCGGGGATCGTTGACGGCGTCGTTGAACTGTTCGTCCCACCAGGACCAGTCAAGGCGCAGCCCGACGCTGCCGTAAGTGCCAAGGTCAAACTCGTAGCCCGCGCCAACGGTCATGCTCCACTGCGGAGCATTTACCAACTGATTGTCGAGCAGCACGCCGGAATTCTGAGCGGCCTGCGACAGCTCGCGGTAGGCACCGTCGATGTGGCCGGCGGACAGCGTCAGATCCCAACCCAGGGCGGGAAGCCACCGGGCTTCGAGCTCGCCGCCGCGGATGCGCGCGGAGCCTGCGTTGACCGTGAGCGGGTTGAAGGACTCGCGAACGATGATCTGAAGGTCGTCGTAGTCCGCGTCGAACAGCGCCAGGTTCACGCGCAGCCCGAGTTTGGGCCAGTTACCCTTGAGGCCGATTTCCCGGTTGTCGACGGTCTCCGGATCGTAGGAGCTCGGTCTTCCGTCGGGCGTCGGGCCCACGAAGCGCTGATCGAAGCCGCCGCTCTTGTAGCCGCTCGACACGCTCGCGTAGGCCATCAGCGTATCGGTGAAGTGGTAGCTGAGATCCGCTGTGTAATCCGTATTGCCAAAGTCTTCCGTGGTCCTCGCGAAGTCGATGATGCGCGTGCCCGCGGCGAGCGGGCCAGTCGGGGCGAGGTAGGTGTCCGGGAGCAGAGGCCAGGTGGGTCCGAAGAAGTCCTGCGGCGTTCCGGCGGACGCATCGCCGAGGACGAACTGATCCGGCAGGTAGGATTTCCGGTCATTGCTGCGGCGGGCGCCGAAGGACAGCGACAGGTGGTCGGTAACATCTGCCGTTACGTGCGCAAAAAGCGCATGGGCGCTGTTATCGTAGAAGCCGCCGCTCTGGATTGCGCCGAGGGGCAGCGTGAGATCGACCAGGTTGAATCCCGATTCCTCAAAATAGAAGGCGCCGAGCAGCGCCGACAGACCCTCGTCGCTGCTCGTGTAGGAGAACTGGAATTCCTGGGAAAACTGTTCGTGGTCGAAGTCGTCGAGCGTGGCGAAGATATTTGCCGGCGAATTGTCTCCGTCGCGCGACGACAGCATGCTCATGCTGCGATGCGCCGTGGTCGAGACGAGGCGTAAGGCATTCGACAGCATCCAGTCGAGCTCGAGCACCGCGCCGCCCGTATCGAGGTCGGAAAAGACAGGGAAGCTGCCCTCGGAACGGAATGGCCCGGCGACGCTGCCGGGCCCGAGGCAGCCCGCGCCTTCGCCGCTCGCGAGGCCGGGCGGGGGAAAGGTGGGTGGTCCCCCCGTCGGCGATGCATCGAAAGTGGGATTGATCGAGACGCTTTCGCAGCCGTCGAGGAGCCCGTTGCCAATAGCCGCGAAGGCCTGGCGATCATTCACGCCGCCTGAGACTGTGGGTGCGCCGTTTTCGCGGATTCGCGCGTGGTCCACGGCGAGGTGTGCGCTGAGTTCAGTGCTGATATCCCAGAGGAGCAGGCCACGCAGCGACCAGCGGTCCCGGTCGCCGGTGTCGACACCGTCGAAATCGCGGCGCACGTAGCCATCGCGGGTGACGTGGTTCAGCACCAGCTTGGCCGCTGCATCGTCGCCGAGGGGTAGGTTCGCCTTCAGCGCCAGCGACTGCAGGTTGTCGTTGCCGACACGCAGGCGCAGGCCAGCGGAGCTTTCCTGCAGGCGCGGCCGGGCGCTGTGAACCTTGATCGCGCCTCCGATCGCATTGCGGCCAAAGAGCGTCCCCTGCGGACCGCGCAGGACTTCTACTCGCTCGATATCGAGAAAGTCGAGTACGTTGCCCGGCGAACGGGCTACGTAGACGTTGTCCACATACAGAGCAACACCCGGGTCCGTTACGGGAGTGAAGTCGGACTGTCCGATGCCGCGAATGTAGATCTGTCCTGCGGAGCTCGAGCCCGAGGAGGGCGCGGCAGAATCGAACTGCAGGTTGGGTACAACGGCTGCGAGCTGGTCCGCAGCCACGATCTGGCGCATCTCGAGGCCGTCGCCACTCACCGAGGTCAGTGATACGGCAACATCCTGTTCGCGCTCCTCGCGTCTTCGTGCTGTGACCACGACCTCTTCGAAGCGCTGCGGGAAGGAGCGGAGGCGGTCGCTGCTGCCGTCGGGGGACACGGCTGATCGCGAGGAGGGGGCGTCCGCCTGGGCCGATATTTTCGATGCGAACGCTACTAGAAAAATCGACATCAGAAGCCGAAGCGAAGGAATAGGGCGTGTCTCGCTGCAAGGTCTGCGGAGCATAGGGAACTCGGTTGATACGCGGGAGAATGGCCACGATTCTAGGGCATCTGTCGCCCGCATGGTGTCGGCTCGCGGTGGCGCTGCTCGCAGGCTCGAGAAGCTCGCGGTGCTGCCTCACTTACCTTGATGAAGATCAAGGAAAGCCGGCGTAGATCATTCGATGCTGGCCAATGGATTGCCGGAGGCGTCGCGGATGGAGCAAGGGTCCACGCCTGTAGGGTCTGACGTCACCCGCGTCGGGCTCACTGTGCTTGCGCTCATGGCGGTGTGGTCCCTGGTCATCGCGGTTTCGCTCTTGTCCTGGAACGGCCAGGCCGAGCGCGAGGCGATCACGCTGGCCCGAAACGAAGCGATAGCCAACTTCAACAAGGACCAGGCTTTTCGCGTCTGGGGCACCGATTATGGCGGCGTGTACGTTCCGGTGAGTGAGGAGACGCCGCCCAATCCCTGCCTCGACCATGTTGAGGACCGCGATGTGCTGACGCAGAGCGGCCGGAAGCTGACGCTCATGAATCCGGCATACATGGTGCGGCAGATGATGGACCGTTACAGCGACAATTACGGCATTCGTGGTCGCATCACCAGTCTTAAGCCATTGAACCCGGACAACGCGCCCGATGCCTGGGAGCAATCGGCGCTATGGGCTTTCGAGAACGGCGTTGAGGAGGTTTTCGAACTCAGCGACGAAGCGGATGGGCACTACCTCCGACTCATGCGTCCGATGGTCACGCTCGAGGGCTGCCTCAAGTGCCATGCGGAGCAGGGCTACAAAGTGGTGACATCCGCGGAGGTGTGGGGATATCGCTTCCGATGCGAACCCACGACGCCATCGCCGAAGCCCACCACCGTCGGAACTGGATCGCTCACGGTCTGACCTGGGCGTTCGGTTTCGCGACGCTCGGGCTCGGTGGACTTGCACTTCCAGCCCGTATTCAGTGCCAGGGGTCAGCGCCTGCTCGGTGCCGAGGCACTGCTGCGCTGGGAGCATCCGGAGCACGGGCTGATCTCCCCTGATCGCTTCATCGATATCGCCGAACGCTGTGGTCAGATGCTCCGCATCGGCGAGTGGGTGCTTCGGCGCGGCCTCGAACAGTTGCAGGCCTGGCGCGCTGCGGGTTTTGAGATCGGTACGATCATGGTCAATGTTTCGTCGGTACAGTGCCAGCACAATGACTTCATGGCACGCATACGGGCTATCGCAGATGCATTCCCGCCTGCCATCGTTCAGGCCATTACGCTTGAAATCACCGAAAGCCTGTACCTGGGTAATCCGGAGATGGCGCGCAACCTGCTGCTCGGCCTGCGCGATATCGGCTTCCGCTGGAGCAGCTTACGCGACGCCTTGAGCGTGGCGAGGCCCTTGCAGAAAGCTTCGACCGCACCGCCCTCATGCTGGCGACCTAGCAGTATGCCCTCGCGACAGGCCCGCGTTGGTCAGTCTGAACCGAGTCCAAGGAGTTGGTTGACCGCCTCTTCGGCGTCGCTCGACTGCGCCTGGAGCCAGTAGAGCAGGCGACATATATCGCTGGAAGCGCCCGTTCCGGAGCAGTACTGCTCGCACCGGCGCACCGCGCGCGCGAATTCCTCCCTGGCAATGATCTGTTTTGACAGGGCGACGAACACGCCGGTTTTGGCGCTCTGCCGTGACATAGAATCCGCTTCGTTGAAAACGGAGTCCACGCACTCGAAGGCGAGCCTTTGCTCGTGTGCCACGATACGGGCCCGCTCATAGCCGGCATGGGCCTCGAGCGCTCGATCAAAACACAGCCAGTCCGAGCTGTAGTGCGATTCCTTGAGCCAGACGAAATAGTCTCGCGCCGGCATGGGAAGATCTGCAAAGTACGCGTCCACGCCCCACCTCCTGATACCGCTACCGTGCGGCGTACGGTCATAACGATAGTCGAGGCATGCGCGTCGCGATATTGTCCATAAGTATCGGTAAGGCCCTACGCATCAGAGGGTCTTGAAGCGTCGCCACGGACCCTGTCGGGCCTGCTCGCGTTGACGGAATCTGGAACTGCGTTACTGTCCGGGCCTCACACCCAGACGTGCTCTGCTCGTTTTTACCTGTTCCTGGAGATCCATCTTGCCTGACCACGAAGCCCTGCTTTTTCTTCACCACTACGAAGCCTCGCCCTACGCGGAAAAGATCCGCGCCATGCTCGGCTCGGCGTCGTCGCCCTGGGCATCCGTGCTCTCGCCGCCTTATCCGCCACGGCCGAACCTGCAGCCCCTCGTCGGCGACTTCCGGCGGATACCCGTTGCTCACATCGGCGCCGACGTGTTCTGCGACACGAGCCTGATCGCCCGCGAGGTCGCCGCGCTGACGGGGCGGCCCGAGTTTGCCCCGGAGAATGCTGACGCTGATGCGGCGGCGCTGGCGCAGCGCGCGGAGGCTGAAGTGTTCTTCTGCGCGATTACCGCCGCGCCCGCGCTGTCGCTGCTTGGCAAACTCGTGATCAGCAACGGTCTTCGCGGCACGTTCCGCTTTGTGAAAGATCGCACCGCGATGATGAAGGACGCGTCGATGCGCCCACCGCAGGGGCGTGCTGCCGCCCGCGTGCTCGAAGGCTTTCTTCGGGATCTCGACGAGCGCCTTTCCGACCGCGAGGTGCTGGATGACAAGAACCGCAGCTACGCGGACTTCTGTGCCTATCACCCTGTGTGGCTTGCGCTGAGCGTCGGCAGCCTGAAGACGCTCAGGGCCTACCCCGGCGTGCAGCGCTGGTACGAGGGCATTGTTGGCCTCGGTCACGGCGGACGCCGCGAGGCTGGCGCCGAAGAGGCCCTGGCCACCGTGCGCAGCGCGGATCCGCGACCTCTGGAAGACGGCGGCGAGGCGCACGAGCTGCTCAACACCGAGGTTCTCGTCGCGCCGTCCGATTACGGAAAGGCCGGCGTGGCAGGGACGCTGGTGACGGCCGCAGCGGACCGCTACGTCCTCGCCCGCTCGACGGAGCACTGCGGCACGATCCATCTTCATCTTCCCCGCGAGGGCTACTCGCTGCGGCCCAGGGGAGCGTGACTTCCGGGTTGCTGCGACCGTAAGCGCCCTGGCACGCGTTTGACCTTCCGACTCCCTCTGCTACGGTGAGGGGCATGGCTCAGGTGCCACCTTTTATTGATCCCGTAGCCGAGTCGAGCATCCGCACGCTGGGCGCTGCGGGGGCCGAGATCGAGGCTATCGACCCCCTGGGAGTCGCCGTGCGCGGCCTCGACGTTACAGGTGACGCCGTGCCGCCGCCCGACGTGATCCGCACGCTCGAGGCCGAGATGGCGCGGCGCGGCTTTCTGGTGTTCAAGAACGAGACGCAGCTGAGCATTGAGGAGTTCCTGAAGATCAGCTGCTGGTGGGGCGGCAAGGCTCTGCACAGCACGCACGGCGTGCATCCTGCAACGCCGCGCTTCAATCGGCATATCTTCCGGCTGTCCAACGATCCGCGTTACGGCATTCCCGGCGTCGGACCGCAGTGGCATAACGACGGCTGCTTCAAGGCCCGCACGTTCTCCCACGCCGGCTATCACATCATTCGCCCGGCGGAGCGCGGCGGCGGCACTTTCTTTGCGCATCAGGGCGCTGCCTACCTTGCGCTGCCGCCGGTTCGACAGGAGTTCTGGGAGCGGCTGTCCTCCGTGAACTCCAGTTCGGGCGTCGTGCACCCGGCCGTGCACGAGCACCCGATCAGCGGACGCAAGAGCGTGTGGCTGCACCTGGGTATGACCGGGGCGGTGATCGAGAAGCTGCGCGACGAGGACGACTTTCGACTGCTGAATGCCTCTGAGCTCACGGCGCTGTGCCACGAATACAACGATCTGCTGAATAGCGGTCTCGAGCGCGGTTACACCATCGAGTACGAGTATGAAGAGCACGACTGCCTGTTCATTGACAATCTTGCCGTGGCTCATCGCGCCTCACCCGACGCCCATCGTCCGGCGCACGAACAGGGCCTGCGCGTGATGGATCGCAGCACCGTTCGCGGCGAGCGCGATCTGGCCCCGTTCTTTGGCCTCGCGCCGAAGTATCCGATCGGCGGCCCACATCCTTTTGGCGAAGGCGTGTGGCACGCAGGCGGCCTGGGCTTCCGCTGGGACGAATCGATTCCCATGCAGAACTGAATTCGCCGGCTGCGCGCGAAGGCGCGCGACGGACAACACGATAGGCGTCAAGCTTTATTGACCAGCGTTGGACCCCAGAGAAACGCGAGCAACGAGAGCAACGAGAGTAAGGAGACTCCAGATGACCCAGGCAAGCAACGGCGACACGGTACGCATCCACTACAGCGGGCAGCTGAACGATGGCACGCCCTTCGACAGTTCCCGCGATCGCGAGCCCATGGAATTCATCCTCGGGGGCGGGCAGGTTATCCCCGGGTTCGAAAAGGCGGTGGAAGGTATGGCGGTCGGAGAATCGAAGTCCTTCAGTATTCCCTCGGAGGAAGCCTACGGCCAGCATCGCGAAGAGCTGGTTCAGGACGTGCCCAGCAGCGCTCTGCCCGAAGAGCTCACACCCGTCGTGGGCATGCAGCTTCAGGGCAGCAATGGTGAGGGTCAGACGATGAACCTGGTGGTGACCGAGGTCAAGGAGGACGCCATCACCGTCGATGGCAATCATCCGCTGGCGGGTCAGGACCTCAATTTTGAGGTCGAGTTGGTGGAGATTGCCTGAGCAGCGGGGCGCTGCCGACTCGTGAATTGCGCTGAAGGAACGCGCGCCGCAACCGCGGCGCGCATTTCTGTCGAGCCGCCGTTAGCCAGCTGGCGCCGGCGGTACGAAGGGACCGGCGTCGCGCGTGCGCCAGCCACGATTCCCTGGCTTGATCATCTGCGTGATCCAGTCGGCAGCGGACACGCCCGTCGCACCCATATCGAACAGTGAGCAACTGCCGTCGCTCAGGAAGGTGTGGCAGGTACCGTTGTCCAGCAGGTACTCGTAGTTGGGCACAAGTTCCGCGGTGACGCTGAGCATTTCGGCGGCGACCTGGTACCAGAGACCGATGGTCTGGAGATTGGTCAGCGCTCCTGGCGGAAGTGTCGCGCCGAAGAACTGGACCTGGACGATATCCGCATTCGTCGTGATCGACGACAGGCGCGCATCGGGGCGATAGTTCGAGAGTGCCTGGAACAGAGCCGGCTGAAAGCCCGTAACAACGTTTGTTCCGGGGAGCGGCGTGGGCTGCGCGGTGTTGGCAACCGCCTGCAGGAAACTATCGGGGCTGGCGAAGGCCGGCACCCAGGGTGGCAGGTTTTCCGCGATCGCCCAGCTGGAGCTCCCGGGCATTTCCGTGTTGTAAATAACGCTCTGAAAGAAGCCTTCCGTCAGCACGCCCACGGCGGCGTCAGAAATCAGGTTGAGGCGGCGAGCATCGGGCGCGAACTCGGCGATGTAGGGATAGGCAAGCGTGGCGCCGTAGCCGCCGGCGCTCGATCCCGTCACCGTGATGTCCTTCGCCGAGGCGAAGTCTACAAGTGGCTTGCGCCGGTTCTTCATGACCTCGGTGTTGAGCAGGTGCAGCGTCGCGAGGAGGTTATCGACGCCGCGGTGGTGAATCGTCCACTCCGTTTCACCCACCAGGGGTAAGACCGCGGTGTAGGTTGTGTCTTTGCTGCCCCAGTGGATGTCGCCGGTGCAGTAGGGGACGAACACCTTGGTGTAATTGGCGTAGGGATTGTCCGGATTGTCCTCGTCGAAGACGCCACCGGCGCTGTCGAGGGCTTCGGCGGTTTCGTTGATGGCCTCCTGGTGAATAGACTGGCCGACAAACGGCAGGGTTACGCAAGTCGTGGCATCCCAGCATGCGCCGCCGCCGTCAAGAAAAAAGAGGATTCTGTTTGGGTTTCCGGGCTGAACGAAGAACTTGAAGTCGCGGCTGGTCGGCTCAAGGCTGCCTTCGCGCGGCGAGCCGGAACAAGACGGCTCAACGAGCCTCGCAGAGCCGTCGGGAAGTACAACCTCCATCGGTTTCTCCGCCACGTCGATCTCCTGCCACTCCTTGCCCGCTTGTGCGGGTAAGGCTGCGAGGAGTGCTGCCGTTGCGACCGATGCAGCGCCAAGGGTACGTGAGCCTGATGGCCTGTTAGTCATGCGTTGTTCCTTTTTTTTATGAAAACATCTCAATAAGAGACGGTTTGAGGGGAACTGGCTTTACGGTTGCCGAGACACCCTAAACATATACAGGAGCCAGGCAACGCGTCAGCTTGCGAAAGCTACGCGCGCGATCGTCCGGCGGATGTCAGCTCCAACGTGAGTGCGGGGACGAGCCGCGCTGTCCAGCGTACGGGCAGTCTTCCGAGAAGTGGCCCCCTAATTTGGGCAGCACGATAAATGTATTTCAGGGTTATGCCGCCATCCTGACGGCGGGTTCTTAGTACACGCTGTCCGGCGCTCGCCGGTCGAGCGACTGGTGTCGCCGCTCCGAGTTGTAGAACGCGAAGTACCGGCCCAGTGACGACTTCGCCACATTGATGCTGTCAGCGGGCTCGCAGGACCAGCTCCTCGCACTTCGCGCTGCGCCAGAGACGCTCAACGAAGACGTTATCCACCCAGCGTCTCTTGCCGTGTTCGCAGGCCAGTACGTCGGGCTTCGAGAGGTCGCCGACGCAGTCTGGCTCGTCAGCTTCATGGAGTAGGATCTGGGCTTCTTCGACCGGACAGTTAACCGAGCGTCGGCTACTTCAGGGTGAGTTGATACACTGAGGACTCTCATCCCAGAAGGCGATCACTATGAAGAGCCTGTCAGCGAATTTGGCTGCTTTCGTAACGACGCTGATGATAACCCTCGTCAGCACTGTCTCGGCGCAAGAAGCTTTTAACGTTATTGAGGCGGAGAACTCCTCTGGCGCTATGGGCGTCACGATCCCGAAGATAGCCAGTGAAGACCCGGCGGTTGCGCGCGGCGAGTACTTCGTCACGCTGCTGGGGTGCGCCTCCTGCCACACCGATGGCGCCTTGCTTGGTACTCCCAACACAAAGCTGACGCTTGCGGGCTCTTCCGTCGGTATCGCTTACCTGGATCCCACGAAGGATGGACCTCCCGGCGTGCTCTTTCCGCCCAATCTGACTCCCGATAACGAAACAGGCATCGGCACATGGAGCGAGGACGAGATAATTAAGATGCTCCTGGAAGGCGAGGGGCGCCACGGTCCTACACCCGTTGTGATGCCGTGGGTTACCTACTCGAACTTACATCGTGACGACGCGGTCGCGATCGCCCGTTACCTGAAGAGTCTCGAGCCGGTGCGTCACCCCGTGCCAAGCCGCGTTGCGCAGGGTTCAGAGACGGATGCGCCGCTTGTCTATGTGGGGCTGTACCGGGGGCAGTAGGCTCGAGCGTTTTCGAACACTCGGGGGCGTTTCGGTATTTCCAGGCATCCGACGCTCAGCACCACCCAAAAGTCCGCTGAGTCGCTACAGCGAACCCATCACGCCGCAGCCTTATCCTCTTCCTGCTCAGCTGCTTCGGCGCCTTCTTCCGCCGGCTGCAGTTCCTCGAGCTTCGCCTCGAGCTCCTTGATCTTCTGCTCGAACTCGGCGTTCTCACGCTTGGCCTGGTTGAGGGCCTTCTGCAGCGTGTCGTTGGCCTTCGTCTGCTCGGCGAGCTTCTTCTTGTTGGAGGCCAGGTTCTTCTTCATGCGCGGCGGGTCGTAGTGGTTGAGAACCTTGTTCTCTTCGCGCACTTCCTGGAGGTCTTTCTGCATCGTCTTGACGCGCTTCTTGAGCTCGCCGATCTCCGTCGCCTGCTTCTCGGAGCGGTTGGTGAGTTCGCGAACCTGCTGCTCGGCGCGATCGTTGATGGCCGCCTTGCCCGACAGCTCCTTGAGCTGTTCGAGCTGCTTGTCGATCGTCGCCTGCATGTCCGCCTTGAGCTTGTCCTTCTCGGCGCGCAGGGCTTCGATTTCCTTCTCCCGGGCGTCGATCTTGTCCTGGTATTGCGCGCGGAGGTTCTCCTCCAGCTCCATTATTTTTTCTAGGCGGTTGGCGGTCAGCATGGGTTCGGTGGGTTGCGTCCTTGTGTCTGTTCCGTAAACGCGTCGGGGTGAGGGTGCCTCAGGCACGTATTCACCGGGGAGCGCAACGTTTCGGAGATCGTTTGCGTCGAGGTCTTGACGGTAAGTCGTCGTACAGAGGGAGGGGCTAAGGGCTGCGACCCCTCCGCCTTCAGGATTTGGCTCCGCCTGCTGGGCTCGAACCAGCGACCCAATGATTAACAGTCATTTGCTCTACCAACTGAGCTAAGGCGGAGTAGCCCCGAATCGGGAGGCCGAATTCTAATCAGGGTCTGCGCTCGAATCAATACTAAGTTTTGTGTCGTTTTTTGCGCTTTGGCGGTTTGTCGCCCCCGTCGACCCGGCGGGGCTCGTTCAGGCGCGAGATCCTGAGTCGCTCCCCGCTGACCCACACGGTTTTCAGGTGGTTGAAGACCTCCTTCGGCATGCCCTCGGGCAGATCGATCAGCGAGTGATCATCGCGAATGTCAATGCGCCCGATATAGTCGGAGTCGAGTTCCGCTTCGTTGGCGATCGCTCCGACGATGTTGCCCGGCTTCACGCCATGCTTGCGGCCGACCTCGATTCGGTAGCGTTCCATACCGGTGTCGGTTGGCGCAGCCGCTGCGACATCTGCCGATGTCTTGCCGGATCCTTCCCTGTCGCGCGGCTTGCGGGGCGCGCTGCGCTCGCCCTTCGGTTTCTTTTCCTCGCTGCTGGGCGCGGGCGCCGACAGCGACTTACTGCCCTCGGCCATGGCGGCGAGCGCGGCGGCGATGTCGGCGACGGGTACACCGTGTTCGTGTTGATAGGCCGTGACCACATCGCGGAAAGCATCCAGATCCCTGCTGGCCAGCGTTTCCGTGATTCTCGCCTTGAAGGCTTCGACGCGCTTGTCGGCTACCTCGGATGCCGAGGGCAGCTCCATCTTCTCGATCGGGCTACCCGTCGCGCGCTCGATGGCGCGCAGCAGGCGCCGCTCGCGGTTGGCAGCAAAGAGGATGGCGTCGCCCTTGCGGCCCGCGCGGCCCGTGCGCCCGATACGATGGACATAGGCCTCGACGTCGTAGGGGATGTCGTAGTTGATCACGTGGCTGATGCGCTCGACGTCGAGACCGCGGGCTGCCACGTCGGTGGCGACGAGCAGGTCCAGCTTGCCGTTGCGCAGGCGCTCGAGCGTGGCCTCGCGGATTTTCTGTGGGACGTCTCCGTTCAGCGCGCCGGCGGCATAGCCCCGCGCCGCCAGCTTTTCGGCGAGCTCCGTCGTCGCCAGGCGCGTGCGTACGAAGATGATCGCGCCGTCGAAGGGTTCAACCTCGAGAATGCGCGTCAGCGCGTCGAGCTTGTGCACGCCGGCCATCATCCAGACGCGCTGGCGGATCGAGACGTTGGTCACGTTGCGGACTTCGATGGACACTTCGTGCGGGTCTTTCAGGCGCTCGCGGGCGATGCGCCGGATTGCGTCGGGCATGGTGGCGGAGAAAAGCGCGATCTGCCGCGACGGGGGCGTGTGTTCGAGAATCCATTCCACGTCATCGATAAAACCCATGCGCAGCATCTCGTCGGCCTCGTCGAGGACCAGCGTAGACAGCTCGGAGATGTCGAGGCTGCCTCGGCGCATGTGATCCATGATTCTACCCGGCGTTCCCACGACCACCTGCACCCCGCGCTGCAGCTGCTTGAGCTGACCGCGGTAGTCGGCGCCACCGTAGATGGGCAGTACGCGGAAGGATTTGAGATGAGAGGCGTATTTCTGGAACGCCTCGGACACCTGGATCGCGAGTTCGCGTGTCGGCGCCAGAACCAGCACCTGCGGCTTGCGGCGCGTCGCGTCGAGGCGGGCGAGCACGGGCAGGGCAAAGGCGGCGGTCTTCCCGGTGCCTGTCTGCGCCTGACCGAGGACGTCGACGCCGGCAAGCATCGGCGGAATCGTCGCAGCCTGGATCGCGGAAGGTGTTTCGTAACCCACATCCGCAAGCGCGGTCATTAGAAAGGAAGGAAGACCCAGCTCGGCAAAGCTGGGGGCCGTTACGTCTGTCATGAAGGACAACCCGACCGCGAACTGCGACCGTTGGCTAGGAATGGGCGCGGAGTATACGGCCTTACGCGGTGCACGGCACGGCCTGCAGCCGGGCAGGGCTTGTCGAACGCGCTAGAATCCCGAACCCATGACCAAGCCATTTCGCGTCGCCTCGCCCTTCAAGCCTTCCGGAGACCAGCCGGCAGCCATCGATGCGCTCGTCAGCGGTATCGAGGCCGGCCTGGCAGCGCAGACGCTGCTGGGTGTGACCGGGTCCGGCAAGACCTTCACGATGGCGCACGTGATCGAACGCCTGCAGCGGCCGACGATCGTGATGGCGCATAACAAGACACTTGCGGCCCAGCTCTACGGCGAGTTTCGCGAGTTCTTTCCGGACAACGCCGTCGAGTACTTCGTTTCCTACTACGACTACTACCAGCCCGAGGCCTATGTGCCTTCCTCGGACACCTTCATCGAGAAGGACGCCTCGGTGAACGACCATATCGAGCAGATGCGTCTCTCTGCCACCAAGGCCCTGATGACGCGCGAGGACTGCCTGGTGGTGGCAACGGTGTCGGCGATCTACGGTCTGGGTGACCCCGAATCCTATTTCCGAATGGTCATGCACATCTCGCGCGGAGAGGTGATCGACCAGCGCGAGGTGCTGCGTCAGCTTGCGGAACTGCAGTACTCGCGCAACGACGTCGACTTCGCCCGCGGTACCTACCGCGTCCGCGGTGACGTGATTGATATCTTTCCCGCTGAGGCCGAGGCCGAGGCCGTGCGCGTCGAGCTTTTCGATGAGGAGGTAGAGAACATCAGCCTCTTCGATCCGCTCACCGGCGCCGTGCTTGCGAAGGTGCCGCGAGTCACGATTTTCCCCAAGACGCACTACGTGACCTCGCGCGACGTCATGCTGGGCGCCGTCGACGCGATCGAGGAAGAGCTGGGGGAGCGCCTCGCCCAGCTCAAGGCGGCGGAGAAGCTGGTGGAGGCCCAGCGCCTGAATCAGCGCACGCGCTACGACATCGAGATGATCCGTGAACTGGGCTACTGCCAGGGTGTGGAAAACTATTCGCGCTACCTCTCGGGGCGGGCGCCCGGGCAGCCGCCACCGACGCTGTACGAGTATCTGCCCGAGAACGCTCTGGTTTTCATCGATGAATCGCACGCCAGCATCCCGCAGATCGGCGCGATGTATCGCGGTGATCGGTCGCGCAAGGAAACGCTCGTTGAATACGGTTTCCGCCTGCCCTCGGCCCTAGATAACCGTCCCCTCAAGTTTGAGGAGTGGGAAGCACTGCTGCCGCAGGCTGTTTTCGTTTCAGCGACGCCCGGTCCCTATGAAGAAGCCCATGCCGGGCAGGTCGTGGAGCAGGTAGTGCGTCCCACGGGGCTGGTCGATCCCGAGGTGGAGGTACGACCGGCAACCACGCAGGTCGACGATCTGCTCGGCGAGATCAACAAGGCTGTGGCCGTCGGCGATCGCGTGCTCGTGACCACGCTGACCAAGCGCATGGCCGAGGACCTCACCGAGTACCTCACGGAACACGGCGTACGCGTGCGTTACCTGCATTCCGACATCGATACGGTCGAGCGCGTGGAGATTATCCGCGACCTGCGCCTCGGCCATTTCGACGTGTTAGTGGGCATCAATCTGCTGCGTGAAGGGCTCGATATGCCGGAGGTGGCCCTTGTCGCGATCCTTGATGCGGACAAGGAGGGTTTCCTGCGCTCCGATCGCTCGCTGATCCAGACCATCGGCCGTGCCGCGCGCAACCTGAACGGCCGGGCAATTCTCTACGCCGACAAGGTGACCGGCTCCATGCAGCGGGCCATGGATGAAACGGAGCGACGGCGCGAGAAGCAGATCGAGCACAACCAGCGTCACAACATCACCCCGAAGGGCGTCAAGAAATCAGTACAGGACATCATGGAAGGTGCCCGGCGGATGCCGACGAAGAGCCGCGCGAAGGGCAAGGTGGCCGAGGAGACGCTGGCCTACAGCCAGGACCTGCTGAAGCTGTCGCCCGCGGCCCTGGCGCGCCGCCTCGAGCAGATGGAGGCGAAGATGCAGGAGCACGCAAAGAATCTCGAGTTCGAAGAGGCGGCGGCGCTGCGCGATCAGCTCACGGAGATCAAGCAGCAGGCTTTCCTGTCCTGATGGACACCTGATCAATACCCGCCGCGGTCCTGCGATGGGGCCGAGCGGGCGCTTCGCCATCGGGGTGACACCGCCGACCGCGCGATGCGCAAGCGGTCGCGGGCGCTCAATCGCCCCGACCGCTTGCAATCGATTCTCAGCGGATCAGCAAGACCTTGTCCGTGGCCGGATACAGCCACTCCACACCGCGCTCCGTGAGCAGCGCGTCATCCTCCAGTGGGATGCGCAGCTTCTTGCCGCCCCACTCGGGGATCGCCGTATAGGCGAACAGCTCGATGGAGAAGAGGTTGCTCGGGTGGATCGTGTACTTCATGCGCTCCGGATTGAACCAGGCAATGGACGGACCAATGCCGTGGCCAAGATTGCCGACGCTGTGGCAGCCGATGATCACATCGACGAGCGCCGGGTCGTCTGTGGGCCGGTTGAAGGTGTCCATCACCGCGAAGCCCGCTTCGGCAAGCTTCTCGTTGAGCAGGTCGAAGGTTTCGCCAGCGGTCTTTCCGGCCTTGATATTTGCCTTGATCACGCTGCGTACGGCGCGGCCGTTGTCGAAGGCCTTCTGCAGGCTCGCCGGCAGTTCCGTCTCGCCTTCGCGCAGCACGTAGGCCTGGCGCTTGATGTCCGTAAAGAAGTTCAGGTAACCCACGCCCCAGTCGATAGCGAGAAAATCGCCGCGCTGGATAACGTGGTCGTCGGACAGGGCCACAAAGCCGTCGGGACCGGTGATGTACACCGAGGGCATGCCGAAGGAGGTGCCGAGGTTGTTTTCGAACTGCTGCTCGCGCATCCACCAGGCGACGTCCGCCAGCGTGGTCACGCCGGGAGTAATGACTTCGTTGGAGAAAGCGCGCTCGGCGATGTTGCGCGAAATCTCCCCCGCGCGTGCGAAGGCAGCGATCTCTGTGCCGACGCGGCGGGAGCGGAAGTCCGAGGCGAGTTTCTGCGCGGATACGAAGCGCTCGGCGTAGCGCGACCCGAGCGTTTCCTGCAGGTGGCGGAAGGCCGTCAGCGTGAGACCGTCGGCGCCGCCGATATGTTCGGCATAGTTCAGGGCGATGGTCTGCGGATCACGCTCGGCGACGAAGGCCGCGAGATCGAAGTCGCCGCCGATGATCTCGTCGTAGGCGCCGTTCTCTTCGATCAGGTGCGTCCCGATACCGGCCGCCACGCGTTCAATGCGGTCACCGCCACGGTCCGTGAAGATGTAGAAACCCCAGTCGCCGACGTAGCCGCGCCCGAAATCCGGGGTCAGCGGGTCCTCGTAGCCCTCGCGGTTCACCGTGATCCACATGTCGACATCGTTCTCGCGCATCACCTCTGGGAGAACAAGGTCGAATTTGTCGCGGCGGATCTGATTCATCATCTCCCAGCGACGCTGCGCCTCACCCTTGGCTGCGGCGTCGAAGGCAAGCAGGGCGCCGAGCAGTGCCATGACCGTCAGGCACTTGAACAAGAGTGCCTGGCGAAGATCGGGAAGACGGAAAGCGGGTCTGGAACGGGTCACGATGCTGTCCTTGCACAATTCGCTGGGGCCGCAACTCTAGCAGCGGCCGACGCGGCGCGGTACTCGTTCACCAGCTTGCGGGCCGGGTTCGCGCCCTGGGCATGGGGAGGAAAGGACAGGCGAGGGTGATCGGACGTAAACCATGCCTACCCTGCCTCCGGGCAGGCGAAGTCGGCCGAAGGCGTCTGTTTTGTGCATGATTTCCTGTAAAACGGGTATTTTGGCGTAAGGCCGAGCTTGAGATACGCACCAATGCGCTTTAGACTCCGCGAGCTTCGTTGCCGGCGGCTGCGCTGGCACTGTGTAATGCGTTTGAGAATTCGAAACGGCCGGACGATTTCGGTAAGTCCGAACCCATTTCGGTAAGTCCGAACCCATGTAGACAGCCCTGACTGTTTGAGAAGGTCCGGGCGATTGCCGGAAGTCCGGTCTGTTTCAGAAAGCTCAGGCTGTTTCAGAAAGCTCAGGCTGTTTCAGAAAGCTCGGGCTGTTTTCGAAAGACCGAGCCATTAACGACCGAGCTATTTTAGAAGGCCCGAGCCGCGGGCGCCGTAGTGGAGAAGAGCGATCAGCAAGGATACCGGTAAGGGCAAGCGC
>JAZBOX010000097.1:0-63789 GCA_036351355.1 Halieaceae bacterium
CGCGCTGTTCGCGCTTCTCACACTTCCAGTGTTGTGAGAACACCACTGCGCGACTGCCTACCGGGCGCGGGGCAATGCGAGCCAGCGACCAAGAAGCACCCCGCCCGCAGGCACGCTGCGGACGCAGGGGAATGGCAGGACGCCGGCAGAGCGACATAACGAGCAGACGTTATTGAAGGGGGACCGCGATCGCGCCGCGGTCCAGCAGAGCCCCCTCAGGCGAGGTGCTCGTTGATGTAGTCGATGGCGAGCTTGACCGTGGTGATCTTCTCGGCCTCTTCATCGGGGATTTCCGTTTCGAACTCTTCCTCCAGCGCCATCACCAGCTCGACGGTGTCGAGGGAATCAGCACCGAGATCCTCCACGAAGGAGGCTTCCGTCTGAACTTCTTCTTCTTTTACACCCAGTTGCTCGGCGACGATTTTCTTAACCCGTTCCTCAATGCTGCTCATGGCGTTTCCTTGATTTATACCGTGGATCTGCAACGTGAAACCAACCCCTTGGGTTGGCGCGGAGTTTACCGGATTTTCTCCGATCGGGCACGATCAACGCGCCCTCAAACCATATACATGCCGCCGTTGACATGCAGCGTCTCGCCGGTGATGTATCCCGCCGCATCACTGCATAGAAAAGCGACGAGTGCCGCGATCTCCGCCGGCTCGCCGAGACGGCCCAGCGGAATCTGCTGGAGCATCAGCTGACGCTGCTCGTCATTCAATGCGCGCGTCATGTCTGTGTCGATAAAGCCCGGAGCAACGGCATTGACCGTGATATTTCTCGCGCCAACCTCGCGCGCGAGCGCCCGGGTGAAGCCCGCAGCGCCTGCCTTGGTCGCCGCGTAATTACTCTGTCCCGCATTGCCCATGGAGCCGACAACGGAGGTGATGTTGACGATACGCCCCCAGCGTGCCTTGGTCATGCCGCGCAGCACAGCCTTGCTGAGTCGATAGAGGGAGCTCAGGTTCGTATCGATAACGTCCTGCCACTCGTCGTCTTTCATGCGCATCAGGAGATTGTCGCGGGTGATGCCGGCGTTGTTGACCAGTATTTCCGGCGCACCGTAGCGCTCCTTGATGGCATCGAGGACTGTGCTGACGCTGTCGGCATCGCTGACGTCAAGGCGCATACCGCAACCGCCGCGAGGCGACAGGCGCTCGTCGATGAGCGCTGCCCCGCCATCGCTGGTCGCAGTTCCCACAACGCGACTGCCCGCCTCAGCAAGCGCTGCTGCTATCGAAGCACCGATGCCGCGGCTCGCGCCCGTGACCAGTGCGATACGGCCGGCTTGTTTTGTATCTTCCTGCGCCAAAGTCAGCTCCTCGGTAGCGTCGTCAAATCGGAGTATCGCGCGGCCAACGCCAGACGTGCGAAAAGCAGCTTCATGAGCCTCGACCGTCGACGCTCAGCCGAGCGCCGCGAAAAGGGCCTCTGGAGCCTCAAGGTAGCGGCATTCGAGCGAACGGTCGATTCGGCGCAGCAGACCGCCGAGCACCTTACCCGGGCCACACTCCACGGCGCGTCTGACACCCATGCTGCCGATTGTCGCCATGCACTGAGTCCAGCGCACCGGCGACGCAACCTGTTGGACGAGCATTGAGCGAATGCGGGCGACGTCTTCTTCAACGGCCGCATGAACGTTGTGCACTACGGGTATGGAAGGTGTCTGCAAATCAATGGCGCCGAGAACCTCGGCGAGCCGGTCGGCAGCGGGCTGCATCAGGCTGGTATGGAAAGGCGCGCTGACCGGCAGGGGCATGGCCCGCTTCGCTCCGGCCTCGCGCAGCGCCTCGATCGCTTTCTCGACGCGATCGCTGTGTCCGGCGATGACCACCTGGCCCGGAGCGTTGAAATTCACCGCCTCGACCACGCTGTCGGCGTCGCTCAGGGCGGCACAGGTTTCAATGACCTGCTCATCATCAAGGCCGAGAATCGCGGCCATAGCCCCCTCGCCCACGGGCACGGCGGACTGCATGGCGCGGCCGCGCTCACGCACCAGCCGCACGGCGTCCTCGAGGGCAATAGCGCCCGCGCAGCAGAACGCAGAGAGCTCGCCGAGGCTGTGGCCCGCCATGACCGCGGGCCGCTCCCCGCCCTGCTCGGTCCAGACGGTCCACAGGGCGAAGGACGCGGTCAGGAGCGCCGGCTGCGTGAATTCGGTCAGATTGAGCTGCTCGCCTTCATCGACAGAGATCACAGCCCAGAGATCGTATCCGAGGGCATCTGATGCGCGCTCGAACACGCGTCTGACGGCAGGAAAGGCTTCGGCGGCTTCGCCAAGCATTCCGCGGTGTTGACTGCCCTGGCCAGGGAACAGAAATGCCAGGTGGCCCCGATCGTCGTGCACGTCACTCCCCCGTGACTGGTGGACTGTACGGTTAGCTAAGGCGTCAGACGCACGCCTGAAGGTGTCGTGCCCGCGGAAACAACGGCTGCGTCCCGGCGGGCGGCTGCGACCTCAGTCGTCGCTTCCTGTATCGACGACTTTCTTGCCGCGATAGAAACCGTCGGCGGTCACGTGATGGCGACGGTGCTTCTCGCCGGTCGTCGCATCAACGGACAGCGTCGCCGTGCCAAGCGCGTCGTGGGAACGACGCATGCCGCGACGTGAACGGGTCTTCTTGTTCTGCTGAACTGCCATTTACTTTCACTCCTTTGTGTCGCCACCGTCCAGCAGTGTTGACAGCACTCCAAATGGATTGTCGTCCGGGCCTGTCGCCGCGGGTTCCACTTCCGGCGCACCGGCACTGTGAGCCGGCGCCTCGCACTCGTCGGCCGGGTGGTATGCCACCGGCGGCATTGCCAGCGCCAGTTCTTCCCCGGCGACGGACCACAAATCGATGTCGTCGTCGACCAGCCAGGGCTCGTAGTCTTGCGGCAGCGCCCGGGCCTGCTCATCGGTCAGCACCAGGGCAAGACGGCTATCGCCGATCAGGCTAGTCTCGAAGAACCCGAGGCAGCGCTGGCACTGAAGACGAACGCGCGCCTCCATGCGTACGGTAAGGATCTGTCTCCCTGCTTCGTCACGACCGAACTGCAGCACAATGTGCGCCGCATCGGGACCGACCAGAATCTTGGAAAACTGCGGCAGCTGCTCGCTGCCGAGAACGCCTTCGTATCGCGCGTCGCGCGTCACCGCCTTACGCACGACAACGCTTTGCGGCAGGGGGGTCGCTGACATGGCGGCGCACTATAGTCACGCCCCTCCCCCTTGTCAAAAAAATCTTTACAATCCCGAGCGTTAGCCGATTTGCAGGAAAAACGCCGTGACCGCGAGCGACGACCTGGTACTCGCTTCTTCTTCTCCCTACCGCAGGCGCCTTCTCGCTCGCCTTCAAATCCCCTTCCGCTGCCTGACGCCGAACGTCGACGAGACGCCGACGGCTTCAGAGAATGCGCGCAGCCTGTCCCTGAGGCTTGCTCACGCCAAGGCAGCGGCGATCAGCGAGCGCCACAGCGAGGCGCTGGTCCTGGCCAGCGATCAGACCGCCGATCTCGACGGCCTCGTATTTGGCAAGCCCGGCGACGCGGGGCGGGCCCGGGCACAGCTACTGGCCTGCTCGGGCAAACGCATGCTGTTTCATACTGCGGTGGTCCTCCGGCGAGCTGCGGATGTCGTTGGCGAGGCCATCGTCGTGACCGAAGTGCGCCTTCGTGTCCTTGAGAGCGAGGAGATCGACCGTTACCTCGAGATAGATGAGCCCTACGACTGCGCCGGCAGCTTTCGCTGGGAAGGCATCGGCATCGCGCTGTTCGACAGCCTGCGCAGCGACGACCCGACGGCGCTCGAGGGCCTGCCCCTGATCACGGTAGCCACGATGCTGCGCCGCGCGGGGCTCAATCCACTCGGCGGTGGTGCAGGGGCATGAAGCGGCAGGAACCGTCCCGGGACGACTTTCGCGTCGGCCTCAGTCGGCGGCGACGGCAGCGAAAGCGCGCTGGATCACCCCGCCCAGCTCTGCGTCGAGCGGCGCCTCGAAGCGATAGCTGCGATCTCCAAGGCGGAACGAGAGGCTTTTCGCGTGGAGGAACAGGCGCCGCAAGCCAAGCTCCGCCGAGATTGCCTCGCTTCGCGCATCTCCGTATTTGGGTTCCCCAAGCAGAGGGTGCCCGAGATGCGCTGAGTGCACACGGATCTGATGCGTCCGCCCGGTCACAGGGCGTGCTTCGATCAGACTGAGCCGGGGCGAACTTCGCTGAACGCGGAACTCCGTCAGCGACTCCCGTCCCTCGCGCGCCACGCGAACCACGCGCTCGCCCGATTGCAGGTGGTCGCGCTGAAGCGGCGCCGCGCTGCTGCGAAGGTGCGCCGGCCAGCGACCGGCGACCAGCGCCAGATAGCGCTTGTCGACGCCGCCCTCCTGACGGAGCAGGGCGTGCAGGGCGCGCAGCGCCGCGGGCCGCCTTGCCACCAGAAGTAAGCCCGAGGTGTCGCGATCGAGACGGTGGACGAGTTCGAGAAACCGGTCCTGCGGCCGCATCGAACGCAACGTCTCGATGAGACCGAACTGCAGCCCGCTTCCGCCGTGAACCGCAAGCCCCGAAGGCTTGTTCACCACGAGCAGGTCGTCGTCCTCGTGAACGATGGAATCATCGAGCCGCCTCTGCCAGTCCGGCGGGGCAACAGATGCCGGCCTCGTGTTCTGTACGAAGGGCGGCAGGCGGACAATGTCGCCCTGCGCCAGACGGCGCTCGGGGCGCGCCCTGCCCTTATTGACGCGAACCTCACCTTTGCGAATCGCCTTGTAGAGGCGGGTTTTGGGGACGCCGGGGCACTCGCGCAGCAGGTAATTGTCGAGGCGCTGACCGTCGCCGCGATCCTCTACTACCAGCTGCCGCGGCGCTGGAGCTGCCGCAGCGCCCTGCGTCGCTCGCGCTCCCGCGCTCCCGTTCCTGTCTCGAGTGCCCACTGATTCCTTTTATTTACCGTGTAACAGTCAGGTGTTAGTATGCGCTCGCCCGGAAGGGGCGTCACCTGCGCAACCGCGCCTGATGCGTCTTCGTCAACCGTCCTGCCGTTGCGCCGGACACCGGGCAGGCGCCGTGTATCCGCGGATAACCCGATGTTTACCGGCACCTTTGGCCATTCGTAGCTTCGAGCTGCGTTTTTATGAAGCAGGCCTTTTGACACGAGCTTTTTGATACAGGACTGGCAAGGCGCCAAGGATCCCAGGAGCAAACCAGCGTTCAGGCCGCGCGCCAGAAAGGCGAGACGCTTGTCGAGACGCCAGTAGAGCCCGGTTGCACTGGCTCTAGTTAAGGCAGTTTCGGCGGTCTAGGCAATACAGACGGCACGCGCACCACCGGGCCCGGCGACATGGCCGTTGGCTTCACGCTCAGGTTGCGGTGGCTCAATGCGAGAATCGTCCCGACAGCCCCGGCCGAATTCCTGAACCGTTTTCCCGGCGATCCAACGCGTCACACAGCGTTTTTCGGACAAACAACCAATCAACTGACACTAAACCATTTGGAGCACCCTCGATCCCGGCTCTGCGCCGCCAGTCAATCACCGAGTCAGCAAGGAACACGACCCACGCAGGCAGCGTCCCGCGCCGCGTCCGACTCGATGATCGCGCATACACCGGAACCCGAAGCTCCCACAGATTTCAGGCGATCGCAGTAAGACGAATCGCTCAGGCGCCGTGCGCCTGATGTAAGGACGGCATGTCGCGATACTGACACGGGCGACATCCGCAACACCGCGGCCGCGCGAAGTTCGTGCCGACGCCGGTACCGGGTCCTTTCCCGGCGATCACGTCACTGCGATCGAGCCTGTTGAGGCTTTACGCAATGAAGAAAATGCTCATCAATGCCACGCACTCCGAAGAGACCCGCGTGGCGCTGGTCGACGGCCAGCGACTTTACGATCTCGATATCGAGAACCGCACGCGGCAGCAGAAAAAATCCAATATTTACGTCGGCAAGATCACCCGCGTCGAGCCGAGCCTTGAGGCCGCCTTCGTCGATTTCGGTGCCGAGCGTCACGGTTTCCTTCCTCTGAAGGAAATCGCCCGCGAGTACTTCACCAGCAACGCCCGCGACCGCGACGGGCGCGTCTCGATCAAGGACGTGATCAAGGAAGGCACGCGCATCGTTGTGCAGGTCGACAAGGAGGAGCGGGGCAACAAGGGTGCGGCGCTCACCAGTTTTGTCAGCCTCGCCGGCCGATACATGGTGCTGATGCCGAACAATCCGCGAGCCGGCGGCATCTCCCGCCGTATCGAGGGCGACGACCGCGCCGAGCTGCGCGAAGCCCTGAGCAGCCTCGAAATACCCGATGGCATGGGCGTGATCATCCGCACCGCGGGCGTCGGTCGCTCGCCGGAAGAACTGCAGTGGGACCTCAGCTACCTGCTCGCGCTCTGGGAGGCGATCAGCAAGGCCGGCGAGGAAAACCGCTCTCCGGTGCTGCTGTATCAGGAAAGCAACGTAATCATCCGCGCCGTTCGCGACTACCTGCGTGACGACGTCGACCAGGTGCTCATCGACTCGCCCGAAGCGCATCGCCAGGCCATGGACTTCGTCAGCATGGTCATGCCCAAGTACCAGCAGCGGATCCGCCTTTACGAAGACAGTATTCCCCTCTTCAACCGTTTCCAGATTGAAAGCCAGATCGAAACGGCATTCCAGCGCGAGGTTCGCCTCCCCTCCGGCGGATCGCTGGTGATCGATCCGACCGAGGCGCTGGTCTCCATCGACATCAACTCGGCGCGCGCCACCAAGGGCTCGAACATCGAGGACACGGCGCTGCAGACCAACCTCGAAGCCGCCGACGAGATTGCCCGGCAGCTGCGCCTGCGCGACATCGGTGGCCTGATCGTGATCGACTTCATCGATATGCTCGCGGCCAAGAACCAGCGCGCGGTCGAAAATCGCATGCGCGCGGCACTCGAGGTCGATCGTGCGCGCGTCCAGATCGGCCGGATTTCCCGCTTCGGTCTGCTCGAGATGTCGCGCCAGCGCCTGCGGCCGTCGCTCGGCGAGACCACGGCCATCGTCTGTCCGCGCTGCGCCGGCCAGGGAACGATCCGCGACACTAAATCGCTGTCGCTGTCGATTCTTCGCCTGATCGAGGAAGAAGCGATAAAAGAGCGCAGCGCCGAGGTTCGCGCCATCGTGCCCGTCGACGTTGCCGCCTATCTGCTGAACGAAAAGCGCAACACGCTGGGTGAGATCGAAACCGTTTCCCGGGTCCGCGTGCTTGTGATTCCCAATCCGAACCTCGAAACGCCACACTTCGAGGTACAGCGCCTGCGCGACGACGAGATCGACGGCGACCGCGAGACCAGCTACAAGGTCGAGATCGCCGTGCCCGACACAGACAGCATCTCGGACGCGCACAGCCCCGCCGCGGCGCAGCCCACCGCCCTCGTAACGGGCGTCACGCCGACGCAACCCGCACCACAGCGGGTGGCCGAGCCCGCACAGGAGGATACAGCCAAGGCAGCACACAGCGAAGCCGCGCCGACGCAGGACGCGCCCGCCGCCGACGCCAAGCCTGGCCTTGCCCAGAGGTTGTGGGTCAGCTTCTTCGGTCCGCCGCAGCCGCCGGCACCGACTACTCCGCGCAGCGAGGTGCCGGCCGGGAAGGCCGCCGAAGAGCCCTCGAAGCGCGCCGAGGAATCGCAGACGGAAGACGACAGTGGCGAGAAGCCGAAGCGCCGTCGCCGCCGCGGCGGGCGCAACCGCAATCGTGGCGCACAAACGGCCAACAGCGCAGCAGAGGGCGACAATGTCCAGGCCGATGCGCATGCGCACAGCGTCGATGATGACAGCGACGGCGAGACCGACAATACGGATTCGAACAACAGCTCCGATAGTGATTCCGAAGGCGGTGACAACCGCGACGGCGGGCGGCGCCGTCGCCGCAGAAGGCCGCGCGGCGGCAGGCGCACTACCAGCGCTACGGAGGACGGACTGGTCGTGGAAGACGCCGCCGAGGACGAAGATGGAGAGGAGGAAGCACTCAATGAAGCGGCCTCCGACGACTCCGATAGCGACCAAAATGACGACAAAGATGACGATAGAGATGACGACAACGACAGCGACAACCCTCGCCCGCGCCGCCGCCCGAGCGACCAGCGTCGCCGTGGTCCGCGTCGCCGCCGTCGCCCCGCTTCTGACGCGGCAAACGAAGATTCCGGCGCGGAAGACTCCGTAGCAGCGGCTGCCGCTGCAACGCTTGCCACGCCCATTGCCGCCGTTGGCGCTGCGGGCGACGCTGACACGCGAGAGTCGAGCACCGTGGTCGCCGAGGACGACGGTGAACCCCCCGTTCCCGCTGAAGCTTCTCACTCCACTGAAGCACCGACGCAGGCACCTGAGACTTCCGCAGAGTCCGAAGACACAGCCGCCGCTGAGCCTGTCGCCGCGGACGACAGCGAAGGCGCTCCGCGTAGCACTATCGAGGCGCTGATGGCCTCACCGGAGCCGGCGCAGCCCGATAGCCTGGACGACAGCGAGGGCAATGCGACTCAAGCGGCGGCAGCGATGAGCGAAACGCCCAGCGCATCGCACGACGCGGCACCGGCCGCAGCGATGCCCCCCTCCGGGGACGACGCTCGGACGGCGGTCAGTGCAGCCACCGAGGCCGAAGGAAGCGGGCTTACGAGCGAGGGCCGTGCCGTCAACGACCCGCGCGTCTCGCCGGCACCTGTCGGCGAGGTGATCATCGAGACGGCGCGCATGACCCTGTTCAGCGAGGCGCCCGCACCGGCCGTGCCGCCGCCGCAAAGAAACCTGGCGCGCGCGAGCAACGATCCGCGCGGACCGCGCGAATCCGGAGAGGCAAGCGCCTGACAGGAGCAACAGGGGCCGGCAACGCCGCGCCCCTGCACAATTTTCGGTGGGCTGGCTGAGCGGTCGAAAGCAGCGGTCTCGAAAACCGTTGATCCTTTGCGGGATCCCAGGGTTCGAATCCCTGGCCCACCGCCACTTACACAATCTCGCAATTGCGTATGGCGCCCCTGCCTACGTATACTTCGCGCCTTCCCGCGGCAGCGGGATCCGGTGGGCTGGCTGAGTGGTCGAAAGCGGCGGTCTTGAAAACCGTTGAGGGGCAACCCTCCCGGGGTTCGAATCCCTGGCCCACCGCCACACATAGATGCCACGGTAGCGAACGCTGTACGGCGCCTGCCTAGGTGAGCTCCCCAGTTAACGGAGGGCTGCACCGATCGATACTGGGCGCTATTCAATACGGGGCTAGTCAATACGGGGCTAGTCAATACGGGGCTAGTCAATACGGGGCTAGTCAATACGAGACTATGGAAGGGGCGTCCAAAGGGCGCCTTTTTTTTGTGACGCCTTCTTGTTACTGGCGCCGGCTTACTTGTTGCCGCCAGCTTTCTGCTGCCGTTTTCTGCCGTTTTCCCAGGCCTTGTTCTGCGGCTTCGTGCTGCGCGATTCCGCAACACGATTGCGTAGCGCTAGCTAGATCGCCGCGCTGCCGGGTGGGACAAGCCCCATTTTGCAGCGCCATCTGTCGACACCTATCATGCAGAGCTTCTGGCGTTTCGCCGGCACAGCCCGGCTCGCCACAATCGCGGATACTTCCCAGGGAGAGACTGCATGAAACCCGACGCCCGAGCCGCCCCTGGCGCCGACCGCCTTCCCGGCACGGCTGCAGAACCGTGCCTGACTATCCTCCTGGCCTTTTGCTGCTGCGTCCTGCTCCTGTCGTCGTCGCTTGCCCTGTCCCAGGGATGCAGCGAAGCATCGTCGGAGGAAGGTACGGCCGATCTCGACCATCTCCTCGAACTCAACGACTATGTCTTCCTGGCTCGCGTCGACCGAGTGGAGCGACTGGGCGTCCTCGCCGGCGAGGACGAGACCGAAGAAGCGCATCTGTTCGTCTATCAGCCCTCGCTCAAGGGTGCCGTGCCACCCACCCTGCGCTTCGACCGCAGCGAACCCTGCGCGGTGGAGTTCAGCGAGGGCGCGGTTTACCTGATGTTCCTCAACGACCTGGAAAGCACGCCCTACCGCAGCGAAGCGCGCCTCGTGCTGGCGTCGGAGCGCGGCCCCGCCGTCGCCTGGATTCTCGACTGGATCGAGGGCAAACGGCCGTGAACACGCCGATCCGCTGGCCCGCAGCCCGCGGCGAGGCGATGCACGCGCCGGGCCGCACAGCGAAGCGGACACCCCTTTGACGCCTCTCGACTGGGCCGTCGTCGGCGTCTACCTGCTGGCCATGCTCGCGCTTGCGGCGTGGCTGGGACGGCGGCAGGGCTCACCGCGAGACTATTTCCTCGCCGGCGGTCAGCTCCCGGCGCCGGCGCTGGCAGTCTCCATCCTGGCAACGCAGTGCTCGACCAACAGCCTGCTCGGCGCACCGGCTTTTGTAGGATTCGCTTTGGGTGGCGGACTGCTGTGGCTGCAGTACGAACTGGCGGTTCCTCTCGCCATGCTGGCGCTGATGCTGATCTTTCCTGCGATCCACCGCTCGCGGCCAATTTCCGTGTATGCCTTCCTCGAAGACCGCCTCGGACGCCGGTCTCGCCTGGTCGCCAGCGGCTGCTTTCTGTTTTTTCGCGGGGTCGCCACGGGAATCACCGTCTACGGCGTGGCATCGGTACTCGCCCTGATCACCGGAACGTCCTACCTCACCGCCGTGCTGCTGTTGATGGGCGTGACCGTGGCCTACGACGTACTCGGCGGCATGCGCGCCGTGGTGATCTCCGACGCTATCCAGATGGTCCTGCTTGTTGCTGCCGTGGCGATCGCGCTGTTTCAGCTCAGCCCCCTGCTTGCCCCCCTGCTCAACGATTCGCCGGGAGCTGAGGCAGGGACGCTTGCGCTGCGATCTCGCCCCCTGCTCGATGACTGGGGTCTGAGCGGACGCAGTGACTTCGGCTTCTGGCCGATGCTCTTCGGTGGCGTGTTTCTGTATGTCGCCTACTACGGCTTCGATCAAAGCCAGGCGCAGCGCCTGCTCGCCGCCCACGACGGGAAAGCGCTGCGCCACATCCTGCTGCTCAACGGCCTGCTGCGTTTTCCCCTGGTGCTGGCCTACTGCACGCTCGGCCTGGGCCTGGCAGCCTACGCAGCGCAGCAGTCGGGGTTCCTCGAGAGCCTGCCGCTGACAGCGGGCGGCGAACCCAATATCAATCTCGTTTTCCCGCACTACGTGCAGGAGCGCTTCCCCGCCGGACTCGCCGGTCTGGCGATCGTGGGACTGTTTGCGGCCGCGATGTCGTCGATCGACTCGGCCCTCAACAGTCTCTCGGCGAGCACTATGGAGGACTTCTCAGCCCGCTGGGGTGGTAACTCGGACCGCCAGCGCTTCCTCTGCTCAAAAGTCGTGACGCTCGGCTGGGGCCTGTTCGCCATCGCCTTCTCTTTCAGTGTGGAGCTGATTGCCGACACGATTCTCGAGGCGATCAACAAGGTCGGTTCGCTGTTCAACGGCCCGCTTCTCGGACTATTCCTGATAGCGATCTTTCTGCGAGGCACAGACGAGGGGCGCGTACTGCTCGCCTTCACAATGGGTTTCGCGACGAACCTTCTCACCTGGCAGTTACTGCCGCAGATTTCCTGGCTGTGGTGGAACGTGATCGGCGCCATGGCAACGGTCGGAATCGCCCTTCTCCTGTCGCCTCAAGCGCTCAGGCGCGCCATTGACCCCATGGATGGGGAAGCTCAGAACCTGATCCTGCCTACGCTACTGCTGCTGGCCTTTGTGGCGATGCTGCTCCTGCTCGTGGCGCTGCAACTGCGTTAGGCGTGGCCCGTGCAGTGTTTTGTTGCGCCGATGGCAGGCGGGTATACTCCCGACGGACGATGGAACGTCTGGAGCATCTGCGGGTCTTAACATCAGCGGTGCTCCGGTATGGATCTTCCGCTCGTATCAAGCAGTGTGCACACGCTGGCGATACACCGAGCGGGTTGCACCAAAGCTGAAACCTTGAGCAAGGTTTCTGGCATAACTTGATGTTAAACCTATACATTTGAGGTGATAACGAATGGCAAATCCTAGAGTGTATGACGTCGATACGGCGATGGACGCCGTAGTCAGCACCAACAAGGTTCTGCGCAACACCTACATGCTGCTGGGCATGACGCTGCTCTTCAGCGCGTTGTGTGCGGGCATTTCAATGGCTGTCGGCATCCCCCAGGGTGCGGCGCTGGTGCTGACGCTGGTCGGATTCGGCCTGCTCTTCGTGGTCAATCGTACGGCCGACAGCAGCAAGGGCCTGATCGCCATATTCGCCTTCACCGGGGTTATGGGCGCAGCTCTCGGCCCGATGCTGTCCTTCTATCTGGCCATGCCCGGTGGCCCGGCGCTGGTCCTGCAGGCGCTCGCCGGAACCGCAGTGGTGTTTTTCGGCCTGTCCGCGTACGCGCTCACGACGCGCAGGGACTTCTCATTCCTCGGAGGCTTCCTGATGGTCGGCCTGATCGTGGCCCTGGTTGCCATGATCGCCAACATCTTTCTCGCGATCCCGGCGCTGTCGCTGACCATCTCCGCAGCCGTCGTGTTCATCATGTCCGGGCTGATCCTGTTTGACACCAGCCGCATCATCAACGGCGGCGAGACCAACTACATCCGCGCTACGGTCGGTCTCTACCTCAACATCTACAACCTCTTCGTGCATCTGCTCAGCCTCCTCACGGCGCTGTCCGGCGACGACTGAAGCGGTACGCGGATCAGCTTGAGAAGCCCCGGCCCGTGCCGGGGCTTTTTTTTGAACTGCCCTGAACGCTGCGCCTTGTTTATACTCCGCGCCCATGCGTTTCACGCTTCTCGTCCTCAGTGCACCCGATTTCGGCTGCGCCAACCGTCACGCCCTGCGCTTTGCCCGCGCCGTGATCGATGGCGGCCACGAGCTGGCCTGCGTGTTTTTTCAGGATCGCGGTGTTCTCACGGCGCTCAAGGACTGCGAGTCGGCACAGGCCGAGGAAGATCTGCGATCTGCCTGGCAGGGCATCGCCCGTGATGGGGACGCCGATCTTGCCGTATGCAGCGCCTCCGCCGCGCGCTTCGGTGTCGCCGACGGCAGACGAGCGGACAACATACTCGATGGTTTCGCACTCAGCGGCCTCGGCGACCTGGTGATGGCCCGGGGCGATAGCGATCGCTTCCTGACCTTCGCTGACTGATCCGCACCGCGTCGAGCCACGCCGCACCATGCCTTCGCAGGAAACGCTGGTCCGTATTGCCGCTGCCCCCTACGCCGGTACGCGCGCGCGCGCCGGACTCGACGCTGCCCTTGCCTTCGCGGCCTTCGGTCAGCCCCCTGCCGTTCTGCTGAGCGGCCCCGGGGTGCTGGCATTGCCACCCCGACAGGCGAACTCGTCACACGGCACGCCATCGCTGCGTAAAGTGCTCGACTCGCTGCCGCTCTACGATATCGACACGCTATGGGTCTGCGCGGCCAGTCTGGAACGGCACGGGCTGGCGGATCTGGAGCTTCCCGCGTACGCGGCGCGCGCCGACTCCGCGCTCTTGCGAAGACTGCTGAGCGAAGCCTCGGCGGTACTCTCTTTCTGAGCATGCGCCTGCACTGCTACAGCGCCGACATCAACGCAACGGCTTTCGATGATCTGCGCGCCTCGCTCGAGGCCGGTGACTGCGTGCTGCTGACGGGGCCGGCCGTAGCCCTCGCCCGCCCGGGTCATCCGCGCAGCGACGCGCTCGTCGACGCCCCGGCGACCGTTTTCGCCCTGAGCGAGGACCTGGAGCTCTACGGCGTCAATGATACCGATGCGCGCATTGCGCGAGTCGACTACGCAGGCTGGCTCGAGCTTGCCCTGAGGATGCGCAGCCAGGTCGCCTGGTACTGAGCATGAGCGAAACCCTGCCCGAGCTGACCGAGGAAGGCTTTCTCTGCGAGGTCGATGACTGGAACGAGGACGTGGCTCGCGCGCTTGCCCGGCGAGAAGGCATCGAACTCGAGGACGCGCACTGGGAAATCCTCTTTCTGCTCCGCGACTACTGGCACGACTATGACTCCTCTCCAGCGATGCGCGCGCTGGTGAAGTACGTTCGCCTGCGCCTCGGCGACGACAAGGCCAAAAGCATTTATTTACTGCGCCTGTTCCCGGGTTCTCCGGCAAAGATCGGCAGCAGGATCGCCGGCCTGCCCAAGCCGGCCAACTGCCTCTGATGCGCCCCTGGGAAACACAGCCGGAACAGTACGAGGCGCTGTTCGCTGCCAAGTGCGCCGCTGTACACGAGCGCCTTCTCCGCTTCGCGCCACCGCCCGCCGAGCGTTTCAAGTCGCCGCCCGACTCCTACCGCGTCCGCGCCGAGTTCCGCATCTGGCACGACGGTGACGAGCTCGACTACGTGATGTTCGACAGCACGAACCCGCGCCAACCGGTCGCAGTCCGCGACTTCGCTCCAGCCCTCACCCCGATCCGCCGGTTGATGCCGCGCCTTCGCGAAAGTCTCCGTGGCGATGCAGAACTGCGACGCAAGCTCTTCCAGGCCGAATTCCTCGCATCGCGGCAGGGCGAAACGCTGGTCACACTGATCTACCACCGACCGCTCGACGAGGTTTGGGAGCAGAAGGCGCGCCAGCTTGCCGAGGCGCTCGAGATCCATCTCATCGGCCGCAGCCGGAAGCAGAAGCTCGTGCTCGAGAAGGACTACATCGGCGAACGCTTTCGGGTCGGTGAACGCGAATACGAGTACCGTCAGTACGAGCAGTCCTTCGTGCAGCCAAACGCCCCCGTCAACGAGCAGATGCTGGCCTGGGTCCAGCGCCAGGCTGCACCGCTGGACGGAGACCTGCTCGAGCTGTACTGCGGTAACGGCAATTTCACGCTGCCGCTGGCCGAGCGCTTCGACCGGGTCATTGCCACGGAACTGTCAAAGATCGGCACGCGCGCGGCGCGCGAGAACATCGAGCTGAACGGGGTCGCCAACGTATCCGTGGTTCGCCTCAGCGCCGAAGAGGTCAGCGCCGCCCTTGCCGGAGAGCGCGAATTCCGGCGCCTGCGCGAACTCCCCGCGGCCCTCGATACCTACGACCTGCGCAACGTGTTCGTGGATCCGCCACGCGCGGGACTGGATGCAGCGACGCTGTCCTGCGTCCGCGAATTCGACACGATTCTGTACATCTCCTGTAACCCGGAGACGCTGGTCGAGAACCTCGATGCGCTGAGCGCGAGCCACGCCGTCGCGGCACTGGCCTACTTCGACCAGTTTCCCTACACGCCGCACCTCGAGTGCGGGGTGGTTCTGAAAGCGCGCAGGGGCTAGACCCTGGCGGCACGCAGCGCCGCAGCGAGCACCGCATCGATACGCTCGATGTCGACGGCGGCAACCTCGACGTAGCTCAGCCCCAATTCGCGGCAGACCTCGCGCGTGCGCAGGCGCCGGCTCAGCTCGGCGGTGGCGAGCTCATTCTCCCAGCACTCGATGTACAGGCCCGCCGACGGCACGTAGAAGTCCACGCTGAGTGTTTCCTCGACGGGGAGACGGCGTTCGTGCGCGTGCGCGAGCTGCGCCTCGTACAGCCAGTCGCACACGCGCAGCTGCAGCAGACTGCGCACGCGGTGGCCATCGAGACCGTGACGCTCCCCGGGCTCCGCCGGCGAGGTCTCCAGCTCGGCGAACAGATCGTCGGCGGGCGCCGCACTGCCCTCGGGCGCCGGAGCGGCCGGCGTAGGCTTCTCCCTGCCCGGTCCGACCAGACGGGTCAGCTCGCGATGCAGCACGGGGTTATCGATGATGTCGTGGGGCCAGCTGACGATGGCCAGAGCATGCTCTTCATCGAAGTCCTGGCGACCGCCGAAGCGCTCTCCGAGCGGCGTCAGCCGAATCCCCGAGGCGTCCTGCCGCTGCAGGCCGAGCTCGGTCAGGCTGCGGCTGATCTGCGCCGCACTGAGATGCGGGTAGTAACGGCACAGACCGCCAGGGTAAATGCGCTGGTTGCTTTCGATCGCGACGATGAGCGGGTGCTGCACCAGCGTCTCGGGCCAGACGATATAGCGCCCATAGCGTTGACTCGTCTGATAGCGACCGCCGTGGAGTTCGCCCTTGCCCGTGAGCTGCCAGCTCTCGCCCTCGCGGCTGATCCAGCCATAGTCGCGAAGCGTGACAAAAAGCTGCTGGATGGGGAGTTTGAGGCGCTTGGCCAGCGCCGACGTCGAGAGCGTGGCACCCGCTTGCTCCTGCTCCGCTGCGCCAGCCACCTCAGGTTCGGCTCACAGGATCATGCGCGGGATGCAGCAGATTAAGGCTGATCGGGCACGGACTCACGCGACACCGGCGTAGCGCTGCGACAGCGCTTCGTACAGACGCGCTTCGGCATCGGTGCGCATGTCCGCGTGATCATCGAGTGGACCTGCGACCGGATCGGCCAGCAGTTCGGCCAGCAGTTCGGCGAGATGCTCGTTATCCTCGCGTCCGGCCCACTGCTTGCGATAGCTGCCGTCCTTGTAGCCGTGATCCTGACGGAAGCGGTTGAGCACGTTCTTGCCAAGGTACTGACGGTACAGTTCCCCAAAGCCCATGTCGGCCGCAGCCAGCAGCGCAGCGAAGGCCGCGATGGAAAAGCGCCGCTCTCCCGCCGCGATCGCCGCGAGGCGCTCGGCGGCCTCGAGAACCCCCGTTGCCTCTATGTGCTGCGGCCAGCAGGACGCAGTCTGCTGCGCCAGTGCCTCGATGTTCGAATCTGCCGTAAACAAGGCGGACAGACCAAAGTGCCAGATATCGACCACCTCCAGCTGCACCTGGGCGATATCGTGTTCCTGGCGCTTCCACCACTTGTAGCCGTAGTGATCGACCAGTTCGGCGCACTCCACCCAGATCGCGCGGTGCCAGGCAAATTCCTGCGCGATCCACTCAGGATGCACCTGCGTGTTGATCCGGTCCTGCATGCGCAGCATCGTCGCCAGCGCCTCTCGCATCGGTCGTTTCCTCAGCTGCCCGGCCCGCGCAGGCCGCGTTCGTCACGAATGCGCTGCTCATCAAGCGCGCGTCGGGCCCAGTACTCGCCTGCGTCAATGACCTCGCGGGCACGGTAGAACTCGTGAGACTGGCAAATGTTTCTGGGTATATCAATCAGGATGTCCGGTGGATTTCCGGCAAGCTGATGGCGGGCAATGATGTCCTGCATCGTCGCGAACATGCCCAGCATGACGTCGGTCAGCGCCGGTCGAGCAGCCTCCTTCTCGCCAGGGCGGCCGCTTCGTGACGCTGCGATTGCCGATTCCTCAACGGAGACCCGGTCACGGCCGAAAAAATGCTGCAGGCTGTCGAGAAAGCCCTCGATACGCTGGTGCCTTGAGGAATCCTCATTGCTCGTGGGCGCATCCACTGCGCCGTCCCCGGCCGCGTGAGCTAATCCGCTCACCGGCTGTGATCGTCGTTCGTGCTCGCCCAGAGGATCGGTCATATCGCGGCCGCTGACGCTCACCGCCAGATTCAGGGCGCTGTTATCCATGCGCGCCGGCGGCACCGGAAGTGGATTGAGAATGCCGCCATCGACAAGGATACGGCCGCTTTTCAGGAGCGGCGTGAATACGCCAGGAACGGCGATCGACGCGCGCACCGCTTCAAGCAGATCGCCACGGGTTATCCAGACCTCCTTGCGCGCCACGATGTCGGCAGCTACGACGGTCAGCGGCAGGCGAAGCTCCTCCATGTCCACACCGGCCAGCCAGGACGATAGCTGCTCCATAAGTCTGTCGCCCTTGACCATACCCGCCCGACCGAGCAGCGACAGGTCGAGGAATCGCAGCACGTCGCGACGCGTGAGCTGACACACCCACTCTTCGTAGGCCTCGAGGTGTCGCGTGGCGTAAAGCGCGCCCACGAGCGCACCCATGGAACAGCCGGTGATCGACTCAATGCGATAAGCGCGCTCGTGCAGCACCTTGATCACACCGATGTGGGCAAGGCCGCGGGCGCCACCGGAGCCGAGAATCAGGTGAATGGGTGTGGGGGCAACGGGTAGAACGGGGTCAGCAATCAAAAGGTGGACGCCGGCTCAGAAGTTGGAGGCAAGGAGTATGCAGCCTTTGACAGCAAAGTGGCATCGTCGAGGTCAAGCCGGGGAACAGAAGAAGAGATCAGCTGCTAGACTTTTCGCATGAACGAGAATGAACGCGACGTCTCCGGGCAGTGACCTCCCCCCGCATCCTGCTCGACAACGAAGCCGGGAAGCTCCCGAGTCCGAGCGGCGTCGCGCTCGCGATCATGGATCTCTGGAACAAGGACGATACTACCGTCGATCAGCTTTCACGGTTGATCCAGGCCGACCCGGCGCTGACGGGCCGTCTCCTCAAGCTCGCAAACAGCGCACTGCATGGAACACGAACGGTGGTCGCCATACCGGAAGCGATTGTCCGGGTCGGACTGCGAACCGTCGGCCAGATCGCGGTGTCGTTCTCCCTGATCGAAAACTCTCAGGACGGGCACTGCTCCGCCTTCGACTACCAGCGATTCTGGTCCCGAAGTCTGCTCATGGCGGTACTGTGCCGACGGCTGGCTGCTGAAACCTCGGTAACCGCTCCAGAGGAATTATTCGCCTGTGGGTTGCTGGCACGCGTGGGCGAGCTCGCTCTGGCGACGATTTATCCGAGCGAGTTCGGCTATCTGCTTCAGCTCGACGACGGCCGCTCCCTGGCCGAGAAGACCAGTACACGCTTCGGATGCAATCACTGCGAGCTATCCTACGAGCTGATGACCGACTATCGCGTCCCCGACGCACTGGCCGAACCAGCCCGGCATCACGAGGCGCCCCTTGCCGCTGGATTCGCAGCGGGGAGTCGATCGCTGAAGATCGCGCTTTTGATTCATCTGGCCTACCTGTTGAGCGACAGCGCGATCGGTGACGCAGACAGCACCAGGATACCGCTGCCCTTGCCGGTTTCGCTGCTGCGCACCCTGAATTTCAGCGACGGAAGGCTTCAGGGCCTCTTCGATGACTGCATAGCGGAATGGCGCGACTGGTCTTCCGTACTCAACCTGCCCGCGATCCCAGAAGGTGACTTTCCACGGCTCGCCCACGACCAGCAGACAGCGCCGCGCAGCCTTGAGTCCGATGAGGTTCAGCGCTGCCGTCGCGCCATTGTGCTCGGCGATGCTGTCGAGATATCTCCGCTGATCGCAGCACTGGAGCAGGCCGGTTTCGATGCGCGCACCTGCGCCGATCCCGACAGCGTGCTATCGGTCGCAGTAAGCTTCCAGCCACAGCTGATCGTATTGGGCCCAAGGGGCAATCCCGATAGCACTTCCCGGCTTTGTAACCTGATGCGATCCACGGAATGGGGCGCCGCGGTGTACATCATGGTAATTGGAGACGCCACCGAGACTGCGCAAACGGCGCATTTTCTGGCCAGCGGGGCAGACTCTGTAACGAGCGCAAACTTACGGCAGAACGATCTCGTCGCGCACCTGTCCCCCGTGCACCGCCATCTTGACCTGCAGGAAGGCTGGCATCGTGATCGCGCCAGGCTGCGCCGCCTTGCGAGTGATCTTTCGATCAGCCAGAACCGTTTTGAGCGCCTGTCTCTGACTGACCAGCTGACGGGCCTGCCGAATCGCCGCGCCGGCCTGCAGGCGCTGGATCGTGCCTGGGGCATGAGCGAACGACAGGGCCTGAGCCTCTGTCTGACCATGCTGGATATAGATCACTTCAAGCGCATCAATGACGAATACGGTCATGCAGCGGGCGACGAGGCGCTCCGGCGTGTTGCCAACATTCTGCAGGGCATCGTTCGCAGCGAAGACATCGTGTGCAGGCTTGGCGGCGAAGAGTTCCTGATTGTCTGCCTCGGTTATGGGATCCGCGACATGCTGGTAGCAGCCGAGCGCCTTAGGAAGCGGATCGGCAACGAGGAGATATCCGTTCAGGGCGGCTACGTAAAGGTGACCTCGAGCCTGGGTGCCCTCGAAAGAACGGCCTCGGATGCGAGCGCCAACGCACTGCTGCGCGATGTTGATCGCGCGATGTACGTAGCGAAGAACAACGGTCGAAACTGTCTGGCCTTTCGCAAGGATGGTGAGATTCGGATGTTGCGCAAGGACTGAACGCCGTCCGGCTGTTCAGGATGCAGCCTGCTGCGGGGATCGAGGGCTGTCGCCGGGATTAAGTAAGTCGGAAGAAGCTCACCGAGCCCACAAGGCGCTGAGCCTGGGCGTTCAGCTCTTCCGATGTGGCCGCCAGCTCCTCGGACGCCGCAGCGTTCTGCTGTGTGACGCCGTTCAGCTCCTCCACCGATGCAGCGCCCAGCTCAATACTGGCGGCCTGACTGCGAGCGTTCTCCGCGATTCCAGCAACGAGATCAGCGGTATTTGCGATAACGGGCACGAGGGTGTCGAGCATCTCGCCGGCATCATTGGCAATCCGAACGCTATCTCCAGTCAGATCGCGCATCTCCTTGGCCGTTGTTGCACTGTACTCGGCCAGCTTGCGTATCTCACCGGCAACGACGCTGAAGCTCTTTCCGTGCTCTCCCGCACGGGCGGCCTCAATCGCGGCGTTCAGCGATAGCAGATTAGTCTTGTAGGCAATATCCTCGATGAGATCAATTTTCTGCGCTATGCCCTGCATGGCCGATACGGTCTCGCTCACCATCTGTCCGCCTGCCCTGGCCTCTTCAGCCGCGCTCATTGCTGCGCTCTTGGTGTCTTCGGCGCTCGCGACGCTGCCCTGTACGCTATCGATGAGGGCATCCATCTGCTGCTTGGTCTGTTCAACCACCGATGCCTGCTCTGTAGCGCCCTGGCTTAGAGATTGAGCCGTGGCACTGACCTGCGTTGACCCGGACGCCACGCCCTGGGCGTTGTCGCCGACCTCCGTCACGACTTTTCGCACCTGGAGTGTCATCGCATGCAGAGCCGATGCCAGGCTGCCATCATCACCGCTTTGCAGCGCAATATCCGACGTGAGGTCGCCGCTTGCGAGCTTTGTCGCCGAGGCTATGAGAGCCTCAGGGGTCCCGCCGAGGCGACGGAAGACGAAACGCATGATCAATAATGCGATCGCTAGCGCTGCGACAAGCGCCAGAACCCCCAGAAGTAGCGAGCTGTTGGCGATGCGGACGTCCGCGCCGCTCACCATTTCGGCATGGCTCAAGCCGAACCCGAAAGTCAGCGCCCAGGGATCGTACCTCGTCAGGTAGGACGCTTTCGGCTCTCCGTCAAACACATACTCAGCGAGACCCGTACCCGCCTCACGAAGGGCAGGGCCGAAGGCCATGTCGTCGATGTCCCGCCCCAGCAAACCGGCCTGCGGGTGGATGACAAAACGTCCATCGTCATCGAAGGCAAACACATATCCTCGCTCGCCGATATGAACTGCGGTCAGCGCCTGGATGAGGAACGGGTCTAGCATTTTCCGACCGACGTAAATCACCGCCACAATCCTGCCGCGATCATCGCTGATGGGCTGGTACGCGGTCAGGTAGAGCGAATCTACGACGAACGCCTTCCCGCGGAATGTCCGCCCCTCCATCAATGCCCGATACACCGGGCTGTCATCCGGAATGAACGTCCCCACGGCACGGGAACCGTCCTGCTTCTTGACGTTCGTTGAAACGCGAAGGAGGCGACCCGGAAGTACCTGGAAAACAGTCGCGGTGCCCCCGAGTCGGCGCTGAATAGAATCCACAAGCTCGAAGTTGTCGACTACGGGCTCATCGCCGAGCATCAGCACCGGGATTTCGACACGATGCTTCGCACCGGTGACCTGGTGTGTGATTTCCATGACTTCCGAGCTGTCGCCATGCACCGAGAACCCACCACTCTGCTGCACTTCGTCAGCGAAAACAGCGAGATCCGAATTCACCTTTTCCTGCGTGTTTCGATCCTGGAGCGTAACCAGCTGGAGCACGGTTTCAGACAGCGCCTCGACACTGCTGCGTCCCAGATCCGTCAATTCCCGCGTCGCCTGACGGTAACTCAACGTGCCCGTTACCGCGATGATCGAAACGGCGAGCCCCGTAATGCTCACAAAAAGCATGCTTCGGAAGGAGAGTGCGCGCATAGACAGGTACCTCTGATCTTGCGGTCGCCGCTGCGTCTTTTTTTTTCGGGGGCGGCGCTGCGGATGGCCCGCTCACGGGAACAGTGGGAGCAGCGACAGGAGCGCAAGAGGCTCGCACGGTCGGACCGCGCAGGGGCTGTGTCCAAATATTGTCGAGAAAATCTTCGCTGTCAAATGCTCTAATAGTACCCGCAGCCGTTATCGAAGCAGGTGTCGGCGTTGATATTGCCAGCTGCTATTGCTAAGGGCGATTGCAGGTAGGCGACCAGCCTGCCGCCGAGCGCACTGCAGTAAGTGCAATGCAACTGCAGTACTTGCAAGAAAAAGACAGTTCCTGGGCAACAATCAGAACCGTAGCGCGTCATACGCCGCCCTCCTCCATTTGGTATGTATCTTGCGCACACGCTGTTGTGCTGACTCGTCAACCGCGGATGCCGCACTTCAAAGCTTGCAGGGTCTATCGCCGGTACCAGGACGCCGGTACCAGGAAAATTTCTGACCAAAGGAGAAGGCATTTCAATGAACACGCGAAAGAAATTCGTAACGCTTGTTGCTACCGGCTTGCTCGTCGGCGCTCATCTGGCGTCGCCCGGCGCGTTGGCTCATGAATCTATGCCAGGGGTCCCGGAGAAATCCGACGTAGCGACCACGGGCAACCAAGATCAGGGGACATCATCATCCGCCAAGTCATCCAGCAAAGGCGACCAGGCGTCGGCCTCCGAGCTGGCAGCGGGTGACCGTGAAGTGCGCAACGAGTTCGACGTCGAAGCATCCTGATACGTCGGACGGGATACGCCCGCGGAGGCCTCCGGCAACCGCTGGTAAACGAAGAGTCGAGTCGCTCGCTAAAGGAGAATCAGGAATGGAAATCAACGTACTCGCTGGCCTGCTCGTCCTCGCTGGAGACGTCTGGGCCATTCTCAATGTGATTGGCAGCCGTGTAGAGCCCGCGCTGAAACTGGTCTGGTCCCTCGTTGTCCTGCTGCTGCCGGTGATCGGATTGGTCATTTGGTTGCTGACCGGACCTAGGTCGAAGCCTGTCTGACCAAGGGAAGGGAGTGGCCGAGCGATGTGGCATGCCGCCGTGGGCGCGCGACCCTTCCCTTTCTGGTGGTGAGGCCGAAAGCGCGCCCGCCAAACGTAGGGCCTGGATAGGATGTGCGTCGAAGCGCGTACCCCTGGTCATGAGACACACTCCGGACTCGGACACACGCCACCGGGAGTCGGGCAAGAGGTGACAGACATCGATGGCAAGCAAGAGTGAAGAAAAGCGACAGGTACGCGATCGGCTACGGATTTCGCCGGCCCTCGTCCACGAGATCGTGCGCAGCGAAGGCGAGCACGAACTCAGGCGTGGCTTTACGGCTCTCTGGTGGTCGGGCCTGGCAGCGGGCCTTTCGATGGGCCTGTCGCCCCTCGCTTCGGGGATCCTCGCGGCCGCACTGCCGGCCGAACCCTGGGCGGACATCATCGTCGCGTTTGGATACTCGGCCGGCTTTGCGATCGTTGTGCTCGGTCGCCAGCAGCTCTTTACGGAGAATACGATCACGGCCCTGCTGCCCGTGATCAATCACCGCACCGGCGAATACCTCGCAAGAATGCTGCGGCTGTGGGGAATTGTTCTGAGTGCAAACCTGGTCGGTGCAGCGCTTGTCGCCGCACTCTTTGCCCTGACGCCACTGTTGCCGGAGAGCCATGCAGATGCGGTCGAGCACATCAGTCTCGCCTACGTGGAGCGTTCGAGCCTTGCAACCTTCCTGGCGGCCATCGTCGCCGGGTGGCTCATAGCCGCACTCGTGTGGACGATGCCATCGGTACCCCAGAGCCGCCTCGCCCTGGTTGTATTCTTTACCTGGCTCGTCGGCATTGGCCATTTTGCTCACGTGATTGCCGGTGCCGTGAGCGCGTTTTTCCTGCTCCTCAGCGGTGGAGCATCAGCGCTGCAGGCACTGGTGAATTTCCTCGTGCCGGCGCTGCTGGGAAATGTGATCGGAGGCTCCGTACTCTTCGCCCTGATCAGCTATGCGCAGGTTCGCGAAGAAGTGGATCCGGACGACGAAGTGGAAACGCCGGCCTGACGCAGAAACGGTGCGCGAGGATGCGCAGCAGCAGCAAATGTGCACGGCTGTTTATTCGGATTGTTCAGGGAAGCCGTAGAAATCTGTACCGGCGCCTGAGTCTATAAAAATTGGAGATCTCTGGTGCCCGGAGCCGGGATCGAACCGGCACGATCGCAATGATCGGGAGATTTTAAGTCTCCTGTGTCTACCAATTTCACCACCCGGGCGCGGAGTCCGAAAGTCTAGCACGCAGGCCGTCCGCCGCTGGTGGCGGGACCTGCGTCAGCGCTCGGCCCCCGGTTGGAGCTGCATAGTTTGAGGGAGCCTGCGTGCTACACTCGCGCATCGATCAGCAAGCTTCCAGCAGATTCCATGGCTTCAGCGCGCGGCGAATTTTCATCCCGCTTCGGGTTCATTATGGCCGCCGCGGGGAGCGCTGTTGGCCTCGGCAACATCTGGGGATTTCCTACGCAGGCTGCGAGCAATGGCGGCGCCGCGTTCCTGATCGTCTACCTCGTGCTCGCCTTCGTGCTCGCCTACCCCGCGCTCATGGCCGAGATCATCCTCGGGCGCCACGCGCGGGCCAATGCGGTCACCGCCCTTGGCGGCGTCAGTGAAAACCCCATCGCCGCCCAGCTCGGGCGCAGCGCGGGCTTTGCGGGACTTGTAGTCGCCAGTCTGATTCTCAGCTTCTACGTGATCGTTGCCGGATGGATGCTCGCCCACTGCATGGGGTCGCTGCTCGCAATCGTCGGTCTCGACGCGGCGGAGGACTGGCTCACGGCCTTCGGAGCCTCGCGCAACACGCTCTTCATGCTCGTTTTCATGGGCCTGACCATTGCAATCATTTCGGCCGGGGTGCGCGATGGCATCGAGCGCTGGTCGAGTCGGCTGATGCCGCTGCTGCTGATCACTCTGATAGCCCTCGTTGTCTATGTGCTTACCCTCGACGGCGCCAGCGAGGGGTTGCGTGTCTACCTTCAGCCCGACTTCGCATCGGCGCTGTCACCGGAATTGATCATCAACGCCCTGGGCTCCGCGTTCTTCTCCCTGTCCCTGGGCGTTGGAACCATGCTGATCTACGGTTCCTACATCCGCGAGGACGAGAACCTGCCCCTCGCAGGGGGACTGGTAACGGCAGTCGATATCGGCATCGCCGTGCTTGCCGGCTTTCTCGTTCTGCCGGCCATGTACGTAGCCCTGAACAGCGGGGTTACGATTTTTGCCGCCGATGGCAGCCTGCTCTCCGAGGACACACTCATCTTCACCGTGTTGCCCGAACTGTTTCTCACCATGGGTGCGGCCGGCAACTTCATCTCCTTTCTTTTCTTCTTCCTGATGAGCATCGCCGCGCTCACGTCGTCGATTTCCATGCTCGAGGTACCGGTTGCCTACACGATCGAACGCCACGGAGTGGGCCGCCACCGGGCCGTTGTGCTCATCGGCGCGGCAATTACAGGAGTCAGCCTGCTGATCCTGTTCAATTTCTCCACCCTTTTCGGTTTCGTCATCACGCTCACAACCCGCTACAGCCAGCCCCTGCTAGGCTTCGTATTCTGTATCTACGTTGGCTGGATCTGGCATCGCAACTCGCTCCTGGACGAGCTGCGAAAGGGCTCTCCCGAGATCACGGGCACCTGGTTCTGGAAAATCTGGCCCTGGCACCTGCGCATCGTGTGTCCAGCGATCATCCTGCTGATCTTCGCCCAGTCAATTGCCTGAAGGATAGCCGGTCGCATGAAGCGCTTCGCCCTGCTTTTCACCGCGCTGCTTCTCGGCCTGTTCACGCTGGAATTACTCGATCCTGTGCAGGCCGCTGTGGTCCAGCCGTTTACCGGTTGGCTGGCGGACATCAGTGCCGCGATCATGATGCCGCTGGATCCGAACGTCAGTGCCAGCGGCCGAATCATCAGTCACTCGCAAACGGGCTTTGCCGTGTCAATCGAAGCAGGCTGCAATGGCGTGGAGGCAGCCATCGTGCTCGTCGCGGGCATCCTCGCTTTTCCCGCACCTCTGATGAAAAAGCTGCTGGCTATCGGCGCGGGATTTGTCGCGATCCAGCTAATGAACATCCTGCGGATCATCAGCCTGTTCTACCTCGGCCAGTGGAACATGGACGCATTCACCTGGACGCATCTCTACCTGTGGCCCGTGCTGATCATGCTCGACGTACTGGTGGTATTCGTGATCTACCTGCGCCATCTCGCGCGCGGTGCGGAGGCCGCTACCGAACGCAGAGGCGTCACGGCCTGATGCTTCTGGCTCGTCTCGGGCTGTGGCTGGAGCGAAGACCGCTGCTACGCTTTGTCTTGAGCGTTGCGGCACTACTGCCGGCCATGTTCGGGATCTGGTATGCGGCCGGGGCTGCGCTATCGGCGCCGGCAGCGCTCCTGGCCGAGAGCGTCCTGCAGCTGTGGATTCCCGAATTTGTCGCTCAGTTTCAGCGCAACGGCGCCGTGCTTACGGTCGTGAGCAGCTATGGCGAGGCGGCAGGAGCGTTCTTTCCTGCGGAGGAAGTCGGCAACCGCATCGGATTCAGCGTTAACACTCGAATCCTGTCCTATTCGATGCCGTTTTTCGCTGCGCTTTACTTCTCGACACCGCTGCGCGGCGGCCTCGACCGCTTCGCCTGGGGCTTCATTACCCTGTGGCTGTTACTCGCCGTTGGCATCGTCGCGACCGTACTCAAGGACTTCATGCTCACGATGGGTGCTGCGTTTCTCGATAATGCCAGCGTGCCAACGGCGGACATCATCGCTCTCGCCTACCAGTTTTCGACGCTGATGGTGCCGCCGCTCGCTCCCGTTCTTCTGTGGGCCTACGCGGCCAGCGATTCGCCGGCATTCTCTGCGCTCCTGTCGTCGGCTCCGAGGCCCGCCCACAGCAGCGACTGAGTCAGCTGTTCCCTCAGCCGCCAGGGCCGACCGTCACAGCGATCGTAGTTCTCGCAGCTGCGTGTGCAGCCACGGCAGGGAAGCCGCTCGGCCTCAAGCGACATTGCTGACCTTCTCCTGAGCCTGCGCCACGCGCTGACGCGCCAACTCGACGCGGAACTCTTCTCCCCGCTCCTCGAGAACGGCGTGCATGGCCTTCTCCATCAGGTGTCGGGCCTGCCCCGTGTAGGCGTAGATGCAGGCATGCACTGCCGCATCGTGCCAGTTATCCACGGAACACGAGGCAGAATACTCTTCGAAGTTGGCCAGCGCGGTGATCAACTCGGCAATGTGTCGGGGACACTCGCAGTCGAGCGTGCTCTTGAGATTGGCGGCCGCAGAGAGTTCTGCCGCATTGAATTCCCGCGGCTTGGCGGCGATCAGATCGCCAAGATTGCTTTCGCCAACGGTCACCTCCGACTCGGCCACGCTGCGCGCGATCTCGAAGGCAAGGCGACCACCCTCGGGCGGAAACTCCATCGACGCGACGCCCGCGGTTTCGAGTTCCTCAAGCCAGCGTCGATTGCCAAAGCGATAGGTCACAATCAGATTGCGAGCTACCTTAGCCCCGCGAAGCGCACGCAGCCGCTCGATCTGCGCGCTGCCCAGCGATGCGCACTCGACCACCAGCACGTCGCACTCCCCAACCGCGGCGATTCCTTCGTCGTCGAGATCGGAGAACTCCGTGCGCGACAGGCGCGCATCGACATTGCTGATGCAGCCCTGGTGACCGTCGAGCCAGTCGCAGAGACCGACGCCAATAAACACCGCACGCGGCTTGGAGCGTGCTGGCCCCCCCTGCCCCGCGAGCCCGCGCTGGCGCACGAGCATTTCGAGGGTCTTGCGCTCCGAGTCGGCAATTTCGCCGATGCGGGCACCATCGTTGACCAGCGCTGCAACTAACTGCAGGTGTTCGAGGTCTGACTGTGTGTATTGTCGGCGTCCGGTAGCGGACTTGTGGCTGGCGCCGAGACCGTAACGACGCTCCCATACCCTGAGCGTGTCGGGTTTGAGGCCGGTCAGGCGGGCCACGGTGCCGATACCGTAAAGGGGACGGGGTTCGAAAAGCGCTGCGTTCATGAGCGTGCCTCCATGGTTTGCCCAGTCTTCTACGCGACAAATTCTGGACTGGATGGACAAAAATACGCCTATTGTTGGCTTTTTGTCCACCTTTAACCCGGACAAAGCGGGATATTGCCAGCGCAAGACAGGACAAAGCGTCGTATACCTGGACAAACCCAAGCGGAGACCGTTGTGGAATCACTGGCGACAGAAACCGACGAACGCGACATCGAGCGCATGTATGCCGAGGCCAGGCGCTACCCCCTGCTGAGTGCCGAGAGCGAGCGCGACATCGACGGCAGCAAGTGGGATGCGGTACAGAGCCTGCTTTCGCTCATGGCGGATGACGCGGCAGCGCGCGCGTACCTGGCGCAGTGGTCGGGTAACAGTGCGCTAACCCCCATCGACATTGCCTTTTTTGACAACCGCGATCACCACTTCATTCTTCGGCGCGAAATGGCCGCGTACATGGCAGGCGGCAAGCGCGCCAGCGACATGGAGGCACTGCACACTGCACTGCAGCGCAAGCGCAGCGCGCGCTTCCTGGGCCAGCGCTTCGACGCACTGGAGTTACCGGCCAGCCTGACCGTGGGCCTCGCCGCCGTAATTCTCCGCAGCAACGGTCATACCGTTGCAGACAGCGTCGCCGATGCACTGCAGGAATGGGGGCGCTACTGGACAACGGCCCAGGCTCGCACGGAAGCCGAGCAGCTTGCGCTGGCAGACACCACGCGAAAGAAGATGCAGGCCCAACTCAAGCGCTATTCCGACGCTCGCGACACCTTGACGATGCATAACCTGCGTCTCGTCTATTCCATTGCGGGTCGCTACCGCGGCAAGGGCGTGAACTATCTCGACCTCGTCCAGGAGGGAACGCTCGGGCTGATTCGTGCGGCGGAAAAATACGATCACCGCAAAGGTTTTCGCTTCAGCACGTACTGTTTCAACTGGATCACGCAGGCGATCCGGCGCCACGTCGGAGACAGCGGCGGCCTGATCCGCTACCCGACGCATGTGCAGGAACAGGTCAGCAAGCTTTACCGTCTGCGACTCACGGAGCAGGCACGAACGGGCGAAGAGCCCGGCGATGCGGCGCTGGCTCGTGCGGCCGGGCTTTCCGTCGAGAAAACACGGGATCTGCTGCAGTTGCGCAATCTAGGCGTCTCGCTCGATGCGCCGCAGTTCGACGACGAGGACTCGACGCTTCTCGACACACTTCCCGGCGGACCCTTCGAGGCCTCCGAGTCGCGAGCGGAGGTCAGTTCGCTGCACGACCGGCTGCTCGAGGAGATGGAAAATCTCGAGCGCGCCGAGCGCGAGGTGGTCGTGGCGCGCTGGGGGCTTCATAACGGCCCGCCGCTGTCACGCGCGGAAATCGCTGACAAAATGTCCGTCAGTCGCGAGTGGGTTCGGCAGCTGGAGCGCGCGGCACTGAACAAGCTCAGTCGAAACGAGAGCATCCGCGCGGCGTTTTCGGATTATGTCGACACCCCCGAGTAAACCGGGGTCGTCACGAACGGGCGTGTGACTCCCAGCGCCGTCGCCTAGCGGCGCTGCTCGATCGCTTCGACCGCTCCGGCTATTGTCGGGTAAGAAAACTCAAAGCCGAGCCCCTGGAGCGCACTGGGCATGACCCGCTGGCCGCTGATAAGCAGTTCATCGGCCATCTCACCGATCATGGCACGCATCACGAAGGCGGGCATGGGCAGCCTGAGGGGGCTGCCGATGCGCTCCTTGAGCGCCTCGCAAAACCCACGGCTGGTCACGGGCTCGGGAGCCGTGAGGTTGAATACGCCCGATGCGCCGTCATGCTCGAGCAGAAAGACGATCGCGGCCACGGCGTCGCGCAGGTGAATCCAGCTGAGGTACTGGTGCCCGCTGCCGATCCAGTTGGCGATTCCCATACGAAACGGTGTGGTCATCTGCGCGTAGGCGCCGCCATGGCGCTCGAGCACAACGCCCAGACGCATGAGACACAGCCGCGTGCCCTCGGGGGCGGCCTTCCGCGCGGCCGCTTCCCAGTCGCTGCATAAATCGGCGGCGAAGCCGGCACCCTTGTCCGAGTGCTCATCGAGCGCCTCGTCGCCGTGCGCACCATAAAAGCCGATGGCGCTGGCATTCAGCCACACGGCCGGCGTCGTGCCCTGTCGGGCGAGGAACTCACCGAGGGCCTGCGTCGTGTGCAGGCGGCTGTCCCGTATCTCGGCCTTGTAGCTTGCGTTCCAACGCTTTCCGCCCAGCGATGCGCCCGCAAGATTGATGACCGCGTCCACGGGGACTTCGATTTCCGTGAGTTTGCCGACGTAGCGCGCCGTCGCGTCCGCTGCCGTGCGACCGCGCGACAGCACCGTGATCTCGTGGCCTGAAGATTGGAGGACCGGTAGCAGCGCCTGCCCGATGAAACCCGTACCCCCCGTAACAAGAACGTGCATAAGCTGCCTCCGAAAAACTGCGTATCTTACCGCCTCGACGGAGCTTCGGATCAGAAGCTGGACAGAGCGGACCATCCCGATCGCTGCCGCGTATAGTGAAACAATGACTGCCAGTGCACTGCCACCGCCCCCCGCGCCGACGCCCCGAATTGACAGCGCAGTAGACCGCGCAACGGAAAGCGCAATGGACAGCGCAATGCACAGCGCAATCGAGAGCAAGTCTAGCGACACGCTCCGACGGCTCGTCGGACACCTGCCGTGCCTTGCGCTGACCGGAGCCGGCATCAGCGCGGGCACAGGCATACCGACCTATCGCGACCGCCGGGGGCGCTGGCTGCGCAGCGATCCGATCAAGCACCAGGAATTCATTCGCGATGCGGCCAAGCGACAGCGTTACTGGGGTCGATCAATGGTCGGCTGGCCCGGCGTCCGTGACGCCCTGCCCGCGCCCGCTCATCGCAGCATTGCGCGCCTTCAAGCGCGGGGCGCTGTGGCACAGATCGTCACGCAGAACGTGGACCGGCTTCACCAGCGCGCCGGCGCGCAGGCGGTCACGGATCTGCACGGGCGCCTCGATCGCGTGCTATGCCTCGATTGCGGCGATAACAGCTGCCGCGAATACCTTCAGGGACGTCTCGAGTCGCTCAACCCCTGGCTGCGACCCGCGCTGCACGAGGCCCGGCCCGACGGCGATGCCGACCTTCCCGACCACACTATCGAAGCCGTACGCGTTCCCGATTGCGAACGCTGCGGCGGCACGCTCATGCCCGACGTCGTATTTTTTGGGGGAAGCATCCCTGCGGCACGTGTGGATGCCTGCCGCGCAGCCCTGCAGGACGCCCAAAGCCTGCTGGTCATCGGTAGCTCGCTGACCGTGTACTCGGGCTTCCGCTTCTGCCGCTGGGCAGAGGCGGCAGGACTGCCGATCTTCCTGATCAACCCGGGGCAGTCGCGCGCCGACGCCATAGCCGAGAAGTGCCCGCTCGATGCCGATCTCGCCCTCGCCCATCTCGAGGAACTCATCGCGTGAGCAAGCCGACGATTCTCTGGTACCGCCAGGACCTCCGCCTCCACGATCACCCGGCGCTTCGCGCCGCCGCCGAGAAGGGAGAGGTGCTTCCCGTATTCGTGCTCGACCACGACGCGGCCGGCGACTGGGCGCCCGGCGGCGCCAGTCGCTGGTGGCTGCATCACAGCCTCGCCGCACTGCAGCGAAGCATCGAAGCACGGGGCGGACGCCTGCTTCTGCGAAGCGGCGACAGCGGTTCCGTGCTGGCGGAGCTGTGCGAGAAGACGGGGGCTCACGAGGTGCTGTGCAGTCGGCGCTACGAGCCCTGGGCCGCGGCACAGGAAACCGCGGTACACGGGCAGCTGGCGGATGCGGGCATCGAGCTGCGTCGCTATGGCGGCGCCCTGCTCCACGAGCCGGGAAGCGTTCTTACGCAGGGCGGCGATCCCTTCAAGGTGTTCACGCCCTTCTGGCGAGCCTGCCGGCGCGAGGCGATAGCCGAGCCCCGACGTCTGCCGGAGCTTTCCTGGTGCACGGACGCTTCCTCGGAGGCGCTCGAAGACTGGCAGCTTTGTCCGACGGAACCGAACTGGGCCGAGGGTTGGGAGGCGCTGTGGACACCGGGTGAGGACGGCGCACAGGAACGTCTCGTCGATTTTCTCGAGCAGTCCGTGATCGCTTATGCCGATCAGCGCGACCTGCCCGCCACCGACGCAACGTCGCGCCTGTCGCCGCATTTGCATCACGGCGAGATTTCCCCGCGCCAGGTCTGGGTCCTGTGCGAGCAGCACAAGGCCGTGCACCCCGACGCCCACGATGCCGTCGAGAAATTCCAGTCCGAGCTGGGGTGGCGCGAGTTTTCCTACCACCTGCTCCATTTCTTCCCGCAGATTCCCGAAGCGCCCTTCAAGGAGAACTTTGCGGATTTTCCCTGGAAAAATGACAAGGACGCGCTGCGCCGCTGGCAGCGTGGAAGGACCGGCTACCCGATTGTCGACGCCGGCATGCGCGAGCTTTGGCAGACCGGATACATGCACAATCGCGTGCGCATGATCGTCGCCTCATTTTTGTGCAAGCACCTGCTGACGCACTGGCGCGAGGGCGAGGCATGGTTCTGGGACACGCTGCTCGATGCCGACCTCGCCAGCAACGGCTGCAGCTGGCAATGGGTGGCGGGCTCGGGCGCCGACGCGGCGCCCTACTTTCGCATCTTCAACCCGATCACGCAGGGTGAAAAGTTCGACAAGGAGGGGCACTACGTGCGCCGCTGGGTGCCCGAGATTGCCGCCCTGCCCGACAAGTACCTGCACTGCCCCTGGGAAACACCGGCAGACATCCTCGAGCACACGGGGATCACGCTGGATGAGACCTATCCGGAACCGATCGTCGAACACAAGGCCGCGCGACAGGCTGCACTCGATGCCTACGAGACCGTGAAGCTGTCAAAGGCCGCGGCGGCGTAGACGGGTCAGTTCGGCGAGAATCGAAACGGCGATTTCCGGCGGCGTCTTGCTGCCGATATCGAGGCCCACGGGTGCATGCAGGCGATCGAGGGCCCGAGAGCCCAGGCCGAGCAGGGCCAGGCGTTCGCGCCGCGCCTGCGTAGTTTTTTTCGAGCCCAGGGCACCCACATACCAGGCTCGGCTCTCGAGCGCCTCCATGAGCGCCATGTCATCGATGCGCGGATCGTGGGTCAGCGTGATCACGATGCTCGCCGGGTCATCGGCGTGATCGCGGACCGCGTCGTCGGGCATGCCCGCGAGCAGGGGCACATCCGGCCCACTCCAGTCGCGCCGCGCCTCTTCGCGCGGATCGCACACGAGAACGTCGTAGTCGAGCCCCAGCGCCAGTTCCGCCACGCTTGCCGCGAGCTGACCGCAGCCGACGAGCAGCATGCGCTGGCGCGGACCGAAAACCTGTCGCAGCGAGTCACCATCCCACGCCAATGCTTCGAAGCGCTCTACGCGCTCAGCGCAGCTTGCCCCGTCGCCCGTGCGTGAACTTCGGCGAACGTTGCAACGTGCATTCAGGGCATCGAGGACCTCGCCGATCCATCCGTCGTCGCGACCGCGACGAAGCGCCTGCAGAAACACCGTGAGATGCCCACCGCAGGGCAGGCCCAGGCGGGCGTTTTCTTCGGCGGTAACCCCGTACTGCAGAACGCTGGGTATCTCGCTCGAGAACTCGCCGCGCCCGAGGGCGGCAGCGAGCTCTTCCTCCACGCAACCCCCGGAGAGCGAGCCCACCTGCGACGGGCCCGGAAGGAACAGCGCCAGGGAGCCCGGCGGCCGCGGCGAAGACCCGTGGACAGCCACGACGGTGGCCAGCCAGGCATCAACCCCGTCGCGAAGGGCCGCATTCGCGGCCGAGAGCACTGCGTGGTCCTGCGACTGCATCAGCGTGCTGATTCAGCGGCTGACTCCACGACTGTTACAGGAGTGCGTCGCAGCGGCATAAACCTTGATAAACCTTGAACGAAACGGCAATGAAAATAGAGTGCGCGTGAGCAGCGCGCACCTGAAGTGGAGGCTCGGGTCGGAATCGAACCGGCGTACACGGATTTGCAATCCGCTGCATAACCACTCTGCCACCGAGCCGGAATAGGGATGGAGCGGGAAACCGGGTTCGAACCGGCGACCTCAACCTTGGCAAGGTTGCGCTCTACCAACTGAGCTATTCCCGCACTAATGCCTCTCGCAGCTATCCGCGAGGGACGCGTATTGTAGGGGACCATCGCGGGCAGTCAAGCATTCGAGCGCCCTTCGGGCCGCTCTTCGGGGCACTGTTCAGGGTGATCCTCGAGCCGCCCTTCAGACCCAGACGCCTGCTGTTCGTCGGCGATCACCTGTAGCGCCGCGCGCAGATACTGCCACATGGACCACAGCGTCAGCCCCGCCGCAACGTAGAGCAGTATGACGCCGGCGGCGAGCACTTCGCTGCCGTCGCGCTCCGCATCGACGGCGAGGAGGACGACGATCGACACCATCTGGAAAGCGGTCTTTACCTTGCCGATCATCGACACGGCAACGGAGGTACGCCGACCGAGTTCGGCCATCCACTCGCGCAGCGCCGAAACCACGATTTCGCGCCCGATGATCACGCTGGCTGCGAGCGTGAACAGCAGGTCGTTGTGTCGTTCGACCAACAGCACGAGGGCCACGGCGACCATGAGCTTGTCGGCGACGGGATCCAGAAAGGCACCAAAGGGCGTGGTCTGTCCGAGGCGGCGTGCCAGGTAGCCATCGAACCAGTCGGTAATCGCGGCGAGGGCAAATACGCCGGCAGCGACGAGCAGGTGTCCGCGGAAAGGCAGATAAAAAATGAGAACGAGCACCGGCACCAGAGCAATGCGCAGGAGCGTGAGGAGGTTGGGGATATTGAGCGGCAACGGGCTCTCCTTGGCTATCCTTGGCTATCCTTGGCCCTCACTCGACCACGCCATGGAGGTGGTCATAAATCTGCTGAGCGATGTTAGCACTGATGCCGGGTATCTTACGCAGCTCCTCGACGCTGGCGTTGCCGACGGCCGACGCGCTGCCGAAATGGCGCAGAAGCTCGCGGCGGCGCTTCGCGCCCACACCGGGTATCTCCTCGAGCGCCGACTGCCGGCGCTGTCGATCGCGGCGCTCGCGATGCCCGGTGATGGCAAAGCGGTGCGCCTCATCGCGGATCTGCTGGATCAGATGCAGCGCCGGGCTGTCGGAGGGCAGCTGCACCTCGATATCGCTGTCGGCAAGCACCAGCGTTTCAAAGCCCGCCTTGCGCGTCGTACCCTTTGCAACACCGACGAGCTGAACCTCCTCGATGTTCAGCTCCGCCAGCACCTGCTGCGCCTGCGCCACCTGCCCCTTGCCGCCGTCGATGAGCAGCAGCTCGGGCAGCCCCGCCCCCTCATCGCGAAGGCGACGAAAGCGCCGCGTCAGCGCCTGGTGCATCGCCGCGTAGTCATCGCCCGCCGTAACACCGTTGATGTTGAAGCGGCGGTAGTCGGATTTCCGTGCTCCATCGGGACCGAATACGACGCAGGAGGCCACGGTCGCCTCGCCGCTTGAATGACTGATATCGAAGCACTCGATGCGCTGCGGAAAGACCGGCAGCTCGAGCACCTCCTGAAGGAGTTGCAGGCGCTCCTGCACCGTTTTCTTTCCGGCAAGGTGGGCATTGAGATTGGTCTGCGCGGTCTGTAGTGCGAGCTGACGCCAGCGCGCCCTCGCCTCGCGCACGCGCTCGCGCAGGACCACGCGGCGACCGGCGACGTCCGACAGCACGGCCGCGAGCGTCTCGGCGTTATCCGGCAGGCTGCTGACGAGGATTTCCGGCGGCACGCGCTGCTCACCGCGCAGATAGAACTGCGGCAAAAAGGCTTCGAGGACCTCGGCAGCGCTGCTCTCGAGACGCAGACGCGGATAGAAGCTCTTGCTGCCAAGCACGCGGGCATCGCGCACGAAGAGCACCTGTACACAGCATTGACCGCCCTCGACGGCGGCGGCGACCACGTCCAGATCCCCCTGTGTGCCCTCGATACCCTGCGTGCTCTGCACCTTCTGCAAGTGCCGGATCTGGTCACGCAGCTCTGCCGCGCGCTCGTAGGCGAGTTCCGCGGCAGCCTTCTCCATGTCATCGGCAAGACGAACGAGCAGCTCGCGTGACTTGCCCTGCAGGAAGAGCTCGGTCTTCTCCACCTGTTCGGCGTAGTCGTCCTCGGAAACCAGTCCGACGCACGGCCCCGTGCAGCGATCGATCTGATACTGCAGGCAGGGTCGCGAGCGGTTGCGGAAGTAGCTGTCCTCGCACTGACGCACGCGAAACACCTTCTGCAGAAAGTGCAGCGACTGGCGTACGGCTCCGGCACTCGGATAGGGGCCGAAGTAGCGGCCCTTGCGCCGCTTCCGACCGCGATGCAGCGCCAGGCGCGGAAAGCGGTCCTCGCTGGACAGGAAAATATAGGGATAGGACTTATCGTCGCGCAGGAGGATGTTGTACGGCGGGCGGTGCGCCTTGATGAGATTCTGCTCGAGCAGCAGCGCGTCGGCTTCCGTCGAGGTAACGGTCACCTGGATATCGCGGATGCGCATCACCAGCGCCACGGTCTTGGCGTCGAGCCCCGTGTTGCGGAAATAGCTGCCGACGCGATTGCGCAGGTTGCGCGCCTTGCCGACGTAGAGCAGCGCACCCTCGCCGTCGTACATCTGGTAAACGCCACAGCGCGTGGTCAGCGTCTTCAGGAAGGCCCGTGCGTCGAAAGCCTCGCCGGCGCCCTTCGAGACTTCGCTTACCACGTGGCCTCCAGCACTGCTGCGCGCGAATACACCCTCGGCTCGACCTCGAGGCGAACCCCGAAGTGATCAAGCACCTGCTCGCGAATCCTCGCTGCCAGGGCGAGAACGTCGTCCTGCCCCGCACCACCGGTGTTCTCTAGTACCAGTGCATGACGCGGCGAACTGCGCACGGGACCGAGGGCGAAGCCGCGAAGCCCGGCGGCTTCGATCAGCCACCCAGCCGACAGCTTCGTGCGCTCGTCGTCGACGCGATACACCGGCAGCGACGCATGGCGAGCAAGCAGTTCCTCGGCCAGGGCGCAGGTTACGATCGGATTCTTGAAAAAGCTGCCGGCGTTCGGGTTGGTCTGCGGGTCAGGCAGGCGCTCGCGGCGCAGGTCTATCACCGCCCTGCAAACTTCCTGCGCGGAACGCCCGTAGGCGCCCCGAGCCAGCCAGTCGGAGAGCGAGGGATAATCCGTGCGCGGTTCTCCGCCGACCGCCAGACGAAAATCCACCGCACGAATCAGGAAGCGATCGCCGAGTTCCTCCTTGAACACGCTGCTGCGATAGGCGAAGCGGCATTCCTCGGACGACAGGCTGCGCGCTTCGCCGGAGCGCAGATCGTGGCCATGAACGGCAACGACACACTCCTGGAGCTCGCGGCCGTAAGCCCCGATGTTTTGCACCGGAGCGGCGCCCACGCTTCCGGGAATCAGCGCCAGGTTCTCTAGCCCGCCGTATCCCTCGGCGACGGACCACAGGACGAAGGCGTGCCAGTCGCGCGCAGCGCCCACGCGCAGGACTCGCTTCCCGGCCTCATCACCGATTACCTGGATCGAGTCGTCACCAGCGCGCAGCACCACGGCCTCAAGCACGTCCGGCAGCACGACGTTGCTGCAGCCACCCAGCGGCAGCAAGGGCATTCCAAGGCGCCGTGCCTCGCCCAGCGCACGCTGCAGATCCGACTCGGTGTGTATCGCCGCGAGGACACGAGCCCGCGAGGGCAGTCGCAGCGTGTTCGAAAGGACTGCATGCGACTTGAGGCCTTCGGCCCCGGCGGCTGCGGACTGTCGCCTGCTAGCCGTCATCGCTGGCCACTAAGGCGCGCAGGGCCTCGAGGTCGTCGGGTGTATCGACGCCCCCGGGCACCGCTGCAACGGCCTCGGCGACATGAATCCGTTCGCCCTCGTAAAGCGCGCGAAGCTGCTCCAGCGATTCGCTGCCTTCGATCGGTGCCGGCGACCAGCGCGTGTAGCGGCGCAGAAAACCCGCGCGATAGGCGTACAGGCCGATGTGCCGCCACCAGTCCCCGGGCGGCATCGTCCCGCCCCAGTCGTGATCGCGTGGCCAGGGGATACAGGCGCGACTGAAGTAGAGCGCCATACCCTGCCGGTCTCTCACCACCTTGACGACGTTCGGGTCGCGCAGACTGCTCTCCCTGTCGATGCGCTCGCAAAGCGTCGCAATCGCAGCCTGCGGATGCGCCGCGAGGTTGTCGGCCACCTGACGGATCACCTCGGGAGGTATCAGTGGCTCATCGCCCTGCACGTTGACGATGATGGCGCTGTCGTCGACCGCGAGTTTCTCCACAACCTCGGCGATACGATCGGTCCCGCTCGGGTGCGCGGCAGCGGTCATCAGCACCTCGGCACCGAAGGACCGAGCGGCCACCTCGATGCGCTCGTCATCCGTGGCCACCACCACACGCTCCGCCTCGGTCGCGCTGGCGCGCTCCCAGACCCGCTGCAGCATCGCCTTGCCGGCGATATCGAGCAGCGGCTTGCCGGGCAGACGCGACGATGCGTAGCGCGCGGGAATGACAACGATGAAGTTCATGCCGCCGCCCCGAGCCCTGCGCGCCGCAGCAGGCTGTCGATAAAGCCCTCGGGAAACTCGGTCTTCATCTCCAGCACCCAGGCATCGGGGTGGTCGAGACCGGAACACTTCACCGCGTCCTTGGCGGTCATCACGAGGGGAAGGTCGCGCAGGCTTGCGAGCAATGCCGCATCCGGGGTCTCGTGATCGCGAAGCGGATGTTCGACCGGTTCCAGTCCAAGCCCGCGCAGCAGCGCAAAGAAACGCTGCGGGCGCGCTATCGCTGCGATGGCGTGAACGCTGGGCCCGAAACCCGGCGCTGCCACGTCGCGCTCCTCTTCGCCATTGATGTTGCGAAAGCAGGCCGGTACGTACGCCAGCGCCGAATGCGGATCCTGACCGCCGCGCTCGAGCAGGTAGTCGACGGTAGCCAGGCGACGGCGCGGTTCGCGCAGCGGACCGACCGGCAGCAGGTGGCCATTGCCGAAACCAGCGGCGGCATCGACGGTGACAATCTCGACGTCGCGCTGCAGGCCGTAGTGCTGCAGACCGTCATCACAGAGAATGACCTCGGCGCCCTCGTGTCGCGCCAGTTGCGCTGTCGCGAGGCGCCTGCGACCCACATACACGGCGCAGGGCGCGCTACGGGCAAGCAGCAGGGCTTCATCGCCGACCTCGCGCACCTCAGCATCGCGTGTCACCCGCCGCGGGGCCCTGCCGCTGCCGCCGTAGCCGCGCGACACGAGCGCACAGCGCAGGCCGCGCGCCGCCAGCGCCTCGGCAATGGCGATCACCGCCGGCGTCTTGCCCGTGCCACCGACGTTGATATTACCGATCACGATCACCGGACAGCCCGGATGGCCGCTGCTGAGAACGCCGCGTCGATAGAGCCGGCGTCGCAGTCCAGTGACGGCCGCATAGGCGAGTTCGAGCGGGTAAAGCAGCCACAGCCAGCGCGGCGGCCTATGCCAGGCGCGCTCGAGTGCCAGAGCGAAACGATCCAGAGCTACCATGCCCGCTTCAACCCCCACCGGCTGGTTGCACCGACGCGATGCTCAGGCGCGTGAAACCCATCTGCCCGGCAGCGTCCATGGCGCGAACGACGTACTGATGCGCCGCCTGCGCGTCGGCCGAAATCACCAGCGGCAACGTGGTGTCACCCTCCGAGACCTCGTAGACCGCGGCCTGCAGCGTGCGCATGCGCGAATCGACCAGGGCCTGGCCATTGACCCGGTACTGCCCTGTCTCGTCAATGAGGATCTCGATCTGCCGGGGAACTTCGTCGCGGGCAAGACCCGTGGCCTCGGGCAGATCAACGGACAGCTGCGTTTCGCGGGTGAAGGTGGTGGACACCATGAAAAAAATCAGCAACAGAAAGACGACGTCGATGAGCGGCGTCAGATTGACGCTCAATTCCTCGCGGGCCTGGCGCCGGAACTTCATGCGCCGCCGCGCTCCTCCTCGCGCGCGTGCAGCGCGTCGACGAGCTTGATCGTCTGCTGCTCGAGCGTGATCACGATCGCATCGATACGCCCGCTGAAGTAGCGGTGCATCACCAGCGCCGGTATGGCCACGCACAGGCCAGCCGCGGTGGTGATCAGGGCTTCGGAGATCCCGCCCGCCAGGGCGCTGGCGTTGCCCGTGCCCTGCGCCATGATCTCGGCGAACACGCGGATCATGCCGACCACGGTCCCCAGCAGACCGAGAAGCGGCGCGATAGCCGCAATCGTGCCCAGGGTGTTCAGATAGCGCTCGAGTTCGTGAACGACGTGTCCCGCGGCCTCCTCGATGCTCTCCTTCATGACGTCGCGACCATGATGCGAATTGGCCAGCCCCGCGGCGAGAATCCGCCCCAGGGGCGAGGACTCACGCAGCTCGCGCAGCGCCGAAGCATTGAACTCGCCCGCCTTGAGCTGTTTCCAGACTGTGGCGAGGAGATGCGGGGGCGCAATGCGCTTCGGATTCAGCACGAAGAAGCGCTCGATGCAGATGGCTATGGCGGCGACGGAGCAGGCAATGATCACGATCATCAGCCAGCCGCCGGCGGTGACGAGTTCCAGCACTAGGGTTCGGTCCGGTTGATTCGCATCGTTTCGGCGTGGCAGCCAGAAGCTATGACAGGAATCAAAGTATACCCGGACTAACACGCGCGTTCGTGCTCCCCGCGGCGCCAGAAAGGCGCCGCGCGATGACGCAGGCGACGGCAGACGAGCGCTCCGTCCGCCGTGATCACAAAGCTCAGTGCACCGTCCGTGGCCGTATTGAGGAGCACGGCCGAGCGCTCGGCGACGGCACGGCGCACACGCTCCGCGGGATGGCCGAAGCGGTTTGCACGCGCAGCGGTCGCGACCACGTAGTCGGGGTCCACGCTTCGAAGCCACAGGCGGCTGCTCGATCCGGCGCTGCCGTGATGCGCTGCGAGCAGCACGGAGGCCCGCAGACGATCCCCCCAGAACGCGACGAGTTCCCTTTCGCGCACCGCATCGATATCACCCGGCAGAAGAAAGCGATGACCGTGGGCGTCAATCATCAGCACGCAGGAGGCGTTGTTATCGCTGTCGCCCGGCTGCGCCGACGAAAGAAAGTGAAGCCGCACGCCAGACGCAAAGCGCTCCGACCGTCCGCTGCGACAGCGCTCGACGCTGCCGGGCGCGGCGACACCGCGGCGGATCCGAAGCGGTGCATAGCGCTCGAGCAGGAGGCGCTCCGCGGCATCGTGATCGCGATCCGGATGACTGATCACAAGCGTATCGAGGCCGCCCGGTGACAGACGACGAAGCGTGGGAAGCACGCTTCGGGACGCCGTCGGCGGCCCCGACGGCGGACCGGGTCCCGTGTCATAGAGCAGTACCCGTCCGCCGGCGTGCAGCAGCACCGCGGTGCCCTGCCCCACATCGAAGATCAGCAGCTCGGCCCGATGATCGCGCCCAGCCAGCACGCTTGCAGGGAAGTGCAGCGCACGCTCGTTCCGTGGGAAGTCGATGGCAAGCCCACCCGGGCGCAGAACGAGTGGAAGCACGAGCAGCGATGCCGCAAGGCGAAAGCCCCGTCCCAGCGGGACGACGAAGAGGCCTGCCGCCAATAGCATCAGCGAGAGGGCGGGCAGCGATGTGTTGAACGCCGGTGCGGGAAGACGCTGCAGAATGCCGTCGCCGTAATCCATGCAAGCAAGGAGGAACGCAAGCGGCAATGACCCCAGCTGCAGCGCCGCTTCTGCCGCCGGCATCCACAGGCCGTGCAGAATCACCGCGAGCAGGAGCGCCGGAAGCACGCAGAAGGACACGAGGGGAATCGCCAGCAGATTGAGCAGCGCACCGGGCCCACTGCCCTCACCGAACCAGAACAGGCTGAGCGGCAGCATGGCCGTGATCAGGAACAGCTGCAGCCGCGGCAGCTCGAACCGATCACGCTCGCGCCGCGCCCAGGCGGTGTACCAGAGGATCAGCGCAACGGCGCCGACGGACAGCCAGAAGCTCGCGCCCAGGAGCGCCAGGGGGTCGAGCAGCAGCACGCACAGTACCGCGATCGAGAGCGTTCCCGCGGCGCTCACCGGTCTTCCGGCAAGGCGCGGCAGGCTCAGAAACAGCAGCATTAGCAGCGCCCGCCGCGTCGGCAGCGAGCCGCCAGCCAGCAGCGCATAGGCGCCAGCGCCGGCAAGAGCGAGCACAACGGGAAGCAGCCGCGCGAATCGCTCACCAGCGGGCAGCACACGCTGCAACAGATAACCCAGAAACCAGCCCGGCAGTGCCGCCAGGGAAACGTGAAGCCCGGAGATCACCATCAGGTGTGTCAGACCATAGCGCCGGAGCTGTTCCCAGCGCTCGTGACCGATGAAGCGGCGGTCGGCAACGGCAAGGGCGGCAAGCAGCGGGCCCCGGGCGTCGTCGCTGCGTGCCCGAATCCACGTCGACAGACGCAGCCGTTGCTGTCCAAGGCGCGCGCGTAGGCCACGCTCGCCCGCCTCGCGTCGCGCGACCGCCTGCGCCGAAGCGAGCGCGTGAATCCCTTCGATGAGATAGGCGCGCTCACCCGCAAGAGCCTGCGGATTGACGCGGCCCCAGGGACGGCGAAGCTGCGCCGTAAGCTGCAGCCGGACGCCCGGCGGAAATCGCTCTACGCCCTCCGCCGACGTCCCGGTCAGTTTCGATTCGGGGACGTAGACCAGGGCATTCGTCGGGCCACGGCAGCGCGCCGGCTGCAGCTCGTCGATACGCAGGCGAAGGCGCCACACGCGATCTCCGTATTGCTCGTAATAGGTCGCGAGGCCGAGAGTGGTCGCCTCGAGTGTGACCGGCAGCCGTTCACAGGCGGTGGGCAACTGCTGCGCCTGCCACAGACTGGCCTCGTAGAGCGCCCGCAGCGGAATCAGCGCCAGCGCCAGCAGAACCAGGCGCGATCGCGGACGCCGGTGCCGGGTGCCCAGCAAAAGGAAGACGAGCATCGCCAGCCCGATGCACAGCACGCCCGCGGGCCGCGGAAGCACGGGCAGCTGCAGGAGCAGAAGGGCCGCTGCGACGGGCGGCACCAGGCTGGTAGGCGAGACTGTCACGAAGACCTGCGGGGCGTCATAATCGCCGAAAGGACGCGATCATCCGGGCAGTACACCATCGTGCTGCCTGCTGCCGAAGAGCAAAAGCAGTCACCAGCGCATGCCCCGCAACACGCTAAAGAGCTTTCTGCCCTCCCCTGCCCGTATCAAACGCAGCGGCAGTCTCGACGTCTTCGGTGAGTGGATCTATGCCAGCAATCTCTGGCATCTGAATCGCTACTCCGCCTCGATGGCCTTTTTCGTGGGGCTATTCCTCGCGTTTATCCCGGTGCCGGGACAGATGCTGCTCGCCGCTGCCGCCGCCGTCATGCTGCGCTGCAATCTGCCGCTGTCCGTGGCGCTGGTATGGCTGACCAATCCGCTGACCGTGCCGGCGATTTTCTACATTGCCTACCAGGTCGGCGCCCTGCTGATCGACGTGCCGGTCCGCGACGTCGAATTCGCGCTGACGCTCGAGTGGCTGCAGACCGGCCTGCAGCGCGTGTGGAAACCACTGGTGGTGGGGTGTCTGGTCTGCGGCCTGTTTTTCGGCAGCCTTGGCTACTTCGTGGTGAACGTCCTGTGGCGCATCCGCGTTATCCGCCAGTGGCGCCGCCGGAAGCGCTCCAGGGCCGCGCGCAGGAACGATGCGTCGGCGCCTGCCCGGAAATCGGCTCCCTGACGCGCCTCAGTAGCCGTCGGCGTGCAGAACGCTCGCGGGGGCGAGACGCGCGGCGCGCAGCGCCGGGTACAGCGCGGCGAGGACACACATCGCGATGGCGATTGCGGCGATGAGCAGCGCATCCCGGGCGCGCAGATCCACGGGAACGAAGGATACGGGATAGACGTCGGTAGCCAGGAACTGGAAGTTGAGCGCCGCCTCGACGGCAGCTACGGCAGACGGAAGAAAACCGGCGAGCAGCGCTCCGAGCGCACAGCCCAGGCCCGCTCCGATAACGCCAATGATCGCGCCCTGAAACAGGAAGAGCGCCGCCATGGTCCCCGGCGAAGCGCCGAGCGTTCGCAGAATGGCGATGGAACCGCGCTGATCGATCACCACCAGCGCCAGCGCCGACACCACATTGAATGCGGCAACGCCAATGATCGACGCGAGCAGCAGCACCACGAGATCCCGAGAAAGCTGGATGGCCGCGTAGAGGTTCCCATGGCTCATGCGCCAGGTCGTCGCGTAGCTGCCCGGTGGCAGCAGGCGACGCAGCTGCGGCAGCAGCCCTTCTACGGCGAAAGGATCCTCAAAGCGCAGGCGCCAGCCCGAAATCCCCCCGGGGCGACCGGCGAGAGCCGCCGCCTCCGCGATCGGCAGCAGCACGAGCGCCTCGTCGAGTTCCGTGCCCGTGTCGATCACGCGCTGCACGGCGATCCGCCGGCTCTCGATGGCCGCCTCGCGGTAGCGCCCCTCGGGTGGCACGAGCAGCGTCACTACGTCTCCCGGTGCCGCCTGAAGACGAGCCGCCACGGAGTCGCCGAGGATCAGGCCGTCCACAGTCGGTTCCCCCGCAGGACGCAAAAGCTCGCCCACGGCGGCTGGCAGCGCATCGAGACCAAGGCCGCTGACCGCAACGGCCTGGCTGCCGCGCATCGCCATACCGGAAAAACTCACAAAGACCTGGGCATCGCGCAGGCCCGGGAGCATCCCGATACGTTCCTCGAGGGCGTAGGCGGAACCACCATCGCTGGGCGTGTGCACCGTCACGTGCGGCACAAGCGCGAGAATACGCTCGCGCATCTCGCGCTCGAAGCCGTTCATCACTGAGAGCACGGTCAGCAGCAGCGCGGTGGCCAGCACCAGGCCTGCCATCGAAACGCTGCTCATGAATACGGACAGGTGGCCCTTGCCGAAGGCAAGCGTGTAGCGCAGGGCGATGCGCAGAATCTCGTAAGTATTCACGCGGCCGCCGTATCCTCGACGAGACGTCCGCCCTCGAGACGCAGCGTGCGCTGCATGTGCGAGGCGACGATCGGGTCGTGCGTGACAATGACGAAGGCGCTGCTCTGCCCTCGAAGCTGCTCGATCAGGTCGAGCACCTGTTTCGCAGCCGCCGGATCGAGATTACCCGTAGGCTCATCCATCAGCACGCAGCGCGGACGATTCACGAGGCTGCGGGCGATCGCCACGCGCTGGCGCTCACCCCCCGACAGCTGCCCCGGACGATGCTTCTCGCGCGCGGCGAGTCCCACGGCGGCGAGCATGGCTGCCGCGGCGGCCAGCGCCTGCCCGCGCGGCTCACCGCGGATCAGCCGTGGCATCGCCACGTTCTCGAGCGCGCTGAACTCGGGCAGGAGATGATGAAACTGGTATACGAAGCCCAGATGTCGGTTGCGCCAGCGCGCACGCTGTTTTTCGGACATATGCACCAGCCTGCGTCCCGCGAGATCGACCTCTCCGCGGCTGGGAGCATCGAGACCGCCGAGCAGGTTGAGCAGCGTCGACTTGCCCGAGCCCGATGCCCCGACGATGGCAACCTTCTCGCCGTTGCCCAGGGCGAAGTCGACACCGCGGAGCACCTCGACGTGGGTGGCACCATCGCTGTAGACCTTGAACACGCCGCGGCACTCGAGGGCGGTTTCCAGCGGCGTTTCCAGGGCTGTTTCAAGGGCCATTTCCCGGCCGCTGCTGTCACTCATAGCGCAGCACTTCCGCCGGGGCGACACGGCTCGCCCGCCACGCGGGGTAAGCGGCGGCAAGAAGGCTGAGGATGGATGCGGCGGAGCAGACGAAGGCAACGTCGGCCCACGCAAGCCGCGCGGGCAGGCGGGAGATGAAATACACCTGTGGATCGAACAGTTGCTGACCGAACCAGCCTTCGATGGCCGTCACCAGGTCAGCAATATTGACCGCGAGTGCCACGCCGAGCGCCGCGCCCAGAAAAACGCCAATCAGCGACAGGCCAAAGCCCTGGGTGAGGAAAATCTGGGCGATCTCTCCGGGACTCGCGCCCATCGTGCGCAAGACAGCGATGTCGCGTCGCTTTTCCGTTACCGCCATTACCAGCGTCGAGACCACGCTGAAAGCCGCCACCAGCACCACGCCGAGGAGCAGGCAGCTCACGGTCAGCTTCTCCATGCGGATTGCGCGAAACAGCGAGCCCTGCGTCTGTGTCCACGGCCGCAATTCCTCGCCGTCACGCAGCAGCGGACGCAGCCGCTGCGCGACCGCCTCGGCCGTGAGCAGATCGCTTGTTCGCAGCTGAATACCGGCTACGCCCCGACCACCAAATAGACGCTCTGCCGTGTCGAGGGACACGTAGGCCAGCTGTCCGTCCTGCTGCGCCCCGACCTCGAAACTGCCCACAATGGTCAGCAGGCGGCTGCGCGGAAATATGCCAAGCGGCGTGGTGCTGATCCGCGGCAGCACCACACGCAGCTCATCGCCGGGCGCGACGCCGAGCGACCGCCCCAGCGCCGAACCGACAAACACCGTGAAGGGCTCGTTGAGCTGCTCGAGGCGACCGCGCTGCAGAAACTGCCCGAGCTCGGTCACGCGTCCCTGCGCAGCGGGATCCATACCGATCATCACCGCCCCCTGCTGACCGTAGGGACCGGCGAGCAGCACGGTCTCGCGCGCAAAGGGCGCAGCGGCGACGACTCCGGGGACGCCGAGGTAGTCGGGGTCTGCATCCACCACGGGCGCGTCCGCCGCCCGGGTGGCGCTGCGCTCGATATACAGATGCGGCACCAGCGCCAGAATCCGGTCGCGCAGCTCACCGGCGAAGCCGTTCATCACCGACAGCACGGTGATCAGGCTGGCGACGCCGAGCATCATGCCAACCAGCGAGGCAAAGGACACGAAGGAAGCGAAGCGCGAGCGTTGCGGACTGAAGCCGTAGCGCAGGCCGATATGGCGCGCGTAGCTGGCCAAGGCAGGGCCCGGGTACGAAGCAGGAACTAAAGCGTAAGGGCGGGGTTGAAGCTAGCGCGCGGCGTCGAAGGCGTCGTAATACTCGGCGCGCCGCGGAGCGGGCGCATCATCGCGCTCCTCGCAGCGACTCGGGTCATCGCCGCAGATTTCGCAGCGACCCTCGATACCAACGGCGGCAAGCCCTCCGCAGGAGCCCTTTAGCGGGCCGCGCCCGGCGATGGCTCCAATCGCCATACCGGCGAAGATGAGCCCCATGATCAGAAAAGTCAGCAGGAATTCCATAGCGTCCTCGTTGCCGGGCTGCCGCCGGCTCGGCGATTAAAAGCGTTACCGCTCCGCCTGCTCGCGGTATACGGCGAATCCTTCCGTGTAGTGTACGTCAAGACCTTCGCTCCCTGCGGTGACGAATTGGGCAGCGAGGCCCTGCGCCTCGGCCAGGGCGCGCGCGGCGTCCAGACCCATGACGATGAGACCCGTGGCCAGCGCATCGGCAACCATGCAGTCTTCGTGAATGACGGTCACCGATACGAGTTCGTGGTCCACGGGATAGCCGGTGCGCGGATCGACCAGATGCGAATAGCGGCGACCGCCGACCTCGAAAAAGTTGCGGTAGTCACCGGAGGTTGCCACAGAGGCATCACTGATGCTGAGTGCGTCGACAAAGCGGCGCTCGCTCGGATCCGGGGATTCCACGGCCACGCGCCAGGGACCACCCTCGGGCCGCTCACCGCGCGCGCGCAGCTCACCACCGATCTCGACAAGGCTGCTATCGGCACCGCGATCGGCGAGCAGGCGGCTCAAGCGATCAACGGCATAGCCCTTGGCGATGGACGACAGATCGAGGCGCATCCCCGCCGGGCGCTGCAGTCGGCGCTGCTGCGCATTCCAGGACAGCTTCGGCGCACCGACAACGGCGAGCGCTGCGTCAATCTCATCCTGATCGGGCACCGCTCCGCGGAAGTCCGTGCTACCAAAGCCCCACAGCTCCACGAGCGGACCCACGGTCACGTCGTAGGCACCCTGGGTGAGCGCGCTCCACTCGAGGGCGCTGTCGAGCACCTCGGCGAAGCGCTCGGACAGCTGCACGTCGGCCACGCCGGCGATGGCATTCAGGCGCGAAATTTCCGACTCGGCGATGTAGGTCGAGAGCGCATCGTTGATGGCGCGCAGTTCGCCTTCAATGAGCGCCTGCGCATCGCCCGCGGCAAGACCGGAGGCGCCGGCATAGACCGCAGACCAGGTCGTCCCCATGGTGGCGCCGCTGAGGGCGATCCGCGTCGGCGTCCGATCACAGGCCGACAGCAGCAGCGCGGCGGTAGCGCATAACGCGTACGCCGCGAGGCGCAGGGGCGCGACGCGCGGCATGGGCGAACGGCGCGCTGTCGTGCGCGCTGTAGGAGGGTAGGCTCCCGTAAGACCAGCTGTCAGTGAGGCGGCGGCCGGAACCTCAGCCACCGAAGTCGTCGAGCATGATGTTCTCGGGCTCGACGCCGAGATCCGTCAGCATCTGGATGACGGCGGCGTTCATCATCGGCGGACCGCACATGTAGTACTCGCAGTCCTCGGGAGCCGGATGGTCCTTGAGATACTGCTCGTAGAGCACGTTGTGAATGAAGCCCGTCAGGCCATCCCAGTTGTCTTCGGGCTGTGGATCGGACAGCGCCACGTGCCACTCGAAGTTTTCGTTTTCCTCGGCCAGCTTGTCGTACTCGTCCTGGTAGAACATCTCGCGCAGCGAACGCGCGCCGTACCAGAAGGAAATCTTGCGCTTTGAATTCAGGCGCTTGAGCTGATCGAAGATGTGCGAGCGCATTGGCGCCATGCCGGCACCACCGCCGATGAACACCATCTCTGCGTCCGTATCCTTGGCAAAAAACTCACCGAAGGGGCCGTAGACCATCACCTTGTCGCCGGGTTTCAGGTTGAAGACCCAGGACGACATCTGGCCGCAGGGGATGCCCTCGCTGCCCGGAGGCGGCGTCGCGATGCGGATATTGAACTTAACCACCCCCTTCTCTTCAGGATAGTTGGCCATCGAATAGGCGCGGATGACCGTCTCGTCGACCTTCGACTGCAGCTTGAAGAAGCCGAAGCGTTCCCAGTCGCCGCGATACTCCTCTTCGATGTCGAAGTCCTGGTACTTGACCAGATGCGGCGGGCACTCAAGCTGAACGTAGCCACCGGCACGAAAGTCCACGCTTTCACCATCGGGAAGACGCAGCGTGAGCTCCTTGATGAAGGTCGCCACGTTGGGGTTGCTCTCGACGGTGCACTCCCACTGCTTGACGCCGAAGACCTCTTCGGGAACCTTGATCTTCATGTCCTGCTTGACGGCAGTCTGGCAGGACAGACGCCAGCCCTCGGCGGCATCGCGCCGGGTGAAGTGCGATTCTTCCGTGGGCAGCATCGAGCCTCCACCTTCGTTCACGATGCACTTGCACTGCGCACAGGTGCCGCCCCCGCCGCAGGCAGAAGCGAGAAAAATATTTGCCTCGGACAGCGTCTGCAGCAGCTTTCCACCGGCCGGTACGGTGATATTGCGCTCGCCATTGATTTCGATGGTGACGTCACCGCTACTGACCAGCAGCGTGCGCGCGTAAAGAATGATGGCCACCAGCGCCAGCACGATGACCGTGAACATCACGACGCCGTAGACAATGGTCATATCCATGAGGATCGCTCTCCTTTGCTGCGCTGATTCGTTGCGCCTGTTGGGCCAGTCGCGCGTGGCTGCACCTGGCCGCCCGTTCCCGCGTTCGCTGCTATTCGCTGCTATTCGCTGCTAAGCGCTATTACAGGTCGATACCGCCGAGGGCCATGAAGCCCAGGGACATCAGGCCCACCGTTATGAAGGTTATGCCGAGGCCCTGCAAGCCGTCAGGCACATCGCTGTACTTGAGCTTCTCGCGGATACCGGCGAGAGCGACGATGGCCAGGGCCCAGCCGACGCCTGCACCGGCGCCGAAGACCACGCTCTCACCGAAATTGTAGTCGCGCTCGACCATCAGCAGCGAGGCGCCAAGAATGGCGCAGTTCACCGTGATCAGCGGCAGGAACACGCCGAGCGCGTTGTAAAGCGCGGGCACGTACTTGTCGAGAAACATCTCGAGAATCTGAACCAGAGCAGCGATCACGCCGATGTAGCTCAGCAGCCCGAGGAAGGACAGATCGACATCGGGCAGCCCGGCCCAGGCCAGGGCGCCGTCGGCCAGAAGATAGTTGTAGATCAGGTTGTTCACCGGAACAGTGATCGTGAGTACCACGATAACCGCGATGCCAAGGCCGATCGCCGCACTCACTTTCTTGGATACGGCTAGGAATGTGCACATGCCGAGAAACACGGACAGCGCCATGTTCTCGATGAAGATTGCCCGAACGAAGAGGCCGAGGTAGTACTCCATCAGGCGGCCTCCTCAGCTACCGTGTGCTTGGTCATGCGGAAATCGGGCTCTTCCACCTGCTTCGTATCCCAGGCACGCAGGATCCAGATGAACAGGCCGATGAGGAAAAAGGCGCTCGGGGGCAGAAGCAGAAGACCGTTCGGGTTGTACCAGCCTCCCTCGGTCACCAGCGGCAGCACCTCGATGCCGAAGAGCTTGCCCGAGCCGAACAACTCGCGGATCACGGCCACGAAGATCAGCACCACGGAGTAGCCCAGGCCGTTGCCGATCCCGTCCATGAAGCTGGCCACTGGCGGATTCTTCATGGCGAAGGCTTCGGCACGGCCCATCACGATGCAGTTGGTGATGATCAACCCGACGAAGACCGAGAGCTGCTTGCTGATGTCGTAGGCAACGGCCTTCAGCACTTCGTCAACGAGGATCACCAGCGAGGCGATGATGGTCATCTGCACGATGATGCGGATCGCCCCGGGGATATGCCGGCGGATCATGGAGATGAACAGGTTCGAGAAAGCCGTCACCAGGGTCAGCGCCACGCACATCACCAGGGTCACCTTCAGCGAGGACGTGACCGCCAGCGCCGAACAGATACCGAGAATCTGCAGCGCGATCGGGTTGTTGCGAAAGATCGGACCGACCAGTGTGTCCTTTACCGTATCCATGCTCAGGCCTCTCCGTTGCGCAGGTTGCTGAGGAAGGGAGCGAAGCCCTCTTCCCCCATCCAGAAAGTGATCAGATTGGTGACGCCGCGGCTGGTCAGCGTCGCGCCGGACAGGCCATCGACCTGCCAGTCAGCATTGCTGCCCTGCGGGTTCACCGAGCCCTTGAGCAGGCGCAGTTCCACCTCCCCATCGCGGTAGACCTGCTTGCCCGGCCACTGCGCCTTCCAGCGCGGGTTGTCGACCTCACCGCCAAGCCCCGGAGTTTCGCCGTGATCGTAGAAACCCAGGCCCGCCACGGTGTTTCCGTCGGCCTCGAGGGCGAGGAAACCGTAGAGCGTCGACCAGAGGCCATAGCCATGTACCGGCAGGATGATCTTCTCGTAGGCGCCGTCGTCGCCACGCACCATATAAACCTGCGCGATTTCCGCCTGGCGTCCGAGCTTGGCGATGTCCAGATCATCGGGGACTTCGCGCGAGCGCGCAGGATCCTTGGACGCGGCGCGCTGGTCGTAGTCCGGCCCCACGGCGTCGGTGAAGCGCCCCGTGCTCAGATCCACAAAGCGCTCCTCCACGGCAGCGAACTGCTCCTCGACCGAGCGCCCCTCTTCGAGCATGCCGGCGGCCTGCAGAATATTGCGCTTGCGATCGAGGGTCTTGTTGGCCTCCTGTGCGGGCTTCAGCACCACCGCGGCGGCAGACACCACCACGGAACACACGATGCACAGCGAGAAGGCGACTTTGAGAATTTTGCCGATGCTGTCGTTACTGGACACGGGCAAGCCTCCGCTTGATGTTGGCCTGAACCACAAAATAATCGAAAAGCGGGGCGAACAGGTTGGCAAATAGGATCGCCAGCATGATCCCCTCTGGAAATGCAGGATTGATGACACGGATCAGTACAGTCATCACACCGATCAGACAGCCGTAGGCCCAGCGCCCGCGATTGGTCATGGCGGCGGAGACGGGATCCGTTGCCATGAAGAACATGCCGAAGGCAAAGCCGCCGACTACGAGGTGCCAGTACCAGGGCATGGCAAAGGCCGGGTTGCTGTCCGAACCCACCAGGTTCAGGAAGGACGAAAACACGAACATGCCGAGGAACACGCCGGCCACCACGCGCCAGTTGGCGACGCGGGTCAGCAGCAGTATCGCGCCACCGATCATCACCATCAGCGTCGACGTCTCACCGATGGAACCGGGGATAGAGCCAATGAAGGCATCGAACCAGGTGTACTGGGCCTGCAGCCCGTTCATCCCCTCGGCGGCGACAACGCCGAGGGGCGTGGCACCGCTGTAGCCGTCCACGGCAGTCCATACGGCATCGCCGGACAGCTGTGCGGGGTAGGCAAAGTAAAGGAATGCACGGCCCGTAAGCGCGGGATTCAGGAAGTTCTTTCCCGTGCCGCCGAAGACTTCCTTGCCGATGACGATACCGAAGCTGATCCCGAGGGCTGCCTGCCACAGCGGGAGATCGGGCGGGCAAATCAGCGCAAACAGGATGGAGGTGACAAAAAAGCCTTCGTTGACCTCGTGCCCGCGCTTGATCGCAAAGAGCACCTCCCAGAAACCACCGACGACAAAGGTCACCGCGTAGATGGGCAGGAAATACAGAGCGCCGAAGAACAGGTTGTCCCACAGGCTCGATGAATCATAGCCACCGATGGCGCCGATCAGCGCGCCGCGCCAGCCGTCGACGCTGCCGCCGGTGACCGCGAAGATCTCGTTGGCCTGGTAGCCAAGGTTGTACATTCCATAAAACATCGCCGGGAATGCAGCGATCCACACGGTGATCATGATCCGCTTGAGATCGACACCGTCGCGAACGTGCGCCGTGGTGCGGGTCACGCTTGCTGGCTTGTAGAAAATCGTGTCCACCGCCTCGTAGAGCGGATACAGGCTCTGGAATCGACCGCCATCCTGGAACTGGTGCTCGACGCCATCGAGCCATTTGCGAAGTGCCATGCTTCAGCCTTCCTTTTCGATGCGGGTGAGGTTGTCGCGAAGGATCGGTCCGTACTCGTACTTGCCCGGGCACACGTAGGTGCACAGGGCGAGATCCTCCTCCTCGAGCTCGAGACAGCCGAGCGCCTGCGCGGTTTCCGTATCGCCGACAATCAGTGAGCGCAGCAGCTGTGTCGGCAGCATGTCCATGGGCACGACGCGCTCGTAGTTACCGACGGGAACCATCGCCCGTTCGCTGCCGTTGGTGGTGGTGGTGAGCGGCTGCGGTTTGAGACCGAACCAGCTGCTCAGGAACACACCCATCACCGAGTGCTTATTGGCACCCGCGCGCATGAAGTGCATGAACTCGCGCTCACGACCCTCGGCCAGCACGCTGACCTGCTGGTGATAGCGTCCGAGGTAGGCCGTCGCCCCCGAAACGCGGCGCCCGCCAAGAATCGAGCCAGAGACGATGCGGTTCTCTCCTGTGCGCAGTTCGCCGGCGCACAGGGCCTCGAGATCGACGCCCTGGCGCGTACGCAAAAGACGCGGCCGCTCCACCTGGGGACCGCCGAGGGCGACGACACGCTCGGTCCACAGGCGCCCATCGAGAAAGCTTCGACCGATGGCGGTGACGTCCTGGTAGTTGATCGTCCACACACGGCGCCCGGCGCTCGCTCCCGCGAGGAAGTGAATGTGCGTACCGGCGAGCCCCGCAGGGTGCGGCCCCGCGAACTCCTCGCGGCGGATGCTGCCGGCCGTACCCGAGGGGATCGCGGCGTCGGGCGCGGTACACAGGAAAAGAGGCCCGGAGGTCTGGCCGGCGAGCAGATCCAGACCGAGGGCGAAAGCTTCGGCCTGCTCTGCGATCACCACCGCGGGATCGGCGGCAAGCGGGTGCGTATCGATAGCCGTAACGAAAATAGCGGCGGGATCGTCGTCGAGAGCAGGAACGTGACTGAAGGGACGGGTGCGCAACGCCGCCCACAGTCCCGTCTGAACCAGCTGCTCACGGACAGCCTCGCGACTGAGGGCCCGCGCCTCGTCGGCGCTGAAACGGGGGAATTCAACGGCGTCGTCGCCGTCCAACTCGATGACGACGGACTGGAGGACGCGACGCGCGCCGCGATTGATGGCAGCGACGGTGCCGGAGGCCGGCGCCGTGTAGCGCACGCCTTCGACTTTCTTGTCCGTGAACAGCAGGTCACCGAGGCGCACGCGGTCTCCAACCTGGACCGCCATAGTCGGCTTCATGCCGACGTAGTCATCGCCGACGAGCGCTACCGCCCGGACGGCGGGGCCGTCCTCGATGGTCTGCTGCGGGGCCCCGTCGATGGGGATATTCAGTCCCCGGGAAATTTTGATCATGTATTACGGCCCGATTTTTCGCGTCTTTTCACGCCCCACAGGCTGCGGCCATTCCGGGCCTCCAGCGCTGGCTGATCGCGGTTATCCGAGCGAATAGGCCGTACCGGTAAGAAACCTAAGAAACCAGCGTCACCGACCACCCTGCGACGAGGCTGCGCATTCGCGCGCGTCGCGGGTGGGAGTGGCGCTTAGTGCGCCGGAAAGTGCGCCGGTTCCTGCGCTGTATCGGGATCATCCGGACCGGCAAGGCAACCCGGAGCAATCTGCGCTGCACTCGGGTTTTGTCGCCCCTACCATCCGGGTCCCGCGGTCAGCGGTCACGCCGTACGGCCCTTGAGAATTACCGACTCGCTTCGCTCCCCCGACGAGCCGGCCTCAGGCGTGCGCGAGTATAACGAAGCGCGGCGCCCGCGCGCCACTCGACCAAGGGAGCATTGGCGTGGCGACTGCCCCGCGTCAGGCCCGCCTCAGGCGAAGGGATCGCTCGGGTAGCGCAGATAGCTCACTCCTGCCATCTGCTCCATCACGCGATAGACCTGGCAGCTGTAACCGAACTCGTTGTCGTACCACAGGTAGAGCACGGCGTTGCGCCCGTTGACGATCGTCGCCTGGGCGTCATAGATGCAGGCCGTGCGCGAGCCAACGAAATCGCTCGAGACGACTTCGGGTGAGTTGGAGTAGTCGATCTGCCTGCGCAGCGGTGAATGCACCGCCATGTGACGCATGTGCTCGTTGATCGCGTCGCGATCGGTCTCCTCGCGCAGCGTCAGATTGAGAATCGCCATCGACACGTTCGGCGTCGGCACCCGGATCGCGTTACCCGTAAGCTTTCCGCTGAGCTGCGGCAGCACCTTGGACACGGCCTTCGCAGCGCCGGTCTCGGTAATCACCATGTTCAGCGGCGCGCTGCGGCCACGGCGGTCGGCCTTGTGGTAGTTGTCGATGAGGTTCTGGTCGTTGGTGTAAGCGTGCACCGTTTCCACGTGGCCGTGCTCGATGCCGAAGCGGTCGTCGATGACCTTCAGCGGCGGCACGATCGCGTTTGTGGTGCAGGAGGCCGCAGAAACGATGCGGTCGTCGGGCCCCACGTCGTCGCTGTTGACGCCGGCGACAATATTCTTGAGGTCGCCCTTGCCCGGGGCCGTGAGGATCACCCTGGCGACACCGCGCGACTTCAGGTGCTGCTGAAGGCCGGCCTCGTCGCGCCACACGCCGGTGTTGTCGATCACGATCGCGTCGTCGATGCCGTACTCGGTGTAGTCAATGGAATCCGGAGAATCGGCGTAGATCATCCGCACTTCATTACCGTTGGCGACAAAGCTCTGGCGCTCCTCATCGACACGGATCGTGCCGTTGAAGGCACCGTGTATCGAGTCGCGGCGCAGGAGACTCGCACGCTTGACGATGTCGTTGGGCGCCTTGCCCTTGCGCACCACGACGGCGCGAAGACGGAATACGTTGCCGCCGTCGGTCTTGTCGATGAGGATGCGCGCCATCAGGCGCCCGATGCGACCGAAACCGTACAGCACCACATCGACGGGCTTCTCGAGGGGTTTGTGCGTGCTTCCGATCAGATTGGCGAGCTGTTCGCGCACGTAGTCTTCGATGGCACCCTCGCCGTGGTTGCGATCGTAATAGTCGACGGCGAGGCGGCCCACGTCGATGTGGCAGGGACCGAGATCGAGGCTCGAAACGGCCTCAATGACCGGCAGCGTCTCGCGCTCCGACAGCTCGTTGCCCTCGACCTGGCGCACCCAGCGGTGCGTTTTCATGAGGTCGAGAACCGACTGATTGACCAGCGAACGGTCGTAGCAGAAGCACTTGATGTTGCGCTCGCGCGAGAGGCGCCCGACGAGAGGAATGATCGCCTCGGCGAGGGCCTCCCTCTCCTTCCAGTCGCTGAAATAATCGTCCGGACGGGGTCTTTTGCGGTCGGTCACAGCCAAAATTCCTATATTTTCGAGCAATAAGCCATTATCTCCGCCGATAGCGCGGGGCCGCAACCGATCTTTTGCCGCCTGGCTCACAGTTGGCGGCCGCCGGCACACCTTGGAGCCGCAGCAGCGGCCGGGATGCGGCCGGGATGATTGGTGCCCGCGGTCCGCGCGCCCTACAATATGCGCCCCCCACGGTACCGACCCCCGAACGCATGTTGCTCGCCTCCCAGCTCAGCTCATCCCCATGGCCCGAAAAGCGCGGCACACGCACCTCGACGGGACCGCTGTACGGGTCAACGCCGGCGCTGATGATCGGCGAGCTCGCGGCACCGGGCCGGGTGCTCGTCGTGGTGACCGAGGACACGGCGCAGGCGCAGCTGCTGGCGCGCGAGCTACCGCTATTTCTGCCCGAGGGCCAGGAACTGCTCCACCTCCCGGATTGGGAGACCCTGCCCTACGATAATTTCTCGCCGCACCAGGACATCATCTCGGACCGCCTTCGCGCGCTCCATCGCCTGCCACGGCAGCAGCAGGGCATTCTGCTACTGCCGATGTCGGCGCTGATGCAGCGCCTGCCGCCGCGACACTACGTCGAGGCGAACAGCCTCCAGCTCGCCACGGGCCAGACCCTCGACGTGGAAGCGCTGCGCGAGGACCTGGTCAAGAGCGGCTACCGCGTCGTCGACACGGTCTACGAACATGGCGAATTCGCCCTGCGCGGATCGCTGCTCGACATCTACCCGATGGGCAATCCGCTCCCCCTGCGCATCGACCTGCTGGATGATGAAATTGACACGCTGCGCAGCTTCGACCCCGAGACGCAGCGTACGCTGCAAAAGCTCGACGCCGTCGAACTGCTGCCGGCGCGCGAGTTCCCCCTGGATCGCGCGAGCATTACCGCCTTCCAGCAGCGCTGGTACGCGCGCTTCGAGATCGATCATGATCGCTGCCCGACGTTCACGGAGCTCAGCGCAGGCCGCTCGCCGGGAGGCGCCGAGTACTATCTGCCTCTGTTTTTCGACGCCTGCGAGCTGCTCCTCGACTACCTGCCGGAGCACGCTTCCGTGGTCACCGTCGGCGACCATCATGCGTCGGCGCAGCGGTTCTGGGACGAGGCCCAGCGCCGCTACGAGGACTTTGGCGTCGACCCGCGCCGTCCGCTGCTGTCTCCGGGCGAGCTGTTCACGCCGATCGAGGAGCTTTATCACCGTCTGCGCGAGTGCGCCGTTCTCGAACTGCGCCAGCACGCCGACGCGCCGGTGCACATCGAGCAGCCCGTGCAGCCGCCGCCGGTCTTGCCCGACGGCTTCGACGAGCAGGGCCTGAGGCCACGACTGCAGGCCCTGTTGAAGGACCATCGAGGTCGCGTATTGCTCTGCGCGGAAACCACCGGGCGCCGCGAGATCCTGCTCGAGTCGCTCGACGAGCCTCCACAGCAGGTAGCGAACTGGAGCGAATTCCTGGCCAGCGAGGCGCGCTTCGCGCTGACGGTGGCACCCATCGACCGCGGCATCAACCTCGGCCGCGAAGCGCCGATGCTGGTGACGGAAGCGCAGCTCTTCGGAGAACGCGTCGCCCAGCGCCGTCGCCGGCGACAGCGCGGCACGGATCCGGAAGCAGCCTTCCGCGATCTGAACGAATTGCGTGAGGGGTCCCCCGTGGTGCACATGGAGCACGGTATCGGACGCTACCAGGGCCTCACGCATCTCGAGGTGGACGGTGCGGCGGCCGAGTTCCTCACCCTTGAGTACGCCGAGGGCGCGCGTCTCTACGTGCCCGTCTCCTCCCTCAGCCTGATCAGCCGCTACGCCGGCAGCGATCCGGACCTTGCGCCGCTGCACCGTCTTGGTTCCGAACAGTGGGAGAAGGCCCAGCGCAAGGCGCGCGAGAAGGCCAACGACGTCGCCGCGCAGCTGCTCGAAGTCTATGCCCGGCGCGAGGCGCGCGAGGGCGTGCAGTTCAGCAACCCGAAGGAAGACTACGCGCGCTTCAGCGCCGGCTTTCCCTTCGAGGAGACACCGGACCAGGCCGCTGCCATCGAAGCCGTCGAACGCGATATGTTCGGCAGCGGCGTGATGGACCGCCTGGTCTGCGGCGACGTCGGTTTCGGCAAGACCGAGGTCGCCATGCGCGCGGCCTTCATCGCCGCTGCCAACCAGCGTCAGGTGGCGATGCTCGTTCCGACCACCCTCCTCGCCCAGCAGCATTACAACTCTTTCCGCGACCGCTTCGCCAGCTGGCCCGTGCGTATCGAGGTGCTGTCGCGCTTCCGCAGCCGTGCGGATGTGGCCGGCGTGATCGAACGCCTCGAGGCCGGAGAAGTCGATATTCTTATCGGAACGCACAAGCTGCTGCAGAGCGACATCCGCTTCAGCGATCTGGGCCTGCTCATCATCGACGAGGAGCACCGCTTCGGCGTGCGCCAGAAAGATGCCATCAAGGCGCTGCGCGCCGAGGTCGACATCCTGACGCTGACGGCAACGCCGATACCGCGCACCCTGAACATGGCCCTGGGCGGTATTCGTGACCTTTCGATCATTGCCACGCCGCCGGCGCGGCGCCTGTCGATCAAGACCTTCGTGCGCGAGAGCAATCAGGGCCTGATCAAGGAAGCGGTGCTGCGCGAGACGCTGCGCGGTGGCCAGGTGTTCTACGTGCACAACGAGGTGCGCACAATCGAGGAGCGCGCGAACAAGCTGCGCGAGCTGCTGCCCGGGCTGTCGATAGCCGTGGCGCACGGCCAGATGCACGAGACGCAGCTCGAACGCGTCATGACCGACTTCTATCACCAGCGCCATCACATCCTGTTGTGCACGACGATCATCGAAACGGGCATCGACATTCCCAACGCCAACACGATCATCATCGACCGCGCGGACAAGTTCGGCCTCGCGCAGCTGCATCAGCTTCGCGGCCGCGTCGGGCGCTCGCATCACCAGGCCTATGCCTATCTGCTGTGTCCACCGGCGTCGGCGATGACCGCGGACGCGGGCAAGCGCCTTGAGGCGATCGAGGCAGCCGGAGATCTTGGCGCGGGGTATCAGCTGGCCACGCATGACCTCGAAATCCGCGGCGCGGGTGAACTTCTCGGCGACGAGCAGAGCGGACAAATCCAGAGCGTCGGCTTCAGCCTCTACTCGCAGCTGCTGCGCAACGCTGTCGAAGCGCTGCGCCGCGGCGAAATCCCCGACGTGGATGCTCCGCTCGCACCGAGCACGGAAATCAATCTGCACTGCCCCGCTCTGATTCCCGAAGACTACCTGCCCGACCCGAACATGCGCCTGATCCTCTACAAGCGCATCGCCGCCTGCGAGTCGGATGCACAGCTGCGCGAAATGCAGGTCGAGATGATCGACCGCTTCGGCCTGTTACCGGCCGCGGTGAAGGGGCTTTTCAGCAACAACAGTCTGCGTCTGCTCGCCGCTCGCCTCGGCATCCGCGCGCTTGAGCTCGGAGAACAGGGCGGGCATATCGATTTCCTCGAGAACACGGCGATCGATCCACTGGCGCTGGTCACGCTGGTGCAGGAGCAGCCGCTGGTGTATCGCCTGGCGGGACCGACACGCCTGCGCGTGAGCTGCGAACTGAAAGACCTGCGCGCACGCGAAGCCCTGGCTCGCGAGCTGCTCGAGCGCCTGGCGGGCGAGATTCATGAAGCGGCGGCCTGAGCGGCGTCTCGCCTCGCTCGCGCTGCTCCTGTTGGCGGCAGGCGCTGCGGCCCAGGACGACGGGCAATCGCCGTCGCTGCCCGAGGACGCGCTCGAGGGCTGGTACCGCATCGAGTTGCTGGTGTTTCTGCGCGACGACGAGGCGAGCCTCGGCGTCGAACAGTGGGACGCCCTGCCGACGCTTGCCTATCTGCCGGAGCCACGCTTCCTGATCGATCCCGAGCTTGCCGATCGCCGCCTTGGCGAAAGCGGCGCCTTCGTCAGTCGGGTTGACCTTCAGGGCCGGCAGCAGCTGATGCTGCCGGCACCCTTCTCGCCCCTTGATGTCGATCGCCCGGACGCGCTGATCCGCGAACCCTATGTGGACGAAGCCTTGCCGACGCCGGACGGATTCGCCCCGGAGACCGGCCCGGCGCAGGATGTCGGCGGACTCGTAGCCGACGGCACGCCAACAGACGGCGAGGCCAGCGCCGATGGGGCTCCGAAGCTGCCCGAGCCGATTCCGCTTGTGCTGCCCTACATGCTCGTCGATGACGGAGACCTCGAGTTGCGCGCCGAGGCGCGATCGCTTCGGCGCCGCGGCGAACGCGTGGTGCTGCACGCGGGCTGGTGGATGCGTCTCGAAGAAGACGCCAGGGAGGATTCGATCTTTATCGGCCGCGGGATCGATCTGGACCAGAAGGACTGGCCGGAGCTGCAGGGCAGCGTGCACGTATACCGGTCGCGCTACCTGCATATCGATGTGGACCTTTGGCTGAATACGCTGGCCTCGTACCTGCCCGAGGGCTGGCAGATCGATGCGCCACCGCTGCCACCGCCTTCCCTGACCGGCGCGAGCCTCGCAGGCGAGAGCCTCGATCCCTGGGCGCCGCGCGGCATGACGCCCTTCGACGCTGGCGAGCCCGGCGCAGCCGCTGAAGCGATCGATGCGCTTTTTGACGGACCCGATGCGCTGCTCGCGGGCGGTGCATCAGCTGCCGCTGGTGGGCAGATCGCTCAGGCCGACACCGATCAGCGCGCGCCGGCGGCGACCATCGACAAGCAGGCGGAAAATGAAAGCGGGGCTGAGATAAACGCGGCCGAAGAAAAGCTCGATGCGCCTGCCTACCCGTGGCGCCATGCAATCGTGCATCGACAGTCGCGACGCATGCGCTCGGGCGAAATCCATTACCTGGATCACCCCGTGATCGGCGTCGTTGTCAAGGTGCTCCCGGCCTCTGCCGATCTGCCGCCGGTGGCGACGAAAGAAGATCTCGAGTTCCGCGAGCGCCACGGTTTGCCCGTTGAGTACATTGAAGCTGACGAGAGCGCGGCGACCGACGGACTTCGACGCTGAGAAACACCTCTGCCGCCGGCCTGCCCCATGCTCCGCACCGCACCGGCCCGTCGCGCTTCGCCTACTGAACCTGATCCGCCTGCGGCGCCGCCGCTGCGACGAGGAAGGCGGCTACGAGCGCCGCGAACAGCTGCGTTTCCCGCTTCAGCGCCTCGTGAATTTCGCTTAAGGAAATCGGCCGATCGTCGAGACCTGCAGCCGCATTGACCACCATCGCCACCGCCGCGTAGGGAATCGCGAGCTCGCGCGCCAGGGCCGCCTCGGGCATGGTGGTCATCCCGACCAGGTCGCAGCCGTCCCGGGCGAGGCGGCGCACTTCAGCCGCCGTCTCCAGACGTGGGCCCTGCACCACGGCCACGACGGCACCGTCTTCGCAGGGCACGGCTGCACTTAGCGACGCCGCAAGGAGCTGCCGGCGCAGCTGCGAATCGAAGGGCTCGGTGAAATCGACGTGGAGAAGATGACCGCGCTCACCGTCGTCAAAGCTGTGCTCCCGCCCCCAGGTGTAGTCGATCAGCTGATCGGGAATGACAAGGCGTCCCGGCTTCAGCTGCGCGTTGATCGCGCCCACGGCGTTGGCGGCGATGATGCGATTGACTCCGAGTTCGCGCAGGGCCCAGAGATTGGCCCGGTAATTGACACGGTGCGGGGGGATCGGACGGTCGCTGGGGCCGTGACGATGAAGAAAGAACAGGCGCTGACCATCGCCGAGAATGCCCTCGCTGATTGCCCCGGAACAGGCACCGAAGGGCGTCGACACGGCGTGCTCGCGCACGATGGTCAGGCCTGCCATTTCGCTGAGCCCCGTGCCGCCAATCACCCCGGTGTTGATTGCCTGCTTCAAATGCTCCTGCCTCTGCGCTGCGTATCGCCGTGGATTTTAGACCGTTTGCGCATGAAGCAGGCACCGAAAAAAGCGGGCCAAGCATATCAACGCCCCGCACATCTCAGGCTGTTTCTGCAAGTCAGATGCAAGCCGCTGAAATTGCTCGAGGAGACGCTTTCGGTGCAAAGCAAGCTCGCATTGAGTGTCGCGCGGGCGGCATCCGGGGCTACACGGAAACAGGTGAAAAGCGGGAGCGCAGGCGCTAACTTGAACAGGCAAGATGGGAAGTCACGGAGGGCTTTACCATGAGCAAGCACCTGCCGCAGATCGGTCACTGGTACCAGGACTGCGACACCAATCTGGTCTTCGAAATTGTCGCCACAGATCGCGATGAGGGGACCGTTCAGGTTCAGTACCTCGGCGGCGAAATCACCGATTTCGACCTGGAAAGCTGGGCAATGATGAACCTGAGGGCCGCAGCCGAGCCGGAGGACTGGCGAAGCGCTTTCGAGCTCGACGCCGACATCGCCCCGGACCCGGACGAGGCCTTCCACCCGCTGCAGTGGGCCAACCCGCTGTCACGGATCGAGCCCGAGGCCATGGTCGGAATCGACGACGCCTGAAGGACAGCCGACCGGCACGACGCAGTGAGCGCTCGTGCATCGGCGCTTATCGGTCGCGCTTGGCTCGAAGTCGCTTGCGCCTGGCTGTGATCGCTCGCGCTTGGCTGTGATCGCTCGCGCTTGGCTGTGATCGCTCGCGCTTGGCCAGGTCGCATGCTTGAGCATGGCGTTTAGCTGTATATAATCACAGGCACTGTATATCCAGACAGGTGCCTCATGATCAGACTGACCGCGCGCCAGGAACAGGTCCTCGATGTAATTCGCCAGCACATCGACGCAACCGGTCTGCCGCCAACGCGCGCCGACATCGCTCGCGAGCTTGGCTTTCGCTCCGCTAACGCTGCCGAGGAACATCTCAAGGCCCTCGCACGCAAAGGTGCCATCGAGATCATTCCCGGCGCGTCCCGCGGTATCCGTCTGCCCGCCGAGAGCGGCCTGCCGATTGTCGGCCAGGTCGCAGCGGGGGCACCGATTCTAGCGGCCGAGCATATCGAGGAGCACTGCGCCGTCGATCCGTGCTTTTTTCATCCGCGCGCCGACTATCTGCTGCGCGTTCGCGGCGACAGCATGATTGATGCGGGCATCCACGACGGCGACCTGCTCGCGGTGCATGCCACGCCCGTGGCCGATAACGGAGCCATCGTGGTTGCGCGAGTGGAGGATGAAGTCACGGTGAAGCGTCTGCGACGCAAAGACCGTCGGCACCTTGAACTGCTTGCGGAAAACCCCGCCTACGAGCCCATTCAGGTAGATCTGGCGGAGGCTAACTTCGCCATCGAGGGCCTGAGCGTCGGAATTCTGCGCCGGAGCTAGCCAATAACCAGCCCGCGACCTGTCCAGAATTGGTGGCGTAGCGAATTAGCGAATTAGCGAATTAGCGAATTAGCGAATTAGTGGAGCGTCGGCGGCAGGCTCTCGACCTGCTCCACCTCCATCTCCACATCGGCCTGTTCGGCAAGCTGTGCGGCGGCCTGGATGCCGGCCTGAATCATGGCCTTGGCCACCTCCATACCCTGATCCATGATGTAGACACGGGCTTCATCGGAGAAGCGGATCGTTACCAGGGGCTCGGCGGTCGACGCTGCGGCCGGATCGTAAGCGCTTTCACC
>JAZBOX010000098.1:0-2645 GCA_036351355.1 Halieaceae bacterium
AGACCTCTGAGCACACGCGCGTCAGCGCCGCCGTCAGCGTCGTCTTGCCGTGGTCAACGTGTCCAATCGTGCCCACGTTGACGTGGGGCTTGTCGCGCTCAAATGTTGCTTTTGCCACTTTGCTTCACCTCTCCAATCAGCGTTGGTTAGTTGGTCTGGTTGCTCTTGATGATTTCGTCAGCGATGTTGTTCGGCGCCTCGGCGTACTTGCTGAACTCCATGGTGTAGGTCGCCCGGCCCTGCGTTGCAGAGCGCAGGTCCGTTGCATATCCGAACATCTCGGCGAGCGGCACTTCGGCGTTGATGACCTTGCCCGAGGGGTTCTCGTCCATCCCTGAAATGAGTCCGCGACGACGATTCAGGTCGCCGACCACATCACCCATGTTCTCTTCGGGGGTAACAACCTCGACCTTCATGACTGGCTCGAGCAGCACCGCACCACCCTCGGACGACAGCTTCTTCGTCGCCATGGAAGCGGCGATCTTGAAGGCCATCTCGTTCGAGTCCACATCGTGGAAGGAACCATCGTAGAGCGTGGCTTTCAGACCAAGCAGCGGGTAGCCGGCCAGGACGCCGTTCTGCATCTGCTCCTCGATACCCTTTTGCACCGCCGGGATGTATTCGCGGGGCACCACGCCACCGACGATCTCGTTGACGAACTCGAGGCCGTCGGCACCCTCGTCTTCAGCGGGCTCGAACCGGATCCATACGTGGCCGTACTGACCGCGACCACCGGACTGGCGTACGAACTTGCCTTCGATTTCCGATTTGTTTCGAATCTTCTCCCGATAGGCCACCTGCGGCTTGCCGATGTTCGCTTCGACGTGGAATTCGCGGCGCATGCGATCGACGATGATGTCGAGGTGCAATTCGCCCATGCCGGAGATGATCGTCTGGCCCGTTTCCTCATCGGTCCTGACGCGGAAGGAAGGGTCTTCCTGCGCCAGCTTGCCGAGGGCGATGCCCATCTTTTCCTGGTCGGCCTTGGACTTGGGTTCCACGGCCACAGAAATCACCGGCTCGGGGAACTCCATGCGCTCGAGAATGATCGGCTTGTCCTGGGCACAGAGCGTGTCACCCGTGGTGACATCCTTGAGGCCCACGGCCGCGGCGATATCGCCGGCGAGAACTTCCTTGATCTCCTCGCGCGAGTTCGAGTGCATCTGCACCATCCGGCCGACGCGCTCCTTCTTCATCTTCACGGAGTTGTAAACCGCCGTGCCGCTCTCGAGCTTGCCCGAGTACACGCGGAAGAAGGTGAGCGTACCCACGAAGGGGTCCGTCGCGATCTTGAAGGCCAGCGCCGAGAAGGGTGCATCGTCGTCGGCGTGACGCTTCTCAACGGTCTCGCCGTCTTCCAGCGTACCCTCGATGGCCTTCACTTCCGTCGGCGCGGGCATGTACTCGATGACGCCATCGAGTACCGCCTGGACGCCCTTGTTCTTGAAGGCCGAGCCGCCGAAGACCGGAACGATCTCGTTGGCCAGCGTACGCGCACGGATACCCTGCTTGATTTCGGCCTCCGTGAGCTCCCCTCCTTCGAGGTACTTTTCCATGAGCTCTTCGTTGGCCTCGGCGGCCGCCTCCACCAGGAACTCGCGCATCTCGGCGACTTCATCGGCAAGCTCCGCAGGCACGTCTTCGTAGGTGAAGGTCATACCCATGTCGTCTTCGTTCCAGATGATGGCCTTGTTCTTGACAAGGTCGATCACGCCGCGGAACTCGTCCTCGGCGCCGATCGTCATCTGCAGCGGCACGGGGTTTGCGTTGAGACGCTCCTTGAGCTGCTTGACGACAGAGCGGAAATTCGCGCCGGCGCGATCCATCTTGTTGACGAAGACCATGCGCGGCACTTCGTATTTGTTGGCCTGACGCCATACGGTTTCGGTCTGCGGCTGCACGCCCGAAGACCCGCACAGCACGACCACGGCGCCGTCGAGTACACGCAGCGAGCGCTCCACCTCGATGGTGAAGTCGACGTGCCCGGGCGTATCGATGATGTTGATGCGGTGCTGATCAAACTGCTGGTCCATGCCCTGCCAGAAGCAGGTCGTGGCCGCCGAGGTAATCGTGATTCCCCGCTCCTGCTCCTGCTCCATCCAGTCCATGGTCGCAGCGCCATCGTGGACTTCCCCGATCTTGTGGGAAAGCCCCGTGTAGAAGAGCACGCGCTCCGTCGTGGTCGTCTTGCCTGCGTCCACGTGCGCGACGATGCCGATATTGCGGTAGCGGCCGATCGGTGTTTTGCGAGCCACGTCTGAAATCCCCGTGTGAGTGTACTGATGAGTTAGAAGCGGAAGTGCGAGAAGGCCTTGTTGGCTTCGGCCATGCGGTGCACGTCTTCACGCTTGCGAACGGCATTGCCCTTGCCCTGCGAGGCATCGAGAATCTCGCCGGCCAGGCGCTGGCGCATGGACTTCTCGCCACGGTTGCGCGCGTACTCCACCAGCCAGCGCATCGACAGCGCCACGCGACGCGACGGACGCACTTCAACGGGCACCTGATAGGTGGCACCACCGACTCGACGGGACTTTACTTCGACCATGGGCGCGATGTTCTCGAGGGCCTCGTCGAAGACTTCGATCGGGTCCTTGCTCGCGCGCTCCTTCACGATATCGAGGGCACCGTAGACGATGCTCTCGGCA
>JAZBOX010000099.1:0-4721 GCA_036351355.1 Halieaceae bacterium
CGCCTCGCCGTTCTGCGCGTAGACGATCAGCGCGTCGTCCAGGGCCTTCTCGAGCGGGATGCTGCGACTCATCACCGCGGCATCGGAGCCCTCAGCGAGGATCCACGAGGCACCGGCCTTTACACCGGCCTCACGCAGCAGCGTCGCCAGCGGCACGCCGGTCCACTCGCTCTGGCTGGTAAGACCGCAGACCAGATGCGGCGGCGACAGCTCACCGGCCGTGGGGAAGTAGTTGCCCGAACACTCGATGAAGCAGGTGCGCGTGACCGACGGGAAGCGCTTCAGGTCGGCAAGGCTGAAGGCCAGCGGCTTATCCACCATGCCGTGAAGCACCAGTTCGTGCCGATCGGGATCCAGCGCGGGGATGCCGGCGTGATGGCGCTCGAAATGCAGATCGGCCGGGGTGATCGTGCCGTGCAGGCGCTCCAGGGGCGTGAGCGAGACCACGCCGAACACGGGCTTACGCTCTACGGTTTCAAAGGGAGATCGATCGCCGAGCGCCGAGGGTGGGCGGCCCGGTACCCTGGTGGGATCGGCGGGCAGTGCTTCCTCGCCCTTGACCGACATGCCCAGCAGGCTCGCGCCCGCTCCGGCGGCGGCCGTGCCGAGAAGGCGGCGCCGACTCATCGCTACGCCGCTCCTGCTCATCGCATCATCTTTCGACGCAGCGGTGGATTCGCTCGTGGATTCGCTCATGGCTCAGCCTCCCAGGCGCTGGCGGGCGCGAACAGCGGCTGCAGCGGCATCTGTACCGCCGGCAGGGTCTCGGCGTTCACCGTCGCGTTCTCTTCGATGAGACCGTTTTCAAACAGCACGTAGGCGGTCACCGCGTAGACCTCTTCGTCGCTGAGCGAACCGGGACGGTCGTAAGGCATGGCGCGGCGCACGTAGTCGAACAGCGTCGTGGCCCAGGGCCAGTAGTTGCCCACGGTGCGCTTGAGGCTGCGGTCCGTGGCGAGGTCGCCGGGATCGTGCACGGCCTCGCCGGCCAGCGAACCGTTGGGGCCGTTGCGCCCCTCGGCGCCGTGGCAATGGGCGCAGGCTTGTTCGTAGACAACGCGCCCCTGCGCGGCGGTCGCGCCGCCCGGGGGAAGACCGCGGCCATCGGGCATCACGTCGATGTCGATGCGGGCTATCTCCTCCGCACTCGCCTCGCGCCCGAGGCCGTAGCGGGGTTCATCGGCTGCGAGCACGGCGGCGCAGCCGACGTTAGCGCCGGCAAGCAGCAAGACACGCAGCATAGGACGAAGGGACTCGGACCGATTCATGAGCGCACTCCGGTTTTCGAGTAGAAAATATTGATCCGCATCTTGCCACAGCCGGGACGCAGCGCTGCGGTTTCCTGCCGCGGCGGGCGCACGTAGACTCAGCGTATGAACTCACTCGCACGCCTCCTCGCCCTTGCGCTCACAGCCAGCGCCGCCGGATTGCTCAGTCTCGCGGCAACCGCGCTGGACGCCGACCGCCTCACCGCGGACATCGAGCGCGGCATGCAGGACTGGCAGATCCCCGGGCTGGGCGTCGCGGTGATCGAGGACGGCAAGGCCGTATATCGCCGCGGCTTCGGCCATACCGCCGTGAGCGGCGGCGCGGTCGTGGACACGCAGACCTTCTTCATCAATGCCTCGACGACCAAGGCGATGGTCGCGAGCGGCGTGCTCATGCTGGTGGATGAGGGTCGATTGGAGCTCGATGATCCGCTCATCGACTACCTGCCCGAGATTCATTTCGGCGACCCCGCGCTCACGCCACAGGTCACGATCCGCGACCTGCTCACGCACCGAACGGGACTGCCGTCGACGGATTTCTGGACCTTCAACCAGGGCATGCCCCTGGCCGATCAGCTGCCGCGCCTGCGCCACGTCGACCCCGTTGCGCCGCCGCGCTCGCGCAAGATCTACCAGAACACCATGTATGAACTCGCCGGCCTCGTGATCGAGCGCGTGACCGGCGAGCCCTGGGAAAATTTCCTCACGCACCGCCTGTGGCGACCGATCGGCATGCGCACCGTGGGCCTGCGCGACGCGCTGCCCGAAGACGCGGTGCAGGCGCGACCCTTTGACGTTTTGCAGGGCGAGCTGCGCGCGGTCAATCACTCGCTGCGCGACCACGTCAGCGACGCGGCGGGTTCGGCGTGGTCGACGGTTGATGACATGGTGCTGTGGATCGAGTTCCTGCTGCGCGGTGGCATCACCGCGAGCGGCGAACGGCTGCTATCCCAGGCGGCCATCGAGGAGATGTTCACGCCGCAGCAGCTGGTCGACGAGGACGACTACTACCCCACGGCGGCGCTCACGAAGCCGCACTGGATCAGCTACGGCCTCGGCTGGTACCAGCAGGATTTTCAGGGCCGCAAGATCGACTACCACACGGGCAGCCTGAACGGCGCCACCGCCATCGTCGGCCTCGATCGCGAGGCGGGGCGCGGCATGGTGATGCTCGCCAATCGCGGCGGCGCCGAACTGCGCCATGCGCTGCTGTGGTCGGTGATGGACGCGAACGCGGATGCGCAGCGCGACTGGGGCGCCGACGTGCTCGCCATTTATCAGACTCGGGCCGAGCGACGCGCCGCGGCGCGCGCCGAGGTCGAGCGGGGACAGCTGGATATTCCTCCATCGCTGCCGCTGCCGGCCTACAGCGGGCTTTACGACTCCGAGCGCGGTGGACCGCTGGTGCTTGCGGTAGACGGCGACGGCCTGCGCCTTGAGACGCGCGTCCGACGGTACAAGCTGACGCCATGGCACGCCGATATCTTTCAGCTGATGCACGAGGACTGGGATGCGCCGGGCTTCGCGCGCTTCTCGCTCACGCCGGAGGGAACCATCGAGGCGATCGAGGCCTTCGGCATGCGCTTTGAGCGGGTGGTCGATGAAACCCGCATCGGGCGCTGAGTTCGTCCCGCTGTGGGAACTGCGATGGAGCAGCCCGCGAAGCCATCGAAGACAGCCCCCCGAAAAAGAGCCATGTAGGAAAGAGCCACCCGGGAAGGAGACAGCCCCATGAACATATGGAAGCCCGGACTCGGCGTCATCGTCGTCCTGAGCATGCTGCTGGCGGCCTGCGCCGGCCCCGGCGTCCAGCCGCTGATGCCGACGCCCGTGCTGTTCTCGGAGCTCGACTTCAGCCCCCTCGACCACATCCCCGAAGGACAGCGCTGGACGCCGCGGCGCGTGTACTACGCCACCACGCGGGTGCGCGAACGCGATCTGCAGCGCATCGATTACAGCAATGCCGAGAGTGACACCGTATCGCTCGGCATGTCGCTGATCGGCTTCGGCAACGAGAAACTCACCTGGTCGGACCTGAGCGATTACTCGCGCCAGCCCGAACGCCCCGATATCGTCGACCTGTCGATCGCCGGCCTCGTGGAGATTGGCAGCTACAACCCGTCGACGGATACGCAGCCCGCGAGCGACGACTCCGGTGCCCTGTCCTGGCTGGTCAACGACATGAACGGCGCCATCGAAGCCGCACGCGACAAGGATCTGCTGATCTACGTGCACGGCGCCAAGGTCAATTTCTACAACGCCAACGCCTTCGCCGCGCAGCTCGACCACTTCATGGGTCGCGACATGACCTCGCTGGCTTTTTCCTGGCCCACGCGACAGAACATCGTCGCCTACGGCAGCGGCGCCGACGTACAGCGCGCCTACCGCGCCGCTCCGGCGCTCACCTCACTCATCGAGGAACTCGCCGCCGGAACCGATGCCCGGCGTATTCACATCGTGTGCTGGAGCGCCGGCGGGCGCGTGGTGACCGCGGCGCTGCGGCAGCTTTACGAGCGTCACGGCGGCGAAGGAGAAGACCTGCGCGAACGCTTCCGCCTCGGCACCGTTTACTACGCGGCGGCCGATGTGCCCTCGGGCGAATTCGTCGAGGCGCTTCCGGCGATCAACAGCCTCGCCGGTCGCGTGGTCGTAACCGTCTCATCGAAGGACGGCGCGCTCGAGATGGCCAGCCGTATGATGGGCGGCGGAAGTCGCATCGGCCTGCGCAACACGGATTTGAGCGAAGAGGAGCTCAACATCGTGAAGGCCGCCGATCGCCTCGAGGTGGTGGATGTTTCCCGCGACTGGGAAGGCCGCGGCTTCGACATCACCGGTCATCGCTACTGGTTCGACCACCCCTGGGCCAGCACCGACGTGGTCCTCGCCGTTCGCAGCGACTTCGCGCCCCGGGAGCGCGGACTCGCCAAAACCGCCTATCGGATCATGTGGAGCATCCCGCCGGATTATCCCGATCGCCTGCGGGCGACGTTGACACGGGAGGATATTCAGCTGCGCCAGCGCGACTAGCAGGTCGCCCTTCGCCGCAAGACCAAGTGTCACGGCGAATGCTACGAGTCCCGGTGAGCCTCGTAGCTGGACGACCTTGAGCTCGCTCAGACCATCAAGGACCGCCTCGACCAGGCAGAGGTCGAAGCGTCTCCGCATGAACTGTAGTCGACTCGGCACCGCTCAGCGCCGAAGCCCTGCATAAACCAGCTGCCCCCAGCCGATCAGGCGATCGTTCTCGAATACAAGCGGCGTGGTTTCATCGCGGGTAGTTTCGCCGTCGCCGTGACGACGCTGCGTGCGATAGAACAGCACCCGCACTTCCTCGCCGTCGCGATCAAACGCCTCGGAGTCAATGGGGGTACCCAGGTCGCGCAGCACGTCGGCGCGAGAGGTGCCCAGCGCCAGGCCTGCAATCGCCTCTCGATTCGCACGCTGATCCTCGCG
>JAZBOX010000100.1:0-36722 GCA_036351355.1 Halieaceae bacterium
CTGGTCGAGCAGGGATGCCGCTTCGTCGCCGAGGGCGCCAACATGCCGTGCACGGCCGAAGCGCTGCAGGTCTTCGAGCAGGCCGGCGTGCGCCACGCTCCCGGCAAGGCCAGCAATGCCGGCGGCGTTGCCCTGAGCGGCCTGGAGATGCACCAGAACGCCTCCTTCATTAGCCTGCCCTACGACGAACTCGACGTTCAGCTGCACGCCATCATGCAACGCATTCACGAGCAGTGCTGTGAGCACGGGCAGGAGGAAGGCGGATTCATCAACTATCGCCGCGGCGCCAACGTCGCCGCCTTCCGTCGCGTGGCGCAGGCGCTTCTCGCCCAGGGCGTCGGCTGAGATGTCGTTGGCGGAGGCGACGAAGCGTTCTTCAGCCGCGTCGAAGCGACCGATCAGCTATCGCCGCAACCGCGGATGGCGCGGTTATAATGGGCTGCCACGCGCGCAGACACTCTGATGAAAAAGAACCTGATATCCGCCGGACTCGTTGCCGCCGGCCTTTTGCTGTGGCTGCTCTCGGGCCTGTTCGTCGAGCGCCCCGCGCCGCTGGCCGACACCAGCAGCAGCGTACTCGTAGAGGCCGAAGATCGCCGCTTTCGCGTCCGCGTCGCCCGCTTTGATGCGCAGCAGCGCACGCTGACACGCGTGCTGCGCGGCAAGACGGAGACCAAGCGTGCGGCTACGGTGAGCGCGGAAACCGGCGGCCAGGTCGTAGCGCGTCCCGTCGAACGCGGCCAGCGGGTCAGCGCCGGCGAGACGATCTGTCGCCTCTCCGTCGACGATCGCGAGGCCGTGGTCGAACAGGCCAGGGCCGACCTGCAGCGCGCCGAGCTCGAAGAGCGCGGTGCCATGCAGCTCAAGGAAAACAACCTGCTCTCGCAGATACGCATCGCCCAGGTCGGCGCCGAACTCAAGTCCGCTCGCGTGGCGCTGCGTCGCGCCGAGCTCGACCTCGCGCGCACGGACATCACCGCGCCCTTCGATGGCGTGGTCGAGACCTTCCATCTCGACGTGGGCGACTTCGCCAGCGTGGGCACACCCTGCGCAACGCTGGTCAGCCTCGATCCGCTGCTGATTGTGGCCAACGTGTCAGAGCGCGACATCGGTTATCTCAGCGTTGGCCAGCCCGTCACTGCGCGCACGAGCACCGATGACCGCCTCGCCGGCACCGTCAGCTTCGTTGGCAGCGTGTCGGACGCGGCCACGCGCACCTATCCGATCGAGATCACCGTCGCCAATCCCGACTTCGCCTATCGCGCCGGACTGACGACGGTTGTCAGCGTCGAAACGGCGACGGTGCTGGCTCACCATGTTCCGCCTTCGCTGTTCACCCTCGACGATGAAGGCGTGGTCGGGATACGCGGCGTTGACCGCGACAACCGCGTCACTTTCTACCCCGTCGAGGTGGTGGAGGACGCGGCGGACGGGGCCTGGGTGACGGGCCTGCCCGGCATCGCGCACCTGATCACCGTGGGCCACGAGTTTGTCAGCGCTGGCGAACTTGTGGATGTTCTTGAAGAGGACGCCGTACCCCTCGCGGCGAATGATCGATGAGCGGCTTCATTGACTCGGCTATCAGCCGCTCCCGCACCACGCTGCTGATGATGGGTGTGATCGTTCTCTGCGGCCTCATCGCCCGCGCGATCCTGCCCATCGCCAACGATCCGCATATCGTCCTTCCCTACTTCTATATAGGCGTGCCGCACGAGGGCATCTCGCCGGAGGACGCCGAGCGCCTGCTCGTGCAGCCGATGGAAATCGAACTGCGCAAGGTTGAGGGGATCAAGGAGATCCGCGGCATGGCTTCCGAGGGTCGGGCCACGCTTTTTGTGGAGTTCGAGGCAAGCGTCGATCTCGACGCGGCGCTCAGCGATGTTCGCGAGGCCGTGGATCGGGCAAAGGCAGAAATCCCGACCACGGCCGAAGAGCCCGTGGTGCGCGAACTTGAGGTCGACGATTTCCCGCTGATCCAGATCAACCTGCTCAGCGACGGCGCCAGCGAGCGCCAGATCTACCTCGCGGCCATGGACCTGCGCGACGACATTGAGACCATACCCTCCGTGCTCAAGGCGGAACTGCGTGGTCACCGCGAGGAGGTGCTCGAGGTCATCATCAATCCGCAGGCACTGGACGCCTATCGGATCTCAAGCGAGGAGCTCGCGAACACACTACGTCGCAACAACGTGCTGATTCCTGCCGGAAGCATCGACACGGGCAGCGGGCGTTTCTCCGTCAAGGTGCCTTCGGTGGTGGAAAGGGCCGATGACGTTCTCGACCTGCCGATCCGCGTCAGTGGCGATGCTGTGGTCACGCTCTCGGACGTCGCCAGCATTCGTCGTACGTTCAAGGACCGCACCAGCTATGCGCGCTTCAACGGCGAAACCACGATCACCGTCGAGGTCAAGAAGCGCGCCGATGCCAACGTCATCGAGGCGTCAGACGCCGTGCTCGCGATCGTCGAGGAGGCGAAGGAGCGCCTGCCGTCGACGATTCGCGTGGTGCCGTCGCAGAATACGGCCGAATTTGCCAGAATCCAGGTGACCGAGCTTCAGGGCAACATCATGACGGCGCTGGCGCTGGTCATGGTGATCGTGGTGGCCGCCATGGGATTCCGCAGCGGTGTGATTGTCGGCCTGGGCATCCCCGTCTCGCTGCTGTTCTCGATCATCATCATTTATCTGCTGGGCTACACCTTCAATTTCATGGTGATGTTCGGCATGTTGCTCGGCCTCGGCATGCTCATCGACGGAGCGATCGTGGTCACCGAATACGCCGATCGCAAGATGGCCGAGGGCCTCGAGCATCACGAGGCCTACGCCGAGGCCGTGAAACGCATGTTCTGGCCCGTGACCGCATCCACGGCCACGACGCTCGCCGCGTTCCTGCCGCTGATCTTCTGGCCGGGGGTCTCCGGTCAGTTCATGCGCTACCTGCCCGTGACCGTATTCACCGTACTCAGCGGATCGCTGCTCTATGCGCTGCTCTTCGGCCCCGTGCTGGGCGCGATGTTCGGCAAGCCCACGGTGCACAGCGCGAAATCGCAGGCCGCACTCGAGGAACTCGACCACGGTGACCCCACGCATCTCGGCGGTGCCACGGGGGCTTACGCGCGCTTCCTCAGCTTTGTCTGCAGCCACTCGCTGCTCACGATCGGCGTGATCTTCGGTCTCCTGTTCAGCGTGTTCTGGGCCTACGGCAAGTACGGTCAGGGCATGGTGTTCTTCAACGACGCGGACCCACAGTTCGTCACCGTGTCCGTCAACGGACGCGGCAACTTCTCGGCGCCGGAGGTCAATCGCCTGGTGCTCGAGGTCGAGGAGCGCGTGCTGCAGGTCCCGGACATCCGCAGCGTCAACACCAACACGCTGCTTCCCGGCGGCGGCAGCATCGGCCAGAGCGCCGCCAATGATCAGATCGGCTCGCTGTTCATCGACCTGCTGCCCGAGTCGGATCGCAACCGGACGGGCTTCGACGTGATCCGTGACATTCGTGCGCGCACGGCCGACATCGCCGGCGTTCGCGTCGAGGTCAAGGCCATGGAGCAGGGACCACCGGTAGGCAAGCCGATACAGATCGAGCTGCGCTCGCGCTACCGGGAGCTGCTCGAGCCCGCGATGGCGCGCATTCGCGCCAAGCTTGACAGCATGCCCGAGCTCATCGACATCGACGACAGCCGCGCCCTGCCCTCCATCGAGTGGCGCATGGATGTCGATCGCGCGCAGGCCGCGCTTTACGGAGCCGACGTGCTTGCCGCGGGGATCGCTCTGCAGCTCGTAACCAACGGGGTAAAGATTGCCGAGTACCGTCCCGACGGCGCCGACGACGCCGTCGACATCCGCGCGCGCTTCCCGGCGGACCAGCGCGGAATCCGCGCCATGGACGACCTGCGCATCTCGACACCGCAGGGCCGTATTCCGCTGAGCAACTTCGTCAGTATCCAGCCAGCGCAGGGCGTCGATACCTTCGAGCGCATCGACGGCTTCCCCGTCGAGCGCATACGCGCCAACGTTGCCGAGGGCGTCCTCGCCGACACCATGGTCGGCGAGATCCAGCAGTGGCTCGCCACGCAGGATTTTGATCCACGCCTTGATATCCAGTTCCGCGGCGCCAACGAAGAGCAGGCCGACTCGCTGGCCTTTGTCCAGGTCGCGTTCCTGCTCTCGCTGCTGTTGATGTTCGTGCTGCTGGTGACGCAGTTCAACAGCTTCTACCAGAGCGGACTGATCCTCCTCGCCGTGATCATGTCCACGGCGGGCGTGCTGCTGGGCCTGCTGGTCACGGCCAGTCCCTTTTCGGCCATTCTCACCGGCGTGGGCGTGGTCGCGCTCGCCGGCATCGTGGTCAACAACAACATCGTGCTCATTGATACCTTCAACTACGTGCGCGAGGAACAACCTGAGCTCAGCGTGAATGAAGCCATCGTACGGGCCGGCGCGCAGCGTCTGCGGCCGGTGATGCTGACCACCGTGACTACCGTGTTCGGCCTGCTGCCGCTGGCCTGTGACCTCTCCGTCGATATCGTCAACCGCAGCATCACCGCCGGTGGGCAGATGTCGACCTTCTGGGGACCGCTATCGCAGGCCATCGTCTTCGGCCTGAGCTTCGCAACGATTCTCACGCTGATCGCAACTCCGGCGCTGCTGGCGCTACCGGCGAGCCTGCGCGAACGCTTCCGTCACGGGGCGGTCGCGCTCCCGCGTCGTCGCAGAGGCCGCGCCGCGAGCGAGGACGCAGCGCCCGCCTGATCCCCAAGCCGCTGTGCCAGCGGGGGCGCTTCGGGTCCGCCGCTCAGGAGCCTCCCAGCAGATCGAGGGCCATGGCGGTCATAGCCCTGCGTCCCGTTTCCAGCGCGGGTACCGGGTCGGGCGCAAAGAATGGCGAGTGCAGCGAGGGCAGGCTGCCTTCGCCGCGCTGCGCTGCCTCCCAGGTGGCCTGAGGCACGGTGCCCACACGGACCATGAAGGACGGGATCTGCTCTGCCGTCCGGCCATAGCGGGAGAAGTCCTCGCCGCCCATTTCCTTGGGCACCTCGACAAGGGCGTCTTCACCAAGCTCTGCGCGCATGGCGGCCACGCCGCGCTCGACGAGTGCGGGATCGTTCCACAGCGCCGGCGTGTACTCCTCGCGAACCCGAACCTCGGGCATACGTTCTGCTGGAAAGCCCATGGCTTCGGCCTGCTTCACGGCAATGCGTTCGATGCCCGCGAGCAGGTGTTCGCGGACCTCGTCGGAATAGGAGCGCACCGTAAGCTGGAGATCGGCGCGATCGGGAATGATGTTGTGCTTGGTTCCGGCATGCATCGAACCCACGGTGACCACGCCGGGCTCGATAGGATGAATCTCGCGCGATACGAGCGTCTGCAGGTCCATGATGACCGCGGCCGCAAGCACGATGGGATCCTTGGCCGTATGCGGATAGGCACCGTGGCCACCGACGCCGTGCAGCGTCACATCGACGGAGTCCACGTTGGCCATCATCCAGCCGGAAACATAACCGATCTTGCCGGCTGGCAGCGTGGCGATCGTGTGCAGTGAAATGTTGGCATCGGGCACGGGGAAGCGTTCGAAGAGACCGTCGGCGAGCATGTCGCGCGCGCCCGCGCCGCGCTCCTCCGCCGGCTGCATAATCACCATCAGCGTTCCCGACCACTCGTCGCGGCGCTCGAGCAGTTCCAGCGCGGCGCTGAGCACTACCGTCATGTGAATATCGTGGCCGCAGGCGTGCATCACGGACACGTCGCTGCCGTCCATTTCCCTGGCGCGGGCCGTGCTCGCGTAGGGCAAGCCGGTCTGCTCGGCAACGGGCAGGCCGTCCATGTCAGCGCGCATCATCAGCGTCGCCCCCTCGCCGTTGCGCAGCAGGGCGACCACCCCGTGGCCGCCAACCCCGGTCGTCACCTCAAAGCCGGCCGCACTCAGCGAGGCGCTCAGCCTCGCAGCGGTCTGCTCTTCCTGAAAGGACAGCTCGGGATTGCGATGCAGCGTCTTGTAATAGTCGAGGGCATCGAATTCCTGCGCGGACCCGGGAGCAGCCATAAACAATAATCCGGCACAGGCAAGGGGAAGGAAACGGGCGAAGGGAAACGAAGGCAAAAAAACGGGTAAGCGCAGAGGTCGCGGTAGAGCAAGGGACCGGTGCATGGGGTGAACTCCTTGACGGGTTTTACGCCATGCTACCGGTTCACAGCCTGGCCCAACAGGACCCGGAGGGATCGAAGGGCGCCCCCGCTACGCCGGGGGGCCCGTCGCTACGGCGTTAGAACATCACGCGCACGCCCGCTTCCACGCTGCGCCCGGGCTGAGGAGCGTAGTTGCGCAGGAAGGACGTGCTCAGGCGGATTTCCTCGTCGGTCAGGTTCTTGAGCTTGACGAAGGCGAGAAGCTCCGTGGCACCGGAGAACTGCAGGTTGTAGTCGAGACCTGCATCCCAGCGCGTGTAGCCACTGGTCTCGGTTTCGAAGTCACCAGGATTGTCCTGGCTGGATGCAGTGAGCACGCGAACATAGGAGCCGAAGGCGTTGCTGCGCCAGGCCAGTTCGGTGCCGATCCGCAGCGGCGGCAGGCGCGGCACGTCCCCGGCGGAGTCGAATTCACCGCGGATCACATCGCCGAAAACGCCCACACTCAGATCGCCGCCACCAACGCTGGCCACTTCGAAGCTCGTCTCGAGCTCGACGCCGTAAAAGTCGGCGTTGTCCTGCTCGTACACGTATACCGGTGTCTCATCGACCTCGGTGCCGGTATTGAGCAGGAAGATGTAATCGTCGAAGCTGTTGTAGAAAACCGTCAGCTCGGCGAAGGCGCCCTCAGCCTCGTAGGTGAAGGACACGTCGGCATTCATCGACACTTCCGTGTCGAGATCGGGGTCGCCGATCTCGATGATGCCCGTGGCCGCGTGCGTCACCAGTTCATCCATGTCGTTGTTGAGATTGGAGAACAGCTCCTCCGTCGACGGCGCGCGCTCGGAGCGCGACAGCGCCAGACCCAGGCTCCAGTCTGCATTGAAGTTGTACAAGGCCGCGCCCGAGAGGCTGAAAGCAGTGAAATCCTCCTCGAAGCCGGTGCTCGGATCGCGCTCGACGTAGTCAGCTCGACCGCCCACCTCGAACTGCCAGTTCTCCGTGTGGAAGTCCTGCACGTAGAACACGCCCCATTCGGAGGAATCGGTACGCGGCACGTAAGCCTCATCGCCGACCGCCTCGAATTCATCGGCGCGCCACTGCAGGCCGAAGACGCTGTGATTCTCGCCCTCGCGCACGAGCTCTAGGCGACCCTCGTAGGTTTCGCGGCTGAACTGCGTCCCGATCTCGGCCCCTTCGAGCTCGACGTGTTCGTAATCGGTGTAGGTCAGAAAACCGCGGGCCACGTCAATAAAGCCGGGAGCTATGTCGTGGATATGAAGCTGCGTGTCGTAGCGCTTCTGCGCCAGATCGATACGGATGTTCTCCTCCTCTTCTCCGTGCTCGTGCTCCTCATCTTCGTGCTCTTCGTGCTCTTCGTGCTCTTCGCCCTCATGCTCCTCCTCATGCCCGTGGTCATGCTCATGCGCGCCCGGCGGAATGCCGTAGTTGGTCTCGAAGCTGTTGTAGGCAAAGCCGAAGAAGTTCTCGTCGCCGAACAGATAGCTACCGCCGATGGTGAAGACTTCCGCTTCCCCATTGGTATTGGCGATGAAGCCATCGGAGTTCTCCATCTCTTCTTCGTCGTGATCGTGTTCCTCGCCATGCTCATCGTCATGCTCATCATCATGATCACCACCGTGCTCGAGGCCAAGAAGCTCTTCCTGACGCTCGACGGCAGCCTCGTCGATGGCGAGACCGGGCACGCTGAGGTCGTTGAAGTCGCGGAAGGTGCCGCTGATGTGCATGGCAAAGTTACCGGCGCCGGCCTCCAGCCTGGCAACGCCCGTGTTCATTTCCGGCGCATCGTCATAGCGGTACTCGACGGCTCCCTCGACGCCGTCGATGCGGGCGCTGGGAATGCGGTTGTCGAGCGTGTTGATCACGCCGCCGATGGCGCCGCTGCCGTACAGCAGCGTGGCCGGTCCGCGAAGCACTTCAACGGACTCCGCGAGCATGGGCTCGATGCCCACCGCGTGATCGGGGCTCAGGCTGGAGACGTCGGCGGCAGCAATACCATTGCTGAGGTTGACCGTCCGCGGTCCGCCCTGACCGCGAATCACAGGTCGACCTACGCCAGGCCCGAAGGATGAATTCGAAATACCGGGCTTGTCGCCCAGGGTTTCACCGAGCGTGCTCGCGCTCAGGCGCCGAAGCTCGTCGCCGGTGAGCAGGGTAACGGGGAGCGCAGTCTCCGCCGCCTTCTTGTGAATGGGAACCGTGACCAGCACGTGTTCCATACGGGACTCGGGCACCTGGGCCAGAGCTGCCTGGGCCAGGGACTGGCTGACGGCGCCCACGCAGAGCGCAATAAGGGAACGCTTCATGTTTCTCTCCTGAATGAATGGATTGGACACTCAACAGGAAATCAGCGGCGGCCCTCTCGCGTTCAGCCGATAGATGGGCTCCAGGCTCGCCGACACAGGCTCAGGACCGATGGCGACGTGAAGGGAGGGCACGCCGGCCGGATGGACTGCGCTCGGCAGCAGCGCCTGTCCCGGATCGAGCTGGCACTGAAGACAGTCGGCGGCAAGGCCACCATCCGTATGCAGGTGACCCACGACGCCCAGCTGCGCGCCGACAAACACGGCGAGCAGCAAAACGAGGAGCGCGGTCGCTCTGGGGCTGCGGACGGGGGACTTCATAAGGCGCGCTAATGTACGCCTTTTTGTCCCGCATACAAGGCCCGTCGTTCGGCCACCGGCGCTGCCGAGGAACGCTAGGGCCGGCTGGCGCACCTACGACGATCTGGCGCCTCTGGCTGCGGGCGTGGCGAGGACGCTTCCCGTACAATCGCCGCCAGATGGATCGGCGGCAGGCAGACTTGCAGGACTCTGGGGAAGAATCGATCGCACAGGCTGGCGCGCGCACCGTGGGCGCTCTGACGACCTACCTGCGGCTGCTCGCCTACGTGCGACCCTTCTGGCCGGCATTCCTCCTGAGTATCCTCGGTTTTGCGCTGTACGCCATCACCCAGTCCGCCTTCGCCGGCCTGATGCAGTATGTGCCCGCGGCCTTTGGCGAGGCGCCGATGGGCGGCATTGCGGCGGTGAGTGCGGGCACCGAGCTCGCGGCCTGGGAACGGCGTTTCGGCCTCGACCAACCCGAAGGCGTGCGCAGTTTTCTACCGCTGGCGCTGATCGCCATCGTCAGCCTGCGCGGTCTGGGCTCGTATCTGGGCGGCTACTACATTACCTTCGTCGCGCGGGGCGTGGTCAATGCGCTGCGCCTGAGCGTCTTCGCCCACATCAACCGGCTGCCGGTCGCGTACCTGGCGCAGCGCAACTCCGCCGAGCTGCTGTCCCTGATCAATTTCAACATCGAACAGGTCGCCTCCGCCGCCTCCAACGCCATCAAGGTGATCGTGCGCGAGGGCCTGACCGTGCTGGCACTTCTCGCCTACATCTTTTATCTGAACTGGAAGCTGTCGCTGTTGTTTCTGGTACTGGCGCCGCTGATCGGCGGGATCATCAGCATCGCCTCGCGGCAGTTCAAGAAATACAGCCGCCGTATCCAGACTTCCATGGGCGACATCACCCGCGTGGCCGCCGAGGCAATCCGCGGCTACGCGGTGGTCCGCGGCTACGGCGGCGAACACGCCGAGAACGAGCGTTTCCGCGAGCACAGCGAGTACGCATTGCGCCAGGACCTCAAGCTCGCGCGCGTCGAGGAGATCAGCACGCCGATCATCCAGTGGCTCACCTACTCGTCGCTCGCCGGGCTGTTCTGGTTCGGCCTGGATCCGACCTTCCGCGGAGATATGGATGCGGGCCAGTTTCTCGCCTACATCACGGCGGCCAGCCTCGTCGCCAAACCCCTGCGCCAGCTGACGCAGGTGAATGCGCGCATTCAGCGCGGCATCGCCGCCGCGGAAAGCGTCTTCGCCGTGCTCGACGAAGCCCCGGAGCGCGCAAGCGGTGCCCTGCCCCCGGACCCGCTGCGCGGCGCCTACTCGCTGCGCAATCTGCGCTTTCGTTACCCCGAGGCCGGTGAGGACGCACTCGCGGGCATCAACCTCGACATCTCTCCCGGAGAAACACTGGCCCTCGTCGGCCGCTCGGGGTCGGGCAAGACCACGCTCGCCAACCTCCTCGCGGGCTTGCTTCCCGCCGACGGCAAGTCGCTCAGCATCGACGGAGCGGTCGTCGCCGACCTGCAGCTCGCCGCGCTGCGCCGTCGCATCGCCTACGTCAGCCAGCACACCACGCTGTTTGCCGCCAGCGTGCGCGACAACATCGCCTACGGTGATCTTGCCGGGGCCAGCGACGAAGCCATCGAGGCTGCCCTCAACGCAGCGAATGCGCTCGGCTTCGTGCGCGCCCTGCCGCGCGGCCTGGACACCTCGCTGCGCGAGGGCGGCGATGATTTCTCCGGCGGCCAGCGTCAGCGCCTGGCCCTTGCCCGGGCCTTCCTCAAGGACGCACCAATCCTGATTCTCGACGAGGCCACCTCGGCGCAGGATGCGGAGAGCGAGGCGCAGATCCAGCAGGCTCTCGACCGTATCCTCCGCGGTCGCACAGCGATCATCATCGCGCATCGCCTGAGCACCGTGGAACGCGCCGACCGCATCGCTGTCCTCGATGCGGGCAGGATCGTCGAGCTGGGTACGCCCGCCGAGCTCCTCGCCCACGGCGGCCTCTTCGCACAGCTACATCGCCAGCAGCTGCGGGGCTGAGGGTGCCATTGCGCCAGCCGATCAAGGTGCTGCAGGTGCTGCCCGCCCTCGACAGCGGCGGCGTCGAGCGCGGCACGCTCGAGCTTGGCCGCGCGCTCGCAGCGCAGGGCCATGAATCGCACGTGCTTTCGGCCGGCGGGCGCCTCGTATCGCGCCTGCGGAAACAGGGTTCGACGCATCACACCTGGAAGCTCGGCAGGAAGTCGCCGCTGACGCTGCTGCAGGTGCGCCGCCTGCGACGCTGGCTGGAGCAGCAGCGCTTCGACGTGCTGCATCTGCGTTCACGAATGCCCGCCTGGGTATGCTGGCTGGCTTGGCGGCGCATGGACCCGGCGACGCGACCGCGCCTCGTGACCACCGTGCACGGCCTGCATTCCGTCAGCCGCTACAGCGAGATCGTCACCTGCGGTGAACGCGTGATCGTGGTCTCCGAGGCCGTCAGGCGCTACGTGCTCGACCACTATCCGCGCTGCGAGGAAGACCGCCTCCGCCTCGTATACCGCGGCATCAACCCGCTCGAGTTTCCCCACGACCACCGCCCCAGTGAGCAGTGGATCAACCGCTGGTATCGGCAGTTTCCCCGCCTGCTCGATACACGCGTGCTGACCATGGCCGGACGGCTGACGCGCCTCAAGGGCCACCACGACTTCTTTCGCGTGATCGCGACGCTGCGCCAGCGTGGCATAAACGTTCATGGCCTCGTCGTGGGCGGCGAGGATCCGAAGCGCCTGGCCTACGCACGCGAGCTCTACGAGCGGGCCGAAGCCGACGACCTCGCTGCACACGTAAGCTTCGCCGGCCATCGCACGGACCTGCGCGACATCTACGCGGTCTCGGACGTGGTGCTGTCGCTGTCGACGCAGCCCGAATCCTTCGGCCGTACGGTGCTCGAACCGCTCAGCGAAGGCCGCCCCGTCGTCGCATACGCCCACGGCGGTGTCGCCGAAATCCTCGATGCGCTCTACCCACGGGGCGGCGTGCCGCTCGGCGACACGGACGCCGTTGCCGACCGCATTGAAGCCATACTGGCCGGACAGATCGCTCCACCGCGGCGCAACGATCGATTCCTGCTCGACACCATGGTGCGCGAGACGCTCGAGGTGTACGCCGAACTCCTCGATTCGCCACGTAGCGCCGCGGTCGGGGGCAGCCCGGAAAACCTCAGACCCGATAGGGAGAACCGACCGTCATGATGCTCAGCCTGTCTACCTGGTGCGATGTCGAGAGCTATCTCGAACGCCGCCGCGCGATCCTTGTTCCCATCGGCTCGATGGAGCAGCACGGCCCCACGGGCCTGATCGGCACCGATGCCCTGTGCCCGACGATCATCGCCGAAGCGGCAGCCGCCGACGAGGACGACATCCTCGTCGGACCGACCTTCAGCGTGGGCTGTGCACAGCACCACCTCGGCTTTCCCGGCAGCATCACGCTGCGTCCGAGCACGATGATTGCGGCCATGCAGGACTGGTGCGCGTCGCTGCGCCGCCACGGCTTCGAGCGCATCTACTGGCTCAACGGCCATGGCGGCAACGTCGCCACGATCAGCGCGGCCTTCGCCGAGGTCTATGCCGAGCGCAGCCTGAGCGGACCCGATTCCCCGATTCCGGCGCTCAGCATGGTGCAGCGCAACTGGTGGGAGCTGCCCGGGGTAATGGCCACCTGCCAGCGCCTGCACCCGAGCAACGACGGATCACATGCCACCGCCTCGGAAATCGCCGTCACCTACGCGGCCTATCCGCAGCAACAGCGGCGCGTCGAGCTCGAGCCGCGTGTGGCGCCCTCGGGCGGCTTCACGGACGCCGAGGACTACCGCCGCCGCTTCGCCGACGGTCGCATCGGCTCAGACCCGAGTCAGGCCACGGTGGATGGCGGCAAGGAGATCATCGCCGCTGCGGCCCGAGCCCTCGCCGATGATTTCCGGCGCTTCGCGGACGGCCGCTGACCGCACCACCGCCGCCCGGGACAAACCCGTTTATTGCTCCGGACGCGCAGCGGACCGGTTCACAGCGCCTGGAACGCGCCCTGCAGATCGGCGATCAGATCCTGCGGATGCTCGAGGCCAATGTGCAGGCGCAGCAGGGCCTCGTCGTCGGCGAGGGTCAGGGCGCCGGGAGTGCTTCTCGAAAGACCCATCGGCAGACACAGGCTCTCGAAGCCGCCCCAGGAAAACCCCATGCCGAACAGCTGCAGCGTGTCGACAAAGCGCGCCAGAGCAGCCTCCTCACCCACTTCGAGGACGAAGCCGAACAGCCCGCTCGAGCCCTTGAAGTCGCGACGGAACAGCTCGTGACCGGGGCAGGACGGCCAGGCCGGGTGCAGCAGTCGGCGCACGCGCGGCTGCTTCTCGAGCCAGGCCGCCACCTCGCGGGCCGAGCGCTCGTGGACGGGTAGGCGCGCACTGAGACTGCGCAGGCCGCGCAGCGCAAGCATCGCGTCGTCCGGCGCAAGATGCGATCCCGTCGCCAGCGCATAGCGACGCAGGCGCTGATGCAGTTCGTGATCGCGCGTCGTGGTCACGCCGAAGAGACAGTCGGCGTGCCCGTTCAGGTACTTGGTGCCCGACTGCATGGCGAGGTCCACGCCGAAGTCGAGGGGATTGAACAGCAGCGGTGTCGCCCAGGTGTTGTCAATCGCCGTGAGCACGCCGCGACGGCCTGCAACTTCGGTGATCGCCGGCACGTCCTGGACCTCGAAGCTCGCCGATCCCGGTGACTCGAGAAAGATCATCCGCGTTCTGTCCGTGATCAGCGCGTCGATGGCGGCGCCGACCATGGGATCGTAGAAGGTCGTTTCGATGCCGCGGTCAGCCAGCGTACCGAGGCAGAAATTGCGCGTCGGTCCGTAGACGCTGTCGACCATCAGCAGGTGATCACCGGGCTCGAGGAATGCGCTGAGGATGTCGGTGATCGAAGCCACGCCCGACGGCGTCAGCACGGCACCCACAGCGCCGTCGAGGGCGCAGAGCGCGTCCTCGAGCGCCTGCGTCGTCGGCGTGCCCATGCGCCCGTAGTACAACTCCCGCCCCGTACGCGCCGAGGCCTCGCGTGCCTTCAGCTCGGCGTAGTCGCGAAACAGCACCGTGGACACGTGGTACACGGGCGAGGAAACGACGCGAGGATCGCTGCGCCCCGCTGTTACCAGCCGGGTCTCGACCTTTCGCTGCGCCGGGTCGGAGTGATCGCCGCCCATCAATGCAGCCCTCCGGACGCGGGGCACGTCCATCCGTGATCGGGCACGGCGGCGCCCGGTACGCGAAGCGGGGCTGTTTGCAAGGCGGCTGTTGTCATTGCGAGTGTCTCGTCGGACCATGGAGCGACCCATTGTCGACCGCCGCCGCCCCCGGCGCCACCGGAGAAACCATGCCTTACATCAACCCGACGCGTGAAGCCTTCGACGCCTTCAAGGCCCTGCCCCGCGACACGCCCATCCTTATGCTGAACCTGATCCGTCTGCGCGAGACCGCCGATTATGAAAGCGGCGAAAGCTGCAGCGGTGCGGAGGCCTATCGCCGCTACGGTGAGTGCTCTGGCCCGATTTTTCGCGAACTGGGCGGAACGATTCTCTGGCGCGGACATCAGGAATGCATGCTCACGGGTCCCGACGACAAGCACTGGCACATCGCCTTCGTGGCGCGCTACCCCTCTGCCAATGCCTTCCTCGCCATGGTCACGAACCCCGACTACCAAGCCATCGTCCACCACCGCACGGCCGCCGTCGAAGACAGCCGGCTGATCCGCTTTGGCGAGGATACGCTCGGCGACGGCTTCGCAGGCTGAGCACAGGACCCTGACGCGCCGCCGGAAACTCGCGGAACGCGGCGCCGAGTCGCGGGTCACGCACCTTCAGGCGGGCGATTGTCGACGAAGCGATGTTCGTCATATCGGAATTTTTCCGCTATAGTGGAATTCATGCGCGCACTCGTTAAAAGCAAGAGCGAGCCCGGACTGTGGCTCGAAGAGGTTCCCACGCCCGAGCCGGGGATCAACGATGTGTTGATCCGCGTTTTGCGCACGGCGATCTGCGGCACCGACATGCACATCTACAACTGGGACGACTGGGCCCGCAGGACGATCCCCGTGCCCATGGTCGTCGGTCACGAGTTCGTCGGCGAGATCGTCGCTGTCGGCAGCAACGTCAACGATTTTCGCCCGGGACAGATCGTCTCCGGCGAAGGCCACGTGGTCTGTGGGCGCTGCCGCAACTGCATGGCCGGACGACGCCACCTGTGCAACGACACCAGCGGTATCGGGGTCAACCGCCCCGGCGCCTTCGCAGAGTATGTCGTGCTGCCCATGTCCAACGTCTGGGAGCACGCAGCGGGTATCGACCTCGACATCGCCGCGCTCTTCGATCCACTGGGCAACGCCGTGCACACGGCGCTGCAGTTCGATCTCCTTGGCGAAGACGTGCTGATCACCGGCGCGGGGCCGATCGGCTCGATGGCCGCGGCCGTTTGCCGCCACGCCGGCGCACGCCACGTCGTCGTCACCGACGTGATCGACGAGCGCCTGGCGCTGGCTGCACGCCTCGGCGCAACGCGCACGGTCAACGTAGCTTCCGAAAAGCTCGAAGACGTGCAGCGGGAACTCGACATGCGCGAGGGCTTCGATATCGGCCTGGAGATGTCGGGCAACCCGCAGGCCCTCAACGATCACATCGAGCACCTCTGCCACGGCGGCAAGATTGCCCTGCTCGGCATCCCCGCCGACAACACCGCAATCGACTGGAGCCGCGTGATCTTCAATATGCTCACGCTCAAGGGTATCTACGGTCGCGAAATGTACGAGACCTGGTACAAGATGTCGGTGATGATCGAATCCGGCCTCGACATCACGCCGGTCATCACGCACCGCATGTCCTATCGTGACTTCAGCGAGGGCTTCGAGGCGATGCGCAGCGGCGTGGCTAGCAAGGTCGTGCTGCGCTGGGACGACTGAGCGCAGTCACTCGCGGTCGCAACGACCCGATCGACGAGCAACGCTGACAGTCCCAGCGGAATCAGCGGAATCAGCGGAATCAGCCAGAAGGAATAGTAAGCACCATGTACGGAGCGATCCGGGAACACCTGCAGGAAGAGCTCGACGCGATCGAGCGCGCTGGACTGTTCAAGCACGAAATGAACATCACCTCGGCGCAGGGTGCGCACGTGGTGGTCGACAAAGAACGCGATCTGCTCAATCTCTGCGCCAACAACTATCTCGGCCTGGCACAGCACCCCGAGGTGAACCGGGCTGCCGCCGAGGGGCTGCGCGACTGGGGCTATGGCATGGCTTCCGTGCGCTTCATCTGTGGTACGCAGGCGCTCCACAGGCAGCTTGAAGAGAAGCTGGCGGCCTTCCTCGGCACCGAGGCCTGTATCCTCTACCCTTCGGGCTTCGACGCCAACGGCGGACTCTTCGAAACGCTGCTCGGCCCCGAAGACGCGGTGATCTCCGACGCGCTCAACCACGCCAGCATCATCGACGGCGTCCGTCTTAGCAAGGCGCAGCGCTATCGCTATGCCAACAGCGACATGCTCGACATGGAGGCGCAGCTGCGCGCTGCCGATGCCGCCGGCGCGCGTTTCAAGCTGATCACCACCGACGGCGTGTTTTCCATGGACGGCAGCATCGCCGAGCTCGACTGCATCTGCGATCTGGCGGAGCGTTACAACGCGCTGGTCCACTTCGACGACTGCCATGCCACAGGGTTCCTAGGCGCCACGGGACGGGGCACGCACGAGCATCACGGCTGCATCGATCGCGTCGACATCATCACCGGCACGCTCGGCAAGGCCCTCGGTGGCGCCAGCGGTGGCTTCACCGCGGGGCGACGCGAGATCATCGAGCTGCTGCGCCAGCGCTCGCGACCCTACCTGTTCTCCAATACGGTGGCACCGCCGGTCGTCGCCGGCGCAATCAGGGCACTCGAGCTTGTCGATGAGGAGCCACAGCTTCGCCGGCAGCTCACAGACAACACGGCCTACTTCCGTGCGGGGCTCGAGGACGCGGGCTTCGACCTGCTGCCCGGCGAACACCCGATCATTCCCGTGATGCTCTACGACGCCGCGCGCGCAGCGCAGCTGGCGCAGGCCATCCGTGATCGCGGCGTGTACGTGGTCGCCTTCTCCTATCCGGTCGTGCCTCACGGCGAGGCAAGGATTCGCACGCAGATGTCGGCGGCCTTTTCCCGCGACGATCTCGACCAGGCAATCGATGCGTTCCGCGGTGCGCTGAAAGCCTAGAGAGAGCCCAGAGAGAGCCCAGAGAGACTTTCGATGAAGCACCGGCGCTAGAACAGCGCCGGATAATCCCGCCAGTAGTAGCACAGCTCGCGCGATGCCCAGTCGCGGTAAACGTAGTCCCAGTCGAGGCGCGGGATCCGCCATCCGTGATGCGGCTCGAGGTTGGTGGAGAAAACCGGCGCGCCGTAATCGCAGAACCGCGTATCGACGCTCAGACGCGCGCTGCATTCATGTGTGTTGGGCTCGGCGCGGTGCACCGTCTGCGAGTGGAAGATGATCACGTCACCGGCGCCGACGTTAGCCACGTGCCACAGCGTTTCGTCGGGAAAGATTTCGCACTGTACGCCACCCACGCCGCGCGCCTCGTGCACCGCGCGCACGCCGCGCGTGTGTGAGCCGGGCAGAAGCGCCAGGCGGCCCATGCGCTCATCGACATCGTGCAGGGCTATCCAGATTCCGGCCATCGTTGGACCGGCGTGGTGCGAGTACGCGTCCTGGTGCGGTGGCGTCTCGAAGCCCAGCTTCCCAGGCGTGGCAATCCGCGCCATTTTCATCGGATAGACAAACACCCGCTCGCCGGCCACCTGCTGCATCAGCCGCAGGAGTTCGGGTGCGTGGAAAATGCCGTGCAGGGACTCAAGGGCCTGGATGTCCGGGTAGATCGCATCCCAGGTTTCGTCGCTTTCGAAGAAGGGCTCGCCGCAAAGCACGGGCGCCCGCCGCGCTTCGTCCCAGCGAAGCGAAGGCTCAACGCAGGCGAGCAAAGCCTTTAGCAGCGGCTGCGTCAATTCGAGCGGCACGGCTCCGGGCAGGTACAGGTAACCCAATCGATCGAAGCGCTCGCGCAGTGCCTGCGCGGATTCATCTGCACGCGAGGCCTCATAGGGAGCGATCACGGCGCCTTCGAAAGGCGTGGCGCTGGCGGTCATCGATATCGCATTCCACTACTGCCGGTCACTTCCGGCGAAGCGCGCAAGCAGAGAACGGTCACGGCTCTCCGACCTCTTCATGGGGAATAGTCCAGGCCTCGGCCCGCGCCGCCTCGATCCATTCGCGCAAATGGGCATCCGCGAGCCAGTGCTCGCAGTAGGCTCGTGAAGCTTCGCTCAGGTCCACGGCGTAGGCACGAAAGCGCAGCACAACGGGAGCATACATGGCGTCGGCGATGCTCCAGGCGCCGAGCAACCAGCCTCGGCTGCCGGAGCGCTGACGCGCATCGAGCCACAGCGCTTCGATGCGGTCCATGTCGCGGCGCACCTCGGGCGCAAGCGCAACACGTCGACCATCGGCACGGCAGTTCATCGGCAGCGCTTCGCGCAGGGCCGCGAAGCCGCTATGCATCTCGGCCGCAATGCAGCGTCCCAGCGCGCGCAGCTCGGGATCCTCGGGCCACAATCTCCCCTGAGCCACACGCTCATTCACGGTCTCGGCGATGGCAAGTGAATCCCAGATGCAACGATCGCCAACGCGCAGAACGGGTACGCGGCGCGTCGGTGACAGAGCGCCAATCTGCGCCTCGAACTCGGCCGTGTCCATGGGCAGGACGACGACCTCGGGATCGAGCCCGGCCCGACGCAGACACAGCCAGGCGCGAAGAGACCACGAGGAATAATTGCGGTTTCCACAGACCAGCGTGGCGCGGTAGAGGTCGGTCATCTGCTTTCGGCCTACGCGTTTTCAGGGCCTTAAGGTGCCTTCGTTGTCGCCAAAGCGCAATGTGGCGGGACATGCCCGAACGAAGTCATTATCATGGCGCGCACGCCGGGCAGCGACGGGTTCCGTCTGACCGACCGACTCACACCGCGACTGCGAGCATGCCGGCCGCACCACCTCAAAAAGCCCCAGGACACCGCAACGCAAGCCGATCGCCCGATGAGCAGATGCGCTTTCAGTTTCGATGAATGCGACGACTCGACGCACCCGGACCCGTGGCCGCGCGGGCTTAGGGCGGCGCGGCCCTGCGCTTACCGGCGCTGCATTGCGGTTCTATGCCTGTGCCTCGGCGCCTGCGCCAGCCAGCCGGATTACAGCGGCTTCGCGGGAAAGCACCGCTGCGAGAGCATTTTTATCTACAGCGTCTGTATCGCCGACCGCGACGCCAGCGGCACCGTTGACTACGTATATTTCGGTGATGACCTGCAGGTATTCATGTTCGATCCAGAGCAGGAGGCCGAGCTTCGCGTCCGGCATCGCTTTCACCGCTGCGCCGTCGCCATGAGCGACGACACGCGCGAGCTCAGTTCGCAGCTTCTTTACGGCGAGGATCTGGGCCTGTCGCAGCGCCTCGCGATCAAGGGCCGCCTGATCCGCAGCTACCGCGCGGCGCAACCCGCCGTCGATGCCTGCCAGGGCCGCGAAGGATCAACGCCATCGGGTACCGACGACGTGGAGGATCCCTTCGTTATCGGCGAAGACTGGGATGAAGACTGGAACGACGAAGACGGAAAGCAATTCTGAGCGCCGCGCGGCAGCCACCGCCGCAGGCACAAGCGAGTCAATCCGGAGGTCGCATCGATGTTTGTCAATCTCACGCTGGGGGTCGGGACGATGGCGCTGTGTCTTGCGCTGCAGATCGCGCTGCTGGCGCGCGCGCTCATCTACTACGCCCATCGCCAGCAGCTGCTCGACGGCGCAACCTTCCTCGCGACGATGACCGTGATGTGCGGTGTGATGCTGCTGTTGATGCTCGGTAATCTGGCGCAGATCGCCCTGTGGGCGCTGCTGTTCAGCTTCCTCGGCGAGTTTGACAGCTACGCCACGGCTTTCTATCACTCGGCCGTGAATTTCGCGACGCTGGGCTATGGCGACTTTGTGATGAGCGAGAAATGGCGGCTCCTTGGTCCCGTGGAGGCGCTCAACGGGATCCTGATGGTCGGGGTGTCTACCGCCGCCTTCATGACTACGCTGCGCGACGCGGTCAAGCAGTCCGTGCGCAGCGCGCCATCCCCCGAGGCGAACCAGATCGCTCGCATCATTGGTCCGAACTAACTGTGGGGCGCTGCCACGCAATGTGGTGACAGAGCCCTCCCGTTGCGCTACAACGTCGCCCACCCCCTGACGACAACAAGACCCAACGATAACAAGAGGTTTGGCATGCTCACGGAATCCTACGCCAAAGGTCCTTCGACGCCCCCCGTACGCGACCTGACGATCGGCGACGCGCTGCGCGAGGCCGCTGCCGAGTGCCCCGAAGATATCGCGCTGATGGCCTGCACGCCCGACCCGGACGGCCGCCGCCGCTGGACTTACGCAGAGCTGCTCGCTGAAGCCGAAACTGCAGCCCATGCGCTCCTCGAACGTTTCGAAGTTGGTGAGCGCGTCGCCGTGTGGGCACCGAACGTCCCCGAGTGGGTGATCATGGAGTACGCCACGGCGCTGGCCGGCATCGTTCTCGTCACCGTCAACCCCTCCTACCAGCCGGACGAGCTGGCCTACGTGCTGCGACAGTCGCGCTCGGCGGGCATCTTTCTGCTTCCGGAGTTCCGCGGTAACCCGATGCTGCGCCACGTCGAGACCGTGCGCGGCAGCTGCCCGGAGCTCCGCGAAGTGGTGCTGTTCAGCGACTGGCAGGACTTCCTCGCCGGCGCGGGTCAAAAGCCGCTGCCGGACGTGAAGCCAACCGATGCCTGCATGATCCAGTACACCTCGGGCACCACGGGCTTTCCGAAAGGTGCGCTGCTGCATCACCGCGGTCTGGTCAACAACGGCGCCCACACCATCGACATCATGGGCGCCGAACGTGGCTCCACCTACCTCGGCGTGATGCCCCTGTTTCATACCGGCGGCTGCGTGCTGGCAGTGCTGTCCGCCCTCGCCAAGCGCTCGCGCCTGCTGCTGATCGAAGTGTTCGAGCCGGGCTTCGTCCTCGAGATGATGGAGACCTATGGCGCAAACGCCATGCTCGGCGTACCCACGATGCTCGTCGCGATGATCGAGCACCCGAGTTTCCCCGAGCGCGACCTGTCCAGCGTGCGAGCGATCTGCTCCGGCGGCTCTACCGTGCCCGCCGATCTCGTGCGCCGCCTCGAGGACAGGCTCGGCGCGCCGTTCACGATCGTGTTCGGCCAGACCGAGTGCTCGCCCGTGGCGAGCATGACACGCCCCGATGACACGATAAGGGACAAGGCCAACACGCTCGGTCGCCCCATGCCCGGCGTCGAAGTCAAGATTGTCGACGTCGACAGCGGCGAGACGCTGCCCATCGGCGGCCTCGGCGAATTCTGCACGCGCGGCTATCACGTGATGCTCGAGTACTTCGAAAACCCCGAGGCGACGGCGAAGACCATCGATGCAGATGGCTGGCTGCACACGGGCGACCTCGCCTCGATGGACGAGCGCGGCTACACAAAGATTGAGGGTCGTCTCAAGGACATGATCATCCGCGGCGGTGAGAACATCTACCCTCGCGAGATTGAGGAGCTGTTGTTCCAGCATCCGAGCGTCGGCGAGGTTGCCGTGGTCGGCCTGCCCGATGAGCGCATGGGCGAGGAAGTCGCCGCATTCCTGCGTCCGGCCCCGGGGCAGACGCTCGATCAAAACGCGCTCTTTGCCTACCTGCGCGAGCACCTTTCGCCCCAGAAAACCCCGCGCCACTGGTACGAGCTCGAGGAATTTCCGCTGACGGGTTCGGGCAAAATACAGAAGTTCGCCCTGCGCGACGCCTGGAAGCGCGGCGACTATAAGCCGATGAGCGCGGCCTAGACTTCACCGAGAGACGTCACCGAGAGACGTCACCGAGAACACGCAGTGCCAGCCGCTTCAACCACCCAGGGGATAAAGAAAGCGTACGGAACCACAGTTCCCAGTACGCAAAGTGTCAAGTAAATGCGGGCCATACTCGGTTCCTCGTGACATTCTCGGGAGATGGTAAAGGCAATAGCAGCAAGAGCCGGTGTCTGCCTCGGGTCGACGGGCTGTCCGAGGGGCAGGTTGCGTCAGTTCCGATATGCGGGCAGAGATTCCAACACGCGCCAGGCAAATGCGCTACTCTCCGCCGACGCAGCGGCTGTCCCGGCCCGCCAAGCACAGACACAGTGAGCGTCATCTATGTTCGACGAACCCGGCTTTTCACGCGAAGCTGATCCGGGGTTTCCTGCGATTGCGCTTGAAACCTTCGTATATTGCAGTCGCGCCTCCGAAGGCGTCGGCGACGCCGAGGTCGACCGCCTTATCGAGTTCTCCCAACGGCGCAACGTCGCTCGCGGAATAACCGGGGTGCTGGTTTTCGGCAATGGGGTGTTCTTCCAGTGGGTCGAGGGGCCGCCCACCGAAGTGCAGAAGCTCGTCGCGAGCCTGCATGGTGACTCGCGGCATCACGATATCGTCGAACTGGACCGCAGTATCGACAGGCGCGAGCGTCTGTATCCAGGCTGGGAGATGGAGCTGGTCGAAGCCGACGACATCCGCGCGGTGCTGCTGGACGCGCTCGAGAGCACGGAAGACGCTAGCAACGTCGCGGCTCTGAAACGCATCCTCGGACACCTCGATTCGGCGCCGCTGGCTTCGCTGGGGCGAAGTTAGGCAGGGCAATCCCGGCGAAGAGCATATCCCCCGCCACCAACTCCGGGGTGGGGCGTACCCCTCCCGCCTTATGGTCTAGGATGCTTCGTGCCAGGACACCTGGGCGACTCGACTTCAGCGGCACTGCCCAGCGAGCGACTAGCGGTAGCTCACCCGGGCCAGCCGCACCCGTTTGGCGACCACGTCAGTCCAGGAAACCGTTACCTCGTTGCCGACGCTTTCAATGCTCGGAAAGCCGCTGCGCCGCGATGAATTCGTTGGAGCGACGGAAACCGTATCAACAAGTGCGCCGTGAGCATCAAGGCGCGACAGCATGATTCGCGCCTCACTCGTATCGGCATCGGCATCGACCCAGCTGATTACGATGTCGCCATTTGCGAGCATCGCCGCATCAAGACGGCCGATCGCTGACGCCCCGCCGACGGAAACTGGCGGACCGAAACTCCTGCCGCCATCCGACGACAGAGCCATAGAAACCCGGGGTACGTCGTTCCTGGCGCTGAACCAGGCGACGGCAACACTTTTGCCAGACGCCACCACCGCGGGGCCATTCACCGGGCAGCCCGTCACCTGCCAATTGTCGCGGCCAACGATGACCGGTGCTGACCAGTCATCGCCGGTCCAGCGAACGATCGCGGTATCACGTATCTCATCCGGAGATCGATCCCGGTATACAACGACAGGCCCCTCGGCTGTCATCGCGACGGAGGTCTGACAGCAGTCGCAGACCCGGTCATCGAGTTGCCATTCCCGAAGCCGCTTTCCCGCCGCATCAAAAACCGCGGCCCGCAGAGTCATTGGGCCCGGCTCCGGGTCGAGTCGCGTATTTCGGCCATCCAGCCAGGCGAGTAGTGTTCGGTCTGCCATAGGAAGCATCGAAACAAATCCATGCTCGGCGCTCACACCATCGCGATTGACAAGCAATGACTCGCCTGGAGCATCCGGCGAGGCATCGAAGAACCGCGCGATGATGTCGTAGTCATAGCGTCCCTTGTCGCTTCGCTTCAACCAATGGGCGACCATCGAGCCATCGCCGACGGACAGCACGGGAAAGTCGGCCCAGTTGATAAACCAGTCCTCACCGTCGCTGATCACATGCGCCTCGCTCCACTGCTCGCCGATCAGCCGTGCGTACTCGAGACGCGCCGCACCCTCGTCTACAACCACCCAGGACAGGTAGATATGCCCATCGCCATCTCGCGTGAGCCGCGAGAGCTGACTACCCACGGGCGCCGGCGACGACAGCGCTGCGACCTGCACTGCGGGGTGAACTGCTTCGATGGACGTTGCTGCGCTCGCCGACAGCAGACTGAAAGCAATCAGAGCAGTGCCCGCGCAGACGATGAGGGAGCGCGCAAAGGCTGAGTTCACACTAGCTCGCATCCAGCGCTCCAAGCTCCACCAGCTTCCCAAGAATCGATTCGCGGCTTTGCAAACCGACCAGCCGGCCCACGACATTGCCAACGGGATCAAGGATGACCGTGGTCGGCATGACGTTGGGTGCCGCGAGCCCGAGGGCCTCCAGTTCATTGCGGCGAAGTGTGGGAAATGCGATGCCCAGCGTGTCGGCGATTTCAAGGCTCGTCGCGTAGGGGTCGTCATCGAAGTTCACGCCGACAACTCGAATCGAATGCAGAACCAGTTCTTCAGAAAGCTCGTTGAGCATCGGGATCTCACGCCGGCAGGGCGCGCACCACTCGGACCAGAAATTCACGAGACGCCAGCCGGCACCAGGGTCTACGTCTCCGGCAAGCGCCGGGCAACACGCTGCAAGCAACAGCCCGGACAGTGCCGCCGCGAGTGATCGCGGCGGCTTTCGAAGAGGCAACGCTGAGGGGCTCAGAAATTGATCCGGGCGCCGAGACGGAAAGTACGGCCCAGCGTGTCGAAGAAGCGACGGCTCGTGGGCAGGTACCCGGCCCGGTTCTCGGAACCCTGGAAACGCGGGAAGGCCACCATTTCCGGATCCTCGTCGAACACGTTGCGCACCTGGGCGAAAAGCTCCGTCGTCGAGTTGCCGAAGCCAAACACCTTGGCGAAGTACAGGTCGAGGTACGCTGCGCCCGAGATTGAGTTGTCGTTGATCGTAAAGTTCGGCGCGATGGACTCCGGACAGGAACCCGGCTGACACTCGATATATTCGTTGCGTACAACGCCATCGCTGAGACCGCGAATCGTCGCATTCATGGTGAAGTTGTCGAGCGTATACATCGCCGTGAAGCGGTAGGACCAGTCGGGCACTCCGGAGCCATCTTCGGACAGCGCACCGGCCAGGTCAAACTGGTTGTTGCCGTCATCGGTAATGAGCTCCAGATAGTTCGTCGCCAGCGCGCGAAGCGTCACGGTGCCCGGTACATCACCGATCAGGCTCGCCACGTCGAAGGCGTAAGTCGCTTCGATATCCACACCCTTCGTCGACAGACGGTTAAGGTTCTCGCGGAACAGGTTGATCACGGAGATGTTGGAGCGGTCAGCGCTGGCGAAGTCGATGCGGCGGCAGAACTCCTCGAGGCCCTGGTCAAAGCAGTTCTCCGCGACGGTCTCCGCACTCAGGGCCGCGATCACGCCGTCAATTTCGATGTCGTAGTAGTCGACGGAAACCGACAGGCCCGGCAGGAAGCGCGGCTGCAGGATCACCCCGACGTTGAAGCTGTCCGCCTCCTCGGGACCGACCTCCGTGCTGCCCGTGAGCTGCTGTAGGAACTCGTCGGAGCCGCCGGGCGCGTTCGGGTTACGCACATTGTTGGTGCGACCGGTACCCGGGTCAAAGAGCTCGGCGAGGTTCGGCGCACGGATATCACGCGACTGCGTATAGCGCAGCGTGATGTCCTCAATCGGCGAATAGGTCAGACCGACCTTCCAGGTGTTTACGCCGCCGGAGGTACTGTAGTCCGTGCGCCGTGCTGCCGCGTTGAGATCCATGCCCTCGAAGAGCGGTACGCCCGCCTCGAGGTAGAACTCGGTCACGTCGTATTCGCCCTTGGTGACGAGATAGTTGCCGTACTTCCAGCACCCGGCAAAGCAGCCATCGACCGTGCCGTCGATCTGCTCGTTGCGCCATTCCCCGCCGAACGCCAGGGCGATGGGACCGGCCCATCCCTCGATGCTGTTGGTGCGCAGGTTGAAGGCGAAAACGTCCTGCTGCAGTTCCTGCTGACGGTTCGGCGTGCCGAGCACGTAGTCCAGCCCTTCCTGCGTGGCAACGCCGACGCCCAGTGGGTTGAAGGGTACACAGCCCGGATCGGCAAAGAAGATATCGTCGCCAACGCCCACGGAAACCGATGAAGGATCGCGACATACGACCTCTCCGGTGGCGGGATCAACGACCGCGTCGATAGCGGCGCGGAAATTCGCGGTTTTGTAGGTCGGCTGCTGACGTTCATCGGTCTCCGTGATGCCCGTCTGCCAGTAAGCGTCCCAGTCGAATTCCAGGCCGCCGGCGCTGAACATGCCGTCCGCACCCACCACGTAGCGGTAGGTCTCGCGCTCATTGACCGTTCCGGAAGCTGGCACGTCTGCGTGTGCATTACGAACACGGACCGAGTCGACGCCGTTGTCGATCATCTGCTGGCGCACGCTCTCGGGAAGGAACGCGTTGTCTACGGCAACATTAAACTGCTGTGTGGGACGGATGTAGAAACTGTAGCCGTCGTAGCCCGCGTAGGACGCCTGGGCAAACACGTTGGTGTTTGGCGCGATTTCATAGCTGACGCGGCCGAAGAAACTGTCGCGGTTGTCCTCAGCGGCGAGGGAGTTGGTGCCGCGCATCGAGCCGAGCAGCCGCTCCCAGTCACCGCCGATCATCCACTGACCGGTGACGTCACCGTAGGCCAGCTGGTTAGGCTGACCGTTCACACCGAAGTAGGTGCCGACAAGCCCCGTGGGATCGTTGCCGGGGCCGTTCCCATTGACCAGGTTGATAATGCCGCCAGGCGCGTAAGCCTGGATTCCAACGTTGTTACTGACCAGGAAGCGCGGCTGGCCGGACTCACCGGCGCGCGGATTCACGACAGCCTGGTAGCCGTTCAGATTCCAGTCGCGCGACTCGTAGTGGATTCCTTCGGAGCGGAAGATCTCCGTGTCGAAGATGAAGTGGCCACGCCCTTCGGCGAACTCAAGGCCTCCGGTGAAGCCGAAACGCCCGTTCGGCGCATCGCCGCGGCTGGTCTCGCCGTAATCCGCGCGAGTTTTGAAGCCGACGTATTCCTTGTCGAGGATGAAGTTGATCACCCCGCCGACCGCGTCGGAGCCGTAGGCCGCCGAGGCACCACCGGTGACGACTTCGACGCTCTTGATCAGGCCTTGCGGCATCGTGTTCACGTCGACCTGCCCCGTAGAACGTGAGGGCACGTTGCGCTGCCCGTCGAGAAGCACGAGCGTTCGCTGCGAACCGAGCGCACGCAGATTCATGTCGGCGACGCCAGCTCCACCCGCTGACAGGGAACCCGAGCTCGTCGAGGAGTTGCCACTGCCCTGAACGGACGGAAGTGTGGCGACAAACTGGTCAATGCTCGGCGCGGCCTCGGCGTTGATTGCTTCCTGGTCCAGCACCGTAACGGGTGTAGGCGTGTCGAAACCAGAGCGACTCAGGCGCGACCCGGTGACCACGACCTCTTCTCGGATAACGTTGCCCTCCTGCGCGTACACGAGCCCAGGCAGCGTGACCCCGGTCGCGGCCGCACAGGCGACGCTCAGCAGTCGGTACTTGGGAAGAAAAGATCGGTTTCGCATTGGCTTGCACCCCTCAGGTGATGTTCCCGGCGACGAACACGGCGCAGCGCGTTCGACCTGCCACGTCGTTCGGATGAAGGCAAGGTGCGCGTCAGCCCGCGAGTCGCTGCGCCCCTGATCCTGTCTACCGATGCACCGCGCTGGGCGGACACTGGCAGGGCAGCGCGCGGCAAGAGACGTGCCAGTGTCAGTCGCAGGAAGCGAAGACAGCACCCGGCGGCCCCCGAATGCGGGGCCGGGAGCCGGGCTTAAAGCCCCATAAACCGCGGCTTTGCCCGACTCGAAGAAAAATTTTTCAATACGTTTTTGAGAAGCCGATCACGGACGTCGCACTTGCTTTTTTAAGGCAAGGAACCTTTTCGATTGTGAGCAGTCATGGTGCCGCAACGCAGATAAAGGCCCCAAGTTGGTTCAAAGTCGCAATACTTTCGGCCAACTTTTTATAGGTCCGATGACCCATACCTATGCGACCAGGCGGAGCGTGTACGCAACCCGCTCCGGCATTCGGAGCAATAGGTTCCGCGAGCTATTCAGCGTTCCCGGGTCACCCGATCTCGCGGTACATAGCCCGTCTCCGCGCGTATTCGCTGCGTTTTCCCGGATTACGGCAACACGGAAACGCGAGAGCGCTTGCCGCGCCTCTACCCTGCCCCTGGCCTGACGATGGACCCTGATCCCGCACCGGACAGATTCCGGAGCAACGGATGGCACGTTTATTGAAGCATGGTGAAGCCAGCCATCCCCGGAACCACGCGTCCGCGTTCAGGCGCTTCGGCGGGTAAGGCGCAGCCCACTGCAGCCCACGAAAGGAGAATGACGTGACCAAAGCCAGAGCCAGCCGTGCACTCAAGGGCCTCCGCCCCCTGTCACTCGCAGTCGCTGCCGCGACGCTCACCCTGACCGGCTGTGGTGGCGAAGACGACGCCACCGGAAATAGCGCCCTCAGCGCCGCGCCGGCCATGGAAGCTCCGTCGGAACCGACGCTCGGAATTCGCGTTACCGGCGATGAAGAACTCGCCATCGACATGAGCCAGATCTACAACCCCGAGCTCAAGGAAATCTTCGACTACATCGATGCCAACATCGACGAGCACGTTCTGAACCTGCGCCGCTGGATTCAGCAGCCGAGCATCTCGAACACTGGCGAAGGCATTCAGGAATCGGCGTACATGGTGAAAGGCTTCTTCGACCAGCTCGGATGTCAGAGGACCCAGGTGTACGACGTGGGAATCACGGAGTGGGGTCAGCAGGGCAATCCCGTGGTTTACGCGCATTGCGACGAGGGCGCCGAGAAAACCCTGGTCGTGTACTGGATGTACGACACGATGCCCGTGACGCAGCCGGGCCTCTGGAAGGCGCCACCCTTTGAGGGACGCCTGGTCGAGCAGGAGCCCTATGCAAAGGTCATGATTGGTCGGGGTGCGACGAACTCCAAGGGCCCCCAGATGACCCAGCTGAATGCGCTGATGGCGATGAAGGCCGTCACCGGCAAGCTTCCCGTCAATCTCATCTTCGTCGCAGAAGGCGATGAGGAGCGCATGTCGATCGGCTACCGAAAGTTCGTCCGCGACCACCCGGAGCTGTTCGCAGACGCTGACGCCATGTATCGCTTCGGCCGCCAGGGCGGAATCGGCGGCGGCTCCGAGGGCTGCGTCTTCGTCGAATTGATCACCAGCGGCGAAGCATGGGGACGCGGGCCCACGTACAGCAACATTCACGGGGGGCGCAAGCGCGCAGTGGATGCCCCGGCGTGGCGCCATATCAAGATGCTTACGACGCTCGTCGACGAAACGGGCAACAAGGTGATGATCGACGGCTTCTACGACGATATTGAACCGCTTACGCCGGAGGAACTGGCCAAGCTGGAGAAAGCGGCCGAGAAGATCGACATGGAGATCGCGGCGAAGAACCTTGGCGTGGCCAAGTTCATGTCCGACGATCCCCTTGAGTACCTCAAGCTGGCGCGTTATGGCACGTCGCTGAACCTCGACGGCATCTGGGGTGGCAATATGTTCGAGGGCGGTTCCGGAGCAATTCTGCCGAATCGTATCGTGTCCAAGCACAACTTCCGCTACGTGCCGAATCAGGATGGCCTCGACATCGTCGACAAGCTGCGCAAGCACCTGGACAAGCACGGCTACGAAGACGTCGAGATCAACATTGTTGGTGACGTCCCATGGGCCAAGCGCAGCTACGACAATGAGATTACCGAGGCCGTGAAACGCATGTACGACAGCTTCGGTGTGAGCTATGGCGAACCCTTGGCAGAAGTCGAGTCGATCCTGGGCGGCTACTGGCCCGCCTATCTCTTTGCCGGCGATGTGCTCGACATTCCCATCGTCAGCGGCCAGGTCGGCAGTGGTGGCAACGCCCATGCCGCCAACGAGTACTTCGTGATCGAGGGCGCGAAGAAGATGTACGGCATGGCGGCCGGCGAAAAGTCCGTCGCGACGGTGCTTTACAACTACGCCGGTCTCAACGAGCCGCCCGCCGACGCAGGGGAAGTCGCCACGACGACGGCCGGCGACAACTGAGCGCGTGGCGCGCTCCGGGGGCGCCCTGCGCCCCTTTCCTGCACCAAGGCAAACAGCGGAGGCCCGCCCCATGGCCCTGATTACGCTCAGGAACGTCAGTAAAACCTACATGATGGGATCGAACCGCGTGGACGCCCTGCGTGACGTCTCGCTATCGATCGACGCGGGCGAGTTCGTCACCATCACCGGACCCTCCGGATCCGGCAAGTCGACGATGATGCACATTCTCGGCTGCCTCGACCGACCCACGGATGGCAGCTACGAGCTCGATGGCCAGGAGGTCGCCCGTATGACCCCGGAAGAGCTCGCCGACACGCGCAACCGACGAATCGGCTTCGTCTTCCAGGGTTTTAACCTGCTGCCGCGCACCTCGGCACTCGAGAACGTGGAGGTCCCCCTCCTGTACTCGCGCAAGCATCCGAACACGGCGGAACGCCACCGACGCGGCCTCGCCGTACTCGAAGCCATGGGCCTGGGCGGTCGCGCCGATCACCACCCCAGTCAGCTTTCCGGTGGCCAGCAGCAGCGTGTCGCCATCGCCCGCGCCCTGGTCAACGAACCCTCGCTGATCCTCGCCGACGAGCCCACGGGCAACCTCGACAGTGCCACGAGCGTCGAGGTGATGCGCACGCTGCAGACGCTGCGCGAGGAGCGCGGCATCACCATCGTGCTTATCACGCACGAGCCCGAGATCGCCGCCTACGGCACGCGCATCATTTCGATCCGCGACGGCGTAATCACCGAGGATCGACCGAACCCGCAGCCCCAGTCCGCGGCACTGGCAAGCGTGACGGCCGCCGCCGGCGCCTGAGGACCGCGCCCGTGGAAGGCATCCGCGCACAGGCGGCCCTCGCCCTGCAGGGACTCGGTCGCAACCGTATCCAGGCGGCGCTCGCTCTCATAGGCGTTGTCGTCGGGGTGGGCGCCCTTGTAACCAGCATGGCCCTTGGCCGTGGCGCCCAGACTGCGATCCGCGAGCAGCTCCTCGCCGCGGGCGTGAACGTGATCATCGTGACCTCGGGTAACTACCAGGTCGAGCAGCCGGGCGCCACGGGCGCCTCGCCCACGGACCACGGCGATCTGCGTGGCCCCGGGGACTACGATCTACCCATCGCCGCTTCCGGGCGCTTCCTGCGTCCGGGTGGCCCCGGCGCCGTCGCCGCCTTCTACGACAGCCTGCGGATCCCGGGGCAGATGCCGGCCCTCGAGCTGCGTCCCGCGCACTTCGAAGACGATCCAATGGCCGTGCACGATCACCCGACGGCCGCGCAGCGCCTCGGGGACGCCATGGCCGGCCTCGGCGCGGCGGCGACGCTCTCCGTCGACGACGCCCGGGCGATCCGCACGGAACTTGCCGGGGTCCAGTACGTCGCCTCCGGCGTGCACGAGAACGCGCGCGTGACGGTCGACGAGGAAGGTGGAAAGCAGTGGTTCACGCGCCTGCATGGCACGGAGGCGGATCTTCCAACGATACGCCGTGGCTGGTTCTTCCCTCAGGGACGCTTCTTTACGGAGCGTGAGGTAGCTGACTCCGCGCAGGTCATGGTGCTCGGGCGCGTCGTTGCCGATCGCCTCTTCGGCGAGGGCGCGAATCCCGTGGGCCGCGGTGTTCTCATGTGGAACCAGCCCTTCGAGATCGTCGGAGTGGTCGGGAGCACGACCTGGGCCGCGCAGCCCGTGGCCGGCGACGACCAGTTCGATGCCGTCTACCTTCCCGTGAGTACCGTGCATCGCCTGCTGAATCTCAGCAAGCTCAACACGATCACCGTCACCACGAAGTCCGCCGGCGAGACCACGGCTATTGCCGAGAACATCACGGAACTCCTGCGCCAGCGCCACGGCATCACGGAAGACATGCCAGACGACTTCACCGTGCGCACGCAGGCCGAACAGGTGCTCAACAAAGGCCTGCCACCGGAGCTGGCACGCGTCGTGTCGGGCAACCTCTCGAGCGTCGACGACATGACCATGGAGCAGCTCGCCACGTCCATGCAGCGTTCCAACCGCACGCTGCTGGCGCTCCTCGTTGGCGTCGCCGCCGTCTCGCTGCTGGTAGGCGGCATCGGCGTCATGAACCTGCTTTTCCTGTCTGTGACGCAGCGAACGCGGGAGATCGGCCTGCGCATGGCCCTGGGCGCACGCGGCCGCGACATCGCCAGTCAGTTCTTCATCGAGGCCCTGATCCTGTGCTGCGTCGGCGGCGTGCTCGGCGCGCTCTTTGGCGCCGCGACGGCGCGCGCGCTCGAGGGCGTGCTGGCCTGGGGCACCGACGTATCACCGGAATCCGCCGTGATTGCGACGCTCGTGGCCCTCGTGCTCGGCGCTGTGGCCGGCGTGCTGCCGGCGCGCCGGGCCGCTCGCCTCGATCCGATCAGGGCCCTGCACCATGAATAGACATCGCCACCGTGAGGACCGCCCCATGCTTCCGACCCGCGCCCTGCGCACCGTCCTGTTCACCCTCGGCCTGATCGGCGGCCTCAGCTTCGCGCAGGATGACGCGATGGATCACGGCAGCATGAACATGGATGCCGCCCCCATGGACTCCATGCCCGACCACGGCAATGCCACGCACGGCGACCATAACCCGGCCTTCGGCGGCCTGGTGCTCATGTACGGGGTGCTGCACTTCGAAATCGTCGCGCGGCCCGAGGGGGCGATCCAGCTGCACCTCAGCGACGCGATGCGCACGCCGATGCCGGCCACGACGGTGTCGGATGTCACCGTGGAAGTCGAGCGCGCGGACGGCAGCTTCGAAGCCGTCGCCATGGCCCTGAGCGATGCAGGCGACTTCTGGCAGGGCAGCAGCGCGCCCCTCGAAGATGGCGAGGCCACAACGGTGCATCTCGCCTTCGTGGCCTTTGGAGACCCGTACATCTACGCCCTGCCCCTCAGCGCCGTTCAGGCCGAGCAGGCCTCGGCGGCACCGCTTGGAACCGACGCCACGCGCATCGCCCTCGTGACGGACGGCCATGCTCGTTAACCTCGCCATGGCCCTCAAGGCCCTTGAGCGCAACCGACTCCAGGCATCGCTTACGCTCAGTGGTATGGCCATCGGCGTCGCCATGGTTGTCATCGTCGCGGGCCTCGGACGCGGCGCCCAGCTGCGCATCGAGGACTCCATCGAGCGCGCCGGGCCCACGCGCATCACGATCCGTGCCGGGAACTTCCAGCCAACGGCGATCGCGGCAGCGGCCTTCGAGGAAGGCAGCGGCGGCGGACTTTCCCAGGGCGGTCTCGGCGACGGTGGCGGCGATCCGGTCCCCGGCGATGCCGACTCGATCGCCGCGGCGCTGGCGCTTCGCGAAGAGAAGGAAGCTGCGGCGCGCGCCGCCGCGTCCATGAAGATCCGCTCCCCCGCCGCACCGCTGAGTCTCGAGGAACTCGACCTGCTGGCCACCGCGATTCCCGGCGTACGCGCCGCAAGTGGCAGCATCGAGGCCAACGTGCGCCTCGACGAGGCTGTGGGCTCGCGCGTGCGGGCCATCCGCCTCCACGGTTATCAGCAGGCCTGGCCCGAGATGGCCGGCTGGCGTGTGCGCGCGGGACGCGGGATTACGCCCGCTGAACACGACGGCAGCGCGCCCGTGGCCGTCATCACGGCGGCGACGGCAGCGCGCATGTGGCCCGACGCGGAGGCCATCGGACAGACCCTGCAGGTCAATGGCTTCGAACTGTCCGTGGTAGGCATCGTCGCCATACCCGGCTCGGACTCGGACTTTGTCCTCGTACCCGACGTGTTCGTGCCGCTGGCGCTGGCGCAGACACTCATCGACCGACGGACCCTCGACCGCATCGACGTGCGCAGCGTGTCCGTGGCACAGACCAGTGCCGTCGCTGAGACCATCACCGAGACGCTGCGCCGCCAACGGGGCCTGCCCGACGATACGCTAAGTGATTTCCGCGTCGAGACGCAGAGCACCTCCGCCATGCCCGGCCTGGGCACCGACCCGCGCCTGGCGATGGCCGTGCAGTCCAATGTCGTGGAGTTCGAGAAGGCTTCCTGGGAAGAGATGGCCCGGAGCCTGCGCCGCGCCGGCAACACCTTCACCGCGCTGTTGTCGGCCGCCGCGGCCGTGTCGCTCCTCGTCGGGGGCATCGGCGTCATGAACGTCATGCTCGTATCGGTAACGGCACGCACCCGCGAGATCGGCCTGCGCATGGCCATGGGCGCGCGCGTGCGCGACGTCCTCGTGCAGTTTCTCGTCGAGGCCGTGACCCTCGCCGTCCTCGGCGGCCTCATCGGTCTGCTGGTCGGTGCCGGCGCCCTGTGGACGGCAAGCCGTGGCCTCGACTGGGCGACCTCCCTGTCTCCCGGGATGCTCTTCCTCGGCATGGCCGTGGCCGCCGTCACGGGCATCGTCTTCGGCTACGGCCCGGCCAATCGCGCCGCCCGTCTCGACCCTGTCGTGGCCCTGCGCAGCGAGTGACCGCTGGCCCTGCGCCATCGCCTGACCCCTATCGGAGAGTGAGTGCCCCCATGCAGCAGATCATCCCCAACATCCGCCTCGCCCTGCACAGCCTCGCACGACATCCGCTGCGCACCTTCCTCACGATGCTGGGCATGGTGATCGGCGTCGCCGCCGTACTCACGATGATCGCCCTTGGCACCGGTGCGCGGGGCTCCGTGGCCGAGGAGGTGAGCTCCGCGGGCACCAACCTCGTGTACGTGAAAGCCGGCAACTACACGCGTGGCGGCTCGAGCGTCGGAATCGCCTCCGGGGCCGGCGCCGCCACGACGCTCGTGTCCGCCGATGCCAGCGCCATTGCCGCGCAGGTGCCGGGTGTGCGCGCCTTGAGTCCCGTGCTCACGCTGCGCAGCTTCGTCACCAGCGGCGACCAGCGCGCCTTCGTCCGCGCCCAGGGTGTGGCCACCACCTTCGAACGAGTCCGGGGCTGGTCCTTTGTGGCCGGCAGCATGTTCGCCAGCGACGATGCCCCCAGCGCCGTGCTTGGTGCGAACCTTGCCGCCGATCTCTTCGGCAGCGCCGACGCCGCGCCGGGAAGCGTGATCCGCATCCGCGGCCTCGAACTCACCGTGACCGGCGTCACCGACGACGCGTCCGACGACTACGCCGACGTCCTCTTCCTGCCCTGGCAGACTCTGCAGGCCAGCATGGGCATCCAGCACCTCGACGGCATCACCATTGCCGCCGAGAAAGCCGGCGAGACCTCGCGCATCGCCACCGAGGTGCGCACGCTGCTCCGCCAGCGCCACGGCATCCGCGGCACGGACAGCTCGCAGGCGGGCTATCTGGCCGAGCAGGGCGGCGTCGGCGGCATGCCCGACGATTTCACCGTGGAAACGCAGGCGGCGCAGGCGCTGACGCAGGGTCTCTATACCCCCGCCGCGGCCTTCGCCCTCGCCAACCTGCCACGCCTCGACGAAGTCACCCTCGAGGAAATGGCCGAAACCCTCGATCGCGCCAGCGATACGATGACCGCCCTGTTGGCGAGCATTGCCGGCGTGTCCCTCATCGTCGGCGGCATCGGCATCATGAACGTGATGCTCGTGTCCGTGACGGAACGCACGCGCGAAATCGGCCTGCGTATGGCCACAGGCGCGCGCGGTAGCGACGTCGCCGCGCAGTTCGTCGTGGAGGCGATGACGCTGAGCATCATCGGCGGTCTCGCCGGCCTGCTCCTGGGTCTGGCCTCGGCCTGGCTTGTGGGCTGGTCCCTCGGCTGGCCGGCCAGCGTGTCGACGGCCTCAATGGTCCTCGCCATCGGCATCGCCGCGGCCGTCGGCCTCGTCTTTGGTATCTACCCCGCACGGCGCGCCTCGCGCCTCGATCCCATCGAGGCCCTGCGCACGGAATGAGTCGCGGCCTCTGCATCGTCGCGGCGCTGCTGCTGGCGGCCTGCGGCGCGAAGACACCCGAGGAGCGCCTCGACGGCATAGCGACGCGCTACGTGGCCCTGGCGATGGACCTCGATCGCGTCCGTCCCGGAGAAATCGACGCCTGGTTCGGACCCGACGCGCTGGATACGCGGGGTGAACCCACCGACAGCACCTTCGAAGCCATCCGCTTAGCCGCGCGGGAACTCGGCGCGTCCTTTTCCGAGCTGGCGACGGCGCGGGCGGAGGGTCTGCGCGATCGAATCCGGGGGCTTGAAGCGATTGCCGCGTATCTCGAAGACCCGACGCGCCTAAACTTCGCCGAGCAGACGCAGACCCTCTATGACGTGCCCTGGATCGAGGCGGACGCCGAATCTACGCGGGCCGCCCTCGCGGCCATCGAGGAGGCCCTTCCCGGCCGCGGCAGCGCCCGGGCTCGCGTTGCCGGCCTGCGCCGCCGTCTGCTCATTCCCGCCGAGAAGCGCCAGGCCGTCTTCGAGGCGGCCCTCGAGGAATGCCGGGAACGCACCCTCGCCCGCTGGGACCTGCCCGACGGCGAAGCCATCGACCTGGAATGGACGCGCGACGTAATGGCCGCCTGGCACAGCTACGTGGGCGACGGCCGCAGCACGCTGCGCGTCAACCCCCTCGCCATCGCTACCGTCGACCAGGCCGTCGACGTGGCCTGCCACGAGGCGTGGCCGGGACATCACGTGCAGTTTGTCCTCTTCGAAGCCGCTGCCGGTGACGCCGGCCTCGCGCTGGAAGACCGTCTCGTGCTGCTACGGACCCCGGCCTCCGCCCTGCGCGAAGCCGCCGCGATGGTCGCGGCACGCCTGGCCTTCACTGACGCGGAACGCCTCGCCTTCGAGCGCGACGCGCTGTTCCCGATGGCGGGCCTTGATCCCGCCGATGCCGAGCGCTACGCCGCGGTTCGCCCGCAGCTTCGCTACCTGGCTACGACGGTGCCCTCGATCATCCGCGATCACGAGGACGGCCAGCTCTCCGATGCCGAGGCGATCAACCGGCTGCAGGGCGAGGCCCTCATCGCCAGTCCCCGCGCCCTCTTCGCCTTCGC
>JAZBOX010000101.1:0-6282 GCA_036351355.1 Halieaceae bacterium
CGCAGCATGACGCCGACGCTGCGCGTGGGCGTAACCGGCGGCATCGGCAGTGGAAAGACGGCGCTCACCGATCGCCTCAATGCGCATGGAATCGTGATCGTGGATGCGGACCGCGCGGCCCGCGACATCGTTGAGCCCGGCACGACGGCGCTGGCGGCGATTGTGGAGCACTTCGGCAAACAGGTACTCCTTCCCGATGGCAGCCTCGATCGCGCCGCCCTGCGCAAGATCGTTTTCGAGGACCCGCAGGAGCGCCGCTGGCTCGAGGCACTGACGCACCCGCTGATCGGCGAGCGTATCGCCGAACAGCTCGCCGCTGCCGCCTCGCCTTATGTGGTTCTCGCATCGCCGCTGCTCCTGGAAGGCAGCCAGCACGAATTCGTGGATCACGTGGTGGTGGTGGACGTGCCGGAAGCAATGCAAATCGAGCGCGCCATCGCCCGCGATCAGAACTCGCGCGACCTTATCGAGCGGATCATGGAGGCGCAGCTGCCGCGCGCCGAGCGCCTGGCGCGCGCCGACACGGTGATCGACAACAGCGGCAGTCTGAGTGACCTGGACCGTCGGACGCACGAGCTGCACGAACAGTTGCTCGCGCTCAGTCGGAGGTCTCCGCAAGCATCATGACGCGCTCGACAATCGGCCCGTTCGCCGCAGGGAAGGCGTAGTCAGCCAGCGCCTCACGGCGAACCCAGCGCATCGGCTGGCCCTCGCGGGCCTGTGGCTCGCCGATATAGGCGGTCACGAGGTGAACATCGAGGCGCACGCACTTGTCGCCGTAATCGTGCTCGACGACGATCAGCGGCTGGTGCTCGCGGATTTCGATCCCGAGCTCCTCGTGAATTTCGCGCCGCAGCGCCGCCGATACGTCTTCGCCGGCCTCGCACTTGCCGCCGGGAAATTCCCACAGTCCGCCCTGGTGCGCCGCGTCGTGGCGGCGCGTGAGCAGCACCTGTCCGGCGCCGTCGAGGACCACCGCGACCGCAACCTCCACCGCTGCCCCGGATTCAGCTCCGGTATTCGGCATTAATGCGTACGTAGTCGTAGGACAGATCGGAAGTCCAGACGCGCTCGCGCGCCGTGCCACGACCCAGTTCGATATCAACGCTCAGTTCACGCCCGGCCATCGCCGCGGCGAGCGCCGCCTCGTCGTAGGCAGCAGCACGACAGCCCCCTTCGGCGATGGGGAGGTCGTTGATTCGAATCGCTACCGCCTCCGTGTCGAGGTCCTTCAAGCCCGCGCGACCGACTGCGGCGAGGATCCGCCCCCAGTTGGGATCACCGGCGAACAGCGCCGTCTTGACCAGGGGCGAGTGCGCGACGGTGAAGGCAACATCGAGGCACTCGGCCTCGCTGGCACCGCCGCCGACAGTCACCGTGACAAACCGGCTCGCCCCCTCGGCGTCGCGCACCAGACCCTGCGCCAGTTCGATGCACAGGCTGTCGAGCGCCTCAGCAAAGGCGGTGGCCAGGGCGCTGCCGGCAGATGGTGGGTCGTTGCCAGCGGCGCCGGTGGCGACGAGGACAGCGGCGTCGTTGGTAGACGTATCACCATCGACGCTGATGCGATGGAAGGAACGCTCGACGGCGGCGCTGAGCTGCTCCTGCAGCATCTCGCTTGCGATCGCCGCATCCGTGGCGATGAAGGCGAGCATCGTCGCCATGTTCGGCCGCAGCATGCCAGCACCCTTCGCGATGCCCTGAACCACGAAGCTCTGACCCTCGACGCTGAAGCGACGCGCCATCAGCTTGGGCCGCGTGTCCGTGGTGAGAATGCCCCAGCTGGCTTCTTCCCAGCCGTCCTCGGTGCAGCTCGCGATGAGTTCCGGCAGCGCCGCCGTGAGCCGATCGAGGGGCAGGTCCTCGCCGATCACTCCCGTGGAGAAGGGCAGGACTTCCTCGGTCGCGACCCCGGCGATGCGCGCCGCCGCGGCGCAGGACTCACGCGCCGCCCCGAGACCGCGTGCTCCCGTGCCGGCGTTGGCGTTGCCCGTATTGACCAGGAGCAGACGCGGGCGCGCGCCACAGGCCTCGAGGTGCTCGCGGGCAACGATAACCGGAGCGGCGCAAAAGGCGTTGCGCGTAAACACGGCGGCAGCCTGCGTACCTTCGTCGAAGTGCAGTGCGACGAGATCGCGCCGGTCCGGGTAGCGGATTCCCGCGCGCACCGTGCCGACGCGAACACCGGCCACCGTCCCGACAGCTGTCTCCACCTCAGAGGGCGCCGTGACAGTGCTTGTATTTCTTGCCGCTGCCGCAGGGGCAGGGCTCGTTGCGACCGACCTTAGGCTGCTCGCGCGTGAAGGGCTGCGCCGCTTCTGCCGCAGTGCCATCGCCGCTGCTATGAGGGTCATTCGGCGGGTTGTTCGGCCCGGCCTGCGCTGCGGCTTCCTGCTGCATCGCCGAGGCCTCGGCGTGCTGGAAGGCCAGGCGCGCTTTCTCCGCCGCTTCACGGCGCTGCTGCTCGATCTTCGCCGCTTCGTCGCGGCGCTGGATCTGCACGTGGCTCAGGAACTTGACCACCTCGTGCTTCAGGTTCGACAGCAGGGCCTGAAACAGCTCAAAGGACTCGCGCTTGTATTCCTGCTTGGGATTCTTCTGTGCGTAGGCACGCAGGTGGATACCCTGACGCAGCTGATCCATCGTCGCGAGGTGCTCCTTCCACAGCGTGTCGAGCACCTGCAGCATGATCTGCTTCTCGATGCGCTGCATATCCGGGCCGACGGAAGCGGCCTTCTCGTCGTAGGCGCCCTGCACGGCGGCCACGATGCGCTCGCGGATCGCCTCCTCGTGAAGCTTGTCGTCTTCCTCCAGCCACTGCTGCAGGGGCATGCTGATGGCGAAATCGGCTTCGAGCTGACGCTCGAGACCCGGCACATCCCACTGCTCCTCGACGCTCATGGGCGGAATGAAGTTGTCGATCACCTCGCCGACGACGTCGGCACGGATCGCCGTGATCGTCTCGGAGATATCCGCCTCGCCGAGGAGGTCATTGCGCTGCTGGTAAATGATCTGGCGCTGATCGTTGGCGACGTCGTCGTATTCAAGGAGCTGCTTGCGAATGTCGAAGTTTCGCCCCTCGACCTTGCGCTGGGCCTTCTCGATCGCGTTGGTCACCATGCGGTGTTCGATGGCCTCGCCCTTCTCCATACCGAGCGCCTGCATGAAGTTCTTCACCCGCTCGGAGGCGAAGATGCGCATCAGGTTGTCCTCGAGGGACAGGTAGAAGCGCGAGGCGCCCGGGTCACCCTGGCGGCCCGCGCGTCCACGCAGCTGGTTGTCGATCCGGCGGGACTCGTGGCGTTCCGTGCCGAAGATGTGCAGACCGCCGGCCTCGATCACGCGCGCGTGGCGCTCCTCCCAGTCGCGGCGGATCGCGGCGCGCGTCTCCTCGGACGCGTCCTCGCCAGCGGCGCGCAGCTCGGCCTCGAGGTTGCCGCCGAGCACGATATCCGTACCGCGGCCCGCCATATTGGTGGCGATGGTAACCACGCCCGGGCGTCCTGCCTGGGCGATGATCTCGGCTTCCTGGGCGTGATACTTCGCATTGAGCACCTTGTGCTCGATCTTCGCCTTGCGAAAGCGCGCGGACAGCTCTTCGGAGGTCTCGACGGAGGCCGTACCCACGAGGGCCGGGGCGCCGGCGGCGATCGTCTGCTGTACGTCCTCGACGATCGCGTCGAACTTCTCCTCGCGCGTCAGGAACACGAGGTCGTTGTAGTCCTTGCGCTCCATCGGCTTGTTGGTGGGGATCACCACCACCTCAAGGCCGTAGATCTGACGGAACTCGAAAGCCTCCGTGTCCGCCGTGCCGGTCATGCCGGCCAGCTTGTCGTAAATGCGAAAGTAGTTCTGGAAGGTGGTCGAGGCGAGGGTCTGGCTCTCGCTCTGGATAGCGACGCCCTCCTTCGCCTCGATGGCCTGGTGGAGACCCTCGGACAGACGACGGCCGGGCATGGTTCGGCCCGTGTGCTCATCGATCAGCACCACCTGACCCTGTTGCACGATGTACTCGACGTCACGCTGGAACAGCACGCGGGCGCGCAGCGCCGTGTGCACGTGATGCAGCAGCGACAGGTTGGTCGGGGCATACAGGCTCTCGCCCTCTTCGAGCAGGCCTTCGCTCTGCAGCATCTCCTCGACGAACTCGTGACCCAGCTCCGTGAGCTCGACCTGACGCAGCTTCTCGTCCACGGTGAAGTGGCCATCGTCGCCCTCGTCGCCTTCGTCCCCTGCCTTGCCGAGCACGAGGCGCGGAACGAGCTGATTGATGCGCTTGTAGAGCTCGGAGCTGTCCTGCGCCGCACCGGAGATGATCAGCGGCGTGCGCGCCTCATCGATCAGGATCGAGTCAACCTCGTCGACGATGGCAAAGCTCAAGGGCCCCTGAAGCTTGTCCTGCAGCGAGAAGGCCATGTTGTCGCGCAGGTAGTCGAAGCCGAACTCGTTGTTGGTGCCGTAGATCACGTCCGACTGATAGGCGAGGCGCTTCTCCTCCTGACTCTGCCCGGAGCGGACGACGCCCACGCTCAGGCCAAGAAAGTTGTACAGCGGCCCCATCCATTCGGCGTCGCGACCGGCGAGGTAGTCGTTGACGGTGACCAGGTGGACCGCACTGCCCCCGAGGGCATTAAGGTAGGCAGGCAGCGTGGCGACGAGCGTCTTTCCTTCGCCCGTACGCATTTCGGCGATCTTGCCCTCGTGCAGGGCGATACCACCGATGAGCTGCACGTCGAAGTGGCGCATCCCCAAGACGCGCCGACCCGCCTCGCGAACCACGGCGAAGGCCTCGGGAAGCAGATCATCAAAGGTCGCACCTTCGGCGCTACGGGCACGGAAACGGTCCGTGTGCGCCGCAAGATCCGAGTCGGACAGGGCCTTGAGATCGTCCTCGAGGGCGTTGATGCGGCGCACGAGCTTGCTCATGCGCTTCAGCTCGCGGTCGTTGCGTGTACCAAAAACTTTTTTGAGGGCAGTATTGATCATCAGATAAGGGTTGCCAGGGCACCGGAGCCGACAGCGACCGCAGGTCGAGAATCACGTCAGGCCGGTAACACGCGCCATGCGGCAGCAAGCCCGGCTTCAGGCGTGACTCCTGAGAGCGCGACATCGCGGTCCGGGGCCCGTTAAAGCTAGAAAAAAGGCGCCGGAGTGTCGCACAGTCGCGCCGCTATTGCCATTCGGCGGCCCGCCGAAAACGCCGAGTATTTCGTCCGATCAGACCGCCAGGCGCGGCGCGGGCGCAGCCACGTAGGAGATCGGCGCGCGCTCCGGGTCGTCGAAGGTCACCATTTCCCAGGCGTCCTCGCGCGCCATCAGGGCACGAAGCGAGGCGTTGTTAAGGGCATGGCCGGACTTGTGCGCACGGAACTCGCCGATCAGGCCGTAGCCGAGAAGATAGAGATCTCCGATGGCATCGAGCACCTTGTGCTTGACGAACTCGTCTTCGTAGCGAAGGCCGTCCTGGTTGAGGATGCGGTACTCGTCTACGACGATCGCGTTGTCGACGCTACCGCCCCGGGCGAGCCCTTTCGAGCGCAGATACTCGATCTCGTGCATGAAGCCGAAGGTCCGTGCCCGGCTGATTTCCTTAACGAAAGACGTGCTGGAGAAGTCGATCTCGGCATGGGCCTTGCGGTCGCGGAATACGGGGTGGTCGAAATCGATCGAGAAGGAGACCTTGAAACCATCAAAGGGGAGAAAGCTGGCCGTCTTGTCTCCATCCTCGACCGTCACCGGGCGCTTGATCCGGATGAACTTCTTGGCTGCGTGCTGCTCTTCGATGCCGGCGGACTGGATCAGGAACACGAAGGGTCCCGCGCTGCCATCCATAATCGGCACCTCGCTGGCGCTGACGTCGACATAGGCATTGTCGATGCCGAGGCCGGCCATGGCCGAAAGCAGGTGCTCAACGGTCGAGACGCGATGACCGTCGACGACCAGCGTTGTCGACAGCGTCGTGTCGCCAACGTTGGACGCCGTCGCGGGAATTTCCACCACCGGGTCTAGATCGGTGCGACGGAAGACGATGCCCGTGTCGACGGGCGCCGGGGCAAGCGTCAGGTAGACCTTCTCGCCCGTATGCAGCCCGATACCCGTCGCCTTGATGGCGTTGCGCAGAGTCCGCTGTCGAATCATCGAAGTTCCCTCTTCCTGAGCCCTGTCCTGAGCCCTGCCAGAACCCGGTCGCCACAAATGCCACCGGGATCACCCTTGCCCTGACCATCCGCCACAGCCAAACCGACACCCACCGGCCTGGCGTCGCAGAACAGCCCTGAGCCG
>JAZBOX010000102.1:0-20736 GCA_036351355.1 Halieaceae bacterium
AACGAGGCGGCGCTCTTGAACTCCGTGCAGGTGACCAAGTCCGAGGCCGGCGCGGCCTTCGGCTCCGAAGTGGTCTACCTCGAGAAGTTCCTGCAGAAGCCGCGGCACGTCGAAATCCAGGTCTTCGGCGACGGCAAGGGCAAGGCGGTGCATCTGGGCGAACGCGACTGCTCGCTGCAGCGCCGTCACCAGAAGGTGATCGAAGAGGCCCCGGCCCCGGCCATCGACGACGATGCGCGGCGCGAGGTCGCCGAGTCCTGCGTCAACGCCTGCAAGAAGATCGGCTACCGCGGCGCCGGCACCTTCGAGTTCCTCTACGAGGACGGCAACTTCTACTTCATTGAGATGAACACGCGCGTGCAGGTGGAGCATCCGGTCACGGAGCTGATCACCGGCGTCGATATCGTGCGCGAGCAGCTGCGCATCGCCGGCGGCCTGCCCATCTCCGTAGCGCAGGAGGACGTCCGCTTCCGCGGCCACGCCCTCGAGTGCCGCATCAACGCCGAGGACCCCCATACCTTCATGCCCTCGCCCGGGCGCATCACCACCTTTCACGCGCCGGGTGGCCCGGGCATCCGCGTCGACTCGCACATCTACGACGGCTACACGGTCCCGCCCTTCTACGACTCGCTCATCGCCAAGGTTATCGCCTACGGCGAGGACCGCGACCAGGCCATGGCGCGCATGCGCCAGGCCCTCGACGAACTGGTGATCGAGGGTATCCGCACCAATACGCAACTGCACCGAGAGCTGGTGCGCGACGCCTCCTTCATGGCCGGCGGTGTGAGCATTCACTACCTCGAGAGCAAGCTCGAGGACGGCTGAGCGCCCGACCGGGATAGCGGCCGATGAGCTGGCTACAGCTGCGCCTCGACTGCGACCGACCCGCGGCCGAGGGCCTTGAGGACCAGCTGCTCTTTGCCGGCGCGCTCTCGGTCACGCTCGAGGACCGCGGCGACGAGCCGCTGCTTGAACCCGGCGTCGGCGAAACGCCGCTGTGGCAGGCCGTGCGCATCACCGGCCTGTTTCCGGCCGACACCGACATGGAACCCGTGCTCGCCGCCCTGCCGGCGTCGTCGCAGCCGCGAGTCGAGATCCTCGAGGACCGCGACTGGTCGCGCGAATGGATGCAGCACTATCGACCGATGCGCTTCGGCGAGCGCCTGTGGATCTGCCCGAGCTGGCAGGATCCGCCCGAGCCAAATGCGATCAACCTGCTCCTCGATCCGGGCCTGGCCTTCGGCACCGGCACGCATCCGACCACGGCGATGTGCCTGCGCGCTCTCGAGAAGCGCATCCGCGAGGGATTCGACGTCGTCGACTACGGCTGCGGCTCGGGCATTCTCGGCATCGCCGCGCTGCGCCTCGGTGCCGGCCGACTCCTCGCCGTCGACAACGACCCCCAGGCGCTCACCGCGACGCGCGACAACGCCGGGCGCAATGCGATTGATGCGGAGCTGGTGGAAGTCGAGCTGCCAGACGCCGCCCCCGTCGGTGCGTGGACGGGCCGCGCCGACCTCGTGGTGGCCAACATCCTCGCCGGCCCGCTCGCCAGCCTCGCCGATACGCTCACGGCCTTTCTCAAGCCCGGCGGGCAGCTCCTGCTCGCCGGCCTGCTCGAGTCGCAAGCGCAGGCGCTGATCGATCACTATGCGGACCGCCTTGGGCTCGAGCCTGTCGAGCAGGAAGAGGAGTGGGTCTGCCTGGGCGGCGCGCGCCCGACCTAGGCGCTGCCGGGCTACCCTTCGTCCGGCGCTTCCCTTTTGCCCGCCGCTCCGCCTCCCTTTTGCCCGCCGCTACGCTGCAAGGGTCCGCCAGAAGCTGTCACAGCATCTCTCGCACGCCCGCTCCCACCGCCCCCGCCGCCGCGCCGCAGCGCGAGCACAAACGCAGGCACCTGCTTATTTTTTGAACATTTCTGCCTGTCGAGTCTTTTTTTGCGCCGTCACGCTGGCGTAACATTGCGCCCCCTCGAATAACAGCCACTCCCCGGGGCCCTCATCACCTTGGCAGATCCTTCGGCAGATCACGGCCTGCAGATCGGACCGTATCGCACGGCGAACGTGGCCCTGGCACCCATGGCGGGCGTCACGGACCTGCCGTTCCGTCGCCTGTGCGCGCGCTTCGGCGCCGGGCTCCTCGTTGGCGAGATGGTGCACTCGGACCCGAAGCTGCGCGACTCGCGCAAGAGCCGCCAGCGCCGCCGCCACGACCTCGAGATCGAGCCGCGCTCCGTGCAGATCGTCGGCAACGATCCGCAGGCGATGGCCGAGGCCGCGCGCTTCAACGTCGCCTGCGGCGCGCAGATCATCGACATCAACATGGGCTGCCCGGCAAAGAAGGTGTGTCGCCGCGCCGCCGGCTCCGCGCTGCTGGCCGACGAGGCGCTTGTCGGCGATATCCTCGCCAGCGTTGTCGCCGCTGTGGACGTGCCCGTGACGCTGAAGATCCGCACGGGTGCCGACCCCGAACACCGCAACGGCGTGAGCATCGCGCGCATCGCCGAAGACGCGGGCATTGCGCTGCTCTCCGTCCACGGGCGCACGCGCGCCTGCGCCTTCCACGGCGCCGTGGAGCATGACACCACCGCCGCGATTGTGAACGCCGTATCGATCCCGGTGCTCGCCAATGGCGACATCGCCTCGCTCGCCGACGCCCGGCGCGTGCTCGAGCATACGGGCGCTGCCGGCGTGATGATCGGGCGCGCCGCGCAGGGTGCGCCCTGGCTGCCCGGACAGATCGCGCGCGGCCTTGCCGGCGAGCACGTGGAGGCGCCGGACCTGGCCACGCAGTACCGCACGATGCGCGAGCACCTTGCCGATCTGCACGCGTTCTACGGCGACCTCATGGGCCCGCGCATCGCGCGCAAGCACATCGGCTGGTATCTCGACGGCATCGGCGGCCTCGAACGGGCGCGCCACGACTTCAACCGCCTCGACGACCCCGGCGATCAGCTCGCCTGCCTCGACGAGGTGTTCAGCGTGCTCGAGCTGTCATCCAACCCGATTTCCGAACAGGAGAAACTCGCCGCATGAGTAAGGCCGAAGCCCTGGCTGAAAGCGCCGCAGAACTCAACTCCGTCTTCGAACTGACGCAGCCCACGGAAGCGGCGACGGTGACCTCGCTGCGCGAATCCGTCGACCTGTTCGTTCGCCGCTACCTCGACGAGATGGACGGTGAAATGAGCACGGACTTCTACGACCTCGTCCTCAACGAGGTCGAGGGCCCGCTGCTGCAGGCGGTGATGGAATACACGCGCTTCAACCAGACGCGCACGGCGCAGATGCTCGGCCTCAATCGTGGCACGCTGCGCAAGAAGCTCCGCCAGTACGGCATCGAACGTCCGCGAGGTCCGCTGTGAGCGACAATTCTGTGTCTTTGCCCGTACGCCGCGCGCTGCTCAGCGTCTCGGACAAGACCAATATCATCGAATTCGCGCGCGACCTCGCCCAGCGCGGCGTCGCCCTGCTGTCGACCGGCGGCACCTACCGCCTGCTGCAGGAAGCCGGCCTCGAGGTCAAGGAAGTCTCCGCGCATACGGGCTTTCCGGAGATCATGGGCGGGCGCGTAAAGACGCTGCATCCGAAGATCCACGGCGGCCTGCTCGCACGCCGCGGCGAAGACGACGCGGTGATGGCCAAGCACGGTATCGAGTCGATCGACGTGGTGGTGGTCAATCTGTATCCCTTCGAAGCCACCGTAGCGGATCCCGACTGCGACCTTCCCACGGCCATCGAGAACATCGACATCGGCGGTCCGGCAATGCTGCGCGCTGCAGCCAAGAATCACGCCTGGGTGACCGTCGTGACCAGCACCGCCGACTACAGCCGCGTGATCGATGCCATGGACAGCAACGAGGGCTGCGTGACCGATGAGCTGCGCCGCGACCTCGCCGTTCGCGCCTTCGAACACACCGCCGCCTACGACGGCGCCATCGCCAATTACCTGGGCGCACGGCTGGGCGACGAGCCGGAGACGCACGGCCGTACGCTCAACCTGCAGTTTCACAAGGTGCAGGAACTGCGCTACGGCGAGAACCCGCACCAGGGCGCTGCCTTTTACCGCGACCGCGAACCGGAGCGCGGCAGCCTCGCGGCGGCGACGCAGCTGCAGGGCAAGGCGCTGTCCTTCAACAACATCGCCGATACGGATGCCGCCCTCGACTGCGTGCGTCAGTTCGACGCCGAGGCGGGCGCGACGGCCTGCGTGATCGTCAAGCACGCCAACCCCTGCGGCGTGGCCCTCGGTGCGACGGCCCTCGAAGCCTACGAGCGCGCCTACGCCACGGACCCGGAATCGGCCTTCGGCGGCATCATCGCCTTCAACTGCACCCTTGATCGAGCCACGGCCAGCGCCATCATCGAGCGCCAGTTCGTCGAGGTGATCATCGCGCCGTTCATCAGCGAGGCTGCGATGAAGGTGCTCGCGGGCAAGGCCAACGTACGCGTCCTCGCCTGCGGCGACGCCGACAGCGCCGGCACAGACACCTGGGACTACAAGCGCATCGGCGGCGGGCTGCTGGTACAGAACCGCGACACGGCCGTGGTGGACGCCGACGATCTTCGCGTGGTGACGGACAAGGCTCCGGAGCCGGCGCAGCTCAAGGATCTGCTGTTCGCGTGGAAGGTAGCGAAGTACGTCAAGTCGAACGCCATCGTCTACGCCCGCGAAGGCCAGACCGTCGGCGTCGGCGCCGGACAGATGAGCCGCGTGAACTCGGCGCGTATCGGCATCATCAAGGCCGAACATGCCGGCCTCTCCGTGCCGGGCTCGGTGATGGCTTCGGATGCCTTTTTCCCCTTCCGCGACGGCATCGACAATGCCGCCGCCGCGGGCGTGAGCGCGGTGATCCAGCCCGGCGGCTCGATGCGCGACGAGGAAGTCATCGCCGCCGCGAATGAGCACGGCATGGCCATGGTATTCACCGGCGTGCGCCACTTCCGCCACTAGGGCGCCGGCACACGCGAACCCGGTAGCTGACTGATGAGCGATTCCCATAGCGATCCCGCGACCGGCCCTATGAAGGTGCTGGTTCTTGGCGGCGGCGGACGCGAGCACGCGCTGGCCTGGAAGCTTGCGCAGTCGCCGCGCGTAGAGCGCGTATTCGTTGCACCGGGCAATGCCGGCACGGCGATGGAACCGGGGCTCGAGAACCTGGCCATCGACCCCATGGACTTCCACGCGCTGATCGACTTCGCCCGCCGCGAGCCCATCGGCCTGACCGTGGTCGGCCCCGAGGCGCCGCTGGTCGCGGGCGTGGTCGACCGCTTCCGCGAGGCGGGCCTGCGCTGCTTTGGACCGAGCGCCGCGGCGGCGCAGCTCGAGGGTTCGAAGGCCTTCAGCAAGGAGTTCCTCGCCCGTCACAACATTCCCACGGCGGCCTACGCCACCTTCACGGAGGTCGACGAGGCGCTGGCCTTCCTGCGCGAGCATGGCGCACCGATCGTGGTGAAGGCCGACGGGCTCGCCGCGGGCAAGGGCGTGATCGTGGCCGCAACGCTCGATGAGGCCGAGGCCGCCGTGACCGACATGCTCTCGGGTAACGCCTTCGGCGAGGCCGGCTGCCGCGTGGTGATCGAGGAGTTCCTCGAAGGCGAAGAGGCGAGCTTCATCGTCATGAGCGACGGCGAGCACGTGCTGCCGATGGCGACGAGCCAGGACCACAAGCGCATCCTCGACGGTGACCTCGGACCCAATACGGGCGGCATGGGCGCCTATTCGCCGGCGCCGGTGGTCGACGATGCCGCGTATGCGCGCATCATGGACGAGGTGATCCATCCGACGATCCGCGGCATGGCTGCCGACGGCACGCCCTACACTGGCTTCCTCTACGCAGGCCTGATGATCAGCCCCGCCGGCGAGCCGCGCGTTATCGAATTCAACTGCCGCTTCGGCGATCCGGAGACGCAGCCGATCATGCTGCGCCTGCGCAGCGACCTCGTGGAGCACTGCGAGGCCGCCCTCGACGGTCGCCTGAACACCGCCGCAGCGGATTGGGATCCTCGCCCCGCCGTCGGCGTGGTCCTGGCCGCGAGGGGCTATCCCGGCGCTTACGACAAGGGGCTAGCCATCGACGGCCTCGGTGGCGACGCTGACGACTGCCGCGTGTTCCACGCCGGCACGGGCCTCGACGATGGCCGCGTGGTCACCACCGGCGGGCGCGTGCTCTGCGTTACCGCCCTTGGCGAGGACATCGCCGCGGCGCAGGCCGCCGCCTATGCCGGCATCGAGGGCATCTCCTGGGCGGGCATGCAGTACCGCCGCGACATTGGCTGGCGTGCGCTGCAGCGCTATAGTCGCTGAGCCATGACCCGAAGACTCACATTCCTTGACCGCCTGATCTGCGAGGCCGACACGGTGATGCGTACGCTCACCAGTCGCGGCAACACGGCCGGGCGTCCATCGCCGGCGCAGGGGCATCGCGAGGGAGACCTCGACGAGCGCGAGCGCCGTCGCGTCGCGAGCCTGATGCGTGTGAACCACACGGGAGAGGTCTGCGCCCAGGCGCTCTATCAGGGCCAGGCGCTCACGGCGAAGCTGCCCACGGTGCGCGAAGAAATGCAGGAAGCGGCCGCGGAAGAGGTCGACCACCTCGTGTGGTGCGAAGAACGCCTGCGCGAATTGAACAGCCGGCCCAGCGTGCTCAACCCGGCCTGGTACGGACTGTCCTTCGGCCTCGGCGCCCTTGCCGGCGCCATCGGTGATGCCGTCAGCCTGGGCTTCGTCGCCGCGACGGAGGAACGCGTCTGCGCGCACCTGCGCGACCACCTCCGGCAACTCCCCGACGACGATCGCCGCTCGCGGCTGATCCTGCAGCAGATGCTCGAAGACGAGGAGCGTCACGGAGAAAACGCCCTCGCCGCCGGCGGTGCGCGCTTCCCGGCGCCGGTCAAGAATGCCATGACCGCGCTGTCGCGGGTGATGACGCAGAGCAGCTACTATGTTTAGCCACCTGGTTTAGCGCCTACGCATAGCGCTCGCGGCGCTTAGCGGTGTTCGGAACGACGTTCGCCGGGGCTCTGCGATCAGCCGCCTTCTAACTCTCCGAATCGCCGTCTCCCGCCTCATCCTCGATCGCGTGCGAGTGCGTGAGCTCAACCCCCGCCGCGCCGAGCATAATCGACGCAGAGCAGTATTTCTCCGCCGAGAGCTCGACGGCGCGACGCACCAGGTTCTCCTTGATTCCCGACCCGGTCACCACGAAGTGCAGGTTGATCTTCGTGAACACGGCGGGCACGGCGTCAGCGCGCTCGGCCTGGATCTCGACGCGGCAGTCGCGCACCTGCTGACGGGCCTTGCGCAGCACACTGAGCACGTCGTACATGGCGCAGCCACCGGTGCCCAGAAGCAGCATCTCCATGGGCCGCGGCCCCAGGTTGCGCCCGCCGAGGTCCTCGGGGCCGTCCATGACCACGGAGTGGCCCGAGCCCGACTCGCCGACGAACATAGCGCCGTCCATCCACTTCACCGTTGCCTGCATGTTGCTTGTCCTCGCTGAAATCGGCGGCGGAGCGTAGCACAGGCGCCGGGATCAACCCGCGCTTTGGCGCATCAGTTCACAGAATCCACACGCTGCGCTTGACTTCGCGCGGTCCGATTCCGGCAGAGTTGCCAGCGCCGAGCGGCAGAGTAGAATCAGGAATTCCCTTCGGTAGCGAGAACACCATGCTCAGACCCCAACTCCTTCAGGCCATTCCCAACGTTGAGGAATTCCTGCGCTACTGCGAGATCCGCGACTACCCGAAGCGCTCCACGATCCTGCGCGAGGGCGCGGTCAGCGACAAGCTGTACCTGATCCTCGACGGATCCGTGTCCGTGACCGTGGAAGACGAGGCCGAGGAAGGCCACAAGCTGGTGGTCAGCTATCTCAACCTTGGCGACTTCTTCGGTGAAATGGCGCTGTTCGCCAAGGGCGAGGAAGTGCGCAGCGCCGAGGTTGTGACCCGCGAGGCGAGCAGGATCGCCGAGATCACCTACGACCGCTTCCGCAAGATCATGCACCAGTTCCCCGACATCATCTTCGGCATCGCCGAGCAGATGGCCATCCGCCTGCGCCGCACGACCTTCAAGCTCAAGAGCCTGGCCTTTGTGGATGTGTCCGGACGCATCGCCTCGACGCTCATGGACCTGGCGCAGCAGCCCGACGCCATGACCCATCCCGAGGGCATGCAGATCAAAGTGACGCGGCAGGAGCTCGGCAAGATCGCCGGCTGCTCGCGCGAGATGGCCGGGCGCGTGCTCAAGTCCCTCGAGGAAGAAGGCCTGGTCAGCGTCGCCGGCAAGACCATCGTCGTGCTCGAGGCGCGGGCCGAGGGCTGACGCGACGCGCTCTTTTCCCGGTCCCGGCCCGGTCCACTGACCCGTTTCCCGGGTACTTTCCGAAGCGGCTGATAGCGCCATCGCCGGCAATCGGGGGCTGCGGGCCCGGGCCCTCAGGCGCCTTCGAAAAGTCTCGCCAGCGCCGCACCGGGATCGGGCTCGCGCATGAAGGCCTCGCCAACGAGGAACGCCGAGACCCCCGCCGAGCGCATCTTCTCAACATCCTCGCGGGCATGAATCGCGCTCTCGGTCACCACCAGGCGATCCTCGGGGATCGCCGGTAACAGCGACAGCGTGGTCTCGAGCGTGGTGCTGAAGTCGCGCAGATTGCGATTGTTGATCCCGAGCAGCCGCGTCGGCAGCGCCAGCGCGCGCTCGAGCTCGGCGCGGTCGTGTACCTCCACGAGCACGTCGAGACCGTAGTGCGCCGCGGCGCTGGCAAACTCACCGAGCGCCGCATCGTCGAGGGCTGCCACGATCAGCAGAATCGCATCGGCGCCGAGCGCGCGCGCCTCGGCGACCTGATAGGCATCGATGGTGAAGTCCTTGCGCAGCACGGGCAACGCGCAGGCCGCGCGCGCCGCCTGCAGACAGTCATCGCCACCCTGAAAAAAGTCCACGTCGGTCAGAACGCTCAGGCAGCTCGCTCCGCCGCTCTCATACTGCGCGGCGATCTCTGCCGGATCGAAGTCGGCGCGGATCACACCCTTGCTCGGCGAGGCTTTCTTGACCTCGGCGATCACGGCGGGCCGGCCCGTCTCGATGCTCCGCTCAAGCGCTGCCACGAAGCCGCGCGGGGGCGCCTGTTCGCGTATCCGTACCTCGAGTTCGGCAAGGCTGAGCCGGGCGCGGCGCTCGGCAACCTCTTCGGCCTTGCGCGCGAGAATCCGTTCGAGCACGTCGGGCAGGCGATTCATGCTGCGGGCTCGCCCGTCGTCTGTTCGCTCACGAGGCGCGTGAAGTCGACAAAGGCGCGCAGCTTTTCCATGGCGAGGCCGGTGACCACGAGGTCCTCGGCAAGCGCCATACCGTCCGCCAGCGACGCCGTGACACCGGCCACGTAGATCGTGGCGCCGGCGTTGAGCGTGATGATCTTTCTCGCCTTGTCGGCGTCGTTGCCCTCGGCCTTTCCGCCACCCAGCGCCGCACGGATCAGCTTTGCCGAGGCCTCGGCGGAATCGACCTGCAGACCGTCGAGGGAATCGACATCGAGATCGTAGGCCGCCGGATCGAGCGTGTAGGTGGTCACCGTACCGTTTTTCAGCTCGGCGACCTTCGTCGGCGCCGCCGGGGAGATCTCGTCGAGGCCATCCTGCGAATGCACCACCATGGCGTGCACGCTGCCGAGGGCCTTCAGCGCTTCGGCGATCGGCTCGCAGAGTTCGGCAGCAAATACGCCGAGCAGCTGGCGCTGTACGCCGGCGGGGTTGGTCAGCGGCCCGAGCAGGTTGAACAGGCTGCGCAGGCCGAGTTCGCGGCGCGGGCCGATGGCGTGGCGCATCGCCGCGTGGTGCGCGGGGGCAAACATGAAGCCGAGGCCGAGCTCGTCGATGCAGCGCGCAACCTGCTGCGGATCGAGGTCGAGGGGTACGCCGAGGGCCTCGAGTACGTCGGAGCTGCCGCTGGTGCTCGATACCGAGCGGTTGCCGTGCTTGGCGACCTGCGCCCCGGCCGCCGCCACCACGAAGCAGGCGGCGGTGGAAACATTGAACAGATTGGCGCCGTCGCCGCCCGTACCGACAAGATCGACGAGGTGCTCACCTTCAACGGTCACGGCCGTGGCCAGCTCGCGCATCACCGCGGCGGCGCCGGCGATCTCATCGATCTGCTCGCCCTTCATGCGCAGGGCCACGAGCAGGCCGCCGATCTGAGCGTCGGTGGCCTCGCCGCCCATGATCTGGCGCATCACCGCGGCCATGTCGTCGCGGGCGAGGTGCTCGCCGTCGACAACGCGGGCGAGAGCCTTCTGCACGTCCATCAGTAGTGTTCCTCTGTGTGGCGGGCGTCGCTGATCTGCCCCGCAGCAAGCCGGCCGCCGCGCGGCGGTGCCGAGACTCGCGGGCCGGGGCGCTCGACGCCGAGAAAATTCGCCAGCAGGTCGTGGCCGTGATCGCTGAGCACGGACTCGGGATGAAACTGCACGCCCTCGGCGCCCGTGGGCTCGTGGCGCAGACCCATGATTTCGTCGACTTCGCCGGCGTCGTCCACGGTCCAGGCGGTGATGCGCAGCTCCGCCGGCAGGCTCTCGCGCTCCACGACCAGCGAATGGTAGCGCGTTGCCGTGAACGGCGAAGGCAGGCCGGCGAACACGCCGCTGCCGTCGTGATGAATCGGCGAGGTCTTGCCGTGCATGACCTGCCGCGCGCGCAGCACGCGCCCACCAAAGACCTGACCCAGGCTCTGGTGGCCGAGGCAGATGCCGAGCAGCGGAATGCGGCCCGCAAAGCGCTCGATCGCCGCCATCGACACGCCGGCCTCATCGGGCGTACAGGGACCGGGCGAGATCACGATGCGCTCGGGCGCCAGTGCCTCGATAGCGGCGAGGTCGATCTCGTCGTTGCGCACCACCTTCACCTCGGCGCCGAGCTCGGCGAGGTACTGCACCACGTTCCAGGTGAAGGAGTCGTAGTTGTCGATCATCAGGAGCATGGCGCGCCCTCCTCTCCCTCCCCCCGGCTCGCGGCCGCAGCGCTCGCCTGCGCACCGGCATCGACCATGGCCGCGGCGCGCAGGATGGCGCGCGCCTTGTTCAGCGTCTCCTTCCACTCGAGGGCGGGGACGGAATCAGCGACTACGCCGGCGCCGACCTGGATATGCAGCTCGCCGTCCTTGAGGACGGCGGTGCGGATGGCAATGGCCGTATCCATGTCGCCGGCCCAGGACAGGTAGCCCACGGCGCCGCCGTAGACGCCGCGCTTGACCGGCTCGAGCTCGTCGATGATCTCCATGGCGCGGATCTTCGGCGCGCCGGACAGTGTGCCCGCCGGCAGCGCCGCGCGCAGCGCGTCCATCGCCGAGCAGTCCGCGCGCAGCTCGCCCTCCACGTTCGAGACGATGTGCATCACGTGCGAGTAGCGCTCGACGGTCATGTTCTCCGTGAGGCGTACGGTCCCCGTCTTCGAGATGCGCCCCACGTCGTTGCGCCCGAGGTCGATCAGCATCAGGTGCTCGGCGATTTCCTTGGGGTCTCCGAGCAGATCGGCCTCCATGGCACGATCGTCCTCCTCGCTGCGGCCGCGGCGGCGCGTGCCGGCGATCGGCCGCACAGTGACGCGCCCGCCCTGGGCGCGCACGAGAATCTCCGGTGAAGAACCTACGACCTGAAAGTCGTCGAGGTCGAGAAAATACAGGTAGGGCGAGGGATTGAGGTTGCGCAGCGCGCGGTAGAGATTCAGCGGCGGCGCGGTAAAAGGCACGCTCATGCGCTGCGAGGGCACCACCTGCATCACATCGCCGGCGAGCACGTAGTCCTTTACGCGCTCCACCGCCGCCTCGTACTCGGCCCGGGCGAGACTCGTGCGCGCCTGCGCCTCGAGCGCGCTGCCATCGGCCCCTTCGAGAGACACGGGGGGCAGCGGCGCCAGCGGCTGCTCGAGCGCGGCCACGAGTTCGTCGAGGCGCGCCTGCGCGCGCTCGAGCGCCTGTGCCTCGCGCGGATCGGCGTTCACGACTACGCGCAGCGTGCCGGCGAGATTGTCGAAGACGAGCACCTCGTCGGAGAGCATAAGCAGCACATCAGGCGTACCGAGCACGTCCTCGGGGGTGCTCTTCGCGAGACGCGGCTCGACGTAGCGCACGGCGTCGTAGGCAAAGTAGCCGACGAGGCCACCGTGGAAAACGGGCAGCGCCGCATCGGGCAGGCTGCGGAACTGCTGCTGGAATGCCTCGACCCAGGCCAGCGGATCGGCCACCTCCTCGGTATGCGACAGCTCGCCGTCGCGGCGGATCTCGACGCGGTGACCGTAAATGCGCACCACCTCGCGGCAGGGCAGGCCGATGATCGAGAAGCGCCCCCACTTCTCGCCGCCCTCGACGGATTCGAACAGGTAGGAGTGCGGGCCCTCCGCCAGCTTGCGGTAGGTGGACAGGGGCGTGTCGAAGTCCGCAAGGACCTCGCGGTGGACGGCCACGCGCGTGTAACCCTGCGCGGCGAGTTGCTGGATGGTCATGGACGCGTCACCCATCGCCGACCTTCGCAAGCTCGGCGCGCATGCTGTCGATCACCGCCCGGTAATCGGGCTTACCGAAGATCGCCGAGCCGGCAACGAAGGTATCGGCGCCCGCGGCCGCGATCTCGGCGATATTCTGCGGACTCACGCCGCCGTCCACCTCGAGGCGGATATCCAGCCCCGCGGCGTCGATCAGCGCCCGCGCCTCGCCGAGCTTGCGCAGCGTCGATGGAATGAAGGACTGGCCGCCGAAGCCCGGATTCACGGACATGAGCAGCACCATGTCGACCTTGTCGAGCACGTAGGTCAGCGCATCGAGACCCACGTGGGGATTGAATACGAGCCCCGCCTTGCAGCCGGCGTCGCGAATCATCTGCAGCGAGCGGTCGACGTGCGTCGAGGCATCGGGGTGAAAGGTGATGTAGCTGGCGCCGGCCTCGGCGAAATCACCGATCAGGCGATCAACGGGGTCTACCATCAGGTGCACGTCTATGGGCGCGGTCACGCCGTAGCTGCGCAGCGCCTTGCACACCATCGGGCCGATGGTGAGGTTGGGCACGTAGTGGTTGTCCATCACGTCGAAGTGGATGATGTCGGCCCCGGCCTCGAGGACGGCGTCGACCTCGGCACCGAGGCGGGCGAAATCGGCGGAGAGGATGGAGGGGGCGATCAGATAGTCGGACATGGGCTTTCGATTCTCGGCTGCCTTGGGGTCTCGGGGCGATCCATCCGCTTCAGGACAGCGATTCATCCAGCAGCCGGAGACGCCCGGGGGTGCCGACGTCGGTCCAGCGTCCGGCGTAATGCTCGCCGCTCAGGCGCCTTTCGGCGATCGCCTGTCGGAACAGCGGCAGCAGCGGGCGCGAACCCGGCTCCAGCCCCGCGAAAAACCCCGGATGATACAGACCCACCCCGGCAAAGGTCAGGGTGACATTGTTACGCTCGATAAGGGCCTGAGCGCCGAGCCGGGCTTCGGGACAGCCTTCGAGCTGTCTGTCGAAGTGGCCTTCGAACGGACCTTCGAACTGATCTTCAAGAGAAAAGTCGCCAGCCAGGTTGTGCTCGGGGTTATCAACCAGCACCAGGTGCGCCGATGCGGGCCGCACGGAGCGCGTGACGAGCTTCGCGAAGTCATAGTCGGTCCAGATATCGCCGTTCACGACCAGAAAGGGGTCATCGCCGAGGAGCGGCAGCGCCTGAACGATTCCGCCGGCGGTCTCGAGCGGCTCGTCCTCGCGGCTGAACTGCAGGCGAATCCCCGCGCGCTCGGGACCGCAGTGCTCGACAATCTGTTCGCCGAGCCAGGACACGTTGATCACGGCATCGCTCACGCCGGCGTCGGCGAGGCGCTCGAGATGCCAGTCGATCAGCGCCCTTCCGCCAACGCGGAGCAGCGGCTTCGGCGTCTCGAGCGTCAGCGGACGCATGCGCTCGCCCCGCCCGGCGGCCAGCAGCATGGCCTTCACGGCCCGTCGCCCGCGCCGCGCGGTGACGCCATCTCGGGCACGGGCGCATACCAGGGCTGCGCCTCTGCCCGGGGCACCACCTCGGCCTCAAACCAGGCCGCAAAGCCCGCGAGCGCGGGCTCACCAGGGTACAGCGCCAGCACCTCGCGCACGTAGCCCATCACTCGCGGCAGGTCGCCAAGATAGCCCCCCTTGCCGTCGCGCAGCTTGAGGCGGGCGAAGATGCCGAGCACCTTGATATGCCGCTGCAGTCCCATCCAGTCGAAGTCGACGAGGAATTCGTCGGCGGACGGCACCGGCACGGCGAGATCAAGCAGGCCCTCGCGATGCTGCAGCGCCCAGAGGCGCACGTCCCCGGCGGGCCAGCGTAGATAGCAGTCGCGCAGCAGCGACACGGGATCGTAGGTGACGGGGCCGATCACCGCGTCCTGAAAATCAATCGTCGCGAGCTCGCCGCTGTCGAGGACCATGAGGTTGCGCGCATGAAAGTCGCGGTGGACCACCACCTGCGCCTGCTGCTGCGCGCGCTCGATCAGGCAGGCGGACAGGCGCTCGAAGTGCACTCGGGCCTCGCTATCGACATTGAGACCGACCAGCCCCTCGCAGAACCACTCGGGAAACAGGTCCATTTCGCGCTGCAGGTGCGCCGCGTCGTAGGGCAGCAGGCCAAGGCCGCTGCTATCAAGGCGCGCGAGGCGCTCGAGCATCGCGAGGGCCGCCGCGTAGTGGCCGTCAACGTTGCCCTCGCGCAGCTCGGGCAGCAGCGTGCGGTCGCCGAGGTCCTCGAGGACCAGAAAGCCCCTCCCGATATCGGCATGCAGCACCTGCGGCACGCGCACGCCCGCGCCGGCGAAGGCCCGGGCGATGGTCACGAACTCGCGGTTTTTTTCCGTTGCCGGGGGCGCATCGCACAGGATCACGCTGTCGCCATTCGCGCACGCGGCGCGAAAGTAGCGCCGGAAGGAAGCGTCGCCGGCTACGGCACGGATGTCGACGGCCTGCGGCGCGAGGCCCTCGCGTTCAGCGAACCAGGCGGCGAGGGCGTGCTGGCGGTGGGTTTCAGTCATGACGGGTCATCGCGGTGCTTTCGCGCAGCTTCATGGGGTGACGATCAGCGGCCAGGTCGGCAATAAGCCAACGGCGACGACCGCGTGGACACAGCGGCAGCGGAATCGGCGATGATTTATGATGCGCCGCCAGCAAGCCGCCGCTATCGCCCCCGCCCTGATGCCGCCAAACCCTCGCCCCGGCCATCGCCCCGGTCCCAGCCCTGGCCCCGGTCCCAGCCTTGGCCCCGGTCCCAGCCTTGGCCCCGGTCCCAGCCCTGGCCCCGGGCCCTGCGCGATCGTCGCGCTGGCAACCGGGCGTCGGGCCGATCTGCGCGGCCGCCCGCCTCGGCGCGCATGGTACGCCATGGCCCCGCTGCTCTCCATGCTCCTACTCATGCCTTTGTCGATTACCGGCAGGGCCCAGGAAGTGACCGGCAGCGGTGAGCGCGGTGGCGACGAGGGCGCAAGCGCCGCCGAGACGCTCGAAGTCGAGGTGGTGCCTGCGGTGCCGGCGGCGAGCATCGACTGGGTATCCATCGAGGCACTGCCCGAAGACCAGCGCGACCTGCGCTGCCGCCTCTGCGGCGGCGCCTACGTGGACCCCCTGGGCGGCCGCGACGCGCCGGACCCCGAGCGCTCCCCGATCTCGGCCTCGGCGCGCCGCACGGAACTGCAGGGCGACACGGTGCGCCTGTCGGGCGGCGTCGAGGTCACGCAGGGCAGCCGCGAGTTCTCCAGCGACCAGGCAAGCATCAACCGCAGCTCGCGCGAGGGCAGCTTCGAGGGCAATATCGAGCTGCGCGAGCCCGGCGTGCTGCTGCGCGGCGAGCGCGCCGATTTCGTCTCGCCCACGGGGGAAGCGCGGCTCGAGAACAGCAGCTTTCTGCTCCACGAACAGCACCTGCGCGGCAAGGCCGCGCTGCTGGCGCGCGATGCCGACGAACTCATCCGCATCGAGGACGGCGAGCTGAGCTTCTGCGCGCCGGGAGAAGACGACTGGCGCCTGCAGACCGGTGAGCTCACCCTCGATCTCGAGCGCGGCGTGGCCACGGCGCGCGATGCCACGCTGCGCGCGGGCAGGTACCCCGTGTTCTACGCCCCGTGGATGAGCTTTCCCATCGACGATCGCCGTCGCTCGGGCTTCCTGTTTCCCACCTTCGGCAGCGACAGCCGCGGCGGCCTCGATCTGGGCGTGCCCTACTACTTCAATCTGGCTCCGAACTACGATCTGATCTACGCGCCGCGGCTGATCACCGAACGCGGCATCAACCACGAGGCCGTCGGCCGCTACCTAGACCCCTGGAACGGCGACTGGGAGCTCGGCGGCAGCTTCATCGCCGACGACCAGCGCTACGACGCCGATTTTCCCGACGATCCGGACAGCAGCCGCTGGCTGGCCAACGTGCAGCACAGCGGGCTCTACGACGGGCGCTGGCGCTCGCAGATTGACTACACGCGCGTCTCGGACATCGACCTGATCCGCGACCTGGAAACCTCGCGCCTGGAGACGCGGCGCAACGTCAACCTGCTGCAGCTCGGCAACCTCGACTACCTCGGCGACCAGTGGCTGGTGAACGTGCAGGCGCAGCAGTTCCAGCCGCTGGCCGAGGACATTCGCAGCGACTACAAGAAGCTGCCGCAGATTACCGCGCAGTACCGCCAGACCGGCGCGCCCTTCGCCCTCAACCCGATCGGCCTCGTGCAGTACTCGAACTTCGACTCGGATGATCCCCTGCGCCCCATCGGCCAGCGCGTCTACGCCGAGGCCGGCGCGACCTATCCGATGGCCTGGTCCTATGGATTCCTTCGACCCACCGCCAAATACCGCGCCCTCGAATACCGCCTCGACCGACAGCTCGATGCGCTCGACACGGCACCGGGCGCGGGCTCGGCGCTGGCAAGCCTCGACGGTGGCCTGTTCTTCGAGCGCGAGACGCGTCTCGCCGGACGCGATGTGGTCCAGACCGTCGAGCCGCGTGTGTTCTATCTGTTCAGCCAGTTCGACGACCAGGCAGGCAACCCCGACTTCGACAGCGCCGAGCTGACCTTCAACTACAACCAGCTGTTCCGCGACACGCGCTTCTCGGGCCGCGACCGCCTCGACGACGCCAACCAGCTCGCCCTCGGCCTGACCACACGCTTCCTCGACGCCACCACGGGCGAGGAGCGCTTCAACGCGAGCATCGGCCAGATCTTCTACTTCACCAACCGGCGCGTACGCCTCGAGGCGACGGATCCCGAGCTCGACAGAACCAGCTCCGAGATCGCCGGCGAACTGAACTTTTACCCCAACGACCGGGTCCTAGTGCGCAGCAACCTGCAGTTCGATCCGTCCACGCGCAAGATGAACGCGGGCAACCTGATCGCGAGCTACACGGAAGACGGCGACAAGGTGTTCAACGTGGGCTATACCTTCCGCCGCCCCGTGGCGCTGGTGGGCAACCAGCCGGTAACGGACCAGTTCAACGTGTCGACCTACTTTCCCATCAACGACAACTGGCGCGCCTTCATGGCCTGGAGCTACAGCCTCGAGGAGGAGCGCAGCGTGGAAGACATGCTGGGGATCGAATACGATAGCTGCTGCTGGCAGGTGCGCCTGCTCTACCTGCGCTACTTCGACACGGGACGCGGCCGCGTACCGGATTTTGACAACCCGAACCTGAACCGCGAATTCGCCACGCAGCTGCAGTTCAAGCTCAAGGGCTTCGGCGGCTTCGGCACCGGCGTTGAGCGCCTTCTTACGGACCTGATCCAGGGATTTGACCGACTTGCCTATGTTTCGCGCTGAATCATCGACCTTGAATGCCTTAGAGACGCTGCGCAGGCCGCTGGCTGCCGCGGCACTGGCCCTCGCGCTCGGTCTGCCGACCCTCGATACAAGCCCGGCGCACGCCGCCACGGAGATGCTCGACCAGGTCGTGGCCGTCGTCGATGACGACGTGGTCATGGCCAGCGAGCTGCGCGAGCGCGTGCGCTCGATCCTCGAGACGATCGAGGCGCGCGGTGCCGACGTGCCGCCCGAGGACGAGCTGATCCGCGAGGTCCTCGACCGGCTGATTCTCGAGAGCATCCAGATGCAGATGGGCGAGCGCTACGGCGTGCGCATCTCCGACGCGCAGCTCGATGCCGCCGTGGCGCGCATCGCCGGGCAGAACCGCCTCAGCCCCGAGCAGTTCGCGATGATGCTCGAGCAGCAGGGGCGCTCCTACGCCGAAGTGCGCGAGACCATCCGCCGCGAGATGGTCATCCAGCGCGTGCAGCAGGGCAACGTCAACCAGCTCATCGAGATCACCGAGCAGGAAGTCGAGAACTACCTGTCGACGGAAGAGGGCCAGAAGCTGGTCCAGCCCGAGTACCGCATCGTCCACGCGCTGCTGCCGGTTTCTTCCGACGCGTCGAACGGTGAGGTAGAGGCCGCCCGCGCGCACTGCGCGGCGCTGATCGAGCGCATCCGCGGCGGCGAGAGCTTCGAAGCGGTGATCGCGGGCAGCCCCGGCGACTACACCTTCACCGGCGGCGACCTCGGCTGGCGCAAGCTCGACGATCTGCCCAGCATCTTCCAGGACGTGGCGCAGACGCTGAAGCGCAGCGAAGTCGCCGATCTGTTCCGCAGCCCCAGCGGCTTTCACATCGTAAAGATGGAGGACCGCCGCGGCGCCGAGCTCACCATCGCGCAGACCAAGGTCCGCCACATCCTCGTCAAGCCCTCGGAAATCCTCACGGACGATCAGGCCCGCGAGCGCGTCGCCGAACTCAAGGAACGCGCCGAGAACGGCGAGGACTTCGCCGCGCTTGCCCGCGAGTTCTCCGAGGACATTGGCTCGGCATCGGAAGGCGGCGACCTCGGCTGGACCAGCCCGGGCCAGATGGTGCCCGAGTTCGAGAACATGATGGCAAGCACGCCCACGGGCGAGATCTCCGAGCCCGTGCGCAGCCAGTTCGGCTGGCACATCCTCGAGGTCCTCGACCGCCGCGAGAAGGACATGACCGAAGAGATGCGCCGCGCGCAGATCAGCGAGTTTCTGCACCAGCGCAAGTACGAAGAAGAGCTGGATGCCTGGCTGCGCAAGATCCGCGACGAGGCTTTTGTCGACATCAAGTGAGCTGGCGCTCGCGCCGGATCAGCCCATGAGAATGCACCCATGAGTCGCCCGCGCATCGCGATTTCCGCCGGCGACCCGGCGGGGATCGGCCCCGATATCGTTCTCGCCGTCGCGGCGGGGGACTGGCCCGCCGAACTCGTCGTCATCGCCGACGCAGACATGCTCAAGGCACGCGCCGAACAGCTCGGTTTATCGGCGAGCGTGCTTGAACGGATCAGCATCGAGCACGAGCCGCTGGCCGCTCCCGCCGTTCCCGGCGAAGGCGACACGCGCAACGCGGCGGCGGTGCTCGAGGCGCTGCGCCGCAGCGTTGCCGGCTGCCAGAGTGGCGATTACGACGCGCTGGTCACGGCGCCGGTCAACAAGGCCGTGATCGCCGACTCCGGCGTTCCCTTCTCTGGCCACACGGAATTCCTCGCCGAACTCACGAACACGCCGCGCGTGGTGATGCTGCTCGCCGCCGGCGATCTGCGCGTGGCGCTGGCGACGACGCACCTGCCGCTGCGCGATGTGCCAGTCGCCGTGGAGCGCGCACCGCTCGAGGAAATCCTGCGCGTGCTGGACTCGGACCTGAAAGCGAAGTTCGGCCTCGCCGCGCCGCGCATCAGCGTGCTCGGGCTCAATCCGCACGCCGGCGAAGGCGGCCATCTAGGCCATGAAGACGAAGCCGTGATCGCCCCGGCGATCGCCGTCGCGCGCGCCGCGGGAATCGAGGCCTCGGGACCCTGGCCCGCCGATACAGCTTTCAACGCGACGCTGCGCACAAACACCGACGCCTACCTCGCCATGTACCACGACCAGGGCCTGCCGGTTTTAAAGTATGCGAGCTTCGGCGCGGCGGTGAACATCACGCTGGGATTGCCAATCATCCGCACCAGCGTCGACCACGGCACCGCGTTCGACCTGGCGGGAACGGGCAAGGCGGACCCGAGCAGCCTGCGCGCGGCGCTGACGATGGCGATTGAACTGGCGGAGAAGCGACGCGGATCGTAGCGCCTGCTGGCTCTGTTCGCCCTTCGCGGGCTCTTACTTGGCTCTTTGCCGGCTTTCGTATCGGCTTTGGTATTGGCCTTGGTGTTGGCGTTGGTATTGGCTTCGCGTCTGCTCGCCGACGATTCTCCGAACGGCTCTTCAAGAGAGTCTCCCGCGAAACGAAAAACGGCTCCGCAGGGGAGCCGTTTTCGTCGCGCCGCTTGAGGACTGACTAGATCAGGCAGCTGTCCTTGCTGTTGCCTGCATCCATGTAGTCCTTGAACGCCTTCGGCGGCCGGCCGCGGCCTGACCACAGGTGTTCTTCGCCGTCGACCACCAGACGGTACTTCGGCGCCACCTTGACCTTTTTGCGCGCGGCTTTTTTCTTGCGTCCACGACCGAGGGCTTTCAAATCATCGGGTTTGAGGCCGCTTTCATCCATGAGCGCCTTGATCTTGGCGATCTTGGCCTTCTTGGCTGCCTCGGCCTTGGACTGTTCCTTTTCCTTTTCCGACTTGAGAACGTCGCTCAGATTTGAAACGACTTTTTCCAGATCGGAAACGGACAGACCCTTTGCGGCGGAGCGGGCTTTTAGTTTTGATTTTGCGAGGGGGGCGAGTGAGATGGGCATTAAACTTAACCTTTGAATTTTGCGGTA
>JAZBOX010000103.1:0-3401 GCA_036351355.1 Halieaceae bacterium
CGCGGTTGCGCGGCCAGTGAAGCAGGAACCATCCCGAGGGCCGCATGAGCGCCCCGAAAGGAACCCCCGGCCTTCAGGCCCGGGGAGGATGTCAGAGCGCGATTTTGAAGCCTGTTGCCGCGAGCTTGTCTTTCCGGTAGCATTTCCGGTAATGGAGGATAGCATGGCCAGCACCAATCCGTCTCCCGTCACCCAGTGGCGCAAGCGCCGTCAGCGGCAAGGCTTCGTTCGCGTGGAATTGCAAGTTCGGAAGGAGGACGCCGCCCTCGTCCGGGACGTCGCCAACGCCCTCGGCGATCCCACGCGCGAGAGCGAGACGCGTGCCATCCTGCGCGAGAGGATCGCCACGCCTCGCTCTGGCGGGTTCAAGGCGTTGCTCGCGGCAGCGCCGCTCGAAGGCATCGAACTCGAACGACCCCGCGATTTCGGGCGCGACGTCTCTCTGTGAGCTTCCTGATCGACACCAACGTGATTTCGGAAGTGCGCAAGGGCGACCGGTGCGATCCTGCCGTGGCGGCCTGGTGGGGGGGCGTTGCGGAGGGTGACCTGTGGCTCAGCGCACTGGTGCTGGGCGAGATCCGCAAAGGCGTGGAACTGGCGCGCCGCCGCGATCCCACGAAGGCCGACGCGCTTGAGGCGTGGCTAGGCAACGTGATTGCAGGCTACGGCGACCGCGTGCTTCCCGTCGACACGGCAGTCGCTGAGGAGTGGGGCCGGATGAACGCGATCCGTCCGGTGCCAGTGATCGATGCGCTGCTGGCGGCTACGGCCAAAGCCAACGATCTGACGCTCGTGACACGCAACGAAGCGGATGTGGCCGGGCTGGACGTGGCCGTGCTGAACCCGTTCGACACGCCATAATACCAGCGACGCGAAGCGCTGACTCTTTGGGTCTTTCCGCAAGGCACCGATAACTGGTTCACTCGGGTGACGGGTCGAGGAGGCATCGATATGGCGGTTGAGATCACGCGGATGGAGCTTTCGGCGGCGCAGTTGCGTGAGAACGGCGGTGGAAAAGTCGGCCACGGTCGCGGTGGGGTGATCCCGCTGCGGGCGGCGCAATAGTTGTCCACCCTTGTCCAAGACCGGCGCCGAGCTCTTGTTCGAGCTCATCTCGCAGCGCTACGAACGCGGCGCCACGCTGATCACCAGCAATCTGCCCTTCGACGAATGGACCGAGGTATTCGGCTCCGAGCGCCTCACCGGCGCTGTGCTTGACCGGCTGACCCATCACGTCAACATCCTTGAGATGAACGACGACAGCTACCGTCTCAGGCAAAGCCGCGCGCGGAAGGCCGAAACCGGCGCCTGATCCGCCGTCGCAGGGTTGGCCCTCCGGGCCAAAGCGCCATGGCCCACGCCAGCTATACGACGAGCGCGCGGGCCATGGCGCTCGGCGCCGCCCCCGCTGGCCTCGTTTTGCGCCGCCACGTGGCCGACTTTCTGTACCCCCCTACGGCGAGTGCTGCGGTCATGCTGCCTTGACGTCGGCGGTTTTTTGATCTGCGGCCCAGCTATCACTCCACGGTGACAGACTTGGCGAGGTTGCGGGGCTGGTCGACATCGGTGCCCTTGGCGACCGCGGCATGATAGGCCAGCAGCTGGACAGCAACAGCGTAGACGATGGGGGCGACCAGCGGGTCGGTCGCCGGCATGGTCACCGTGCGCCAAGCACCGTCAGCCGCCTGGCCGAGCGCCTCGCTGTCACCGATCAGTGCGACCCGGCCACGACGGGCCATAACCTCCTGCAAGTTGGAGACCGTCTTGTCGAAAAGCGGGTCGCGGGGCAGAAGCGCAACGTCATGCCACGTTGCCCCTCTCCACCCAGATACTCGGACCACAGGTCGCCCCAGCCATGAAAAGGCGCAGCGGCTTCAAGTATCTCAGCATAAGGGGACGATAACACAAAATAATGAAAAACTGACTAAAATTTCTTTTATTATGAGACCTACGCCACTGGTTGATTGTTCATCAAAATTTCAATGTTTTTGTAAACAATATGATATATTTTGATGTACTCTCACAAAAATGGGGATTTTAAAATGGCGGCCGTTTCGCGTCTTGATTTTACACGATTTGTTTCAACAGCCCTGCCCGACAACAAAACCGGCGAAATCTCCGAGGCCGATGTTCGCTCAGTATTTGATACATTAGCAGACTCTGCTCTGTGGCATGACGAAGCCACAACCGGCCCTGTAGGGCCTTCTGCCTATGAAGTCGCTGTCAACAACGGCTTCATCGGTTCAGAACGTGAATGGCTGGCTTCGTTGATTGGAGCTGCCGGCGCTCAAGGCCCAGCTGGCGCGGTTGGTGAACAGGGTCCAGCCGGTGCAGACGGCACATCGATTTCGATAGTACGAGAACTGCCCGAGCAAAGCTATGCCCTCACCGCTGACGACGACGCCAGTTTACTGATTTTCTCTGATACCCAGGAAGTCACCGTAACGATGCCGCTCGATGAAGCCGACGCGTTTCGTATTGGCGCACAGGTGCATTTGATCAACGCAAAAGGGGTTCTCAAAGCAGTTGGCGCTACAGGTGTGATAATCGAGCATGACGCCCGAGCTGTACCCTCTACTGCCGCTCCTATGGCAATCATGGTTGCCGTGAAGACTGGCCAGGACCGATGGTACATCAGCGGAGCGCTTGGCTGCACGAGCACGCTCCCCATCTTGGATCGCGGTTCAGTCGTTTCGATGATGCCTGCCGTTCTCGATTTCAGGGGCGATGGAATCAGTGTCGCCAAAGAAGCTGACGGCAGGGTCGCAATTGCAGTGGAGACCGTGCATAGTGGCGGTGCACTTTCGCATATTCGAAGCGTTGGGTCTCAGTCGTACAACGTCACACTCGATGATGCCGGCAGCTTGATCGAGTTCGACAACGTAGACGGGGTTCAGGTTTCATTACCCGCAGATATTGAAGCAGCGGTTCCGGTGGGTTCCGTTGTTCATCTGGTTCAGGCGGGTGCAGGTACGGTCACCGTCACTGCAGCGGCCGGTGCGACGGTCAAGTCTTTCTGTAGTGGCTTAGTGCAGCTAGACGGACAAGATGCGGTTGCGACTGCTGTAAAAAGTGGGCCAAATACGTGGCGCGTGCATGGGCAACTTTGCGTGTCGCATGCTTTTAGCTGATTGTCGGGGAATGCTCGACAACCGCACCACCTTTTTTGTTCCCAACAGCATGTGTGCTGAGCGCTTCGCCTATCGCAACAGAGGCAAGGCTCCGATGGTCAGAACATACTCCTGCATCAATCGATGCTGACGGCATACTAAAGATTACCCCACACTGGATTCTTTGTGGGGTAATCTGTTGAAATTACCGCCATGACCATAGCGCGCCTGCGCGGGGACCGTGGCTCAGACCACCCCGCTCTGCAGAAACTGCAGCAAGGTGACGATCCC
>JAZBOX010000104.1:0-36356 GCA_036351355.1 Halieaceae bacterium
CTGGCGAAGACCAACATGGCCGAATGGGCCTTCAGTCCGCGCCAGACCGTGAGCTCATCCTACGGGCGTACCGCCAACGCCTACGCGCTCGATCGCGTGCCCGCCGGATCCAGCGGCGGCACGGCCTCGGCAACGGCGGCGAACTTCGGCCTCGTCGGCATGGGCACGGACACGGGCAACTCGATCCGCGGGCCGTCCTCGCACCTCGCGCTGTTCGGCATCCGCAGCACCATCGGTCTGACCAGCCGCGACGGCGTCATCCCCCTGGCCTTCGACCGCGACATTGCCGGCCCGATGACGCGCAGCGTCGAGGACGGCGCGCGCGTGTTCAACGTGGTCGCGGGCTACGATCCCGCCGACCCCTTCACCGCAGCCGGTCGCGATCGCCGCGAAGACGACTACACGAGCTTCCTCGAGGTCGATGGCCTCAAGGGCAAACGCATCGGCGTTCTACGCGTGCTGGTCGATACGGAAGACGCCGACGCCGAAGTGATCGCATTATTCGAAAAGGCACTCGAGGATCTGACCGGGGCCGGGGCCGAAATCGTCGATCCGGTCAGCATCGCGAACATGGCCACGCACCTTGAAGGCGGCTACTTTTGTCCGCGCTTTCGCTACGACATGCATAACTACCTGGCATCGCTCGGCCCGGACGCGCCGATTTCGGATGTGATGGAGGTGCTCGAAAGCGGTGCCTACGGCGAAGACGCGAAACGCGGTCTCGAGTTCTTCGCGGCGCAGCCTGCCGACGTTGCTCCCGAGGATCTCGACGAACCCTGCCTGCCCTACCTCGAAAACCCCGCTCGCCTCGCCTACCGGCGCGACGTGATCGCCGCCATGGACGCAGCCGGCGTCGATGCGCTCGTCTATCCGAGCTGGACCAACCCACCGGCGCCCATCGACCGCGCCAACGAGGAGTACCGCGGCGACAACAGCCAGCGCGTCGCCCCCGCCACGGGCCTGCCGGCCACGACGGTACCGATGGGTTACAGCCGCGGCAGCCTTCCGGCTGGTCTGCAGATCCTCGGGCGCCCCTTCTCCGAAGGGCTGTTGTTCACGCTGTCGTACGCTTACGAGCAGGCAACGCGACACCGCCACCCCCCGCCCGGCTTTGTTGAGCTTCCGGCACCGCGCTAGCGGGCCTTAACCCGAGAGCAGCGCCACCATGGCAAAGCCGAGGTAGCTACCGAGCGCAAGACCTGCCGTGCCGACGAGAATCGCCGGCAGCTCGAGATCGCTGCGACCGAGGCTTCGTGCCAGCGCCAGCGCCGAGGTCGCGCCACCGATGTTCGCCTGTGAGGCGACAGCGGCAGTGGCAAGATCAAAGCGAAGTAAGCGCGCGGCCCCATAGATCAATCCGCCGTGCACCGCCACGAGCACGAGCACGAACACTCCGAGCACCGGGGCCAGCTCGCCCATACGCAGCAGGGCCCGGCCATCGCAAAGCGAACCGATCACCGCCAGAAACAGGTACACCGCGAGCAAACCGAGCAGACGCGCACCGCGAAGACGCTGTACGGCGGGCAGCTGCGCCAGCACCAGTGCCAGCGTGGAAAGCACCAGCACTTCAGGTATGTCGACGCCGAGGAGTCCCTCCAGCATTGCGGTCCCTGTCTCCGACACCGCAAGCGCCGCGATACCCAGGCCGGTCACCAGCGCGAGATCGAAGATACTCGTCTCGTAGCGATCATGATCTGCTGCGGACTCCAGTTCCGCCTCACCGGCCGCCGGACCGCGCACGGGCCAGAAAGGAGCGAGCAGGCGCGGCAGCGCCACGCAGAGAATCATCCATAGCGTGGTCATCGCATTGTCAACAGCAGCGGCGCCGGCGTAGAGACCTGCGTCTTCCATGACGCCGTATTCGAGCGCAATGGCGTTGTAGTTGACGCTCCCGCCAACGTAGGTCCCGGTGAACATGCCCGCGAGGGCGGCGTGGTAATCGCCGAGCGCCGCCTCACCTCCGATCAGCCAGTGACCGAGGCCGGCGCCAAGCGCCGTGCCCACGGAGCCGATGAGAAAGAGCATCAGCGTCGGCAGCCCCGCCTGCCCGAGGCTGCGCAGGTCCACGAGCAGCAGCAGCCAGAAAATACCGAGCGGTGCGATGTAGGTGAAAATCTCACCGTAGAGCGGCGCCTCCGCACTGAAAGTCGGGATCACGCCGAGGTTGGCGACAAGTGCCGTCAGCAGGATCACCAGCAGCGCGGCGCCGAGATGGCGCAGCCAGGTATGGGTGGCGAGCCACTCGGAGATCGCGATGAGGAAGGCGAGGACGGCGGCGATAGACACGGCAGAATCGAACATGCGCCTATCTTAGCCTCGACTGCACGACCTGTGCTCGATTCGATGGCGGGCAGCTGATATTGCTGCGACTGACTCGGCCGCAGCTGGCTTCAGTAGGTGCGCAGGTACTGATCGAAATCCTCGCGACTGAGCGGCCGCGAATAGAGGTAGCCCTGGGCCAGGTCGCAGCCGCGCTGGTTGACGTAGGCCGCCTGCGACTCGGTTTCCACACCTTCACAAAGCACCGGCTGTCTCAGCCCTCCGATCAGGCGGAGCATGCCGTCGAGCACCACTCGATCGCGCATGTCGCCGTCATTGAGCGCCTGCACAAAGCTCTTGTCGATCTTCACCAGGCTGAAGGTGTGCGCGCGAAGGCTGAAGATCGAGGCATAGCCGGTACCGAAGTCATCGAGAATCAGCGGATAGCCCGCCCGCTCGAGGCGCGCCATGTTCTCGAGGATAAGCGGGTCGCGCTCGAACAGCGCGGTCTCCGTTATCTCGATACTCAGATGAAAGGCGCGATTCGGTTGTTCGGCAGCGATATGCTCGAGGTGTGTGATGATCTCCTCGGAGCGCAGCTGCATCGGGTTGAAGTTCACGGAAATCGGGAAAGGTTGATGATGGCGGAAAAACGCCTCCATCTGCTCGACGACCTGATCCACCATCTTCCTGCCGATCGCGATCAGGATCGGGTGGCTTTCGATGTCCGGCAGAAAGTCTTCGAGCGATCGATAGACCTGACGCGTCTCCGGATCGACCCAGCGCAAAAGCGCCTCGGCGCCGGCAAAGCTGCCGTCATTCAGGCGGTGCTGCGGCTGGTAGTAGGCTTCAAAGCAGGAATCCACGCCCGCGGCCCGCAGCACGTCTTCGAGTCGCTGCTGCGCATCGCGCCGCTGACGGGCAGCGTCGCGGCTGAATACGGCGAACTGATTTCTACCGCGCGCCTTGGCGGAAAACATCGCCTGGTCGGCACTGCTCAGCAGCTCGTCGGCAGAGTTCGCGTGATCGGGGTAGCGCGCTGCACCAAAGCTGACAGAGCAGCTGTACTCCATGTCGATCAGCCAGTACGGCTGCAGCAGGTGCTTCTTCAGGCGCGATACCTGCGCGCTGACGTCCGCGACGCTGATGTCTTCGCCGAAGAGGACAATAAATTCGTCGCCGCCAATACGAGCCACCGTTTCAGCAGCCTCGACCCCGGCCGTAAGCCTCTTGGCCAGCGCGCTGAGCAACTCGTCACCATACTTGTGACCGAAATGGTCGTTCAGAAAGTGAAAGCTGTCGAGATCGATAAACAACAGGGCGAGGCCTTCCCCGCTGCGCTGCGCTTCGGCGAAACGCCGCTCGAAGCGGCGCATGAATCCGCGCCGGTTCAGTAACCCGGTCAGGGCGTCGCGATCTGCTCGATCTGGCTGCGCGTCGGGCGCACTCCCATCAAGCAGTAGCTCTGTGCCCGCCTTCATTTCGCCGACGTCGAGAAAAGTCACGAGGAAGTGTGCTTTACAAAGCGGTGCGCGTTCGACGCGCAGGCAGACATCGAGGCGCAGCCGAGCGAGCTTCAGGACCAGCCGCTTCGACGCGGTGTCCGCGGCGGTCTGCGCACGAAGGAAAGACGACATCCCGGATGCGAGGTGCCCGTCAAACACGCCGCCGAGCAACTTTGCGCCATCGCCGCCTAGCCGTCGCAGCAGGCCACTCAGCGCGGTGTTGATGTAGATAACGTGGTTACGATCATCGAGAACAAGCTGTGGCGTTGCCATCGCGTCAATGATGCGGAAGAGACCCTGCAGCGACTCGCCTGACTCCTGCGTCGGCCACTCGCACAGCTCCGTACCGTGATGCATATCGACGGTCACCGGCGATCGCCACCTGCAGTGCGACCCGCTGATGGAATTCCGTTGGCGTATCGACTGGCGGGACAGGACTTTACTGCCCTTTCTGCTTCAAGTTCGGCCATCAGGTCGCCCATCTCGCCCGCTCCTGTTCGCCCATCTCCGTAGCGACGCGCGGTCCCGGCCGCCCCCCGAAACAGCTCGCGTCCACACCGCTGCCTGTGCCCGAGATCGAATGCGCCGCTGCTGCGGATCTTCGCGCTCGCCTGCCTCGAAACTAGCATACTTGCGCGCCGACAGGATGCGATTTTATTGATCGAGCGCAAGGCTGCAGCGCGCCGCGGGCCGCCCGCCTCGCGATGCCGCGCGCAGCGCGTACGAAGGATGGTGCGCAGGACTCGCCGTCTCAGAATTTGCGGTCTCAGAAATAGCGGGAGAAGCCGAGTACCACGCGATCCTGCCGCGCAAACTGGCCGAACAGGCCAAGGGGCGTGCCCGTGAACCACTCGCCCGAGGCAAACAGCGTAAGTTCGTCGTTCACCGCGTAGCTGGCGCGAAGAGCCATGGTGTCGTCGTGGTCCGTCAGCGAGTGATACCAACGAAACTCGGTCTGCAGCGTCTCATAGGCGAATCCGCGGCGCAGGAATACGGTCGCCAGCTGATCCTCATTGGGCCGGATCAGCCCGGCAGGCGCATCGTGCACGCGATCCCATAGCAGCTGAACATTGGCGAGCAGATTCAGCGGCAGCTGGATATCGGCGCCAACGCCGAGCACCGACTGATCGAGCTCCACTTCGTCAAGCCCCGCAGCGCCTCGCACGTTGAAACGCCTTCCCGGCTGGTGCGACAGCTCCGCGCGCCAGGCGACGGGACCAAAGGACGACTCGGCGCTCAGGCCCAGGACCTCGCGCCTGCGGTGATATTGCTCGAGAAACAGCCCGTCTTCGCCGAGGCCGACGCGACCGAGGGGCTCGTGGTCCTGGCCGCTGTAGTAGAGACCGCTGACATCGACACCGCCCACAAAGCGCGACAGACGCAGGCCAAGGGCGCCATCCTCGAGCCAGTCCGAGCCGCCCTCGCTGCGCCGTGGCAGCCCCGCGGCGTCAACGGGGGCACCAAAGCGAAAGCGCGGCGCGCGCAGTTCGAACCAGGCCCCGGGCTCGGGTATGTCGTGGCTCGTCTGATCGGGGATCAGCGCGAGTTCCGCGCGCCAGGCGCCGACGCTGTAGTCGAGGTAGGCACTCCACAGGCCGATCCGCGAATCGCCGAGATCATCGAGGATGAACTCGCGGAAGGTCTGCGGATTGAGTACGTCGAGAATCTTCACGCCATCGAGACGACCCCAGACGATCTGCTGCTTGCCCACGCGCAGGAGGCCGCTGCTGAGCCGATGCTCATAGTAAACGTCGCGCAGCTCGAGGGTTCCCGCATCGCCGAGGGTCAGCGGCTTGGAGGGTCCATCGTAGTTGTCAAAGGGCGGAGCGCCAGGTTCGAGCTCGTCCTTGCCATCGAGACGCAGGCGAAAGGACAGCACGGCGCTGCCGGCGTCACCCAGCGTCGCGTCCCAGCGCGGCTCGACCTCGAGTTGCAGCTGCATGACCTCACTTTCCGCGGGGCTGACACCGACGCTGGCCTCGACGGGCACCTCCGTGAGTCCGAGCTCGGCCGCTGTCGCGGGCCCTCGCACTGCGGTCAGCCCAAAGGAGAGCAACAGCAGCGCAGTCAGCGAGGCCCGCCGCATGGGGAAGTTCGGGTCCTGCGACTTCACTGCTGCAGCTGCGCCGCCAGGCCCCGGGCGAGCGCGTTCGCCTCGAAGGCCTCGCGCGGTAGCGTTGCGGGAAACTCGACGCGCTCGTAAAGGAAGCGTGTCTGGTGCTCGGTCTGATGGTTGACGACCTCGATGTCCGTCGCACACCAGATGCCGTCGAACGCCTCGGCGCTGTTGATGGTCACGGTCTTGAGCAACTCGCCATCCAGGTCCAGGAACTCGACCTCGTTGAACAGCCAGCTCTCGCCGTTCACGACGGCGCGAAAGCCCCCATAGCCGAGCTCGGCGCCAATCGCCGGCGTCTTCGGCGCACCGGAAATGCGGTAGCGCATACCACCGGCCGTCTTCAGGGTCTCGTCGAGGACAAAGTCGTAATCGTCGAGCGAGAGCTTGAACTCGGACTGGATGTCTTCGTAGGTGAAGTCGGTGCCGAGAAAGTAGTCGCCGCGATCAGAGGCGGGGATGCGCCGGACGCGCCGCGTCGCCGGAAGGTAGAGCCAGCGCTCATCGCTTGCGGCTGCGTCGAGGGCATCGTGACTCAGAAAGGTCACTTCCCTGACGGACTTGGGCTCGAGGTAGGTGAAGCGCGTGGCGCGCTCCGCGCCATCATTCATCTTGAGAACCAGCGCGCTGCGCTCGCGGGTTTTGCCGCGACGGTCCGTGAGCACGATGTCGAGGATACGCCTCGATGCTGCCCCCTCATCGCGCGCGGCGATGCGCCGGGCCACGCCTGCCCCATCCAACCCCCCGTTATTCTCAACGTCATCGCTCTGCGAGAAAGCACCCTGGGACCAGACCATTCCGACCGATAACAGCAAAATCAGCGCCGCCATGCTCGCCGCCATGCGCGGTACGGGGCGAAAGGTATCCACGCTGATCGCCCGGCCGGCGGCGAAGAGCGCCGGCACGATGCTCAGGGCAAGCACGTAGCTGCAGACCGCCGCCAGCGTGACCAGCGCGCCGAAGCGCTGAAGCAGAGCAAGCTCGCTGGTCATCAGCACGCCGAAACCGATGGCGAGGGCACCGGAGTTGAAGTAGCAGGCGCGCGCGGTCAGCGGCAGAGCGTGGTCAACGGCGCGGAAGATATCCTCATCGTGAAGCGCGAGCGCCTCGCGTAGCTTGTCGATCAGATGTATGGCGAAGTCGATGCCGACCCCGATGGCAATCGCCGCGAACATCGAGGTCGCCGGCTCCAGGTAAATATTGAAGCTCGCCATGGCCGCGTACAGCATCAGCACCGTGAAGCTCACGGGCACGACGGCGACGATAGCGGTGCTCACGGAGCGGAACACCAGCATCGAGGTCACCAGCACGAGCATCAGCGAAATCAGGACGCCGCCAAAGTGAGAGCGCTGCAAGCTGCGCATCCAGTGATAGCTCACGTTCACGTCGCCGGTCAGCATCGCAGTCATGCCGGGCTCGCTGAACTCGCGCTCGATGTAGGACTGCAGACGCGCCACCGTATCGCGATTGCGGCTGAAATGCTGCTCGTTGAGCACGCCGCGGATCATGGCCGTGCGGTATTCCGTGTCGATCTCCTCTTCGAAGTCCGTGGGATCCCCCGAGGCTTCATAGACCAGCAGGTACTGGGCAATGGCGTCATCGGAGTCAGGCAGAACGCGCTCGGCCACGGCCGAGGCCGGCAGTTCCTCGATAGCAACGTGCAGCAAGGTCAGGTAATCGGTGATCGCCACGGTCTTCTGCACGTGCGGAAGGCTTTCGAAATAGGCCTGCAGATCGGCGATCTTGCGCATCCGGCGCGCGTCGAGAAGGCCCTCGGGCTCGTCCGCCTGCACGATCACATCGAGGAAGGCGCTGCCGGCAAAGGTGTCGTTGATCACCGTATCGGCGATACGGATCGGCTCATCGGGAGCAAAATTGTCGACCTGGGCGCGGTCGATATGCAGGCGCGACGCACCGACGGCGACGGCCACCAACACAAGCGCGAACAGCGACAGCACCACCACGTAATTGCGCGCCGAGAAGGCACCTATGCCCGCAAGGGCACGGCCGATACCCGAGGGCTGATTGTGGCGCCAGGACTTGAATGCGGGGCTGGGCTTCGGGTCGAGCAGTACGAGCACATTGGGCAGCGAGACCAGCGAAAAGACCCAGGCCAGGGCAACGCCGAGCGCGGCGATCCAGCCAAACATGATGATCGGCGGCATGATCGACATGATCGAGATACCAACGAAGCCCGCGATCGTGGTGATCGTGGTGAGCGTGATCGGGCGCCACATGTCGACCATGGCCTCGATCACGAGTTCGCGCACCGGCGCGTCCGCATGCAGCGTGCGGCGCTGGTAGAAAGCGGTGAGGATATGGATAGAGTCGGCGACGGACACGGCGACGAGGACCACCGGCAGCGCATTGGTGATCGCGTAGTAGGGAATCCCCATCCACGCCATCAGCCCCATGGCGCCACCGGTCGCGCCCGCGATCACCAGCAGGGGCCCGAGCATCGCCTGGCGACGGCGGAACGCGGTGTAGATAAACAGCAGCACCAGGGCAAACACCAGCGGCTGCATCTTGCGTGCGTCGCGATCGATGTAGGTGCTGAGGAATCCGCTGACCGCTCCGGGACCGGCAACGTGGATTTCCAAGCCGTCGCCGCGGTACTCCTCGGCGATCGCGAGGGCCGCCTCGTAGCTGTCGCTGGCCAGCTTTGCGTCGGCAAGTTCGGCCATGATGATCGCCGCGCGCCCGTCGGCGCTGGCCAGCGCATCCTGATGCGGCGTCATCGCCGAAAAGCGGCGCCAGGCATCGCGCGCATCGGCGTCATCGATTCGGCCGCGACTGATGTAGGGATCCACTTCCACGGCGCCGTCGACTCCGCGGATCGATGACTCCGTGGCCAGGCTGGCGATGCGTTCACGGCGCACGTTGGGCATGGCCTCGATGCGATCGGTAAGCTCGCGGACCAGCTCCATCCGCGCTGGCTCGAAAACGCTGCCGCCGTCGGTGACAACAATCGCGACGGCAAGTGAGTCGGACAGGCCAAAGACTTCCTCGGCGAGCGCATCGGACACCAGCGAGGGATGCTCGGGCGGAATAAAGGCCTTGACCGAGGTGTCCTTTACGATCGTGGCCAGGCCGCCGGCGCACAGCAGTATGACCAACAGACTGAGCACCACGGTGAGTCGCGGTCGGGCAGTCACCCGGAAGAAGAATCGTGCTGCCGGTTCCTGAGAAACGGGTTGTGACTGCATGCTGCGATCCCTGCGGCGAGGACCCGCGCGATAGCGGGCCGGAAATTTCGGCGGACAGTATGGCCTAGCAGCGGAAAAGTTCCAGCCCGCCATCCGGTGTGCACAGCCGACCGCCGCAGCCTTACACTGCAGCCCTATGACGAGAGCGCAGACAGGCAGCAGCGACGCCGCACGTGAGGCCAGACTTCTGCGCCTTGCCGCCCTCGCCTCCGTGACCACTGCCGCCCTGCTCGTTGTGGTGAAGCTGTTCGCGTGGTGGGCAACGGGCTCCGTAAGCATGCTGGCTTCGCTGCTTGACTCCGTACTCGACGGTGCCGCCTCACTGCTCACGCTCCTGGCCGTGCGCTATGCCCTCGTGCCCGCCGACCGTGAGCACCGCTTCGGCCATGGCAAGGCCGAACCCCTGGCGGCGCTGCTGCAGGCCTGTATGGTCCTGGGATCCTGCGCCTTCATTGCCACAGAGGCCGTTCACCGTCTGCTCGATCCCGTTGCGATGACGGCCATCCTGCCCGCCGTTCTGGTGATGGTGTTTGCCATCGCTGCCACTGCAGCGCTGACCACGATGCAGGGAGCCGTGCTCAAACGGACGCAGTCGCCAGCGATCCACGCGGACCGGCTGCACTACCTGATGGACCTCTTCAGTAATGCGGCAACGCTCGTCGCCCTCGCGCTCTCCGCCCTGGGCCTGCCCCTCGCCGACCCGATCCTCGCCCTCGCCATCGCGGCCTGGATGCTGTTCGCAGCCCGGGAAATCCTTGGCCAGGCACTCGACCAGCTTCTGGATCGCGAGCTGCCGACAGACGAGCGCCAGCTCATCCTCGACCTTGCCTGCGGCACGCCGGGAGTGGGCTTTGTCAACGAACTGCGCACGCGTCGCGCCGGACGCACGCGGCACGTGCAGCTGACCCTGAGCTTCGATGCGGAGCAGAGCCTGGGTGCCGCCGTGACGATTGCAGAGACAGTGAAAAACGCTATCCTGCGGCGCTTCGCGGACGCCGACGTGCTGGTAGTGCTTCGTGCGGTCCACGCCGGCGCGACGCTGGAGGCCGAACGCCACTGCCTCGGCAGCGCCGCTGACGAAAAGAGCTGATCTCGAGGAAACCTCCATGGAATATCGCCCGCTCGGCCGCACCGATATCAAGGTGAGCGTCATCTGCCTCGGTACGATGACCTTCGGCGAACAGAACGATTACGCCGATGCGGCGAAGCAGCTCGATTACGCGCTCGACCAGGGCGTGAACTTTATCGATGCGGCAGAGATGTATCCCGTACCACCGCGGCCGGAGACACAGGGCGAAACGGAGCGGCTGATCGGGCGCTGGCTCAGGGAATCGGGCAAGCGCGGCGAGGTGGTGCTGGCGACAAAAGTTGCCGGACGCAACCCGCCGGGGGGAGACTTCGGGCACATTCGCGGCGGACCGCGCCTGTCGCGCGAGCAAATTCACGCTGCCATCGACACGTCGCTCGAGCGCCTGCAGACGGACTATGTCGACCTGTACCAGGTGCACTGGCCCGAGCGCATCAGCAACTTCTTCGGCCAGCTCGGCTATCGTCACCGCCCCGCCGACGAGTTGCCGATCGAGGAGACGCTGAGCGCCCTCGATGAACTCGTCAAGGCGGGCAAGGTTCGGGCCGTGGGCGTCTCCAACGAATCACCCTGGGGCTCGATGGAGTACCTGCGCCTCGCTGGCGAGAAGAAGCTCGCCCGGGTCGCGTCGATCCAGAACCCCTACAGCCTGCTCAATCGCAGCTTCGAAGTCGGACTCGCCGAGGTCGCCATGCGCGAGGACCTTGGTCTGCTCGCTTACTCACCGCTGGCCTTCGGAATGCTCAGCGGTAAGTACCTCGGCGGCGCACGACCCGAAGGCGCTCGCCTTACGCGCTTCGAGCGTTTTTCGCGCTACACCAATCCACAGGCCGAGGCCGCCACAGAGGCTTACGTCCAGCTGGCGCAAGAGGCGGGCCTCGATCCGGCGCAGATGGCTCTTGCCTTCGTCAATGGGCGCGAGTTCACTACCAGCAACATCATCGGGGCGACGACGATGGAGCAACTGCGCAGCAATATCGCCAGCGCCGATCTGCAGCTGGAGAAGGATCTGCTGAAGCAGATCGAGGCAATTCACGCGCGCTATACGATTCCTGCACCCTGACCGCGATATCTGCCCCGCAGCTGGAAATTGAGCTGGAACGTGATGGAACAAGCGCTTGCGACGGGGCGGCGAACTGGAACAGACTGACATCGATCAACCGGGAGGCGTAACCCGCATATGAACAGCAGCTTTGGCGCGGACAGCTTTTTTATGCGCTGGCTTTTTGCCGCGCTTCTTGTATTCGGCACCTACAACCCTTCGCCCTACTCCTTTCTCGGCTGGTTGCTGTCCGAGGGTTTCCAGTTCGGGCCGCTGCCGGCACTGACCGGCGTAGTGCTGATCAGCCTGTGGATCCTCTTTCTGCGCGCGACCTTTCTATCCCTTGGCTGGCTGGGCATCGTGCTCGGCACGACCCTGTTCGCCTGCCTGATCTGGCTGCTTGTCGACCTCGGGCTGCTCAGCCTCGAATCCACGAGCGCTCTCGCGTGGCTGTCGCTGGTGGTCATGTCGCTGCTCCTGGGCGTGGGTATCTCCTGGTCGCACATCCGACGTCGCCTGACCGGCCAGCTCGACGTCGACGATATCGAGACGTGAACGGATACGCTCGGCCCGAGCATCAACCGCGATAGGTCTCGGCCAGCGCTTTCACGAAGCGGTCGTAGTCCTCCTCGGGAAGGTGGTTGATACCGGCAGCAGCGGCGCGGCCTCCCCCGGTCTCGAAGCCGCGACACAGCGTGTCGGCATCGCGCTTGTCCTCGAGCGGTGCGCGCACGCTGACTAGAAAGCCGCCCTCCTTTTGCGTGAGCACGGCATGAGCCCGTTGCGGATAGTCGCGAGCCAGCGCGTTACCGAACACACCACTGACACGCCGAGACCAGGCGGCATCGGGCAGCACGAACAGCGCGGCGCTCGCGTTCTGCCATTGCGCCGCAAGACCCTGAGCCCTCGCCATATCACCCTCGTAGCCCGCCTCGAGACGCTCAAAGCTCGAAGCCGCCTCGGCGACAAACGCGTCGGGGTCAGCGTAAGAACGTAGCAGCTGATAGAGCTCCGCCGGATGAAAATGCAGGTCCTCGAGACTGGCGCCGTAGCCGTTGTAATTCAGGTAGGTGCCGAGACGCCGACATAGATCCACCGTCTCAGTGCCGAGACCGGCTGCGCGCGCCGCGGCGCGGGCACTGTCGTCGAGGTTGTCGCCAAAGGCACCGGCCACGGCCCAGGCGGCGTAGACACCCTGCAGGCGTCCGTTGATCAGGAGGCTGGTGCAGACGTCTGCCGCGGTGTTGATGCGGGCCTCGAAGCGCGGGGCTTCGGGAATCTCGCCGGCGTAATGATGGTCGCAGTAGAAGACCTCGGCACCGGCATCGAGCAAGCGCTGCAGGGGCTCGCGATTCTTGTCCAGGGACAGGTCGAGCACGGTGACGCGCGCGTCAGCATGGACTGGTATGCGTTCCAGCAACTGGATGTCGCGCTTCACGCCGGTCACCAGTTCGGCCTCGCGCGGCTCCGCGCGGCGCAGCTGCAGCAGGGCACAGATGCCGTCGGCATCACCGTTGAATACGTCGTAGTCGGTCATGGCCGGGAGTATGCCATGACGGCGCGATCAGGCGTCTACGGCGCTCCGCGACGGCTGCCTCGGAAACAGCTCCTTCACCTTGGCGCCGGCTGCAGCCTCCTCGGCGGCGCCCGCAAGCGAGGGGCGACGGCGAGCGCCGCGATCGCGCTTGACCCAGATGTAGTCGTGACGGATCTCGTGGCCGCCGAAGCCGCTGACCGACTCGCGCAGGATTTTCGCGATACCCTGACAATCCATGGCCTCGCAACGCAACATCAGTTCCTTCAGGGCCACACAGACCTGACCATGGCTCAGGCACTCTTCCTCGGCGCGCATGATCATCGGATGACCGGTGCCGCTGACGGAGGTGCCCAGAAGCAGTTCCTCGTGCAGCTTCTCCCCAGGGCGCAAACCGATGAACTCGATATCGACACCCACGGCCCCCTCTCGACCGCTGCCAACCTCGTGTCCGCTGAGACGGATCATGCGCTTGGCGAGATCGACGATGCGCACCGGTTCGCCCATATCAAGCACGAAGACGTCGCCGCCCGTCCCCATCGCACTGGCCTGCAGCACGAGCTGCGCGGCCTCCTGGATGCTCATGAAATAGCGCGAGACCTCGGGATGGGTGACCGTCACAGGACCACCCTTCTCGATCTGCTCGCGGAACAGGGGGACCACGGAGCCCGAGGACCCAAGGACGTTGCCGAAACGCACCATGCAGAAGCGCGTCTCCGAACCGTCTTCCGCAAGACCCTGAAGAATCAGCTCGGCGAAACGCTTCGACGCGCCCATGATGTTGGTCGGACGCACCGCCTTGTCCGTCGATACCAGGACAAAGGTTTCCACACCGGCGTTGCGCGCTGCTTCGGCGGCGTGCCAGGTTCCGAATACATTGTTGGCCACGCCCTCGGCCACATTGTGCTCGACCATGGGCACATGCTTGTAGGCCGCCGCGTGGTAGACCGTCTGCACGCCAAAGGTGCGGTAAATCACCTCCATGCGCGCCTGGTCGCGCACCGAACCCAGCAGGCAGATGGTTTCGATATGCGTTCCGCGACGCAGCTGCAGCTCGCGCAGCTCGCGCTCGACCTGATAAAGCGCGAACTCCGAATTATCCAGAAGCACGAGCTCGCGTGGGCGCGCTTCGAGGATCTGGCGGCAGAGCTCGGCGCCGATGGAGCCACCGGCACCGGTCACCATGATCACCTTGTCAGTGATGCAGCGATCGATGAGCTCCGGATGCGGAGGCACAGGATCCCGGCCCAGCAGGTCGTCGAGGTCGATGTCCTGGATCTGGCCAACCGCGGCCGCCCCGCCGACCAGCTCGTTGATCTTCGGCACCGTGCGCACGTGCACCGGCAGGCCGACCAGCGAGTTGATGATCTCCCGCCGCCGCTCCGAGGTCGCCGAGGGAATGGCGAGCAGCACCTGCGTAATTGCGTGCTTCTCGATGAGACGCTCGAGTTCGCTCGAGTGCGCCACCTGCAATCCGTTGATCACCGAGTGCTGGGCACGCGTGTCGTCGTCGACAAAGGCGACAACGCGGTACTGGTCACCATGATGGAGCGCCGTCAGCAGCTGGCGACCGGACTCGCCGGCACCGTAGATCAGCACGTTGCGCGTGCTCGAACGCAGGCGCGCCTGGTAGCTGGCGCGAACGATGAGGCGCATGCCGCCGATACCGCACATGGCCACGGCCCAGTAAACAAAAGGCAGCGTGCGCGGCACATCGGCCTGGGTGAAGAATACGGCGGCGCCGAGCGCGAGGGCCGAATAGCTCACCGCCTGGAGTATGCTGAGGATGGCCTGCTGGCCCATAAACCGGATGACAGCGCGGTAGAGGCCCATGCGCAGGAAAATCGCGGCGCTGGCAACAAGCGTAAGTCCGGCACAGAACCATTCGACGCCACCCGGCGGGCGCGAGCCGGCCTGCATCGGGTAACCGTAGGCGATGAAGAGCGCGAGACTCACCAGCACCATATCGAGGCTGAGAATCAGCCCCTGCTTGACGTTGCGCGGAACTTCGATGATCCGGCTCAGGCCGGTTCGAATCCCCTCAAAACTGCTCCGTAGGCCATCGGCCAGGAGTCTTGCTGGTCCGGTCACTCGTCGCACACCCCGCGCTGGTCTGGCGCCTTCGGCTTGCCTGCGTTGTTACCTGCATATTTTTGCCGACGCGATCCGGACTTAACGGCCCGTTCGGCCCCGCCCCCGATCAACGCGGAGTGGAGAACCAGCTTTGCGTCGGCTGCAAGCAGCCAAAATTCTTTTAGTGACGCGAGCTTACTGCAAACGCTGCAAGCTGACCATGAGAAAGAGTTGCGGGAATATTCCCACGGCCAGAATCGTCTGTGCGTGCTGCGGGAAGCGCAGCTGCAGCCACGCCAGCGGCAGCAACCACGCCAGATGGAGTGCCAGTAGTGCGAAGGCGACCGCGCCGTGCGAGTTCCAGTAGCGGGCCAGGCGCTGGTAGGCATGCTCGCGGTGCGCCTCCGCGAGGGGGGCTCGCTGGAGCATGCGGCGGACCAGCGTCCACGCCGTGTCGATCAGGAAGGGGCTCATCAGCAACAGCCACAGCTCAGGGGGCAGCCAGGCCTCGCGCCAGGCCCACAGACCCAGCAGGCCAAGCAGCAGGCCCGCGCTCAGGCTGCCGGCGTCCCCCATGAAAAGGCGCGCCGGCGCCCAGTTGAAAAAAAGAAATCCCAGGTAGGCGCCGGCCACCAGCAGCGCAAGGCCGATGAACGCGGGCGCAGCCGCGCACCAGGCGCCGAAGCCCGCAAGCGCAAGGGCGACGAGTACGCACTGCAGCCCGGCGAGCCCGTCGGTGCCATCCATGAAATTGTAGAGATTGATCAGCCAGGCCAGCGCGACCCCAAGGCCGACGGTCATCAGCCAGACCCGCGACGTGCTGTCCGTGCCCGGTACCACCCAGGCCGAGGCCACGAGCAGGCACAGGCCAAGGAAAACCACGAGCCGCGCCTTCGCCGGCAGGTGACTGCGGTCGTCCCAGGCACCGATCGCACACAGGAGGGCAGCCGCGAACAGACTCGGCGGCAGGGCATGCGCCGCGACGGCGCCCGCCTGCGCAAGGCCGGCTTCCGACCACGGGGCACCAGGCCACAGTAACTGCACAAGCGCCAGCGGCAGCAGCACCACCATGATCGCGACGCCACCGGAGCTCGGCGTGGCGCGCTGGTGCGAGCTGCGGTGATTGGGCTCGTCCAGCCAGGCGCGATGCTGCGCCAGGCGCAGGTAGGCAGAAACGGCGAGTGTCGACAGCAGCGTCGCAGCCGCGAAAGCGAGCAGGGCTGTCACGATGGCAGGTTCAGGGAGCGCTCGAAACTCAGGCTCGGAGAGAACGCGAGTTCGTCCAGCCCTTCCTGCACCGAGATTTCCTCACCGCTCAGGCGCTGCCAGCTCGTGCCGGGCGACGGCGAGCGCAGACGATCGTACAGTTCGCAGGCAGTCTTCCACAGCACGCGTGGCGGCGACGGAAACCAGGGCCTGCGCCCGCGCGCGCGGCAGAGCGCCGCATGCAGCCGCTGCGCCGAATAGGCCTGACCATCGGTCACGGTAAGCAGGCGCGGCGTCGCATGCGCGGGCTCGGCCAGAACGAGCGCCAGACGAAGAAGGTCCGCACGGGCGATCATACTGCGACAGCCGCCGGGGGGGGGTGCTGGCAGATGCCAGTCCACCCAGCGCCGCAGCAGCGCCAGGTGACCTCGTTCGCAGCCGCCATAGACCAGTGCGGGGCGCAGGATCACCAGTTCGGTCCCTGAGCCGTCAAGGCATGCATACAGTTCACGCTCGGCGATACGCTTCGAGCTCGCGTAGTCGACCGCGCGATTGGAATGCTCGACCATCGCTGTAGCGGCTTCGCCGGTCTGCGTCGCCTTGGTACTGCTGAAGAACACGAAGCGGGCGACGCCGGCCTCGCGCGCCCGCTGCGCCAGGGCAACAGAGGCATCGACGTTGATGCGCTGGTAGGCTTCCGGCGATGCGTGCTGGTGAGCGATCCCCGCGAGATGAAACACTACATCGACAGACGCCAGCGCCGCAGCCCCGATGGAGTCCGGCAGTTCGCCGGGCAGCAGGCGGAGTTCCCCGGACGCTTGCCGCGAATCAGCCGCGCCCTTCCCGAGACCCCTCCCGAGACCCTCCCCGTAACCCTCACCGTCGGCCTTGCCGTTGGCCTTGCCTTTACGCTCTGCCTCGCCCTCGGGTGCGCTCTCGCCGCCGCTCTCCTCGCTGCGCTCTCCGCTACTCTCTCCGCTGCACTCTCCGCTGCACTCTCCGCGGCACTCTCCGCTGCACTCTCCGCGGCTCTCATCGCCGCATTCCACGCGGCACTCGCCAGGGCTCGCACCGAGGCCTTCAAGTGCCGCTCGCCGACGACCCTGCGCAGTGACGTCATGACCCCGAGCGAGCAGGACCGGCACCAGCGCCGCGCCAATGTATCCCGTCGCTCCTGTGACCAGGCAGTGCACGCCGCCATCCACTCCGAATCAATGCAGATCAGCGCTCCTGCGGGATAGACAAAGCGGCGATTGCAGACGCCCCTTCCCCCGCATCGAAAGCCGCCTTAGGGTGCTGTCTTCGATGGCAAAAAGAAAGGGCGTCCGCAGGTTTATGCCCGAATCACCGCAGCGACCCGAGCGCACCGCCGGGGATGCCTCAACGCAGCCGCAGTAGCGCGCGATTGCGCTCGACGGTCGCCGGCCCGATGCCGCCGACCTCGACAAGTTCCTCAATCGACTCGAAGGGCCCGAACTGCTCGCGGTAGCGCACGATCGCCTCCGCGCGCGACGCGCCCACGCCATTGAGGCCCGCCGCGAGCTCGGCGGCCGTCGCCGAATTGATATCGATGCCGCCGGGAGGTGACGCGGCCGGCGCTTGCGGCGCAGCTGCAGGATCGGGTGTGGAGACAGCGGTAGACGCCGCTGCAGCGGCCGCCATCACGGACTCGACGGCCGGCTGCGCGCTGACGGCCTCATCGACCGACACCTGCATCTCCGTGCGCTCCTCGGGCTGCGCCGCGGCCCCCGCGGCGTGCGGGTCCACGCCTGCCAGAATCGCCGCGAAGAGTATCAGCAGTCCTGGTACCGCCCCGGAGCGGCGAGCCGCGCAGCGCTGGAAAGCTTCGCCGCGGGGCTCCGCGACGAGGCCAGCCGCTGCGCGGCCAAAGGCCCGGGTCGCGTTGACCGGGTCACTCGTACCGTGACTCGAGCATGACGCCGACTGCGGCCATGCGCGCGAATGGCGATGTTGAAGGGGGAAGGCGCACCTCGCCAGACGAAGCTGCAGGTGTCGTTTTGTCGATAGGGTGTTTGCTGCCATGGCTGGACCTCCTTGTCTTGCCAATCTGTCTTGCCAATTTGTCTTACCAGTTCGTGTTGCCAATTCGACTCGCCGGCCTGCGTCGCAGATCGCTCTTGCAAATCTCGCCTGCCAGTCTCTATCAGCGCATTGTCGTTGACTTGGCGTTGCCTGAACGTTGCCTGAACGTTGCCTTGACGTTGCCTTGACGTTGCGTCGTCGGTGCCTTGTTGCAGTTGTCTTTCAAGATGCGGCTACGACACCGGGAAGCCGCTGCGGGCCGTCATGGGGCGCCCACGCGATAAAAATAACAGCGACACGAACCGCGCGGCGTCATTCGGGCGGAATTGATGGAACGGGCGGACGCTTCGGCGTCAGCGCAGCTGAGCGATGTCCCGGTTGATCGCCGCCAGCGCCGCGGCGGGATCTTCGGCTGCGGTAATCGGCCGCCCGATCACGAGAAAACTCGAGCCGTCGGCGAGGGCCTGCTGCGGCGTGACCACGCGGCGCTGATCATTGGCACTGCTGCCCGCCGGTCGAATACCGGGCGTTACCAGCAGAAATCGCTCACCCAGGCACGCACGCAGGCGCGACGCTTCACGCGCCGAACAGACCACGCCGTCAAGGCCGCAGTCCGCTGTCAGCCGGGACAGGTGCTCCACCTGCTCTTCCAGGCTGCGGCGGAAACCGAGCTCGTCGAACTCGTCGGCGGCGATGCTGGTCAGCACGGTGACGCCGATCAACAGCGGCGGTCGCTCGAAGCCCGAGACCGCAGAGGCCGCTGCCTCGAGCATGCGCCGCCCTCCGCTCGCGTGCACGTTGGCCATCCACACGCCGAGCTGCGCGGCGCTGCGCAGCGCCGCGGCGACCGTGTTGGGAATGTCGTGAAACTTGAGATCCAGAAACAGCTCGAAGCCCAGCTTGTGCAGATCCTCGAGCAGGCCGGGGCCGGCCGCCGTGAACAGCTCCTTGCCGACCTTGAGGCGGCAGGCGAGAGGGTCCAGGCGTCGGGCGAGTGAGCGGGCGGCCTCCGCCTCGGGGTAATCGAGGGCCACGATGACGGGCGAAGCACACGTGCTCATTCGGCGGCCGCCGTGCGGATGGAGCGAAAGGTTCCCCAGTACTTGCAGCCCGGACAGAACCACAGGCGATGCTTCGCCGAAAAGCCACAGTGATCGCAGCGGTATACCGGGCGCTCGGCAATCAGGCGGTCCAGAAGCAGGCCGAGCATGTCCAGCGAGTCGGCCCCCGGCTGCGTGGCGGGCGCCGCCACCTGTAATCGGATCAAGCGGAGCAGGCCGCGCAGCGACGGCGTCGCCGCCAGCTGCTCGCTGAGAAAAGCGCGCGCCGCTGCCTCCCCCTCGTCGCGCAGCAGGTCATCAGCCACCGCGAGCATCAGCGGCGTCGATGGATGCTTGGCCAGGCTGTCGCGCAGGTAGCGCGACAGCCTGGCCTCCTGGCCCAGGGACCGGTAGCAGTCGCGCAGCACGGGGATCGCCTCGGGAAGATAGTCCGGATCCTGGGACTCGATTCGCGCAAGCACATCGATTGCGGCACGCGCACGCCCTGCGGTGGCCTCGAGGCGACCCAGCTGCAGCGAGGCGCGAGCGCAACCCGCATCGCTGGCGAGCGCGTCCGACAGGAGGACGCGGGCGCGGTCCATATCGCCGCCGGCTTCTGCTTCCGCGGCGAGCTCACAGTAAAAGTGCGCAAGCTGCACAGAAACGGCCTGACCACTGACCTGCGTCGCGTCATCGCTCGAGGCGCGCAGCAGCGATTTGCGCGGCAGGGCGGCTCGCGCCTGCTCGATAGCCCGGGGCCAGTCACGCTGCGAGCGATACACCTCGATCAGGTGCTGCCGACTCAGGTCGCGCTGCTCGTCGGAGGTCTGCACCAGCTCGAGGAACAGCTCCTCGGCGCGGTCGAGAAGGCCTGCGCTGATGTAGTCCCGGGCCAGTTCGAGATGCGCGATGTGCATCTGCGTTGGCGGCAGGTTGGGCCGGGCCAGGAGGTTCTGATGAATGCGTATGGCACGCTCGACCTCGCCGCGGCGGCGCAGCACGTTACCCAGGGCGATGTGCGTCTCCAGCGTTTCGCTGTTGACTTCGAGGGCGCTGATGAAGTGATCGATGGCGCCATCGGGGCGCCCGTCGAGAAGATAGTTCAGGCCGCGATAGTACTGGCTGGGAAGCGCTGGCGCGCCCGCGCTCAGGCGCGGGCCGCTGCGCCGGCCGAGCCACCAGCCACAACCGACGGCGCAGAACAGCAGGGCGAAGAACAGCAGGTCATCCACGCGGTACCAGATCCCGGCCGCGCAGGCGATCAAGCTCTCCCTGGGCGCTGGCGACCTGCCGCCGTGCCGCAATGAGGCGAGCGCGCAGACGCAGAACAGCGAAGGACGAGGCGAGCACACCGAGGAATCCGCCAAGCGCAAGGGCGCCGAGTACCCATAGCGCGAGGCTGCGCGGTGGCAGAGTCAGCACGAGAATATCCAGGGGCACGGGATCGGCGTTCTGCAGCGCAAAGAGCACACCGAGAGCGGCCATCGCCACGGCCACCGCAAGGGCGAAAAGTTTGCGAAGAAAGGACATCATGGCGTCATCCCCGCCGCGAGACCGGCATTCACGCGGTCCCGCAATTCCTTGCCCGGCTTGAAATGGGGAACGTACTTGCCCTGCAGTTCGACGGTGTCACCGGTCTTCGGGTTACGCCCGCGTCGCGGTTCGCGGTAGTGCAGTGAGAAGCTGCCGAACCCGCGGATCTCGATACGCCCGCCGGTAGCGAGCGCGCCCGACATCTGCTCGATGATGGTCTTGACCGCCAACTCGACGTCCTTCGTCGAAAGCTGCGTCTGCTTCAGCGCGATCGCCTCAATCAGTTCACTCTTTGTCATCGGGCCTTCTTTGGATTGTCGCAGGGCCATCGCGAGGAAACCGCGGCCAAGGGGCTCAGCGGCCGCCCCGGCGCGGGACGCCGTCGCTATGCAAACTATTGTGGACGCATCCCAATAATCACGCAACGTCTTATTTTTTATGGAAAATTTACCATTTTCGGGCAGTGCCTCGGACGGGCCCGACCGACACAGGTCTGCGCTGAGGACGCACAACGAATAAGGGGCCCTTGCGGACCCCTTATCTATCGGCGCCGACGAATCGGCGCTGCAGCGTGAGCTTACTGCCCGCCCATCTGCGCCTTGATGAGGTCGCCGATCGTTCCGGGCGAGGAGGCATCCTCCTGGTCCTTCAGCGACTTCACGGCTTCCTGCTCATCGTCGTAGTCCTTGGCCTTGATCGAAAGCGCCACACCGCGATTCTTGCGGTCAACGGATATGATCTTGGCTTCGACACTGTCACCGACCTTGAACTCGTTGCGAGCATCTTCGACGCGCTCGCGGGCAATATCGGAGGCCTTGAGAATGCCTTCGACCTCGTCCGCCAGTTTGATCGTGACCGCTCGCTGGTCCACAGCCACAACCTCGCCGGTCACGATGCTGCCGCGATCGTTCATGGCGATATAGTTGCCGAATGGATCATCTTCCAGCTGCTTGATGCCAAGAGATATGCGCTCGCGCTCGGGATCGATCGAGAGGATGACCGTCTCGATCTCGTCGCCCTTGTTGTAGTTGCGAACGGCCTCTTCCCCGGTCTCGTTCCAGCTGATGTCCGACAGGTGTACGAGACCATCGATGTTGCCTTCGAGACCGATGAACACGCCAAAGTCCGTGATTGACTTGATGACGCCGGAAATGCGATCGCCCTTGCCAAAGCTGGCGGCGAAAGCATCCCAGGGGTTTTGCTGGCACTGCTTGATGCCGAGGGAGATGCGGCGGCGCTCTTCGTCGATATCGAGGACCATGACCTCGACTTCGTCTCCAAGCTGCACAACCTTCGACGGGTGAACGTTCTTGTTTGTCCAGTCCATTTCGGAGACGTGGACCAGGCCCTCTACACCCTCTTCGATTTCGGCGAAGCAGCCGTAGTCTGTGAGGTTGGTGACCTTGGCCAGCACGCGGCTGCCCTCCGGGTAGCGACCGGTGATTTCGACCCACGGATCATCACCAAGCTGCTTGAGGCCCAGCGATACGCGATTGCGCTCGCGATCGAACTTGAGAACCTTGACGTCGAGTTCCTGGCCGACTTCCACGATTTCCGAGGGATGCTTGATGCGCTTCCAGGCCATGTCGGTGATGTGCAGCAGACCGTCCACCCCGCCGAGATCGACAAAGGCGCCGTAGTCGGTGAGGTTCTTGACCACGCCCTTGATCGTCTGGCCTTCCTGCAGGTTCGCTAGCAGTGCTTCGCGCTCGGCGCTGTTGGCTTCTTCCATTACCGCGCGGCGCGAGACAACGACGTTATTGCGCTTCTGATCGAGCTTGATCACCTTGAAATCGAGTTCGCGACCTTCGAGGTGCGCCGTATCACGCACGGGGCGAACATCGACGAGCGAGCCGGGAAGGAAGGCACGGATCGTGTTGATATCAACGGTGAAGCCACCCTTGACCTTGCCATTGATCTGGCCCTTGACCACTTCTTCAGCGGCGTAGGCGGCTTCGAGATCCTTCCAGGCCTCGGCGCGCTTGGCCTTCTCGCGCGACAGCTTGGTCTCGCCAAAACCGTCTTCCACGGTTTCCAGCGCCACCTGCACTTCGTCGCCAACGGTCAGGGTGCATTCGCCCGAGGCATCGGTAAATTGGGAACGGGGAATAACGCCCTCGGACTTGAGTCCGGCGTGGACGGTAACCCACTCGCTGTCGATGTCGATCACCACGCCGGTCACGATGGCACCGGGCTGCATATCGACGGTCTTGAGGCTTTCTTCGAAAAGGTCGGCGAACGATTCGCTCATCAGTTAGGGTCCTGTTTGCCGATCGGCCGCTCTGCGCCCGGTGTCGGCTCTGTCAATCGCTCCTCCAGCCAGAGCGGGTTTGTTGTCGATTACCGGGGAAAGCTGGCACCGGTCAGGCGTTCGCGTTGCGAGCTGGTCGCTCACCGAACGCGGCGCTGCCGTGCTGGATAGAAGCCCTCCACCCCCGGGCATGTTTCTCGAGACCATCAGCTCCGATTCAGGCCATCAAATCAAGAAGGCTGCCTGCTTCAAAGCGTCGAGACATCACGTGCTTCATGACGGCTACCGTGGCCGCAACCACGACACGCTGACGCATGGAGCCAAGATTGACCGCGGCGCGGTCGAGCGCGCGGCGAATCGCCCAAAGCTCAGGAACCGCCGCCGGCCACGATGTCGTAGACGACCTTGGCGCCAACTACGGCGCCACAAATCACGGCTCGCACAGGCCCCGGTTTCGGGCTTGCGCAAGCACCAGATCCAGTACTTCCTCCGCCGAGCGCTCCGTGCTGTCTACAAGGACAGCGTCGGCCGCGGGCAGAAGAGGCGCATCGGATCGGTTCCTGTCGCGCGCGTCTCGCTCCTCGATGGTCTCGAGAAGGGCGCGGAGGCTAACACTTTCGCCCTGCAGCAGCAACTGCTGCTGGCGCCGCCGCGCCCGAGCCTCTGCGCTGGCGGTCAGGAAGATTTTCAGCTGCGCCTGAGGGAAGACGACGGTGCCCATATCGCGCCCATCGGCCACCAACCCCGGGGCGCTGGCGAAGCGGCGCTGGCGCTCGAGGAGCGCCGCGCGAACCGAAGGCATCGCGGCTACCCTGGAGGCCAGGGCACCGCAGGCCTCTGTTCGGATCGCATCGGTAATATCCGTGTCTTCGAGGACGACGCGGGTGAGGCCCGCGGCGGCGGGCTGGAACCTTACTTTCAGGTCGGCGGCCACGGCGGCCACGGCGGCCTCATCCACTGCCTCGCAACGCAGGCCGGCGAGCTCGGCTGCATGGGCAGTGACCCGGTACAGCGCGCCGCTATCGAGCATGTGCCACGCGAGACGCTCGGCGAGGCTGAAGCATAGCGTGCCCTTGCCCGCTCCGCCCGGTCCGTCGACCGTGATGATGGGGACGCTCACTCCTCGGGCTCGCGCACGGCAATCTTCAGGCCCGCGCCGCGCGCCAGCGAATCGAAGCCGGGGAAGGACGTTGCGACGTGTTCGCAGTCGAGGATGCGGATCTCACTTTCGGCGCGCAGAGCCGCCACGGCGAAGGCCATCGCGATGCGGTGATCGTGATGCGTGTGGATCGTTCCGCCCCCGAGTGGCCCACCGCTGATCACGATGCCGTCGTCGAGAATCTCGTTACGCACCCCCAGCGTGCTCAGTCCCTCGGCCATGCTGGCGATACGATCGCTCTCCTTGACGCGCAGCTCCTCGGCACCGCGAAGGATCGTCTCACCCTCGGCGCAGGCCGCGGCAATGAACAGCACGGGGAACTCGTCGATGGCGAGAGGGACGAGATCGAGGGGAATTTCGATTCCTCGAAGCGGCGCATGGCGTACCAGGATGTCAGCAACGGGCTCACCGCCAATGCTGCGCTGATTGCGCAGGCTGAGATCCGCGCCCATGAGTTCGAGAATTCGCAGCACGCCGATGCGCGTCGGGTTGATGCCGACGTGCGTCAGCAGCAGCTCGGAGCCCGGAGCGATGCTGGCCGCCACGAGAAAGAAGGCCGCGGAAGAAATATCCGCGGGCACTTCGATATCGCAGCCGTTGAGACGGCCACGGCCGGTCAACGCGATCGCCCCCGCCTTTTCGCGTACCTCGTAGCCGAAGCCGCGCAGCATGCGCTCCGTGTGATCGCGCGTCGGCGCCGGCTCGGTCACGCTGGTCTCGCCCTCGGCGAAAAGACCCGCCAGCAGGACGCAGGATTTCACCTGCGCGCTGGCCATCGGAAGGTCGTAGTGGATACCGCGGAGGTCCGAGCCGCGGATCTGCAGCGGCGGTCGGCCGCCTTCGCCACAGCGGATGTCCGCGCCCATACGGCCCAGCGGCGTGATGATCCGCTGCATGGGCCTTCGCATGAGCGAGGCATCGCCGACGAGTTCGCTGGCGAAAGCCTGCCCGGCCAGAATGCCTGCCAGCAGCCGCATGCTCGTTCCCGAATTCCCCATGTCGAGACGCCCATCGGCGGCGCGCAGGCCATCGACGCCGACACCGCGGATGCGCAGTTCCCCGCGTCGCGGACCGTCGATCGGCACGCCGAGGGCGCGGAAGGCGGCCACCGTCGCCAGGGCATCGTCGCCCTGAAGGAAACCGCGCACAACGGTTTCCCCGTCCGCGAGAGCACCGAGCATCACCGCGCGATGCGAGATCGATTTGTCGCCGGGTACGCGGATTTCGCCATCGACGCTGCCACCGGGGGCCACGAGAAATTCCAAGCTGTCCTCTCCTAATCCAGGGCGGCGCCGCGCTCTGCCCGGTCCGCATCGGCGGGCCGGGCAAGATCCGCAAGATAGGCATCGCGGGCCGATTTTGCGGCGCGGTAAATGGCCTCGAGCGCTTCGCCGTCACCGACTTCGATCGCCGCGCGCAGCTTCGCCAGGTGATCCGCGAAGCCGTCGAGAGCATCGAGGAGCGCCGGCCCGTTGGCCAGCGAAATATCACGCCACATCACCGGATCGCTCGAGGCGATCCGGGTGAAGTCACGGAAGCCGCCGGCGGCAAAGCGGAAAATATCATCGCTCGTCGGCGACTGCGCGAGCGCATCGACGAGGGCAAAGGCCAGCACGTGCGGAAGGTGACTGGTCGCTGCCAGGACGGCATCGTGCTCGCGCACGTCCATCTCGCTCACCAGGGCACCCGTGGCCTCCCAGAGCGCACGAACGAGCTCCAGGGCCTCGGGATCGGTGTCCGCAAGCGGCGTGATGATCACGCGATGGCCGAGAAACAGGTCGGCACGGGCAGCCCCCACGCCGGAGCGCTCCGAGCCGGCGATGGGGTGCGCGGGAACAAAGCGCGACGCCGCCTCACCCGCCTTCATTGCGACCTCGCATAGCGGACCCTTGACGCTCGCGGCGTCGGTGACGCAGCGCAGCTTGCCAGGCCGGTCGAGCAGACGCCCAAGCAGATCCACGCAGGCGCGGGTCGGCGCCGCCAGCACAATGAGGTCGCAGCAACTGGCCAGCGCTTCGAGAGACGCTTCGGCGCTATCGATCACTCCGCCCTCAAGGCCGGCTCGCAGCGCCGCCGGGTCGGAGTCCCAGGCATGAAAAGCCGCCCCGAAGCCCGCCTCACGCAGCGCCAGGGCCAGCGATCCCCCGATCAGTCCCAGGCCGACAATACCGATCGTCGCCGTGCCGTGATTCCCGCCGCGGCGTTCCTGCCCAGACATGCTCAGAGAACAGCGCGGGGATAGGAACCGAGGGGCTTGAGCAGGATCGACTGCTCCTCGAGTTCGCGCATGATCGTAGCGACGGGGGCGTCCTGCAGGTGGCCCTCGAACTCGATGAAAAAGACGTAGGCCCACTTTTCCGTGCGCGAGGGCCGCGTGTCAATGCGGGTCAGACTAACGCCGTGGCGGCGAAAGGGATCGAGAAGCGCGAAGAGCGCTCCGGGCTTGTTTCGACTGGACACAACGATAGAGGTCTTGTCGGCGCCGCTCGGGGGCACCTCATTGCGACCCACCACGAGAAAGCGCGTGGTGTTGTCGGCGGCGTCCTCGATGTGCTCGGCGAGGCGCTCCAGTCCGTAGCTCTCGGCGGCCATTTCACCGGCAATCGCCGCCGTGCCGGGCGTTGCCGCAGCGATGCGGGCCGCCTCACCGTTGCTGCTGACTGCCTGCTTCTCGACCCGCGGCCAGTGAACCTCGAGCCACCGGCGGCACTGGGCGAGAGCCTGCTGGTGCGCGCAGATGCGGTCGACATCCTCGGCGCGCGTTCCCGGGGCCACCAGCAGGTTATGGCTGATCGGCAGCTCCACCTCCCCGGTGATCTTCAGCGCCGAGTCCATGAAAGAATCGAGCGTGTGGCTGACCATCCCCTCGGTGGAGTTCTCCACCGGCACGATGCCGTAATCGCACTGACCCGACTCAACTTCGCTGAACACGCTGTCGATCGTCACCTGCGGCACGCACACGGCCGCATGGCCGAAATGCTTGAGCGCGGCCGCCTGCGTAAAGGTGCCCTCGGGACCGAGGTAGGCAACCTGAAGCGGGCGCTCGAGAGCCAGACAGGCGGACATGATTTCGCGGAACACGTGCGCCACCGTCGAGCCGGCGAGCGGCCCGCGGTCGCGCGCGATAATCCGGCGTAGAACCTGAGCCTCGCGTTCGGGCCGGTAGTACACGACCTCGCGCTCCGCCTCGCCGCGCGCACGCGCGGCCTGCGCTTCCTCGAGCTTGATGTCGGCCACGCGCTGCGCGCAGCGGGCACGTTCGCCGATCAGGCGCTGAATCTGTTCGTCGATGGCATCGATGTCTGCGCGCACGCGGGCGAGATCGCGATCATCCGCGGGACGGACACCAACGGGCGCTTTCCCATCGGCACCGTCGAGGCCGGGGCCGCTGCCAGAACTAGGAGGATCGTCGCTCACCGGGCTTCTCGCGTGCGTGGTCTCAGGCGTGGCGCTGCTCGAAATCCTGCATGAATTCCACCAGCGCCTCCACCGCCTGCTGCGGGATGGCGTTGTAAATGCTGGCTCGCATACCGCCCACGCTGCGGTGGCCCTTCAGATTGAGCAGGCCCGCCGCGTCAGCCGCCTTCAGAAAGTCGCCATCGAGATCGGCGTCGGCCAGAGTGAAGGGCACGTTCATCAGCGAGCGCGCCGACGGGTGTACGGGATTGCCATAGAAATCGCTACCGTCGATGGCCGCGTACAGCGTGGATGCCTTGCGCCGATTGCGCTCGGCCATGGCTGCGAGACCGCCCTGCGCCTCGATCCATTCGAACACCAGGCCGGCGAGGTAGATCGAGTAGGTCGGCGGCGTGTTGAGCATCGACTGCGCCTCGTCGATCGCCTGCCAGTTGAGCACCGTGGGGCAGGACGGCAACGCGCGCCCGAACAGCGAACGCCGGACGATCACCAGGGCCAGGCCCGCCGGACCGATATTCTTCTGGGCACCGGCGTAAATCACGTCGTAGTCATCGACAGCGATCGGGCGCGACAACAGCGTCGACGACATGTCGGCAACGAGGGGCGCTTCCGTCTCCGGGGTCCAGTGGAACTCAATGCCGTCGATGGTCTCGTTCGGCGTGATATGCAGAAAGGCCGCGTCCTCCGTGCTCTCCCACTCGGTCTGTTCGGGGATCGCCCGCGGAATGGACGCCGTGGCGCTGGCAACCTCGTGAACCTCCCCGTAGCGGCGACCCTCGGACATGGCCTTGCGCGACCACTGCCCCGTGTTGCTGTAGGCAAAGGCACCGCCGCGCGCCGCAAGATTCAGCGGCACGGCGGCAAACTGCGTGCTTGCGCCTCCCTGCACAAAGAGCACGGCAAAGTCTTCGCTGATGCCAAGCAGCCGGCGCAGCGTTGCCTCGGCGGCGGCCACCGTGTCGATCACTTCCTTCGAGCGATGGCTCATCTCCATGAAGGACATGCCGCTGCCGTGCCAGTCGAGCATTTCCTGTGCCGCGCGCGTGAGCACGGGTTCGGGCAGTGCCGCGGGGCCCGCACAGAAGTTGAAGGGGCGCGTCACTCGCTATCGCTCCCGGCGTCACCGTCGGATCCGCCGGCGGGTGCCTCATCATCGCCGGCCGCGTCGCCTGCGCGATTTTCACCGGCAGCGGGGCTGCCTGTGTCCACGCTGCCATCTGCTTCGCTGTCCGCCGCCGTGTCCGCCCTCTTGTCTGCATCAGTGGCACCGGTGTCAACGATGCGCTCCACCTGAACGAGCTTTTCACCACTCTTCGTGCGAATGATGCGCACGCCCTGCGTATTGCGGCCGAGCTGAGACACCTCATCGGCGGGAGTGCGCACAAGCGTGCCCTGGTTGGATATCAGCATCAGCTCGTCGCCGGGGAAGACCTGCACCGCACCGACGAGACGACCATTGCGCTCGGAGCTGGCCATGGCGATCACGCCCTTGCCCGCGCGCCCCTTGGTCGGGAAGTCGGGAACGGCGGTGCGCTTGCCGTAGCCGTTCTCGCTCACCGTGAGCACCGTTCCGCGCTCATCGGGAATAAGCAGCGCGATCATCCGGTGTCCTACGGGCAGATTGATGCCGCGCACACCGCGACTGGCGCGGCCCATGGGGCGCACCGCGTCCTCGCTGAAGCGCATGGCCTTGCCCTCGCTGCTGAGCAGCATGACGTCGCGCGAGCCGTCAGTGATCGCAGTGCCCACGAGCACATCGCCCTCTTCCAACAGGATCGCACGCAGGCCTGCAGAGCGCGGCGCGAAGCTGGCGAGGTCGGTCTTCTTGACGAAGCCGCGGGCCGTCGCCATGAAAATGAAGCGATTCTCCGAGGGCTCCTCGAGGGGGAGAATCGAGGTGACGCGCTCGCCCTCGTCGAGCTGAAGCAGATTTACCATTGGCCGCCCGCGTGAGGCGCGACCGGCGACGGGAATCTGATAGACCTTGATCCAGTACACCTTGCCGAGGTTGGTGAAGCACAGCAGCGTATCGTGCGTATTGGCGATGAGCAGGTGTTCGACGAAGTCCTCGTCCTTGACGGTGAGTGCAGCCTTGCCCATACCGCCGCGACGCTGGACCTGGTATTCGCCGAGAGGCTGGGTCTTGGCGTAGCCGCCGTGGGACAGCGTGACCACGCGATCCTCCGGCGTGATCAGGTCCTCAGCGGTGAGGTCTTCCTGCGAATCGCGGATTTCCGTTCGGCGGTCGTCGCCGAATTCCGTGGCGATCTCCTCGAGTTCTTCACGAATAACCGCCAGTAGGCGCTCGGGATCTTCGAGAATATCGAGAAGGTCGGTGATTTCCGCGAGCCTGTCCTGATATTCCTTGAGCAGCTTCTCGTGCTCGAGACCGGTCAGACGGTGCAGACGCAGATCCAGGATGGCCTGCGCCTGCGCCGGTGAGAGGCGGTACTCGCCATCGTGGAGTCCGTAGGACGAATCGAGGTCATCGGGACGACAGGCTTCGGCGCCGGCGCGCTCGAGCATCGAGGTGACTTCGCCCGGCAGCCAGCGCGCCGCGAGCAGACTTTCGCGAGCTTCGGCGGGGCTGGGCGAGGCCTTGATCAGCTCGATGATGCGATCGATGTTGGCGAGGGCGATCGCCAGTCCCTCGAGCACATGACCGCGTTCGCGCGCCTTTCGCAACAGGTAAACCGTGCGACGCGTGACCACCTCGCGTCGGTGGCGCAGGAAGGCCTCGAGGATCTCCTTGAGGTTGAGCACCTTCGGCTGGCCGTCGACGAGAGCGACCATGTTGATGCCAAAAACACTCTGCAGCGCGGTCTGCGCATAGAGGTTGTTGAGCACTACGTCGCCGATCTCACCCTTGCGCAGCTCGATGACGACGCGCAGGCCGTCCTTGTCGGACTCGTCGCGCAGTTCGCTGATGCCCTCGAGTTTCTTTTCCTTGACCAGTTCGGCGATACGCTCGATCAGCCGCGCCTTGTTCAGCTGATAGGGAATCTCGTGGATGATGATCGTGTCGCGGCCACTCTTCTCATCCGTCAGCACCTCGGCGCGCGCACGCACGTAGATGCGCCCCCGGCCCGTGCGGTAGGCCTGTACGATGCCGGCGCGGCCGTTGATGATCGCGCCGGTGGGGAAATCAGGACCGGGCAGATAGCGCATCAGCCCGTCGATATCGATGTCAGGGTCAGCGACCAGCGCGAGGCAGGCGTTGATGACCTCGCGCAGGTTGTGCGGCGGAATGTTCGTCGCCATGCCCACGGCAATGCCCGCCGAGCCGTTAATCAGCAGGTTGGGGACACGCGTCGGCAGGACCGCCGGGATGCGTTCCGTACCGTCATAATTGTCGACGAAGTCGACGGTCTCCTTGTCGAGGTCCGACAGCAGCGAGTGGGAAATCTTCGCCATGCGGATTTCCGTGTAGCGCATGGCGGCCGCTGAATCGCCGTCGATGGAGCCGAAGTTGCCCTGCCCGTCCACGAGCATGTAGCGCATGGAGAAGGGCTGGGCCATGCGTACGATCGTGTCGTAGACGGCGGAATCGCCGTGCGGGTGGTACTTACCGATCACGTCACCGACGACGCGCGCCGACTTCTTGTAGGGTTTGTTCCAATCGTTGTTGAGCTCGTTCATGGCGAAGAGCACGCGGCGGTGCACAGGCTTGAGCCCATCGCGTACATCCGGCAGGGCGCGCCCCACGATCACGCTCATGGCGTAATCGAGGTAGGACTGCTTGAGCTCGTCCTCGATCGTGACCGGAGAGATTTCTTTGGCTAGATCACCCATGGAGTTTCCGTAGCGACCGCGAGCGGTCTGTTGCATGGTTTGGCGGCGCTATAAAGCTGCAAAAAAGCTGCAAAAAGGTGGCGGCACAGCAGGGACCCACGCCGCGGCCAGCTGGCCAGCACACATCAGCGCACGCCGACCCGCCGGTCGCGCGCAGAGACGTCGCGGATCAAGCCGGCGATTATACCGTTTGCGACGTCTGCAAGGCTATCGGGCCGCGGGCTATACTGCGCGCCGCCGCAAGCGCCGGGGAAATCGAATCCAGCATCCCGCCCTGCCCGTAAGGACCGCAAGCCGACGCGCCCGCAGCGCAGGACAACGCTCCAGAGCAGTTTTCAGACAGGATTGAACCAAGAGTCTTTGCGCAGCCATGAACGATGATTCCGCCCCCGCCGACCTGGTGATCCGCGCCCGCTGGGTGATTCCGCTACCCATCAGTGGAGAGCTTCTCGCCGATCACGCCGTGGTGGTGCGCGACGGACGTATCGAGGCGCTGCTGCCCGGCGAGGAAAGCACCGCGATCGCAAGCAGGGAGCGCATCGACCTCTCGGAACACGTGCTGCTGCCCGGCCTGGTCAACGCGCACGGACACGCGGCGATGGCGCTGCTGCGCGGCTACGCCGACGACCTGTCGCTGATGCCATGGCTGGAGCAGCACATCTGGCCCGCCGAGCAGGCACACGTGAGCGCGGAGTTCGTTCGCGACGGCGCGGCCCTCGCCATTGTCGAGATGCTGCTGAGCGGCACCACGACCTTCAGCGACCAGTATTTCTTTCCCGAGGCCGTCGCCGATCTCGCCACCGAGGTAGGCATTCGCTGCCAATTGGCCGCGCCGATCTTCGACTTCCCGACCGCCTACGGCAGCGGCAGCGATGATTACCTGAGCAAGGCGCTGGCGCTGCACGACGTCTGCCGCGGGCGTGATCGCATCAGCGTCGCGCTGGGGCCGCACGCCCCCTATACAGTTTCACAGGACGCCCTCTCCCGGATCGCCACCTACGCTGCGGAGCTGGACCTGGCCATTCAGATCCACCTCCACGAGACCCGCGGCGAAGTACTGAGCCACGTCGAAGCGCACGGCGAGCGGCCCATCGACACGCTGGACCGCCTGGGACTGCTGGGACCGAGAACGCAGTGCGTACACATGACGGACCTCGGACGTCAGGACATCGATCGTCTCGTGAGCACGGGAGCGCACGTGGTGCACTGCCCACAGTCAAACATGAAGCTTGCCTCGGGCGCCTGCCCCGTGCCCACGCTTCTGGAGGCCGGTGTGAACCTCGGCCTCGGCACGGACGGCGCCGCCTCCAACAACAACCTCAATCTGTTTGACGAGATGCACAGTGCGGCGCTGCTGGCCAAACACGAAGCGGCGGATCCGCGCGCGCTGTCGGCCAGCGAGACGCTGCACCTCGCAACCCTGGGCGGCGCCGCGGCGCTCGGCCTCGACAACCGCATCGGCAGCCTCGAAGTCGGCAAGGACGCGGACATGATCGCCGTGGACCTCGCCGGTGCCGCCACGCAACCCGTCTACAACCCGCTCTCGCAGCTCGTATACGCCTGCAACGGCAGCGAAGTCAGCCACAGCTGGGTGGCTGGCGAGGCACTGGTCCGCGATCGTCGTCTCGTTTCCATCGACGCCGCCGAGGTACTGACCAGGGCCCGGCACTGGGCGCACAGGATCAAGGCATGAATCACCCTCTCAACGTCGACGACGCGGAAATCGCCAAGTTCGAGGCCCTCGCGGCTCGCTGGTGGGACCCCGACGGCGAGTTCCGACCACTGCACGAAATCAATCCCCTGCGCGCCAACTGGATCGATGAGCGCGCGCCCGTCGCCGGTCGTCGACTCCTCGACGTGGGCTGCGGTGGGGGAATCCTCGCCGAGGCCATGGCCCTGCGCGGCGCCGAGGTCAGCGGCATCGACATGGGCGAGGGCCCGCTCTCCGTCGCACGCCTTCACCAGCTCGAGTCGAAGGTCGAGGTGAACTACCGCCGCAGCACGGCGGAGGAACTGGCGGCATCGGAGCCCGGCCACTACGACATCGTGTGCTGCCTTGAGATGCTCGAACACGTTCCCGACCCCGCCGCGGTGATCCGCGCCTGCGCCGAGCTGACAAAGCCGGGCGGGGAGCTGTTTTTCTCGACCATCAACCGCAACCCCAAGGCCTTCGCCTTCGCCATTGTTGGCGCCGAGCACATTCTGCGCCTGCTTCCCGCGGGCACGCACGAATACGCGAAGTTCATCCGCCCCTCGGAACTCGCCGGCTGGATCCGCGACGCAGACCTGACACCGGGGGAGATGACCGGCCTCACCTACAACCCGATCACCCGACGCTACCGCCTGGTCCGCAACGATGTGTCCGTGAACTACATGATGCAGGCGCACAAGCCAGCGTGAGGCACCCGGGAGAACGACTGCGCGCCGTGCTCTTCGATCTCGATGGCACGCTGGTGGACACGGCGGACGATTTCATTCCCGTGGTGCAGCAGCTGCGCGCCGACGCGGGACGCCCCGCGATGGATGCCGAACGCATCCGCGCAACGGTCTCGAACGGCGCGCGCGCCCTGGTGGAGCTCGCCCTCGATATCGACGAGGGGCATCCACAGTTCGAAGACTGGCGCCAGCGTCTGCTCACGCTCTACGCGGGCATTCTCGGGCGCCACGCCCGCCCCTACCCGGGCATGCGCGAGCTGCTGGCGGACCTCGAAGCGCGCGGACTGTGCTGGGGTATCGCCACCAACAAGCCGCGCGAACTCACCCACAGCCTGCTGGCCCAGCTCGATCTGCAGGCTGGCAGCGTCGTGTGCCCCGAAGACGTGAAGCAGCGCAAGCCGCACCCGGAGAGCCTCGAGCTGGCCTGCCGCGAACTTGCCTGCGCACCGGGGGAAGCCGTCTACGTGGGTGATCACGCGCGCGACATCGAGGCCGGACGGGGAGCGGGGCTGTACACGATCGCCGCAGCCTACGGTTATATCGAACCCGGCGACGCGGCCACAGCCTGGGGCGCCGATGCCATCATCGAGCGCAGCACCGATCTCGCGGCGCTGTTGTTTTCGCCGCGAAGCTCGAGCGGTGAAGCAGACAGGAGACTGAGGTGAGCAGGGAACAGGACAGGAAAGTCGCCGCGGCAGTACCCGCCGATTACGAAACCGGACCCGATGCCCTTGCCGGAAAGACCGTGCTGGTCACGGGCGCCAGCGCCGGTATTGGCGCAGCGGCGGCGCAGAGCTATGCCGCGCACGGGGCAACGGTGATCCTCGTCGCGCGCAGTGTCGAGCGCCTCGAGCAGGTCTATGACGCGATCGAGAAAGGCGGCGGCCCGCAGCCGGCAGCCATCCCCTTCGACCTCGCCCAGGACACCGAGGAAGCCTTCATCGAACTGGCCAACGCTATCGGCGCCGAGTTTCCGCGCCTCGACGGACTGCTGCTCAATGCCAGCGTTCTCGGCCAGCGCCGGCCGCTCGAGCAGACCACCTGGGCTTCCTGGCGCGAGGTCATGCAAGTCAACGTCAACAGCCAGTTCCTGACCATCAAGGCGCTGATGCCGCTGCTGCAGGAAGCCGGTCGTGCCTCGCTGGTGCTGACCACATCGGGGGTGGGACGCGAGGGCCGCGCATTCTGGGGGGCGTACAGCGTGTCCAAGTTCGCCACGGAGGCGATGATGCAGATCCTCGCCAGCGAAACGGAAAACATGGGCGGCCTGCGCGTCAACTGCATCAACCCGGGCGCGACCAATACGGCGATGCGCCGCGCCGCCTATCCCGCGGAAAATCCGTCGGACAACCCGGATCCCGCGGACATCATGCGCAGCTACCGCTACCTGATGGACGACGCCAGTATCGGCGTTACCGGCTACAGCTTCGACGCGCAGCGCTGAACGCGCCGCATCGCCGCCGGGCGTTCAGGAGGCGCGCTTCCCCGGGCCTCGCCCGCCGCCCTTTCGAGCGCTCTTGCCTGCGCGTTTGCCTGCGTCTTTACCTGCGCCCGTTCCTGCGTCCTTTCCTGCTCCTGCGCTCCTTCCCCTGCCACCGGCTGCGCCGCTTCCGGCGTTCCTGCTGGCCTTGCCGCGGTTACCGTCGCGGTCATCGCCACGGCCTTCCCCTCGCGCCCTGCGTCCAACGACGCCGCGCACACCGCGCTTGCCGACGCTGCGCTCCTGTCGCCGCCGATCGCCGGGCGTCGGCGCCACGGCCTCTTTCACAGGCAGATTCGCCATGCCGTAGAGCGTCGCGACTTCCTTTTCGCCGAGTTCCTGATACTGGCCTTTTTTGATCTTGGAGGGGATGAAGAGGTCACCGTAGCGCACGCGCTTCAGGCGCGACACGGTGAGTCCCTGCGACTCCCACAGCCGGCGCACCTCACGATTGCGCCCCTCCATGAGCACCACGTAGTACCACTGGTTGGCGCCTTCGCCTCCCCCCGGCTGAATATCGCTGAAGCGCGCAATGCCGTCGTCGAGGAGCACGCCCTCGCGCAGGGCCTGCATCTGCTCCTCCGTCACCTCGCCAAGAACGCGCACGAGGTACTCACGCTCGATCTGAGCCGCCGGGTGCATGAGCGCGTTGGCCAGTTCGCCGTCGGTGGTGAACAGAAGCAGACCCGAGGTGTTGAAATCGAGCCGGCCGACAGAGATCCAGCGGCCGGACTTCACCTTGGGCAGGCGGTCGAAGACCGTGGGCCTGCCCTCGGGATCCTTGCGTGAACAGACCTCGCCGACGGGCTTGTGGTAGAGCAGGCAGCGGACTTCCGCGGCGCTGGCAGTCACCACCGTACGGCCATCGACCTCAAGGCGCTGCCCCTCGGCGACGCGGTCACCGAGCTTTGCTTCGTGGCCGTCAATTCGTACGCGGCCCTGCTCGATCCAGCGCTCCATCTCGCGCCTCGACCCCAGGCCGCTGCGAGCCAGAACCTTGTGCAGCTTTTCACCCTTGCCCGGGACGGCGGCAGCGGGATCCGCGGCCACCTCCTTGCCGCCCTTGCGAGCCTTAGCTGAGCCCATGGGAATCGCGCTGCTCGCTGTCGTCGCTTGAAGCGGCTTCGGCCACCTCATCGGACAAGGCGTCGGCCTCAGCGTTGGATTGCTCCGCATC
>JAZBOX010000105.1:0-2014 GCA_036351355.1 Halieaceae bacterium
CGCGGTCCACGTCGCGCAGGGCGTTCTGCAGCGCGTGGACGGGGCACTCGCGCAGCCAGTCCACCTCATGACGGAGGGCGGTTAGTTCCCGGCACTGCTGGGCGAAAGAGAACCGCCGCCCCGGCCTCCACCAGTCGCGGCGCTGCTCCAGCGCGAGGTTGTAGACGTAGCGGCACGCGCCCGCGATGCGCTCCATCCGCGCCGCCTGCTCAGGCGTCGGGTAGAGCCGATAGACAGTGGCGCGCAGAACTTCCATGGGCGTAGCGTGCAGGAACGTATGAAGAACATCAAGTGGAGAGGCACCCTAACCCCGCCCTGAAGGACGGGGCTTGCGGGCGCGATACGGTCAGCGCCACCCGCGCATCTGTCGCTATCAACGGCGCGCCGTGAAGCGGGCAAGCCAGAACGCCGGGCAACTGATGCGTCCGCTGCCACCAGCGCTCGCCGAACCGCTCCAGCGCCTCCGCATCGCAGACCGGGCATCGGCGCAGCGCATCCGGCGAACGCACCCTGCTGGCGGTGACGCCAAGGCGCATGTGAAGACCGTCCGTTGTGGTCATCGTCATGGCGTACAGCGCGGCTCGTCGAACATCAGCGCTGTGAAACGCCGTGTAATAAGGCAGCAGTGTCAGACGCTGCGCGATTGCGCCCGCCGTGAGGCATAGCCCCTGCGGCAGCCGCGCCGCCAATGCGGACAGATGGCCCTGCAGGTCGACGACGGCGCGGACCGAGCGGTTGCCGAACAGCGCCTCGAGCGTGCGCTTTGGACTGGTCTCGCAGGTGTGGCGATGGAAGCGGGCGATGACGCTGTAGAGTAGTTCGTCATCGCGCGGCGTTGGAAAAAAGGGGACGGCTTGCGGCATCCCGAGTCTCCTCAGACCGCCTCCGGCGCTCCGGCGCTCACGTCGTCCGAGGGCAGTCGGAGCAAACCGGCTGCGGCGAATGCGGCGTATCCGTCCGAGTCATGCTCAGGCAGCAGCAGCGGGTCAGTGGGCGCTGCCGCCTTTTGCGATTTTCTGGGCCTGGATCTTGCAAGCGCCGGCGGCGGTTGATGCAGCTTGGCGTGGATCGCTCCGATCAGATCGAAGTCGCTTGCCTCGGGCGCCTCGGCCCGCGCCGCCTCAAGCAGGGTGACGGCGGCGTCGAGCGGAACACCCAGACGCTCGAGCATCAGCAGTAGGTCTGTTCCCTTTTCGTCAACGGGCCTGGGCGCGCGCACACGCGGCGTCACATCAACGAGGATGTCTCTCACCACATCGTCGACATGATCCTGCAAACCAGTGAGATCGTCAAAGCTCGCCAGCGCCTTGGCGTCGTCGCGGCGCAGCGCGTCGAGCATCGGCTGGACAAGGGCAAGATGGTCGCGCGACGTGCGGCGCAGGGCCTCGGCGTCGATTATCTCGCTGCTGCGGGGCACAAGCGCGGCGTGCTGTATGACCCGGATCTGCGCGAGCATGTACAGCTTCACCACCACGTCCACGACACCCTGGCTTTCGTCGTAGAGCGCCACGCGCACGTCATCGGTCAGGGGCGAAGGTTCTCGCGTCCACTGGCGCGCCCACATGCGATCGACGAAATCGTCCCAGGTCCGCCCCGGTTTCATGCGGTCCCAGAACAGGCTGCCAAGACCGCTGGCCCGACGCGCCTGCCTGAACGCGCCCTGCAACAGAGGCAGCGACTTCGGCGTGCCGATGATCATCACGGGCACGGAGATCTTGTTGACCAGGGTGACGAGGAAGTTGAGCAACTCCTCGCTGTCAGTCCCCTTGGCTTCTGTCAGATGTTGGATCTCGTCGATGACGAGCAGCCCGAGAGCGTGCCGGTTCGCGGCGGCGGCCATCTGCACGATCATCTCGTCGAGAACGCGCCGGCCCGTCCCATGTTTTGCGAAGAGGTTGGTGCCGACCAGCCGGTCCATCTCTTCGAAGAAGCTGACGCATAGCTGCCGCGGCGAGCCTTTGCTCGGGCTGTCGATATGCATCCAGACCAGCTGCTTGAGCGCAAACGGCGCGTC
>JAZBOX010000106.1:0-28896 GCA_036351355.1 Halieaceae bacterium
ATCCTTGTCTCCCTGACTTCTGCAATAGATGCTGAACCGTTGAGGGCCCGAAGGCCCCGGGGCGCTGGTTAGAGTGAGCCCGGAGCCTACCGCATGTTTACGGGTCTTTGACGACTGCGAGGTCCCTGATCCCGCGGCGCCCGCGGCGGACAGTTGGGACGTTGCTGCAGATCAATGCATGGCGCGATCCGGGCCTTTACGTTTCAGGCTACCGGTTGGTTCTGGAAACCGGAAGAAACTGTCTACCCGGGTACCACAATCCGGAGGTGTTACTGGAGAATTCACCATGAAAATTCTGAAACCGGTCATATTTTCAGTGTTTGCCGCGGCTGTTACTGCCGTATCCGTGCCGGGCCAGGCACAGGATGTTTAAGCGCCCGTGCCGCTCACGACGACGCAGCGCGGCGTTTCAGCAGTCGATCACCACGCCCTCGGCGGCGCGCAGCAGTCGATCCCAGAGCGCCGCCCCCAGACCCGCACGACCGGGGTCACGAACAAGGATCAGGTCGGCGCCCCGCGCGTCCAGTTGGCGCAGGCCGATGAACAGCCGGCGGCCCAGCGCCTCGAGGTCGTCCTGGGGACCCAGAGTCTCGACGGCGACGGCGCCAAGCGCGGCCGCGTCTTCATCGCAGACAAGGGCGCCAACGCTGAGGCCCTGCGCCGTCGCCTCAGCAGCGTCCCTGGCCATTGCCCTGAGCGCTTCGGCGGGACGGTCGGAGCGGTAAAGGCGCACCGTCGCACGCGGAGAGTAGTGCTTCAGCATCTGTCCGGGTGACGCGCTGCCATCGGCTTCGCTGACGTAGGACGGCGCAAATTCGACGCCGGGCAGCTTTTCGCGCAGGGCCTCGAGCGTAACGCCGCCGGGGCGCATAACCCGGGGCGATGGTCCGGTCAGATCGAGCACGGTCGATTCGAGGCCGATCGTGGTGGGGCCGCCGTCGAGGATCATTGCAATGCGCCCCCCGAGATCCTCGTCGACATGCGCCGCCGTCGTTGCGCTTGGCCGCGTGAAAGTGTTCGCGCTCGGTGCGCCAACGGGTATCTGCGCCGCCTTGAGCAGCGCATGGGCCACGGAATGTGCCGGCATGCGCACGGCGATCGTGTCGCGGCCCTCGGCGATGGCATCGGGAACCGCAGGCGAGCGCTTCAGGATGAAGGTCAGCGGCCCGGGCCAGAATTCCGCTGCAAGCTCGTGGACCGCATCCGGTAAATCGCGCGTCAGCTCCGGCAACTGATCGAGCGACGCGATGTGGGCAATGATCGGATCCGAGCGCGGGCGTTGCTTGGCGGTGAAGATACGTCCGAGGGCCGCAGCATCCATCGCATTGGCTCCCAAGCCGTAGACCGTCTCCGTGGGGAAGGCGACCAGTTCACCCGCGCGCAGCAGCCTTGCCGCGGCGGCGATGGCTTCGCTATCGGGATTGAGGGGATCCACGGTCAGGATCTGCGTTTTCATGCAGTCGGGGCGCCTGGAAGTCAGGCGCGCAGCTTAGCGATGCGTGGCGCTGCGTCAACGCTCTGCGGTAAAGTCCCGGTCCCCGTCGCGCGTTTCGCATTTCGAACGCGCCAGGCACACGGTATCCCGGAGACCTTCCCATGATTCGACTCGCTTCAGTGCTTGCCACTGCTCTGGCCCTGACTGCGCTCACCGCCTGCTCACGATCCGGTGCACCGCCGCCCGGGGACTCGGCGAGCACGGCGGCGAACGCAGCGACACCGGCGACGGAGACCGGATCGGCCACGGCCATGGTAGTCACGGCGAATCCCCATGCGACCCGCGCCGGTGAGAACGTGCTGAGGGCCGGCGGCAGTGCCGTCGATGCCGCTGTCGCGATCGAGGCGATGCTGAGCCTGGTCGAGCCGCAGAGCTCCGGATTCGGCGGTGGTGCCTTCATGACCTATTACGATGCCCAGGCGCGCGAGGTGTCCATCTACGATGGTCGCGAGGTCGCGCCCTCCGGCGTGACGCCCGAACTGTTCCTCGATGAGAATGGCGAGGTCTATGGCTACATCGAAGCCAAGAACAGCGGTAAGTCCATCGGCGTGCCCGGGGTCACCGCCATGCTCGCCCTCGCGCATGGCGACCACGGTGCGCTCCCCTGGGACTCGCTGTTTGGCGATGCCATCGCCCTGGCGCGTGGAGGCTTCGACGCGTCGCCACGCCTGAAATCCTTCTTCGAGAAGTACGGAACGCGCCTGATTCCCGCGACGGAGGCGGAGGGCCCGCTCGACGCCTACAACTACTTCTTCAACGAGGACGGGAGCATTCGCGACCGCCTCGTCAATCCCGCCTACGCCGAGACGCTCGAAGCGATCCGCAAGGATCCGACGTATCTTTATCACGGCGCTATGGCCCGGGCGATCGTCGACGCCGCGCACCTGGAGCCGCGCGCCGGTACGCTCAGCCTCGAGGATATGGCCGCGTACGAGCCGCGCCGTCTCGAAGCGCTGTGCGTGGACTATCGTGAGGTCGACGTCTGCGGCCCGCCGCCGCCGGCATCCTGGGTCGCCGTGGGCATGATCCTCGGCCTCCTCGAGGCCACGGAGTCCTTCCCGAGCGAGGACCGCAACGCCGACTGGGCCACCTTCATCGAGGCCCAGCGCCTGGCCTACGCTGATCGCGATCAGTTCGTGGCCGACGATACCTTTGTCGATGTGCCCCTCCATGGCCTTCTCAACGCCGACTACCTCGCCGGGCGCGCCGCGTTGATTGATCTCGCGGCCGCAGCGGACACCGTCGATCACGGCGATCCCTGGGCCTTCGAGGAGCGCGAGGCCGTGGCGACCTATGGCGCAGACACGACGCTCGACTACGCCGGCACCACGCACTTCGTGGTGCGCGATGCCGAGGGCAACGTGGTGTCGATGACCGCGACGGTGGAGAGCATCTTCGGTTCGGCGCGCATGGCCGGCGGTATGTTCCTCAACAACCAGCTCACGGACTTCGCCAAGAATCCGCGCGATGCGGACGGACGGCTCGTGGCCAATCACCCGGCGCCGGGCAAGCGTCCTCGTTCGTCGATGTCGCCGACGATTGCCATGGATCGCGAAGGCAGCTTCCTGCTCGCGACGGGTTCGCCCGGTGGCAACTCGATCATCGCCTACACCGCCAAGACCCTGGTCGGCATGCTCGACTGGGGAATGACGCCGCAGGACGCCATCGATCTACCGAACGTGGTCGCCCGCGGTGATACCGTGCGCATCGAGAGCGCCCGCGCCGACGCGGAGTTCATCGAGGCGATGCGCGCGCACGGCTTCAACGTTCGCGAGTCCGAAGGCGAGAACTCCGGCCTGAGCGTTGTTTATCGCCGCGCCGACGGGCGCCTCGTGGGCGGTGTCGACCCCCGGCGCGAGGGCACCATCGCCGAAGTCCGCCCCGCAGAGGAGTAATCGTGATGCCTGCGCGAATCACCTCGGCGCTATTCCTGGCCGGCTCGCTGACGCTTCTCGGGGCCTGCGATGCGCAGGAGCGGGTCGGCCTCGATGAATCCCCGGCAGGTATCGACGCAAGCCGCAAGGGAGCGACGCCAACGACGTCAGCGGCGCAGGAGGCCGCGCGCAAATACCTGAACTTTGACGACGAGCGCGACTTCGAGCTGGCCCGGCGCGGGCTTATCGCCCGCGATGATTCGCTGGTCATTGAAGGCCCCGGCGACGGTCCCCTCGGTGACCTGCCTGCCTGGGACATGCGGCCCTACGACTTTATCGACGGCGAAGCGCCGTCCACGGTGCATCCGGGCCTGTGGCGCCAGGCGCGTCTCAACAACCTGCACGGCCTGTACGAAGTTACCGACGGCATTTATCAGGTGCGCGGCTACGACCTCTCGAACATCTCCTTCATCCGCGGCGATACGGGCTGGATCGTGATCGACCCGTTGATCAGCGTCGAGCCCGCGCGCGCGGCTCTCGAGCTGATCAACCGCGAGCTTGGCGAGCGGCCGGTGACCGCGGTCATCTACACGCACAGCCATGTCGATCACTTCGGCGGTGTCCGCGGCGTGGTCGATGAGGCCGACGTCGAGGCGGGGCGCGTACGCATCCTCGCGCCCGAGGGTTTCATGCACCACGCCGTGAGCGAGAACGTGCTTGCCGGCAATGCCATGAGTCGCCGCGCGAGCTACATGTTCGGGCGTACGCTGCCCGCGGGTCCCGAAGCGCAGGTGGATACGGGGCTCGGCCGCACGACCTCCGTGGGCACGGTGACGCTCATTCCGCCGACCGATGTGATCAGGGAGACGGGTACGCGCCTGACCGTCGACGGGGTGGAGATGGTTTTCCAGAACACCCCCGGCGCCGAGGCGCCCGCGGAGATGATGTTCTATCTACCGCAGTTCAAGGCTTTCTGCGTAGCCGAAGAGGCCAACGCCACGCTGCACAATCTGTATACGCTGCGCGGGGCGCAGGTGCGCTCGGGCAAGCTCTGGGCGCGCTGGCTCGATGAGGCCATCCTGCTCTTCGGCGACGACATGGAGCTGCTCTTCGGTTCGCATCACTGGCCGCGCTGGGGCCGGGAGGAGGCGACGGAGTTTCTCGAGAACCAGCGCGACCTGTACAAGTACATCCACGACCAGACCCTGCGCCTCGCCAACCAGGGCTACACTTCGCGCGAGATCGCCGAAATGATCGAGCTGCCCGACAGTCTCGCCCTGCCCTGGTACAACCGCGGTTTCTACGGCTCCGTAAAGCACAATGCCAAGGCCACGTACCAACTCTACCTCGGCTGGTACGACGGCAACCCGGCGAACCTGGATCCGCATCCGCCCGAGGAGGCTGCGCGGCGCTACGTGGACTTCATGGGTGGCGCCGACGCGGTGCTGGCAAAGGCCCGCGATTCCTTCGCCCGCGGCGACTACCGCTGGGTCGCCGAGGTCGTGTCGCACGTGGTTTTCGCCGACGCGGACAACGCCGCTGCGCGCCAGCTTCAGGCGGATGCCCTGGAGCAGCTCGGCTACCAGGCCGAATCGGGACCCTGGCGCAACAATTATCTGACTGCGGCGCAGGAACTGCGCGAAGGGCTCATCGTGCGCCCGGCACCGCAGGCAGGCTCGCGCGATATCGTTGCCTCGCTGACCCCGGAGATGCTCTTCGACTACCTGGCTGTGCGCCTCAATGGCCCCGAGGCCGCGGACGACCGGATCACGCTCAACCTGCATTTCACCGACAGCGATCGCGACTTTGTCATCTTTGTGAACAACGGAGTGCTGAACTACCGCCTGGATCGCTCCTCGCCGGATCCCGATGTCAGTTTGCGTCTGTCGCGCCTCGACTTCATCGCACTGCTGTCAAAGCGCGTTCAGCTGACCGATCTCACCGCTGCCGATCGCGCTTCCGTCGATGGCAGTCTCCTCGACCTTCGCCGCTTCGGTCAGTTGTTCGATGAGTTCGAGTTCTGGTTCCCGATTGTCACTCCCTGAAGCGCACCGGTTCTCGCAGGTCGACGTGTTCGCCTGCGAGGCGCATCGCGGCAACCCCGTGGCCGTCGTGCACGACGCCGCCGGTCTCGACGACGAAGCGATGGCGCGCTTTGCGCGCTGGACCAACCTGTCGGAAACGACCTTTCTGTTGCCGGCCGCTTCGGAGGCCGCGGACTACCGCCTGCGCATCTTCACACCGGGCGGAGAGCTGCCCTTCGCCGGGCATCCGACACTCGGTAGCTGTCACGCATGGCTCGAGGCCGGTGGCCTGCCACGCGATGCCCAGACGATTGTTCAGGAGTGCGCAGCCGGGCTGATCACGATCAGGCGGCAGGCCGGGCAGCTTGCCTTCGCCGCGCCACCGCTGCGCCGCAGCGGTCCGATGGAAGCTGCGCTGCTCCGCCAGGCTATCGATGCCCTCGGGCTGCGCGACGAGTGCGTCCTCGATCATCAGTGGGTCGACAACGGTCCCCTCTGGTGCGCGCTGCTCCTCGACTCTGCCGCGACGGTCCTGGCCGTCGAAGCCGACATGGTCCGGTTGAAGGGTCTTAACCTGGGGATTGTCGGGGCCCAGGATGCGTCGCACGATGCCGACTTCGAGGTGCGCGCCTTCGTTCCCGACCTCGGCGTACCCGAAGACCCGGTAACAGGCAGCCTCAATGCCGGCATCGCGCAGTGGCTGATCGCAGAGGATATTGCGCCATCCCGCTACGTGGCTGCGCAGGGCAGTCGTCTCGGTCGAGCGGGGCGGGTGAGCGTTGAGCGCGCGGGCGACACGATCTGGGTGGGCGGCGTCACGCGGACGCTGATCAGCGGTGAAGCCCGGTTCTGAGTTGCGTATCGCGAGTGGGCTAGAGGCGCCGATACAGCCGTGCCAGCAGTTCCTCTGCTGCGAGCATGGCCACGATCACCACGATAAAGGCGATAACGCCGTGCATCGGGCCGGCGAAGTGGAGTCGCTCGCCGAGCACGCGGTCGATCACGCCGAGCATCACGAACTTCGAACCGAACAGGATCAGCCAGGCGCTGAAAAAGCGCAGGAAAGTCCAGAGAGCGCCGTCGCGCGGGGTGAAATATCCGGCCACATGGTGCTCGAGGGTCAGCGTAGCCTGAAGCAGCAGCTGTAACAGCACGGCGGCCACGAGCGAGGTGCTGAAGTCCGTGAGTTCGACCAGCCGGCTGTGCTGGGCGAAGAGGTTGAGCACGACCAGATCGACCAGGATCGCGATCAGGTAGCGCGTGACCAGACGCTGCCGGCTGCTGGGCGTTTCCGCGGAGGCAGCGGCGATGTGGTGGTGGGCTTTGATGACGCGGCAGCCGCTCAGGCGGCGAGTTCGACCACGGCACGTCCGCGGATTCTGCCCGCGAGAATGTCCGCTGCCGCCCTTGGGAGTTCGTCGAAGGGCAGGTTGAAAGACAGTGTTTCCAGACGCTTCATGTCGAGCTCCGTCGCCAGACGCTTCCAGGCCTTTTTGCGTCGCGCCATGGGTGCCTGTACAGAGTCGACGCCGCGCAGCTGCACATTGCGCAGAATAAAAGGCATGACCGTCGCCGGCAGGTCGGCGCCCTGGGCCAGGCCGCAGGCGGTGACGATACCGTCGTAGCGCGTCTGGGCCAGGCAGTTCGCCAGCGTGTGGCTGCCGACGCAATCGACCACGCCGGCCCAGCGCTCTTTCTGCAGCGGCTTGCCGCGCTCACTCAGCTCGGCGCGGTCGATGACCGCAGCGGCGCCGAGCTCCTGCAGGAAGGGGGCTTCGTCCGCGCGTCCCGTGGACGCGATCACGCGGTAGCCTAGACCGGCAAGGAGACTGATAGCGACCGTACCCACGCCGCCGGCAGCACCGGTAACGAGGACTTCGCCGTCACCCGGGGCCGGGCCGCCGTCCTGCAGCGCCATGACGCTGAGCATCGCCGTGTAGCCCGCCGTGCCGATAGCCATGGCCTGACGCGTGCTGATCGAATCCGGCAGCTTCACCAGCAGGTCGCCGCTCACCCGGGCGCGTTCGGCGTAGCCGCCGTGCATGTACTCGGAAGCGCCGTAGCCGTTGAGCACCACGCGGTCGCCGGCAGCGAATTGCGCGTTGCTCGATTCGAGCACCGTGCCCGCGTAGTCGATCCCGAGAATCAGCGGGTGACGCTGGACGATGGGCGCCTTGCCGGTGATGGCCAGGCCGTCCTTGTAGTTCAGCGTGGAGTATTCCACGGCGACGGTCACGTCGCCCTCATCGAGGTCGTCGATGCCCAGGGTCTCGAAGCCGCTGTTGACCTCGTCGTCGGTCTTGCGCGCCACTAGCGCTCTGAAGCTGTCCGTCATGCGCTGATCCTCGTTATTGCGCCCGGGAGCCAACTGCGCCCGAAGGAGGCGCGCATTCTAGATTAACGCCGTCGCAGCGCAACGTCGCCGTGCGACAACGGCTCACTGAGCCGCAGCTGCACCGATTGTGGCGCGCCAGCGCTGATCGTCGAAACTCGCCGCCTCGCGGCCTAGGGCGCTTTCACAGTCGCGTGCCAGGTCGTCTAGAGCGGTCTCAAGCAGTTCCTTCGCGTGAGGCGAGCGGTGCTGTACTGCCCGGCCGAGATCCTCGAGCCGGATGCGCTGGCCGGGTTCGATGACGTGCAGGCGGATACCTGTGGGGTCGGGCACACGCGGGGCGAGACGCACGTGCTCCAGGTCGAGTTCGACCACGACCACACCTGCGCGTCCGATGGCCTCGATCTCACGGTCGCCGCCGTAGATGATCATTCCCGAGCCCTCGCTCAGGCCGAAGCCGAAACGCTGACGTTCCTCGCTGCAGGCGACCAGCAGACGGCCAAGACGATGGCGACGCACAAAGTGCTGGTCGATCAAACCGAGGCGCGACAGGCCGATACCGGGCTCGATCACCGCTCCCGAGCCGCCCGCGTCTTCGGAGCTGCCAAAGCGCAGCGCCGCGGCGCTGTCGCCCTCGGCGATCATGCGGGGCGCGAGGGCCGCCGCCGCAGCGGCCGCAGCGATCACCGGTGTACCGCGCTCGTAGGCGGTTACGATCTGATGCAGCACCGGCGTGGCTTCCGCGCAGTGCAGCAGCGCCTCCGTGAGGCGCCGCTGATCGCCCCCCGTCAGAAGCAGGCTGCCCATGCGCCCGATGCGTTTGAGCAAGCCGCGATCACGGCTTGCGCGCTCGATGTTGTTAAGACTGATCGGCAGCAACTCGGCCTCGACGCCGATGCGCTGCAGCCAGTCGAGGTACTCGTCCGCCATGGCCCCGGGATCCCCCGACGCCGTCGGGATGACGCCTACGGGCTCCGTCAGCAGCGGCTGCAGGTCGCGCAGGGCCTCGCGGCGCCAGCGTGTGGGCGAGTTGCCTAGGAGAACGAGGCGCGCTTCGGGTACGGGATCCGGGTGCAGGACCTGGGCGGTCTGCGGCAGCGGACAGATGTCGAGGTGCGCGCGGTGAATGTCGAGCTCAAAGTTGAGCGCCGTGTAGCGAATCTCGCCGCTGCGAATGGCGCGCAGGGCACGCGAGCGGCGCGGCCGGCGGCGCAGATGAAGCGTGACCTGTTGCGCCGTGATCGGATCGAAGGCCCGGGCGCTGTCCTGGGCGTAGTGCGCAGGATCCCCCTCGACGAGCCTCAGCATGAGATCGTGGAAACCGTAGCTGGAAAACGCGCCGCGGCGAACGGGGGCGGGCGTACGGTAGGAGCGCTGGCTGATGCGCACGCGCTTTTTGTCTGCGGCCGGTAGCGCCACGCGCCGATGCAGGTCGAAGGCGTCGCCGTCGTCCAGGTAGGAGACGCGCACGTCGCGCGCGGCGTAGCCCTCTTCGCCGAAGCGCGCTCGGCGCAGGTCGACGAGCAGCACGCCGGTTTCTCCCACGACTTCGGCGCGTCTCCCGCTGACGATGAGCGCCGAGTTCTCGTCGATGCCAAAGGCGAGCGCCTCGCCGCATTCGCGTGCGGCCCAGATCAGGCGGCCGATGCGCCCGCGGGCGAGGAAGTGCTGATCGACCATGCCCGCGTCAAAGAATCCGAGGCCACGCCCAAGGCGGAAGGCGTCGAAGTCCTGCTCGGCCTCTGCGTCGCTCTCCACGCCGCGGCTGATGGCGTGCAGCGAGGTGCCGCCGAGCAGCATGGGGCCCGACATGATCGCGGCACCGGCGGAGCTGCCCGCGATCAGGCCGCCGTCGCGGTGCAGCTGACGGATTGCCGCAAGGGCAGGTGTTTCGCGGCCCTCCTGTACCAGCGTGCCGACAATGCGCGACTGGTCACCACCGGTGAAGAAAACGCTTCCGAAAGCCTGCAGGCGTTCCACGAGGCTGGCGTCGAAGGGGCTCGTGTCGCGGGTCTCGAAGAAGATCGGCACCAGCTCGGCGTAGAATCCCTGGGCGCGGAACTCGTCGACGATTTCCTGCCCGACCTCGAGCGGGTAGCCCGAAGCCATGGATAAAACGGCGATTCTTGCGTCGCAGCGTTTGCGCAGGGCGCCGTAGAGCGCGTCGTTGTCGGCTTCAAAACGGCCGCCGATCATCGCCAGGCTGCCCTGCGCCGGCGCTTCGCTGGGGGAGGTGTCCGTCTGTGTTCGCACTGCCTGCTTCTGAAAATGGTTTCGCGTTGCCGCCCGTGGGCCTAGCTTACGCTCTTTTGCGCCCGCCGCACTGAGGTTACAGTGACGGCTTTTTGCTCTGCTGCGGAGTGCCAGCATGAAGTTTGTCGATACCAGCGTCTACCGCGGTCCCAACGTTTACGCGCTGTTCCCGGTGATTCGCCACACCGTTGATCTGGGTGTGCTCGAAGACTGGCCCACGGCGCGGCTGGGTGAGGATTTCGTCGGCGGGCTCGTTGCAGCGCTCCCTGGCCTCGCCGAGCACGGCTGTTCCTACCGCGAACCCGGCGGTTTGCTGCGGCGCATGCGCGAGGAGGAGGGCACCTGGCTCGGCCATGTGCTCGAGCACGTGATTCTCGAACTGCAGGAAGTCGCCGGCTACGAGGTGAGTTTCGGCAAGACGCGCTCGACGGACGAGCAGGGCGTCTACGACATGGTCTTCGAGTACGAAGAGGAGTTCGCCGGTCTCGAGGCGGGCCACCTGGCCCTCGACCTGATGCATTCACTGCTTCCCGAGGAACTGCGCCCCGAGGACGCACCGCGCGACTTCGACTTTGCCTCGGCGCGCGACGAGTTCATCCGTCGCTGCCAGTCGCGATCGCTCGGTCCGAGCACGCATTCGCTGGTGAAAGCGGCCGAGGAGCGCGGTGTGCCGTGGATTCGCCTCAACGAGCACAGCCTGATCCAGCTCGGCTACGGCCGCTATCAACAGCGCCTGCAGGCCACCATTACCAGCCGCACGCCGGCGATTGCCGTGGAGCTGGCCTCGGAGAAGGACGAGACCAACCGCATTCTCGGCGACCTCGGGCTGCCGGTGCCGCGTCAGGCGCTGGTCTACCGTCTGCGCCGCGCCTTCGCCGCGGCCGAGCGCATCGGCTACCCGGTGGTGCTCAAGCCGCTGAATGCCAACCACGGGCGTGGCGTGACCACGAACATCGAGAACGAGGAACAGCTCGAGAAGGCCTACGACAAGGCCAAGGAGCACTCCGATGGCGTCATCATCGAGACCTATCTCGAAGGCCTCGATCACCGCCTGCTGGTGGTCGGAGGGCGCCTCGTGGCGGCCGCCAAGCGCGTTCCCGCCCACGTGATCGGCGACGGCCGGTCCACGGTCGAGGAACTCGTCGAACGCGTCAATGAGGACCCGCGGCGCGGTGTCGGCCACGAGAAGGTGCTGACGCGGATTAGCCTGGACGCGGCGGCGGAGCGCATGCTGGCGCAGCGCGACATGAGCATCGAGAGCGTTCCCGGCGAGGGCGAGATCATTTACCTGCAGCCCACGGCGAATCTCAGCACCGGCGGCACCGCCGTGGATGTCACCGACGTGATCCATCCTGACAACCGCATCATGGCCGAGCGCGCGATTCTTGCTCTTGGTCTCGATGTCGGCGGTGTCGATTTCATCACCACGGACATCACCCGCTCGTACCGCGAGGTGGGCGGCGGCATCTGCGAGTGCAACGCCGCGCCCGGCTTCCGCATGCACGTTGCCCCCTCCGAGGGTGAGTCGCGCGATGTCGCGGGGCCGGTCATCGACATGCTGTTTCCCGACGGCAGCCCATCGCGCATTCCCATCGCCGGTATTACGGGCACCAACGGCAAGACCACGACGTCGCGCATGCTCGCCCATATCCTCAAGATGGCGGGGTACATCGTCGGGCAGACCAGCACCGACGGCGTGTACATCGACCAGCGCCTGACCGTCGCCGGCGACATGACCGGGCCCACGGCAGCGCAGATGGTGCTCCGCGATCCCGCAGTCAATGCGGCGGTGATGGAAACCGCCCGCGGCGGAATCCTGCGCAGCGGCCTCGGCTATCACGAGGCGGACGTCGCCTGCTGCCTCAACATCGCGGCTGACCATCTCGGCCTCAAGGGGGTCGAGACGCTGGAGGACCTCGCGCGGGTCAAGCGCGTCGTGGTCGAAGTCGCCAGGAACGCGGTGGTCCTGAACGCCGACGACCCGCTGTGCCTGCAGATGGCCGACTACTGCACGGCCGACAAGCTCTGCTACGTCACCATGAACCGGTCGCACCCGCTGGTACGCGAGCACATCAAGGCCGGGGGTACGGCGCTGGTGCTTGAGCAGGGCATCAACGGCAACATGATCACGCTCTACGACGAGCAGGGTCACAACATTCCGCTGTTGTGGACCCACCTCATACCGGCGACGCTCGAAGGCCGGGCCCTGCACAACGTTCAGAACGCCATGTTCGCCGCGGCCATGGCTTATCACATGAAGCTCGACCTGGAGAATATCCGCACCGGTCTGCGCACCTTCGACAGCACTTTCTTCCAGTCGCCCGGACGCCTGAACGTCTACGACAAGCACCCCTTCAAGGTCATCCTCGACTATGCCCACAATCCGGCTGCGGTGAAGATGGTCTGCGACGTGTTCGACCGCTATGACATCAACGGCCGCAAGATCGTCGTTCTGACGATTCCCGGCGACCGCCGCGACGAGGATGCCCTCGAGGTCGCGCAGATTGCCGCCGGACGCTTCGATCACTACATCTGCCGTCGCGACGACAACCTGCGCGGACGCGGTCCGCGGGAGATCCCCGAGCTGCTGCGCAAGGGGCTCCTGGAGGCGGGGGTCGATGACGCGCAGATACAGATCGTCGAGACCGAAGAGGAGGCCAACCTGGAGGCGCTGAAGCGGGCGCGCGGCGGCGATCTGCTGCTGATCCTGGCGGACCAGGTGACGCGTTCGTGGAAGCAGATCATCTACTTCAAGCCCGGCGACGACGTGATTGGCGAGGCACAGGAGCGACCCGCCGTCGAGGTGCCCGAGGAGTTTCTCGGCAGTTTCTCCATGGAGGAGGACATCGAACTCATCCGCGATGAGCGCGGCGTGCGCATCGCCCGGGAAAGCGACGACTGACGCGCCATGCACCTGCTCGATTCGCGTCGCCTGACGGGGCCGAGCCCGTTTCTGTCGGGGCCGGGAGCGGTAATCGATGTGAGCGTCGACGAGGCCGACCGCGATGTGCTCGCCGCCGCCTGGGAGCGCAACGCGCGGCGCCTTCTCGATGAGCTCGACTTCGAGGCCCAGGAGTTTGCCCGACACCCTTTCGACGGCGGTGTCAGCCTGGCGCTGCGCGGTCCCGTCGACGGCCTGCACACGCTCGCGGAACTCAATGAAATCGCTTTCGAGGCCGCGCGCGACTGGATCGAGGGATCGCAGCGGCACCTGCTGCGGCGCCTCGCGCGGGATCTGCGCGCGGCGTACCGCGATGAAGAGCGGCCGCGCCTGATGCGCCTGCTGCGCGCCGCGCGCGAGCGCGGGACGCCGTTGGTGCTGGATGAGGACAGCCTGACCCTGGGCACCGGCTGCCACGGTGAGAGCTGGGACCTCTATGAACTGCCGCATCCCGACGACGTGCCCTGGCGTCGCCTGCGCGCCGTGCCCACGGCGATGATCACGGGAACGAATGGCAAGACCACCACGGTGCGTCTCCTCGCATCGATCGCGAAGTGTGCTGGACTCTGTGCCGGTGTGAGCTCAACGGACTGGCTGGCGATGGGTGATGAACTCATCGATCGGAGCGACTACGCGGGCCCCGGGGGCGCGCGCCGCGTACTGCGCGATACGCGCTGCGAGCTGGCGATTCTGGAGACGGCGCGCGGTGGCCTGCTGCGTCGGGGTCTGGCCGTCGAGCGCGCCGATGTCTGCGCGATCACCAATATTGCCGCCGATCACCTGGGCGAATACGGTATCCAGTCCGTCGAGGATCTGACCGCGGTGAAGTGGTCGGTGACCAGGGCCCTCGACGAGCACGGGCACCTCGTGCTGAACGCCGCCGACGAGCGTCTGATGGCTTTTGCCCGCGACGCCGAGACGCCGGCGCGTGTGGTGCTGTTCGCCCTGGACCCTCGCGAGCGCGCCTTCGCAGATCACCTGGCCGCCGGCGGCTGCGGCTTCAGCTTGTACCGCGGCCGGCTTGTGCGCATGCAGGACGGAGACCGCCGGGCCATCGTTGCCGTCCGCGATATTCCGCTCAGCTTTGACGGCGCCGCGCGCCATAACATCGCCAATGCGCTTGCCGCCGCCGCGGTCGCCGATGCCCTGGGGATCGACGCTGCGACCATCGCCGAGGGACTGTGCGCGCTCGGCAACGACGACAATCCCGGGCGCGCCAACGTCTACGAGATCGATGGAGTTACCGTACTCCTCGACTTTGCGCACAATCCCGCCGGCCTCGGCGCGCTGATGCCGGTGATCGAAAAACTGCCGGCACGCCGGCGCATGCTGGTCACGGGACAGGCGGGCGACCGCAGCGACCAGGATATCCGCGACTTTGCCCTCGCCGCCGAGCCCCTCAGGTTCGACCGCATTCTCCTCAAGCGCATGGATGGTCATGCGCGCGGTCGCGCGGAAGGCGAGGTCGCCGCAATCATGCGTTCGGCGCTGCGCGAGGCCGGCTACGCCGCCGGTGCGATCGGCGCCGCGAAGACCGAGCTCGCTGCCGCCCGCGCTGCCTTGCGCTGGGCCGAGGCCGGCGATCTCGTGGTGTTCCTGTCGCACGAGAAGCGCGAGCTCACGCAGGAATTTTTTGCCCGCTGTACCAGGGAGAACGACCAATGATTCTGCTCCAGGCTGCCGAGGTATTCGATCCGCGCCCCGTCGGGCGACGCGACGTGTTGATCGGCGCGGGCCGTGTGCTGCGCATCGCCGAGCGCATCGATCCCGCACTGGCCGATACGGTGATCGACGTGCAGGGTCAGCTGTTGCTGCCGGGTCTCGTCGACGCGCTGACGCATCCCTGCGGCGGCGGAGGGGAGGGAGGCTTCGGCAATCGCACCCCGGAGATGGAGGCCTCTGCCTTCGTCGCCGCCGGTGTGACCTGTCCCGTCGGGGCTCTGGGGACGGACTCGATAGGCCGCAGCCTTGATGTGCTCTATGGCAGCACCATGGCGCTGCGCGCGGCGGGGCTCAATGCATGGATGTACAGCGGTGCCTACCGCGTGCCGGCGCCGACGCTCACGGGCGACGTGGCCCGCGACCTGTATCTCGTGGAACCGGTGATCGGTGTCGGTGAAGTGGCGGTGGCCGACCATCGCGGTACGCAGCCGAGCGCGGCCGAGCTGCGTCGCCTCGCCGCGGAAACGCAGCTCGGGGGCATTCTGTCCGGCGTCGGCGGTACGGTGCTGGTTCACGTCGGCGCTGGCGCCTCGCGCCTCGCTCTGCTGCGCGCCGCGATCGAGGACAGCGATCTGGCGCCCGCCTGTCTCTATCCCACGCACGTGAACCGTTCGCGGGCGCTCCTCGACGAAGCGGCGGCCTGGACGCTCGGCGGCGGTTTCGTCGATATCACCGTATCGACGACGGAGAAGCTGATCGATGCCGGCGATGTACCCGCGGCCGATGCGCTGCGCCACCTCATCGCTGCGGGTGCGTCACCGGAGCAGATCACCCTGTCTTCGGACGCGGGGGGGTCGCTGCCCGTGTACGTGGACGGCGAACTGAAAGGGCTCACGGCTGCCTCGCCCTATTGCCTGCCCGCGCTGCTGGCGGAACTCCTTCGCGAAGACGCCCTGCTTTTCGAACTCGCCCTCGCCGGCATGACGCGCAACCCGGCGCGGGCGCTGCGCCTTCCCGAGGGCACAGGCTGTATTGGCGAAGGGTTGCGCGCGGACCTGCTGCTGTTCGACCCGGCGGTCGGACAGATCGCTCGCGTGTTTGCGGGTGGTCGGGAGCTCACCGCCGAGCCGCCTGAACACGGCCACAATTCTTCAAGTAGTTTCTAGAACAGCGCGCCGGGTCGCGGCGCAAGTTGAGAAACCCCCCTGAGGATTCAGTTAAGGATTTACTTTAATAACGCGCGACAAGCGCGGCAGAGTGTCTGGTTTTTTTACACTTTTGCGCTACACTTGGCTTATCGCACCAGCTGACAGTGCGTTAAACCCGTCAGCAGCCGCAGGCGCGGGCTCGGGGAGAGACCCCAGAGCAGTATCCGGCGCCACGGCAGGACCGCCACGCGGTCCCGAACGGACGCGCCGCGAAGGCGGCCAAAGCCGATGCTGATGGGAACGGCCATGACCTTTGATGACCTCGGGCTCGCGCCCGACCTGGTTCGCGCCACCGCCGACCAGGGCTACACCACCCCTACGCCGATCCAGGCCCAGGCCGTGCCGCTCGTGCTCGACGGACGCGACGTCCTCGCCGCTGCGCAGACCGGCACGGGCAAAACCGGCGCCTTCGCGCTCCCTCTGCTGCAGCGTCTTGCCTTCGTCGGCAAGCCGCGCCCCAAGCAGGTGCGTGCGCTGGTGCTGACTCCTACACGCGAGCTGGCGCTCCAGGTTCATGAAAGCGCCCGCGCCTACGCGAAGTATCTCGAGTTGTCCTGCGAGGTCGTCTTTGGCGGCGTCAAGCTGACGCCGCAGATCCGCGCCCTGGCTCCCGGGGTCGATCTGCTCGTGGCGACGCCGGGGCGCCTGCTCGATCTGTCCGACCAGGGTCTGCTCCATTTTGACGATCTCGAGGTGCTGGTGCTCGACGAGGCCGATCGCATGCTCGACATGGGATTCATCCACGATCTAAGGCGCATTGTGTCGCGCCTGCCGAAGAATCGTCAGACGCTGATGTTCTCGGCGACCTTCTCTGCAGATATCAGGCGCCTTGCCGGGCGCTACCTCGACGATCCCGTGCAGGTTCAGGTGGCGGCGGAGAATGCCACCGCCGATCGCGTTGAGCAGCGCGCCTACCACGTGGATCGCGATCAGAAAACGCCGCTGCTGCTGCATCTTCTGCGCCAGCAGCAGTGGCATCGCGCGTTGGTTTTCGTGCGCACCAAGCACGGCGCCAACCGCCTGAGCCGGCGCCTCGAAAGCGAGGGCATCAAGAGCGCGCCGATCCACGGCAACAAGAGTCAGAACGCTCGGCAGCGCGCGCTGGAGGAGTTCAAGGGCGGGCATCTTCAGGTGCTCGTTGCGACTGACATCGCCGCGCGCGGCCTCGACATCGATCAGCTGCCCGACGTGGTGAACTACGATCTGCCCGCGGTCGCCGAGGATTACGTGCACCGGATCGGCCGTACGGGGCGCGCCGGCGCTGCGGGCCGCTCGCATTCACTGGTGACGCCCGAAGACGAGGCGCTGCTGAGGGGGATCGAGCGACTCACGGGGCAGCGAATTCCACCTGCGGCGGTACCGGGCTTCACGCGTGCGGCGCCGGAGGTGCGAGCCAAGGAATCCCCGCGGCCGCGCCGTCGCCGTCGGCGATCCCGCGCTGCGCGCAGTAGCGACGACCGCAGCACGCCACTGCCCGATCATCGCTGCCTGTCGGCCTGATTTATCTGCGGCTTCATCCGTGTTTAACTCCCGCCCCTTTCGTTTGCTCCAGCTCGAGCCGTGTCCCGGATCGAGGCGCGAGCAGAGACTGAAAAACCCGGGAGAGCGTTGATGAAAACACGTGCCGCAGTCGCCTTTGAGGCGGGAAAGCCGCTGGAAATCGCCGAGGTCGACCTCGAGGGTCCGCGCGCCGGCGAGGTGCTGGTTGAGATCAGGGCCACCGGCGTCTGCCATACGGATGCCTTCACGCTGTCGGGAGATGACCCCGAGGGCGCCTTCCCGGCCATCCTCGGCCACGAGGGCGCGGGAGTCGTGGTCGAGACGGGGCCCGGCGTGACCAGCGTCAAACCCGGCGACCACGTGATTCCCCTGTACACGCCCGAATGCCGCGAGTGCGACTTCTGCCTGCACCCGAAAACCAACCTGTGCCAGGCGATCCGTGAAACACAGGGTCGCGGCGTCATGCCCGATGGCAGCAGCCGCTTCTCCCTCGATGGAAAGCCGCTGCTTCACTATATGGGCTGTTCGACCTTTTCGAATTACACCGTACTTCCCGAGATCGCCGTGGCCAGGGTCCGCGAGGACGCACCCTTCGACAAGATCTGCTACATCGGCTGTGGCGTGACCACGGGCGTCGGTGCCGTCGCCTTCACCATGAAGGTCGAAGCCGGCGCGACGGTGGCGGTTTTCGGGCTCGGCGGCATCGGTCTCAACGTGATTCAGGGCGCGCGTATGGTCGGCGCGGGACGCATCATCGGCGTCGACCTCAATCCCGAGCGCGAGGCACTCGGACGAGCCTTCGGTATGACCGACTTCGTTAACGCGAAGGATGTGGACGACGTGGTCGGCCATATCGTCGAGATGACCGGTGGCGGCGTCGACTTCAGCTTCGAATGCATCGGCAACGTCAAGGTGATGCGTCAGGCTCTCGAGTGCTGTCACAAGGGCTGGGGCCAGAGCTGCATCATCGGCGTTGCCGGCGCCGGCCAGGAAATTGCCACGCGCCCCTTCCAGCTGGTGACGGGACGCAGCTGGCGCGGAACGGCTTTCGGTGGTGCGCGCGGGCGTACGGACGTTCCGCGGATCGTCGACTGGTACATGGACGGGCGGATCAACATCGACGACCTGATTACCCACACGATGCCTCTCGACGAGATCAACACGGCCTTCGACCTGATGCATGCCGGCGAGAGCATCCGCTCCGTGGTTGTCTACTGATGGCGATGGAGCTTGTTGCACGAACCCGCTCCTTCGGTGGCTGGCAGCTGCGTTTTCGCCACCGATCCGTCGTGCTTTCGTGCGACATGCTCTTCTCCCTGTATCTTCCGCCGCAGGCTGAGGCGGGGAGCGTGCCGCTGCTGACCTGGCTGTCGGGGCTGACCTGCAGCGACGAGAACTTCGTGCAGAAGGCCGGGGCCCAGCGCGCCGCGGCCGAGCATGGTCTTGCGATCCTCGCCCCCGATACGAGCCCTCGCGGCGAGGGTGTCCCCGATGATCCCGAGGGCGCCTGGGACTTTGGCCTCGGCGCCGGCTTCTACGTGAACGCCACGCAGGAGCCCTGGGCGCAGCACTATCGCATGTACGACTACGTGCTCGAGGAACTGCCCGCGCTGGTGATCGCCGAGCATCCCATCGATGGCGCTGCACAGGCGATCTCGGGACACTCTATGGGTGGCCACGGCGCGCTGACCATTGCCCTTGGCAATCCCGATCGCTTTCGCAGCGTCTCGGCCTTTGCGCCGATTTGCGCGCCAACGCAGTGCCCCTGGGGTGAAAAGGCCTTCGGCGGCTACCTCGGCGATGATCGCGAAGCCTGGAAAGCGCACGACAGCTGCGAGCTGCTGCGCGCGGCCCGGGCGCAGCTGCCCCTGCTCGTTGATCAGGGCAGCGCCGATGATTTTCTCGGGTCGCAGCTGCGCCTGGAGCTTCTCGAGCAGGCCTGCGCGGATACGGGCTACGCCGCAACAATCCGCCGACACGATGGTTACGACCACAGCTACTTCTTCATCGCCTCCTTTATCGATGAGCACTTCGCCTTCCACGCGCGCCATCTGCGCGGCGACCGCGACTGAGTCTGCCGGGCGCGGTTTTTCGGGCCCTGGGGCCGGGCGTCCGGGCCGACGCGAAGCGGATGTCGGCCTGCATCATGGACCGCGCGAAGCCGCTGCGGCGCTGTCACCTACGGTCTAATTTGCTGGCGCCAGCGATCATTGAGTGCCGCCCGAGCTGAGGTGAGTATCCGGCTCCGACTACCGTCCGCCAGGAGCCCAGACATGCCCCACGCAGCCTACATCTACGATGCGGTGCGCACGCCGCGAAGCAAGGGAAAGCCCGGCGGAAGCCTCCACGAGGTGAAGCCTCTCGATCTCGGCGCCGGCCTGCTCCGCGCGTTGCAGGAGCGCCACGACCTGGATACGTCCTACGTCGACGACGTGGTGATGGGCTGCGTGACGCCGATCGGTGAGCAGGGTTCGGATATCGCCAAGATGATCGTGCAGAACGCCGACTGGGACGAGTCCGTCGCCGGCGTGCAGCTCGATCGCTTCTGCGCCTCGGGTCTCGAGGCCGTGAACATTGCCGCGCAGAAGGTCGCCTCGGGCTGGGAAGACCTCGTGGTCGCCGGGGGCGTCGAGTCCATGTCGCGCGTGCCCATGGGTTCCAACGGCGGCCCTATGAGCTCGGACCCTGCCTTCGCCGCGAAAACCGGTTTCGTGCCGCAGGGCATTGGTGCCGATACCATCGCGACACTCGAGGGCTGGGATCGCGAGGCCGTCGATCGCTACGCCGCCGAGTCGCAGCGCCGCGCCGCGCATGCGCGCGACAACGGCTACTTCGACAGATCCGTGATCCCCGTGCGTGACGAGAGCGGCGTGACGATTCTCGAGCGCGACGATTTCATCAAGCCCGACACCACCGTCGAGGGCCTCGGTGGGCTGAATGCTTCCTTCGAGATGATCGGCCAGTTCGGCTTCGACGACGTGATCATGCGCAAATACCCGGTGCTCGATCGCATCAACCATGTGCACACGCCGGGTAACTCATCGGGCATCGTCGACGGTGCCAGCGCCGTGCTCATCGGCAGCGAAAAGGCGGGGAAGGACCTCGGCCTCAAGGCACGCGCGCGAATCGTCGCCACGGCGGTCCTCGCGACGGATCCGATCATCATGCTCACGGGCCCTGGCCCCGCCGCAAAGAAGTGTCTTGAAAAGGCGGGACTCAGCAAGGAAGACATCGATCTGTGGGAGATCAACGAGGCCTTCGCCTCCGTGGCCCTGCGCTACATGAAGGATCTGCATATCGACCACGAGGTCACCAACGTCAACGGCGGGGCCATCGCGATGGGGCACCCGCTGGGCGCCACCGGCGCCATGCTGGTCAGCGTGATGCTCGATGAGCTCGAGCGCCGCGACCTCCGCCGCGGCATGCTCAGCCTTTGTGTCGGTGGCGGTATGGGTATCTCGACGATCATCGAGCGCGTCTGACGCGGCGGGCACAGGGAGTTTTCCTATGACTATGCACTACGACAGGGACGCTGACGGGATCGTCACCGTGACGATGGACATGAGCGGGCCCGTGAACGCGATGAACGAAGAGTTCCGCAGGGATTTCGGCGAGGTCGTCGACAAGCTCGAAGCGGAGACGGCGCTCGGTGGCGTGGTGATTGCCTCGGCGAAGAAGGTCTTCTTCGCCGGCGGTGATCTCAATGATCTGGTCGCGGTCACGCCGGAGCGTGTCGGCGAGTTCATGGAAGGGATCACGCGGATCAAGGATCAGCTGCGTCGTCTCGAGAAGCTCACTGTGCCCGTTGTTGCCGCGATCAACGGCGCGGCGCTCGGCGGGGGCTTCGAGCTGTGCCTGGCCTGCAACCACCGCATCGCGCTGAACCAGCGCTCGGTACAGATCGGCCTGCCCGAGGTCACGCTGGGCCTGCTGCCCGGAGGCGGCGGCGTGGTGCGCATGACCAAGCTGCTGGGCCTCGAGGCAGCGCTACCTTTCCTCCTCGAGGGCAAGCGCGTCGATCCCGTGAAGGCGCTCGATGCGGGACTCATCCACGAGCTCGTCACCGATGCTGATGCGCTGGTGCCCCGGGCCAGGGAGTGGATCCTCGCTCATCGCGACGATCCGCAGGCGGCAGTGCAGCCCTGGGATCGCAAGGACTACCGGATTCCCGGTGGCGGCATCACCTCGCCGAAGATCCAGCAGGCCATCGCCGGCGGCACGGCGATGCTGATGCAGAAGACGCGCGGCCTGCTGCCGGCACCGGAGAAGATTCTCGACATTGCGGTGCAGGCGCTGAAGCTCGATCTTGAAACGGCGCTGGTGGTCGAGTCCCGCGGTATCGCCGCGCTGACGCTCACGCCGCAGGCGAAGAACATGATCAGCACCTTCTTCTTCGGGCTCAACAAGATCAATGCGGGTGCCAGCCGGCCCGCCGGCGTTCCGCCGCAGAAAACCGAAAAGGTTGGCGTGCTCGGTGCCGGCATGATGGGGCAGGGCATCGCCTATGTGTCGGCGATGGCAGGCATCGAGGTGGTACTCAAGGACGTGAGCCTCGACGCGGCGCAGAAGGGCAAGGGCTACTCGAAGAAGCTCCTCGACAAGCGGGTCGAGCGCGGTCGCATGTCCGCCGAGGAGCGAGAGACCGTGCTCGCGCGGATTCATCCGACGGCGACTGACGCAGACCTCGACGGATGCGACCTGATCATCGAGGCCGTCTTCGAGAACATCAAGCTCAAGCAGGACGTCACGCGGCAGCTCGAGGGCTACCTCGCCGAAGGCGGTACCTGGGGTTCGAACACCTCGACGCTGCCGATCACGCAGCTCGCCGAGGCAAGTGCTCGACCCGGGAACTTCGTCGGTATCCATTTCTTTTCGCCCGTCGACAAGATGCCGCTGGTCGAGATCATCGTTGGCGAGAAAACCTCGGACGAGGCGCTGGCCAAGGCCTTCGACTACACGCAGCAGATCAGAAAGACACCGATCGTGGTCAACGACTCGCTCGGATTCTTCACCTCGCGGACCTTCGGCACTTACCTCGACGAGGGCGTACGCCTGCTCAGCGAAGGGATACACCCGGTGCTGATCGACAACATGGGCAAGGCCGTGGGCATGCCCGTGGGCCCGCTGCAGGTCTATGACGAAGTCAGCATGGAGCTGTCGCGCAAGGCCTGGGAAACCTGGGAAGAGATGGGCGTGCTCGACAGGTGGGGCGACGGCAGCGTCGCGCGTTCCGTGGTCAACACGATGGTGGTCGAGAACGGCCGCGGCGGGCGCCATCACGGTGGCGGCTTCTACGAGTACGCCGAGGACGGATCGAAGAAGATCTGGCCTGGTCTCTTCGATCTCTACTACCGCTCCGATGTGTGTTTGCCGGAGGCTGACCTCAGGGACCGCCTGCTTTTCCGTCAGGTTATCGAAGCGCTGAAGTGCCTCGAGAGCGGTGTGCTGCGCAGCGAGGAAGACGGCAACATCGGTTCAATCATGGGCATCGGTGCGCCGGCGTGGACCGGCGGCCTGATCCAGTTCGTGAGCACCTACGGTTACGATCGTTTCGTTGCCCGTTGCCGCGAGCTCGCTGGTCGCTACGGTGACCGCTTCGAGCCGCCGGCGATTGCCGTCGAGCGCGCCGAAGAGGGTTCGCGCGCCGCGGCCTGATGAGGCTGCGGCCCTGATACGTCGCGCCCTGTCCCACCGTAGGGCGCTTCTCACCTCTTACCCGATCGGTCACAATCGAGGCGAGCCCGAGGCATCGTTTCGATGAGCGAAGAATTCTCCAGTCGAGGTCTGCTTGCCTACCTGCGCGAGGCAGCGGTCACCGGTCGCCTGCGACCGGCGACGGCGCGCAGTCGGCGCAAGGCCGCCGAGGCGCTGCTGCCATTCCTCGACGCGGGCGAAGCCGCGGACTTGCGCGCTCTCGATATCGGAGTGCTTCGTCGCAGGATCGTCGACAGCCCCCGCGCCGACCTTCGCGCCGAGGTCGCCCTGGTCTATGCCGAGCGCCTCGCTGAGGCTCTCGATGATTATCTTGGCGACTATCTCGGCGATCCGTCGCCGGCAGATAGGGGGGCGCGCGGCAGCACACCCCCGAGCGCCGGGCCGTCGACCCGCAGCGGTGATTCCGCGGTCACCAAGGCAGCCTATGCGGTGGACGAGAGCCGCTTGAAGGCAGAGAGCCCTGAGCGCATGCAAGAGATCGAGGCGCGTGCTCTCGAAGCGGTGCAACTGCGTTCCGACGGATACCGCCCTGACGTCTTTCCCATTCCCCTCGGGCCCAACCGGATCGTCTACCTGCACGGCCTGCCGCAGGACCTGACACCCGCCGAGGCCCGACGCATCGCCCGTATTCTCGAAGCCCTGGCGAGCACCGACGCGTGAATCGCTGGCTGCTGGTGCTGCCGCTCGTGGTCTTCGGCCTGAGCGGTATCGCGCTCTACGCGCTGTTCCTTTCGCAGGCTGATGACAGCTCCTTTCGCGAAAACCTGCTGCCGGAACTGATCGGCTTCTGCCTCGAAGGCTTCTTTCTCGTCGGCCTGTTCACCTTTATTCAGCAGATCCGCGAGCTCTACCGGCGGCGCGAGCTGTGGCTGAACCTGCGCAGTGCGCTGCGTGATTTTCTGTCGCAGCTCGATCTCGCTTTCCTCGGTCCGGATGCGGAGCCCGCCGACACGCGCGTGCTCGAGTCGCAGCCGCAGCTCGTGGGGCGTCTCCTCGAGCGCATTGAGACCTCGCAGCTCGACATCGAGCACCTCGTCGCCCTCAAGCGTGTTGCCGTCGCCACGCTTCCGCTCGCACGCGATCTCATCAACATCGCCGCGCAACTCAGCACCCGCCACATGCGCTGCTGGATCGCGATCGTTTCGGCGATCAGTCGGCTCACGGAGGCCGGTTCGCGCGAGCAGGTCGAGGGTCCGCTGCACGAACTCCTGACACGCCTCGCCGAGTTTGATGCGCTCAAGCTGTAGCTGCCGATGCCGATGCCGATGCCGATGCCGATGCCGTGCTGTGCTCCTCGCGCGGCACGCCGTATTCGCTGCGGTCGCTGATCTGCGACACGCTCCCTTCGCAAACACGCCGCACCGCGCTCAGGTCGGTGCGGAGGCTTTCCGTGGTCCTCGCGGGAGTCGGCCTCTTGGTCGTTTGAGATTGATGCATCGCGTGCATCTGGGTGAGGCGAAGCGTTGGGTGTTTCCGCAAGGAGCGTGTCGCAGACCAGCGACTGAAGGGAATACCCGGCGCTTCGCCCGGAACCTCGCTCAACCTAAAGCGGCTTGTTCAACGCCAAGAAAGCTCAGCTCGCGTCGCGCAGGCGATCGGTCAGCGTTGAAGCCAGCTCGCCCTTGTTGGCGAGGATTTCCTGCTGCGTAAGGCCGACGAGTTCGTGCGGGAAGACCAGCCACGCGTCCGTTTCATGGACGTAGTAGTCGGGGGTGATGTCGGTGACGTTCTTCGAGGGCTTATACCAGGGCGTTGCCACCTTGAGGTTCTGCGGCATGTTGCGCCGGCACTTCGCTGCGAGTTTTTCGAAGATTGCCTTTACGCTGCGACCTGAATCGAACACGTCGTCGACGAGGAGTACATCGTCCTCGGCATTGACGTTGTCGATGAGGTAGTCGAGCCCGTGCACGCGTACGGTCTTTCCCTGCTCATTGATTCCCGTATAGGACGATGTGCGGATCGCGATGTGGTCCGCTTCCACGCCAACGTAGGACAGGTACTCCTGGATCGCGATGCCGACGGGTGCGCCGCCGCGCCAGACTCCGACGATAAAGTCCGGACGATAGCCGCTGGCCACGATCTTTTCTGCAAGACGGAATGAGTCGAGCAATAGATCGTTGGCCGAGATATAGACTTTTTCCATGCGCGAGGGTGCTTGTTCGTCGGGGTCAGGAAAGGAAGCCGAACTTTAGCATGAAGATTGCGGCGACCACGTAGACGGCGAGGGGGCAGCGGCGGGCGTTGCCCGAGGCAATCTTCACCAGCGCGTAGGTGATGAAGCCGAGACCGATGCCATCGGCGATGGAGTAGCTCAGTGGAACGGCAATGGCGGTGACCACGGCGGGTGCGCTCTCGCCGACCTCGCCCCATTCGAGATCCTCGAGGGCCCGGGCCATGATGGTGGCAACAAACAGCAGCGCCGCGCCGGTCGCAAAGGCCGGGATGCTCTGTGCCAGCGGCGCAATGAACAGACAGAGCAGAAAGAGGATTGCCGTGGTGAGCGCGGTGAGTCCCGTGCGTCCTCCGGCCTCCACGCCTGCGGCACTCTCGATGTAGCTCGTTGTCGAGGAGGTGCCAAGGAGGGCGCCGACGGCGGTGGCGCTTGAGTCCGACAGCAGCGCTCGGCGCAGTCGCGGCAAGTGGCCGGCCTCATCGAGCATGCCGGCGCGGTTGGCCACGCCGACCAGCGTGCCCGCCGTATCGAAAACGTCGACCAGCAGCAGCGTGAGGATTACCGTGACCATCGACAGGTCGAGCGCCGCCGAGATATCGAGTTCCAGGAAGGTGCTCAGGCTTGGCGGTGCCGAGACCACGCCGGCGAATTCGGCCGCTCCCGTCGCCCAGCCGAGGAGCGTGACTACGAGCATCCCGATCACCACTGCACCGACGATGCCGCGTGCCGACAGCGCAGCGATGAGCACGAAGCCCGTGAGCAGGAGTATCGCGGGTATTTTCGTGAGGTCTCCGAGGCTCACGATCGTGGCCTCGTTGGCGACGATAACGCCGCTGCCCGAGAGCGCGATGATGCCGAGGAAGAGGCCAATGCCCGCGGAGATTCCCAGCTTGAGCGAGCGCGGTATCGCATTGATCAGCCATTCGCGGACGGGCAATACGGACAGGGCGATGAAGATCAGGCCCGAGATAAACACGGCGCCGAGAGCGCTCTGCCAGCTGAAGCCCATACCCAGGACAATGCCGTAGGTGAAGAACGCGTTCTGGCCCATGCCCGGTGCCTGGGCAACCGGATAGTTCGCATAAAGCCCCATCACCGCCGTGCCGATAGCCGCCGCGAGGCAGGTCGCGACAAAGACCGCGCCGAAGTCCATACCCGCCGCGGACAGGATGCTGGGGTTTACAACCGTGATGTAGGCCATGGCGAGGAAGGTCGTCACGCCCGCCATGACCTCCTGGCGGATGCTGCTGCCCTGGGCCGACAGGCCGAAGAAACGGTCGATTGCCTCTCGCATGTTCAGCGGACTCCGTTCATGGCTTTGGCGGGTTGGCGCCCCGATATCGCGGTGTCAGTATGCCACCGGGCGAAAATCGGGGGCACAAAAAAGCCCTCTTTCGAGGGCTTTGGGAGGGTCTTCCTGTCAGAACTTGTAGGCAACACGCGCCTGGAAGTTGCGCGGCAATTCCGGCAGCACGATCTGGCTGCCGAACAGGTCCGGGAAGTTCGAACGGAAATAGCGCTCATCGGTCAGGTTCTTTGCGTTGAGCTGGAAGCGCCAGGAATCGGTCTCATAGACAAGGCCGGCGTTGAGCAGGGTGTACGCTGGGAGCTGCACCGCGCCGGAGTGCCCGGAGATCGTTGAATCCACGTCGATGAGACTTGCGCTGATGGCCAGCTTCTCCGTGAATGCGTAGGTGCCCGTGAGGCTGTAAATGTTCTCAGGGATACCGGCACGCTGGCCATCTGGCGAAGTCGGAATGCCGATGATCTGGCCACCGAACAGCAGGGCCGGGTCAATCTGCGGAATGTCATCGGCGCCAAAGAAGCTGAACTGCCCGCCGGTCTCCGCGGCTTCGACAATGACCACTTCCATGTTGGTCCAGCCCGCAGTGATCACGAGATCCTCTGTCACTACCCAGCGCAGCTCGCCCTCGATGCCCTCGGTGCGGCTCGTGGGGTTGGTGACAATGGCCTGGGCGTTGAAGTCGACGCGTTCCTGCTCGTAGTAGTTCACGGCGAAGTACAGCGAATCGTCGAGGAAGCTGCCCTTGAGGCCGACTTCCCAGAGGTCGGACGTGTCGGTCCATGCGTTACTCGCGATCTGTGCTGTGGGCAGGTCGCCGACCTGGCCCGCAATCAGCGTGGCCTGCTCCGCGATCGTGAAATAAGGAATCAGGCCAAAGGGCGTAGCCCAGTTGATGCTCGCCGACCAGGACAGCAGTTCGTCCGAATCTGTGGCCCGCGGGATCGCGCCTTCCGGGAACAGCAGCTGCTCCACGGGTGTGTTCGACTCGGCGTCGACCCAGTCCTGACGGACGCCCAGCGTTACCGCCAGGCCGTTATCGAACTTGAAGTCGCCGAGGGCCGCGAGGCCTATCATAGTGTAATTGCCGCTTTGGTACTCGGAGTAGTCGTCGTTGATCTGCGTCGACAGCAGGCGCGTGTCGAGCGAGGCGTCACGCTGCGCATTGCTCTGACTCAGGTCGCGTCGATCAAAGTATTCATTAATGAAGTCCTGGCCGCGAACGAAGTCTGTGTGGCGAATCGATGGCGATAGCTGGAGATCCGCAACCATCGGGCCAAGTTCTTTCTGAAAGGCGAACACGAGGCGGTCCTCGATCACGTCCACTTCGCCGAACTGCGAGAAGCCGTAGGCGTTCTCATTGATGTTGTCGATGGTTTCGAAGAACAGCTTATTGGTGATCACCAGGCCGTTATCCATGCTGTATTCGAAATCCAGATACAGCGTGAGCACTTCGCTGCCGAGAACGTCGTTGGGGTCAACAAGCACGTTGCTTTCGTCCAGGGTGGTCGTGCCAGGGTTCACCAGCGCCATTTCTGGGGCGAGATTCTCCTCGGTTACGAACTCGGGGCGGAACACGAAGTTCGACAGCGGCACGGGGCCCACGGAGTTGTATTCCTGGTGCGAGATCTTGCCGTCGCCATTGAAGTCCAGCGAACTCGCCGTGCCGGTGATGTACGTGCCGTTGTCGATCAGGTCTTGCGTGAGGCGGTTCCAGCCGGCCACCTGGTTGCCGTCGTAGTCGTGGTACATACCGCCGGTCTTCATGACCAGTCGGTCGTTGATGTCGACATCGAAGGAAGCCTGCAGGATGGTCTGCTCGGTCTCCGTGTTGTCGTAGAAGCTGTCCGAGTCTTCGAATTCGCCGTACAGGTAGTAGCCCGCGCGATCGTTGATCGGGCCGCCGATCTCGGCGGTTGCCACGTTGCGGCTCCAACTGCCCGTTTCGTAGGACACGGCGCCAGTGGTTTCGTCGAGGTACTGACCGGACTCCGCGCGCGCGGATTTGGGATTGAAGTTGAGGTAACCACCGATCTTGGCAGGTCCCTGAATGGGCGAAGCGGGACCGCGGACAACGTCGACGCGATCCGATGCGCCGATCGGCGTCGGATAGTTGCCCGGGTTATCGATGCGGCGGATGCCGCGGAAGTAGGTCTCGCTCGCCGTTCCGCGAACGTCCAGGGAGCCCGCCACGCCGAAGAAAGACTGCGTGAAAGTACCGGGTGCGAAGGCCACGAGTTCGTCGATATCGGTGATGTTGAAGCGTTCGAGCTGCTCTGCGCTGATTGTGGAAGCCGAGCGCGGCGTTTCGAGGAGCGACTTGCCGAAGCCGAAAATCTGGATGTCCTCGCCGGGCAGCGATCCGAGCGACCCGGTGACGACTACCTCTTCAAGGCCCAGGGTGTCGTCTCCCTGC